>NZ_JADCLF010000009.1:0-136193 GCF_014982345.1 Enterobacter cloacae complex sp. P1B | reverse complement strand
AGGTGCGGGGTTTTTTGCTTTTGTTTTTCTCCCTCTCCCTGAAACTTTCTCACCTTCGACTTGCAGGCTCGACATTCATACCATTTCTGGGTATCGTTAGCTGTCTGGATGTCTAAACGTTTATACGTATATTGTGAGGAAGTAAGGTTATGCCGATTCGGGTGCAGGACGAGCTACCAGCCGTCAATTTCTTACGTGAAGAGAACGTCTTCGTGATGACGGCTTCACGCGCGACAGGTCAGGAAATTCGCCCGCTGAAGGTTCTCATCCTCAACCTGATGCCGAAAAAGATTGAGACGGAGAATCAGTTTCTGCGTCTGCTATCGAACTCCCCGCTGCAGGTCGATATTCAACTGCTGCGTATTGATGCCCGCGAGTCACGTAACACGCCCTCTGAGCATCTGAATAACTTCTACTGTAACTTCGAAGATATTCGGGGGGAAAACTTCGACGGACTGATTGTGACAGGCGCGCCGCTCGGTCTGGTTGAATTTAACGATGTTGCTTACTGGCCGCAGATCAAACAGGTGCTGGAGTGGGCAAAAGATCACGTCACATCAACGCTGTTTGTCTGCTGGGCGGTACAGGCCGCACTCAACATTCTCTACGGTATTCCCAAGCAAACCCGCACTCAAAAGCTCTCCGGCGTATACGAACACCACATTCTTCATCCACACGCGCTGCTGACGCGTGGTTTTGATGACACCTTCCTGGCCCCGCATTCTCGCTACGCCGATTTTCCGGCCCAGCTGATTCGTGATTACACCGATCTGGAGATCCTAGCCGAAACGGAAGACGGGGATGCCTACCTGTTTGCCAGTAAAGACAAACGTATCGCGTTCGTTACCGGCCATCCTGAGTATGATCCCGATACTCTCGCATCAGAGTATTTCCGTGATGTCGAAGCGGGTCTTAATCCGGATATCCCGTACAACTATTTCCCGAAAAACGATCCGCAAAACAAACCAGGAGCCACCTGGCGCAGCCACGGAAATCTGCTGTTCACTAACTGGCTCAACTATTACGTCTACCAGATTACGCCGTACGATCTTCGCCACATGAATCCGACGCTGGAGTAATCGTCTGCATTAAACGATCCTAAAGCGTTTCAGCTATTCAGATCAGGCACCTTCGGGTGCCTTTTTTATTTCCGAAATCCCGTTCAACATACCAGGAAACTTTAACTCTATATTAATCATCATGTTGCGTTGTAATTAAAATTAAAATGGAAATTGTTTTTGATTTTGGAAAAATTATAGATAGTCTTAATTCTGCTGAGCGAAAACTACACAACGATCTTTCGTTCGCATTGGGGGCGTGATTTTGGATCTTTGATGAGGAGCAGAACGATGACTCAACAGGCAACCACGGTCGATGAATTGACCTTTACCAAGCCGAATGGTGAGCAAGAACAGCAGGTTTTGACGGCCGAAGCGGTAGAGTTTCTGACTGAGCTGGTGACCCGCTTTACGCCGCAGCGCAATAAGCTGCTGGCGGCACGCATTCACCAACAGCAGGAAATCGATAACGGCAAGTTGCCAGGATTTATTTCGGAAACTGCTTCCATTCGTCGTGGTGAGTGGAAAATCCGCGGCATTCCTGAAGATTTACAGGATCGTCGCGTTGAGATCACTGGTCCGGTAGAGCGCAAAATGGTGATCAACGCCATGAACGCCAACGTTAAAGTCTTTATGGCCGATTTTGAAGACTCGCTGGCCCCGGACTGGAACAAAGTTATCGACGGGCAGATCAACCTGCGCGATGCTGTCAACGGCACCATCAGCTACACCAACGAAGCCGGGAAAATCTACCAGCTCAAACCGAATCCGGCGGTGCTGATCTGTCGCGTACGAGGTCTGCACCTCCCTGAAAAACATGTCACCTGGCGTGGAGAAGCCATTCCGGGCAGCCTGTTTGATTTTGCGCTCTATTTCTTCCACAACTACAAAGCCCTGCTGGCTAAGGGCAGCGGCCCGTATTTCTATCTGCCAAAAACGCAGGCCTGGCAGGAAGCCGCCTGGTGGAGCGAAGTATTTAGCTACGCGGAAGATCGCTTCAACCTGCCGCGCGGCACGATCAAGGCCACGCTGCTGATTGAAACGCTGCCCGCCGTGTTCCAGATGAATGAAATTCTGCATGCCCTGCGCGACCACATTGTCGGCCTGAACTGCGGACGCTGGGACTATATTTTCAGCTACATCAAAACCCTGAAAAACTATCCCGATCGCGTACTGCCGGACCGCCAGGTCGTGACCATGGATAAACCCTTCCTGAGCGCCTATTCGCGTCTGCTGATTAAAACCTGCCACAAGCGCGGTGCCTTTGCGATGGGCGGCATGGCGGCCTTTATTCCGAGCAAAGACGCGGAGCGCAATAATCAGGTGCTCAACAAGGTGAAAGCCGATAAAGAGCTGGAAGCCCGTAACGGTCACGACGGCACGTGGATTGCCCATCCGGGCCTGGCCGATACGGCGATGGAGGTCTTCAATCGCGTACTCGGCGATAACAAAAATCAGCTGTTTGTCACGCGCGAAGAAGATGCCCCAACGGCTGAAGAACAGCTGCTGGCACCGTGCGCGGGCGAGCGAACGGAAGAGGGGATGCGTGCCAATATTCGCGTCGCGGTCCAGTACATCGAAGCGTGGATCTCCGGCAACGGCTGCGTGCCTATCTACGGCCTGATGGAAGATGCTGCCACGGCGGAAATTTCGCGCACCTCTATCTGGCAGTGGATCCACCATCAAAAAACGCTCAGCAACGGCAAGCCGGTCACCAAAGCCCTGTTCCGTCAGATGCTGGCCGAAGAGATGCGGGTCATCCAGGACGAGCTGGGCGAACACCGCTTCAGCAGCGGACGCTTTGACGACGCAGCGCGCCTGATGGAGCAAATCACCACATCAGATGACTTAATCGACTTCCTGACCCTGCCGGGCTACCGCTTCCTGGCGTAACTCACCACATAACAATATGGAGCATCTGCACATGAAAACCCGTACCCAACAAATCGAAGAATTAAAGAAAGAGTGGACTCAACCGCGCTGGGAAGGCATCCGCCGTCCTTACAGCGCGGAGGACGTGGTGAAATTACGCGGCTCGGTCAACCCGGAATGCACGCTGGCACAGAACGGTGCGGCGAAAATGTGGAAGCTGCTGCACGGTGGCTCCAAAAAGGGTTATATCAACAGCCTCGGTGCGCTGACCGGCGGCCAGGCATTACAGCAGGCGAAGGCCGGCATAGAAGCCATTTACCTTTCCGGCTGGCAGGTCGCGGCGGACGCCAACCTGGCCTCCAGCATGTATCCGGATCAATCTCTTTATCCGGCCAACTCGGTACCGTCGGTGGTGGATCGGATCAACAATACCTTCCGCCGCGCGGATCAGATCCAGTGGGCCGCAGGCATTGAGCCCAACGATCCGCGTTTTATTGATTACTTCCTGCCGATCGTGGCGGATGCGGAAGCGGGCTTCGGCGGAGTGCTGAACGCCTTCGAACTGATGAAATCGATGATTGAGGCCGGTGCAGCGGCCGTTCACTTCGAAGACCAGCTGGCGTCGGTGAAGAAGTGCGGGCATATGGGCGGAAAAGTTCTCGTCCCGACCCAGGAAGCGATTCAGAAGCTGGTTGCCGCGCGTCTCGCTGCTGACGTGCTCGGCGTGCCGACGCTGGTGATTGCCCGTACCGATGCGGATGCGGCAGACCTGATTACCTCTGACTGCGATCCGTACGATAGCGAATTTATTACCGGCGAGCGCACCAGCGAGGGGTTCTATCGCACGCATGTCGGTATCGAACAGGCCATCAGCCGCGGCCTGGCCTATGCCCCTTACGCCGACCTGGTCTGGTGTGAAACGTCCACGCCGGACCTGGCGCTGGCGAAGCGCTTTGCCGATGCGATTCATGCGAAATACCCGGGCAAACTGCTGGCCTACAACTGTTCGCCGTCCTTCAACTGGCAGAAAAAGCTGGATGACAAAACCATCGCCAGCTTCCAGCAGCAGCTGTCGGATATGGGCTACAAGTACCAGTTCATCACCCTGGCAGGCATCCACAGCATGTGGTTCAACATGTTCGACCTGGCGCACGCTTACGCGCAGGGTGAGGGCATGAAGCACTACGTTGAGAAGGTGCAGCAGCCGGAGTTTGCCGCTGGTAAAGACGGCTATACCTTTGTTTCTCACCAGCAGGAAGTGGGGACGGGCTACTTTGATAACGTGACGACCATCATCCAGGGAGGCGCCTCATCCGTTACCGCCTTAACGGGGTCAACCGAAGAAGCACAGTTCTAAACTTTTCCCCCTCTCCCCTCCGGGGAGAGGGACGGGGTGAGGGGGAATATATGTCGCGTGGCCTGGAATTGCTGATTGCCCAAACCATTCTGCAGGGCTTTGATGCCCAGTATGGCCGTTTTCTGGAAGTGACCTCCGGCGCGCAGCAGCGCTTCGAACATGCAGACTGGCATGCGGTTCAGCAGGCCATGAAGCAGCGTATTCATCTCTATGACCATCATGTGGGTCTGGTGGTGGAGCAGCTGCGCTGTATTACCGACGGTAAAAGCCCGGACGCGGCATTTTTACTGCGCGTGAAAGAGCATTACACCCATCTGTTACCCGACTACCCTCGCTTCGAGATTGCGGAGAGCTTTTTCAACTCCGTCTATTGCCGGTTATTTGACCACCGCTCATTATCTCCTGAGCGGTTATTTATCTTCAGCTCCCAGCCTGAGCGCCGCTTCCGTACCATTCCGCGTCCGCTGGCGAAAGATTTCTTTCCCGATCGCGGGTGGGAAAAGCTCCTGCATCGCATCTTAACGGATTTGCCGCTGCGCCTTCCGTGGGAGAACAAGCTGCGGGATATCGGCTATATTCATGCGCATCTTCGTGAAACCTACGGCGAGGAGGTGCTCAGCCGCAGCCATTTGCAGGTGGCCAACGAGCTGTTCTACCGGAATAAGGCCGCCTGGCTGGTGGGCAAACTGGTTACGCCGACGGCCATTGTGCCGTTTCTGTTGCCCATTCACCGTACCGACGACGGCGAACTGTTTGTCGATACCTGCCTGACCACCAGCGCCGAGGCCAGCATCGTATTTGGCTTCGCCCGCTCCTATTTCATGGTTTACGCCCCGCTGCCTGCCGCCCTGGTGGAGTGGCTGCGCGAGATCCTGCCGGGCAAAACCACCGCCGAGCTGTATATGGCGATTGGCTGTCAGAAGCATGCCAAAACGGAAAGTTATCGGGAGTATCTGCGCTATGTCACCGCGGCGGATGAGCAGTTTATCGAAGCGCCAGGTATCCGCGGTATGGTGATGCTGGTCTTCACGCTGCCGGGCTTCGACCGGGTCTTTAAGGTGATAAAAGACAAATTCGCCCCGCAGAAAGAGATGACCGCCGCGCACGTCCGCGCCTGCTATCAGTTGGTAAAAGAGCACGATCGCGTCGGGCGAATGGCCGATACCCAGGAGTTTGAAAACTTTGTGCTGGATAAGCAGCAGATCGATCCGGCGCTTATGTCGCTGTTAATGCAGGAAGCGCCGACGAAAATCACCGATCTGGGCGATAAAATAGCGATTAGCCATCTCTACATTGAGCGCCGTATGGTGCCGCTCAATATCTGGCTGGAACAGTCAGAGGGCCAGGCATTGCGTGATGCCATCGAAGAGTACGGCAACGCCATCCGCCAGCTCGCCGCCGCCAATATCTTCCCTGGCGATATGCTGTTTAAAAACTTCGGCGTCACCCGTCACGGGCGAGTGGTGTTCTACGATTACGATGAAATTTGCTACATGACCGAGGTGAACTTTCGCGATATCCCGCCGCCCCGTTACCCGGAGGATGAGCTCTCCAGCGAGCCGTGGTACAGCGTTTCGCCGGGCGATGTGTTTCCCGAGGAGTTTCGCCACTGGCTGTGTGCGGACCCACGCATCGGGCCGTTATTTGAAGAAATGCATGAAGATCTGTTCCACGCCAGCTACTGGCGCGGGCTACAAACGCGGATCAAAAATGGGCACGTGGAGGATGTGTACGCTTACCGCCGCAAGCAGCGGTTTTGTGTGCGGTTTAACGAATCCCACCGTACGCCAGCGTCACCTCTTTCGCGGCCTTAATCACCAGCGCGCCCAGCTCGGTCACCCGGTCGTCGGTCATACGTGAGATGGGGCCAGAGATGGAGATCGCAGCAAACGGCTCGCGATGTTCGTCGAAAATACAGGCCGCGAGGCAGCGCAGCCCAAGGGCATGTTCTTCGTCATCAAACGAATAGCCGCGCTTGCGGGTCAACGCCAGATCTTCTTTCAGATGCACCGGCGACACCAGCGTGGCGTGGGTGTAGGCGTGCAGCCCTTTACGGTGCAGCAGCCCCGTCACCTGCTCTTCGCTGAGCTGCGAGAGAAACGCTTTCCCCGCCCCGGAGGCGTGCATCGGCAGCTTGCCGCCAATCGGCGCGGACATGCGCATCAGCTGCGTGCACTGCACCTGGTCGATGATAATCGCCTGGTGGTCGCTCTGGTCCAGCACCGCGAGGTTGACGGTTTCGCCGGACTCCTCCATCAGCTTGCGCAGAATCGGATGCACAATCGCCAGCAGGTTACGGCTCTGAAGGAAGCTGCTGCCCACGATAAACGCATGCGCGCCCACCGCCCAGTGCCCCAGCTCGCCGACCTGGCGGACAAAACCCAACTGCTGCATGGTGGTCAGCAGGCGGTGCGTGGTGGAGTTCGGCAGACCAGCCTGCTGGGCCAGCTCCGTCAGGGCCACGCTGCCGTGCGACTCGGCTATCCACTCCAGCAGCTTCAGACCGCGCGTCAGGGATTGAACCTGTCCGCCGGGTTGTGCAGCGGCGGTGGCGGCAGGTTTTCTGCCGCGTTTGGCGGGAACGGTCGCGACCATGACGATCTCCTTTTTCTGTATCGTGGAAATCATTTTCGTTTTATTTGGTGAATTTGCAACCGCTTTCCTGACTGATCGGAGGAGTGATGGTGAACATGTCTCATGTTACCGCGGCGTGACTTTTCCACCCTGCGAGATTGTGCCAGTATGGAACGCAGCCTTTTGGCCTTGTTGAGCGTTGTCGGGAGCAAGTGTGAGCAGCAAAGTAGAGCAACTGCGTGCGCAGTTAAATGAACGAATTCTGGTGCTGGACGGCGGTATGGGCACCATGATCCAGAGCTATCGTCTGAGCGAAGACGATTTCCGCGGCGAGCGCTTCGCCGACTGGCCCTGCGACCTGAAAGGAAACAATGACCTGCTGGTGTTGAGCAAACCGTCCGTGATTAAGGATATCCACAACGCCTACTTCGAAGCGGGTGCGGATATTGTAGAAACCAACACCTTCAACTCGACAACCATCGCCATGGCGGATTACCAGATGGAATCCCTGTCGGCGGAGATCAACTATGAGGCGGCCAGGCTCGCCCGCGCCTGTGCCGACGAGTGGACGGCCCGCACGCCGGACAAGCCGCGCTACGTTGCCGGGGTGCTTGGCCCGACCAACCGCACCGCGTCGATTTCACCGGACGTCAACGACCCGGCGTTTCGTAATATCACCTTTGACCAGCTGGTTACGGCGTATCGTGAATCGACCAAAGCGCTGGTGGAAGGTGGCTCCGACCTGATCCTGATTGAAACGGTGTTCGATACCCTCAACGCCAAAGCCGCGATATACGCGGTGAAAGAGGAGTTTGAGGCGCTGGGCGTTGACCTGCCGATCATGATCTCCGGCACCATCACCGACGCCTCCGGCCGCACCCTCTCCGGCCAGACAACCGAAGCGTTTTATAACTCCCTGCGCCACGCCGACGCGCTCTCCTTCGGCCTGAACTGCGCGCTGGGACCAGACGAACTGCGCCAGTACGTGCAGGAGCTTTCGCGCATCGCCGAATGCTACGTTACCGCGCATCCGAACGCCGGTCTGCCGAACGCGTTTGGCGAGTACGATCTGGATGCTGACACCATGGCGGCGCAAATCCGCGAGTGGGCCGAGTCAGGTTTCCTGAACATCGTCGGCGGCTGCTGCGGCACCACGCCGGAGCACATCGCCGCCATGAGCCGCGCCGTGGACGGGCTGCCGCCGCGCAAGCTGCCAGAGCTGCCGGTTGCCTGTCGCCTTTCCGGTCTGGAGCCGTTGACCATCGGCGACGACAGCCTGTTTGTGAACGTGGGTGAACGTACCAACGTTACCGGTTCCGCTAAATTCAAGCGTCTGATCAAAGAAGAGAAGTACAGCGAAGCGCTGGACGTCGCCCGCCAGCAGGTGGAAAGCGGGGCGCAGATTATCGATATCAACATGGACGAGGGGATGCTTGACGCCGAAGCGGCGATGGTGCGTTTCCTCAACCTGATTGCCGGTGAGCCGGATATCGCCCGCGTGCCGATCATGATTGACTCCTCCAAGTGGGAGGTCATCGAAAAAGGGCTGAAGTGCATTCAGGGCAAAGGCATCGTTAACTCCATCTCGATGAAAGAGGGCGTGGATATCTTTATCCACCACGCGAAGATGGTGCGCCGCTACGGTGCGGCCGTGGTGGTGATGGCCTTCGATGAAGTGGGCCAGGCCGACACCCGCGAGCGCAAAATTGAGATATGCCGCCGCGCGTACAAAATTCTGACCGAAGAGGTGGGCTTCCCGCCGGAAGACATTATTTTCGACCCGAACATCTTTGCCGTCGCGACCGGCATCGAAGAGCACAACAACTACGCCCAGGACTTTATCGGCGCGTGTGAAGACATCAAGCGCGAACTGCCGCATGCGCTTATCTCCGGCGGCGTGTCGAACGTCTCGTTCTCGTTCCGCGGCAACGACCCGGTGCGTGAGGCGATCCACGCCGTGTTCCTCTACTACGCCATCCGCAATGGGATGGACATGGGCATCGTCAACGCCGGACAGCTGGCGATTTACGACGATCTGCCTGCCGAGCTGCGCGATGCCGTAGAGGACGTGATCCTCAACCGTCGCGACGACGCCACCGAGCGCATGCTCGACCTGGCGGAAAAATACCGCGGCAGTAAATCGGATGAATCGGCCAATGTTCAGCAGGCCGAGTGGCGTTCCTGGGACGTGAAAAAGCGTCTGGAATACTCGCTGGTGAAAGGGATTACCGAGTTCATCGAGCAGGACACCGAGGAAGCGCGTCAGCAGGCAGCCCGCCCGATTGAGGTGATCGAAGGGCCGCTGATGGACGGCATGAACGTGGTCGGCGATCTGTTCGGCGAGGGCAAGATGTTCCTGCCGCAGGTGGTGAAATCCGCTCGCGTCATGAAGCAGGCAGTGGCTTATCTTGAACCCTTTATCGAAGCCAGCAAAGAGAAGGGCTCCAGCAACGGTAAAATGGTTATCGCCACCGTGAAGGGCGACGTGCACGACATCGGCAAAAACATTGTTGGCGTGGTGTTGCAGTGTAATAACTACGAAATTATCGACCTTGGCGTGATGGTTCCGGCGGATAAAATCCTCAAGACCGCGCGCGAAGTGAACGCCGATCTGATTGGCCTCTCCGGCCTGATTACGCCGTCGCTTGACGAAATGGTCAACGTGGCAAAAGAGATGGAGCGTCAGGGCTTCACCATTCCGCTGCTGATTGGCGGGGCGACCACCTCGAAAGCGCACACGGCAGTGAAGATCGAGCAGAACTACAGCGGACCGACGGTTTACGTGCAGAACGCCTCGCGCACGGTGGGCGTGGTTTCCGCACTGCTCTCCGAGACTCAGCGCGACGAGTTTGTGGCGCGCACTCGCCAGGAGTACGAAACCGTTCGCGTGCAGCACGGGCGCAAAAAACCGCGCACGCCGCCGGTGACGCTCGCTGCCGCACGCGATAACGACCTGGCCTTTGACTGGGCAAGCTATACGCCGCCGGTCGCGCATCGTCTGGGCGTGAAGGACGTGACGGCCAGCATCGAGACGCTGCGCAACTACATTGACTGGACGCCGTTCTTTATGACCTGGTCGCTGGCGGGCAAATATCCGCGCATCCTCGAAGATGAAGTCGTAGGCGAAGAGGCGAAGCGTCTGTTTAAAGACGCCAACGATATGCTGGACACGCTGAGCGCAGAGAAAACCCTCAACCCGCGCGGCGTGGTGGGGCTGTTCCCGGCGAACCGCGTGGGTGACGACGTGGAAATCTACCGCGATGAAACCCGCACCCACGTGCTGGCCGTGAGCCATCACCTGCGGCAGCAAACCGAAAAAGTGGGCTTTGCCAACTACTGCCTGGCAGATTTCGTTGCGCCGAAGCTGAGCGGGAAAGCTGACTATATCGGCGCCTTTGCGGTAACCGGCGGTCTGGAAGAAGACGCCCTGGCGGACGCGTTTGAAGCGCAACACGATGATTACAATAAGATCATGGTGAAAGCGATTGCCGACCGCCTGGCGGAAGCCTTTGCTGAATACCTGCACGAACGCGTACGTAAGGTGTACTGGGGTTACGCGGCGAATGAGAACCTCAGCAACGAGGAGCTGATCCGCGAAAACTACCAGGGGATTCGTCCGGCGCCGGGCTATCCGGCCTGTCCGGAACACACCGAAAAAGGCACTATCTGGAAACTGCTGGACGTAGAAGCGCATACCGGCATGAAGCTCACCGAGTCGTTCGCTATGTGGCCGGGCGCGTCCGTGTCGGGCTGGTACTTCAGTCATCCGGACAGCAAGTACTTCGCCGTGGCGCAGCTGCAGCGCGATCAGATCGAAGATTACGCCCTGCGCAAAGGCATGAGCGTGTCTGAGGTAGAGCGCTGGCTGGCACCGAATTTAGGCTACGACGCGGACTAACGTCACTTTTCCTTACAACAAACAGGGCACCTCAACGGTGCCCTGTCTCTTTCTTACGTTTAAACCCTTATACTTAATCATAAAATCTATAACGATAAGGAGAACCCACTTCCGTGCTGACGTTGTTACATCTGCTTTCGGCAGTCGCACTGCTCGTATGGGGCACCCATATTGTCCGCACCGGCGTGATGCGCGTGTTCGGCGCGCGCTTACGTACCGTCCTCAGCGGCAGCGTTGAGAAGAAGCCGCTCGCCTTCTGCGCGGGGATTGGCGTCACGGCGCTGGTGCAAAGCAGCAATGCCACCACCATGCTCGTCACCTCGTTCGTGGCGCAGGATCTGGTCGCGCTCGCCCCGGCGCTGGTGATCGTGCTGGGTGCTGACGTCGGTACCGCGCTGATGGCGCGTATCCTGACGTTCGATCTCTCCTGGCTGTCGCCGCTGCTGATTTTCATCGGTGTGATCTTTTTCCTTGGCCGCAAGCAGACCCGGGCCGGGCAGCTTGGCCGCGTGGGCATTGGCCTCGGGCTGATTCTGCTGGCGCTGGAACTGATTGTGCAGGCGGTGACGCCTATCACCCAGGCGAACGGCGTGCAGGTCATCTTCGCCTCTCTGACCGGTGACATCATGCTGGATGCGCTGATCGGGGCAGTGTTTGCCATCATCAGTTACTCCAGCCTGGCCGCCGTGCTGCTGACGGCCACGCTCACCGCCGCGGGCGCGATCTCCTTCCCGGTGGCGCTGTGTCTGGTGATCGGCGCTAACCTCGGCTCTGGCCTGCTGGCGATGCTCAACAACAGCGCGGCCAATGCTGCCGCCCGTCGCGTGGCGCTGGGGAGTTTGCTGTTTAAGCTGGTGGGCAGCCTGATTATTCTGCCGTTTGTCCATCCGCTGGCAAACCTGATGGACAACCTCCCGCTGCCGAAAGCAGAGCTGGTGATCTACTTCCACGTCTTCTATAACCTGGTGCGCTGCCTGGCGATGGTGCCGTTTGCCGCGCCGATGGCCCGCTTCTGCGAGCGTCTTATCCGTGATGAACCGGAGCTGGACGCGCGCCTTAAGCCGAAGCATCTGGATACCTCTGCGCTGGACACTCCGGCGCTGGCGCTGGCGAATGCCGCGCGCGAGACGCTGCGCATGGGCGATGCCATGGAAACCATGCTCGAAGGGCTGAAAAAGGTGATGCACGGCGAGCCGCGAGAGGAGAAAGAGCTGCGCAAACTGGCGGACGACATCAACGTGCTGTACACCGCCATCAAGCTCTACCTGGCGCGCATGCCGCAGGACGAGCTGGCGGAGGAGGAGTCCCGCCGCTGGGCGGAAATCATTGAGATGTCGCTCAACCTTGAGCAGGCCTCCGATATCGTTGAGCGTATGGGCAGCGAGATTGCTGATAAGTCGCTGGCCGCGCGTCGGGCGTTCTCCGTTGAAGGACTGAAGGAGCTGGAAGCGCTGCACGAGCAGCTGGTCAGCAACCTCAAACTGGCGATGCTGGTCTTCTTCTCCAGCGACGTGCCAAGCGCGCGCCGCCTGCGCCGCAACAAGCATCGCTTCCGCATTCTTAACCGCCGCTACTCGCACGCCCACGTTGAACGTCTGCACCAGCAGAACGTGCAAAGTATCGAGACCAGCTCCCTGCACCTGGGGCTGCTGGGGGATATGAAGCGTCTTAACTCGCTGTTCTGCGCAGTGGCGTATAGCGTGATGGAACAGCCGGATGAAGATGACGAGCGGGATGAATATTAATCTCTGAAAGCGCCTCGCAGATCCTCTCCATGAGGCGTGACCAAACTCTACTGAAAACGTAATGTCACGCCACAGGTCATAAGCAGACCTGTGGCGTGAGACAATGTAATCTTTTATGTATAAAATTTTATACAGGGATGTGGTATGCTGTCAGAAAAACCAGCAATGAGACCCATTGCATGGATGGGGAGTGCCTTCGATGATTTGCTCGGCTTCCCGGAGGAAATCCGGCGGGAAGCAGGGTATCAGCTACATCGATTACAGGCTGGATTAGAGGCGGCAGACTGGAAGCCGATCTCAGAGATTGGCAAAGGCGTTGCAGAGATACGGCTACGCGGTGACACGGGCGCATACCGAATCATCTATTTGGCTCGTTATGAGGATGCTGTTTACGTACTGCATTGCTTTAAGAAGAAAACGCAGCGGACATCAGGCCATGATAAATACATAGCAAAGGCACGTTTTCAGGCGGTGCTTGATGCTCGGAGAGGATGAAAATGGGAAGACGCGTTGATACAAAAATTCGGCATGTGACAGCTTCAGAAACGAACATTTTTGCTGAGCTGGGTTTTGAAGAAAGTGAAGCTAAACAGTTGCACGAAAGTGCCGAAAAAGAGGTTGAGCAGTTGCTTGCCATCAAGCGGCAACTGATGCAGGAAATTTCCTCGTGGATTGCGGAGAATAAACTGCGTCAGACTGACGCTGCCGCCAGGCTAAACGTCTCTCGTCCCCGCGTGTCTGATGTCGTGAACCTCAAAACCAGTAAGTTCACCCTTGATACGCTGATCATGATGTTATGTAAACTTGGAAAACCCGTCTCAGTTACGGTCGGCTAATCTTTTTTTCCAGTCCATACCTAAGGTATATTTCGCCCTTCACAGGAGAAACTATGCTGCCAACTCAATCAACCCGATTAAACAAATACATTAGCGAGAGCGGGATCTGCTCACGTCGCGAGGCGGACCGTTACATTGAACAAGGTAACGTGTTCCTTAACGGCAAACGCGCCACGATTGGTGACCAGGTGGTCCCTGGCGACGTGGTTAAAGTGAATGGTCAGCTCATTGAACCGCGTGATGCTGAAGACCTGGTGTTTATCGCGTTGAACAAACCGGTTGGGATTGTCAGCACCACGGAAGACGGCGAGCGGGACAACATTGTTGATTTCGTGAACCACAGTAGCCGTATTTTCCCGATTGGCCGTCTGGATAAAGACTCTCAGGGGCTGATTTTCCTCACCAACCACGGCGACCTGGTGAACAAAATTCTGCGTGCCGGTAACGACCACGAGAAAGAGTACATCGTGACGGTGAACAAGCCGGTGACGGACGAATTTATCCGCGGCATGGGCGCAGGCGTGCCGATTCTGGGCACCGTGACGAAGAAGTGCAAGGTCAAAAAAGAAGCGCCGTTTGCCTTCCGCATTACCCTGGTGCAGGGCCTGAACCGCCAGATCCGTCGCATGTGCGAGTATTTTGGTTATGAAGTGACGAAGCTGGAACGTACGCGCATCATGAACGTCAGCCTGTCCGGGATCCCGCTGGGCGAGTGGCGTGACTTAACGGACGACGAGCTGATCGAGCTGTTCAAGCTTATCGAAAACTCCTCGTCCGAAGCGAAGCCGAAAGCCAAAGCCAAACCGAAAACGCAGGCGATTAAACGTCCGGTGGTTAAGGCACCGCAGGCGGAAGAGAAAGGGCGGGGCAAGCCGGGTAACGGAAAACGCTTTACCCAGCCGGGTCGCAAAAAGAAAGGGCGCTGATTAGCGCCTTCCACGGGTTGATGTATTGGCGGACCAGGAAAAGGTCGCCTCTGCATCCGGTTTATAAGCCTGCTCTTTTTTCAGCTTGCGGGCTTTTTTCGCCGCAGCCTCACGTTGCGCCATCAGCTTGTCGATGTACTCTTTTTTCACCTGATTGGTTTCGGCGTTCGTCAGCGTGCGGCCATGGGCGATGCGGGCGCGGTCGAGAAGCGTTTTCAGTTCGCGCTGCTCGGCTTCCGTCATGTCTTTCTGGGTCAATCGTGGTGTAGCCATTGCTGAAGCCTCCTGATGGGGAGGCTTCAGTGTAAAGCAAGCCGCGTCAATTAACCCTGCTTCAGCGCATCTTTTTTCGGTTGTTCATCAATCGGTTTACCGGACCAGTAGCCCGCCAGCAGCGAGCCGGACAGGTTGTGCCAGACGGAGAACAGCGCGCCCGGCAGGGCCGCCAGCGGTGAGAAGTAAATTTTACCCAGCGCCGCTGCCAGGCCGGAGTTCTGCATGCCTACCTCGATTGCCAGCGTGCGGCAGGTGGACTCGTCAAAGCCAAACAGCTTCCCGCCCCAGTATCCGCCCAGCAGGCCGATGGTGTTGTGCAGTACCACCGCGACGATCACCACAAAGCCTACGGAGGCAATGTGCGACGCGGAACCGGCCACCACGGCGCTGATGATCGCCAGAATGCAGACCATCGAAAACGCGGGCAGGTACGGCTCAACCGCCTTCACCACGCGTGGGAACAGATGGTGGATAACCAGCCCCAGCGCAATCGGGATCACCACAATCTGCAGAATACTGAGCAGCATGCCCATCACGTCCACCTGAATATGCGCGTCCACGTACAGGCGGGTTAACAGCGGTGTGGCAATCACGCCCACCAGCGTGGATACCGAAGAGATGGTCACGGAGAGCGCCACGTCACCTTTCGCGAGATAGATCATCACGTTAGATGCCGTACCGCTGGCGACGCTGCCCACCAGCACCATCCCGGCGGAGAGATCGGGCGGCATCTTAAAGGCCATCGCCAGCAGCCAGGCCGCGAGCGGCATCACCAGGTAGTGCAGGAAGATCCCTGCAGCCACCGGCGCCGGGCGCGACAGCACGCGTTTAAAATCGTCGATTTTCAGGTGCACGCCCATGCCGAACATAATCAGCATCAGCAGCGTGGTGACCCACGGACCAATGCCCGTGAACGTGTTAGGGGTGTAATACGCGAGTACGGAGAGCAGCAGCGCCCATAGCGGGAACAGCCGGGTGATAGCGGATAACATAGTGAATTCCTTGCAGTATTGTCGTGTTGTTTAGTTATGAAAAAGCCGGGTCTGTGCCCGGCTTATAGGTATTGTTTATCGTGCTAACGAATTTTATTCAAACAAATTCTGATGAAGTTTCTGCACCACCTGCTCGGCCTGATCGGCAGGGACCAGGAAGCAAAGGTTATAGCTGGAGGCACCGTAGCAGATCATGCGGATGTTGAACGGGTCAAGCACGCCGAACACCTCTTTGCCCACGCCGCAGGCGCGAGACAGCTTGTTACCGATGATGGCCACCAGCGCCAGGTCTTCTTCGACCTCCACGCGGCACAGCTCAGACAGCTCAATCAGCAGCGACTGCGTCAGCAGGGTGTCGCCGGTGGAGGTGGAGCCGGTGGTGTCCAGCGTCAACGCAATGCTCACCTCGGAGGTGGTAATCAAATCTACAGAGATGTTATGGCGCGCGAGGATGCCAAACACTTCCGCCAGGAAGCCGCGGGAGTGCAGCATATTGTGGCTGTGCAGCGTGACCAGCGTTTGGCGGCGGCGCAGGGCCAGCGCGCGGAACAGTGGCGGGTTCTCGGTTTTCTTGCAGACCAGCGTCCCGCCCGCTTTTGGATCTTTACTGGAGCCAACGAAGACCGGAATATCGCTGCGCACGGCGGGCAGCAGCGTTGCCGGATGCAGCACTTTTGCACCGAAGGTGGCCATTTCAGCCGCTTCTTCAAAGGCAATCACATCAATACGTTTTGCCGCGGAAACGACGCGCGGATCGGTGGTGTAAATACCCGGCACGTCAGTCCAGATATCCACGCGCGTTGCGTGCAGGGCTTCGCCCAGCAGCGCGGCGGTGTAATCGCTGCCGCCACGGCCAAGCGTGGTCGTGCGTCCTTTCGCTTCGCTGCCGATAAAGCCCTGGGTGATCACCATGCCTTCTGCCAGGCGCGGCGCCAGCTGCTGGTTGGTGAGCTCGGCCAGCATCTCAACGTCCGGTTCGGCGCGCCCAAAACGATCGCTGGTGCGCATCACTTTACGCACGTCAAACCACTGCGCCTGAACGTTACGCTCGCGCATAATTTCAACGAACAGCAGGGTAGACATCAATTCACCGTGGCTGACCAGTTCATCGGTCAGGGCGGTAGAGGTGGCCAGGGACGCCGCTTCTGCCAGGGTGGTGATATTTTCCAGCAGGCGCTCCACTTCTTCGCGGATCACGTTCGGGTTTTGCAGACGTTCAAGAATGTCGAACTGAATTTTGCGCAGTGCATCCAGCTTCACGAAACGTTCTGTCGCTTCCAGTCCTTCAGACAGAGAAACCAGCAGGTTCGTCACGCCGGCGGATGCAGAGAGCACCACCAGGCGGGTATTCGGATCGGCCAGCACCACATCGGCGCTGCGGTTCATGGCATCGTAATCGGCCACACTGGTGCCGCCAAACTTGGCGACCACAAAACTCGTCATAACAACCTCGTGTCAGGGAATGAATAAGCGACCTTGGCACAAGAATGAAACGAAAACAGGTGCAGGCGCAAAATACGGCCCTATAAATAAAATGCGGGGGAGGTCCTGTCAATGCTGGGATTATGCGGATTTTTTATGGGGGGGTACCCCTGAGAAACAGGACTTATAACAGGCCCATATTTTATGCTCCTTTTTACCCCCTTTTGACCGACATTTCGCCACGCCGGAAGGGCGCGACAGCAGCTATACTTTTCGGGTCTTTTCACCTGCGTTTGATGCAGACCAGGGCAATGGCATAAAAACCATCACAATTTTTATTTGCAGGCGCTACAATCGACCGCAGTCACAATTCTCAAATCAGAAGAGTATTGCTAATGAAAAACATCAACCCAACGCAGACCGCTGCCTGGCAGGCACTCCAGAAACATTATGATGAAATGAAAGACGTCACCATCGCGGATCTGTTCGCGAAAGATGCCGATCGTTTCACTAAATTCTCCGCGACCTTCGATGACCTGATGCTGGTGGATTTCTCTAAAAACCGCATTACCGAAGAGACGCTGGCAAAACTGCAGGATCTGGCGAAAGAGACCGAGCTGGCCGACGCCATCAAATCCATGTTCTCCGGCGAGAAGATCAACCGCACCGAAGACCGTGCCGTGCTGCACGTGGCGCTGCGCAACCGTAGCAATACGCCAATCATCGTTGACGGCAAAGATGTGATGCCGGAAGTGAACGCGGTGCTGGAAAAGATGAAAACCTTCTCCGAAGCGATCATCTCCGGCAGCTGGAAAGGCTACACCGGCAAAGCGATCACCGACGTGGTGAACATCGGTATCGGCGGCTCTGACCTCGGCCCGTTCATGGTGACCGAAGCGCTGCGCCCGTACAAAAATCACCTCAACATGCACTTTGTCTCTAACGTCGATGGTACCCACATCGCCGAAGTGCTGAAAAACGTGAACCCGGAAACTACCCTGTTCCTGGTGGCGTCTAAAACCTTTACCACCCAGGAAACCATGACCAACGCCCACAGCGCGCGTGACTGGTTCCTGAAAACCGCGGGCGACGAAAAGCACGTGGCGAAACACTTTGCGGCGCTCTCCACCAACGGTAAAGCAGTAGGCGAGTTTGGCATCGATACGGCGAACATGTTCGAGTTCTGGGACTGGGTTGGCGGCCGCTACTCGCTGTGGTCTGCAATCGGTCTGTCCATCATCCTGTCCGTGGGCTTTGACAACTTCGTTGAGCTGCTCTCCGGCGCGCATGCGATGGACAAACACTTCTCCACCACCGCGCCTGAGAAAAACCTGCCGGTGCTGCTGGCGCTGATCGGGATCTGGTACAACAACTTCTTCGGCGCTGAAACTGAAGCGATCCTGCCATACGACCAGTACATGCACCGCTTTGCGGCTTACTTCCAGCAGGGCAACATGGAATCCAACGGTAAGTACGTTGACCGTAACGGCAACGCGGTGGATTACCAGACTGGCCCGATCATCTGGGGCGAGCCGGGCACCAACGGCCAGCATGCGTTCTACCAGCTGATTCACCAGGGTACCAAAATGGTACCGTGCGATTTCATCGCCCCGGCGATCACGCACAACCCGCTGTCCGACCACCATCCGAAGCTGTTGTCTAACTTCTTCGCACAGACCGAAGCGCTGGCGTTCGGTAAATCCCGCGAAGTGGTTGAGCAGGAATACCGTGACCAGGGTAAAGATCCGGCCACGCTGGAGCACGTTGTGCCGTTCAAAGTGTTCGAAGGCAACCGTCCAACCAACTCCATCCTGCTGCGCGAAATCACCCCGTTCAGCCTGGGCGCGCTGATTGCGCTGTACGAGCACAAGATCTTCACCCAGGGCGCGATCCTGAACATCTTCACCTTTGACCAGTGGGGCGTTGAGCTGGGCAAACAGCTGGCAAACCGCATTCTGCCAGAGCTGGGTGACGATAAAGCCATCGACAGCCACGACAGCTCCACCAATGGTTTGATTAACCGTTATAAAGCATGGCGTGCGTAATTAATATGTCATGAAAAATGCCGGCGATATGCCGGCATTTTTTTATCGGATAATTCCTGATGTCTGTTAGTTAACTCAAATTCTGACTCTGAGTTTAATCTGAAAAAGGCGGTTAACCTGCTAATTGCTGCGGTTTATTTTAAGAAAATACGTAGAGCTAAGATAATAAGGATATATTATAATTTATTGATTTTTATAGATTATTTATTTCAAATATTTGTTTTTCGTTTCTGTTTTATCCATTAGTCCGAAAACCATCTCCCTATTTCCCCCCACGGTAAACCCTCTGCTGTAGTTGTGTATACTCGATTCCGCCTGAATTTCTTTTCGGGCAAATCTCCATTCATTCATTGAAGGGAAATTGTTATGAAGAAAGTACTGTATGGCATTTTTGCCATATCTGCACTTGCGGCGACGTCTGTCTATGCAGCTCCGGTCCAGGTCGGGGAAGCAGCAGGGTCGGCAGCGACGTCTGCGTCTGCGGGAAGTTCTACCGCAGCCAGCACCAGCACCGTAAGTTCAGCCGTGGGTGTCGCGCTGGCGGCAACCGGTGGCGGTGATGGCTCCAATACCGGAACCACGACCACTACGACAACCAGCACCCAGTAATACCGGGTGTTTTAATCATAACCACACTTCGGTGTGGTTATTTCGCCCCTTCGGAGAAGAGTCGTGAAGCGACCTGCAATCATTCTGATTTGCCTGCTGTTGCAGGCGTGCTCAGCCACCACCAAAGGGCTGGGACATTCACTGTGGGAAAGCCTGTTCGGCACGCCGGGCGTTCATCTGACCGATGACGAACTTCAGAACATGCCGTACGCCAGCCAGTACATGCAGCTAAACGATGGCCCGCAGCTGTTTGTGGTGCTCGCTTTCGATGAAAACGGGCAGCAGAAATGGGTGACGCAGGATCAGGCCACCATCGTCACGCAGCATGCCCGAATCGTGAAAACGCTGCTCGGCGGCGACAACTTGCTCGAGGTGAATAATCTCGCCGAAGACCCGCTCATCAAGCCAAATCAGATCGTCGACGGCGCAAGCTGGACGCGCACGATGGGCTGGACCGAGCACAAGCAGGTGCGCTACGCCACGGCACGCTCGACCTTCCGCTGGGACGGTACGGACAGCGTGAAAGTCGGCAGCGACGAAACGCAGGTTCGCGTGCTGGATGAAGAGGTCACCACCGACCAGGTCACCTGGCATAACCGCTTCTGGATCGACGAGGATGGGCAGATCCGTCAGTCCTTGCAGTATCTCGGTGCCGGTTTCTTCCCGGTGAAAACCACCCTGATCAAGGCGGCGAAATCATGAAAACGCTCATCCACGCTGCGCTTCTCGCCAGCCTTGCCGCGCCGCTGGCGTGGTCTGCAGGAACGGTAAAGGTCTACACGCCGGACAGTGAAAAACCCAAAACCTTAACCAACGCCGAGCATCTGCTCGATCTCGTCGGGCAGCCAAGGCTTGCCAACAGTTGGTGGCCGGGAGCGGTGATCGGCGAGCGTCAGGCGACGGTTAAGGCGGAGCAGGAACACCGTGCCCTGCTGGCCCGCCTGACGAGCCTGGCGGAGCAGGAAGACGGCGACGATGCCGTGGCCATTAACAGCGTTCGCCAGCAGCTTCAGGCGCTGAAAGTGACAGGCCGCCAGAAAGTCAATCTTGATCCAGATGAAGTGCGCGTCACGGAAAAGGGCAACCCCACGCTTGAAGGGGAATACACCCTCTGGCTTCCGGTAAAGCCGACGACGGTGACCGTGATGGGGCTTATCAGCAGCCCCGGTAAAAAGCCCTTTACGCCCGGTCGCGACGTGGCGAGCTATCTCGACGAACAAAGCCTGCTGAGCGGCGCGGATAACAGCTACGCATGGATTATTTATCCAGACGGGCATACGCAAAAAGCGCCGGTGGCGTACTGGAATAAACGCCATATCGAACCCATGCCGGGCAGCATCATTTTTGTCGGTTTTGCCGACCATTTCTGGACGAAGGCATATGACGGGCTTAACGCCGATATCCTTCACTCCCTGACACAGCGGATACCGGAAGAATGAAAAGAACCTATCTCTACAGCATGCTGGCGCTCTGCGTAAGCGCCGCCTGCCATGCAGAAACGTATCCGGCACCTGTTGGCCCGTCTCAGTCAGACTTCGGCGGCGTCGGTTTACTGCAAACGCCTACCGCGCGCATGGCGCGTGAAGGGGAAATTAGCCTGAACTACCGCGATAACGACCAGTATCGCTACTATTCCGCCTCCGTACAGCTTTTCCCGTGGCTTGAAACCACGCTGCGCTACACCGACGTGCGTACGAAACAGTACAGCAGCGTCGACGCCTTCTCCGGCGATCAGACCTACAAAGATAAAGCCTTCGACGTCAAGCTGCGCCTGTGGGAAGAGAGCTACTGGATGCCGCAGGTCTCCGTGGGTGCAAAAGATATCGGCGGTACCGGCCTGTTCGACGCGGAATACATCGTGGCCAGCAAGGCCTGGGGACCGTTTGATTTTTCTCTCGGTCTTGGCTGGGGCTATCTCGGCACCAGCGGCAACGTTAAAAACCCGTTCTGTACCTACAGCGATAAATACTGCTACCGCGATAACAGCTACAAGAAAGCCGGTTCCATCAACGGCGACCAGATGTTTCACGGCCCGGCCTCGCTGTTCGGTGGTGTGGAATACCAGACGCCGTGGCAGCCGCTGCGCCTGAAGCTGGAGTACGAAGGGAACGACTACTCGCAGGACTTCGCCGGGAAGATTGAGCAGAAGAGCAAGTTTAACGTCGGCGCCATTTATCGCGTCACCGACTGGGCCGACGTTAACCTCAGCTACGAGCGTGGCAACACGGTGATGTTTGGCTTCACGCTGCGCACCAACTTCAACGACATGCGGCCGCACTACAACGATAACGCGCGGCCTGCCTACCGGCCGGAGCCGCAGGATGCGATTCTGCAGCACTCCGTGGTGGCAAACCAGCTGACGCTGTTGAAATACAACGCCGGTCTGGCCGATCCGAAAATTCAGGTGAAAGGCGATACGCTGTACGTCACCGGCGAGCAGGTGAAATACCGCGACTCGCGTGAAGGGATCGAACGCGCCAACCGAATCGTGATGAACGATCTCCCGGATGGGATCCGCACGATCCGCGTGACGGAGAACCGCCTGAATCTGCCGCAGGTCACCACCGAAACCGATGTCGCCAGCCTCAAGCGCCATCTTGAAGGCGAACCGCTCGGGCATGAAACCGAGCTGGTGCAAAAACGCGTAGAGCCGATCGTGCCGGAAACCACCGAGCAGGGCTGGTATATCGATAAATCGCGCTTTGATTTCCATATCGATCCGGTACTGAACCAATCCGTCGGCGGGCCGGAAAACTTCTACATGTATCAGTTGGGTGCGATGGCGACGGCGGATCTGTGGGTCACCGACCACCTGCTGACCACCGGCAGCCTGTTCGGCAACATTGCGAACAACTACGACAAGTTCAACTACACGAACCCGCCGAACGACTCGAAGCTGCCGCGCGTGCGTACCCGCGTGCGTGAATACGTGCAGAACGATGTCTACGTGAATAACCTGCAGGCCAACTACTTCCAGTACTTCGGCAACGGCTTCTACGGCCAGGTTTACGGAGGCTACCTGGAGACTATGTTCGGCGGCGCGGGGGCGGAGGTGCTGTATCGTCCCGTCGACAGCAACTGGGCGTTCGGGATTGATGCCAACTACGTTAAGCAGCGTGACTGGCGCAGCGCGCAGGACATGATGAAGTTCACCGACTACAGCGTCAAAACCGGCCACCTGACCGCCTACTGGACGCCTTCGTTCGCGCAGGACGTGCTGGTGAAAGCCAGCGTCGGCCAGTATCTGGCGGGCGACAAGGGCGGCACGCTGGATATCTCCAAACACTTCGACAGCGGCGTCGTGGTGGGCGGCTACGCCACCATCACCAACGTCTCGCCGGACGAGTACGGGGAAGGGGACTTCACCAAAGGGGTCTACGTGTCGATTCCGCTGGATCTGTTCTCATCCGGTCCGACCCGCAGCCGTGCGGCAGTGGGCTGGACACCGCTGACGCGTGATGGCGGCCAGCAGCTTGGGCGTAAGTTCCAGTTGTACGACATGACCAGCGATAAGAACATTAACTTCCGCTGATGCTTCACGCCGGGCGGCACTGCGTTTGCCCGGCCTACGGTTTTTGTAGGCCCGGTAAGCGCAGCGCCAGCGGGCGAATCACAAGCGGCGTAGCAGCCTCGCCGGGTTCCCGGCATAGACACCTTTCTCGACGATCGATTTCGTCACCACGCTTCCCGCCCCAATCACCGCTCCGTCGCAAATGGAGACCGCCAGGATGGTGGCACCGCTGCCAATCGACACATCATTTCCGATGGTAATGTGGCCCCAGCTGGTCCGGTCGGCGTTCGGTTTCCCCTCACGAAACATATCGTTCGCAAACATCACGCCATGGCCAACAAAGCAACGCTTACCGATGGTCACATACTCACAGATGAAGGTGTGCGACTGAATTTTGCTGTCGTCACCGATGCGCGAATTGCCCTGAATTTCAACAAACGGGCCGACGAACACGCCGTTGCCCAGTACACAGTCGTAAAGATTAGTGGGTTCATATACGGTCACATTGTCGCCGCACGTCACGTTGCGAACCCCGGTTGGTTTACGATCCATCGGTTACCTCCCTACATAAAACATAATTAAAAAATATAGATCCCCGTCACATTTTTGCGTTATACAGGAATCTCGTCCTGGAGAATGAGGTGCTGTATGACATCCCTGACTCGCCCGCGCGTTGAGTTTATCTCAACGATACTCCAGACCGTGCTGAACCTCGGTCTGCTGAGCCTTGGCCTGATCCTGGTCGTCTTTCTCGGCAAAGAGACGGTGCATCTGGCGGATGTGCTGTTCGCCCCTGAGCAAACCAGCAAATATGCGCTGGTGGAAGGCCTGGTGGTTTACTTTCTCTACTTTGAATTTATCGCCCTGATTGTGAAGTACTTCCAGTCCGGCTTTCACTTCCCGCTACGCTATTTTGTCTACATTGGCATCACCGCCATTGTGCGGCTGATCATCGTCGATCATAAATCCCCGCTCGACGTGCTGATCTACTCGGCGGCGATCCTGCTGCTGGTGATCACCCTCTGGCTGTGTAATTCGAAGCGGCTGAAACGGGAATAAAAAAATGGCGGCCCGGAGGCCGCCTAACAACAGTCACAAGTTGGGTCAATACAATACGTCTAAAGTTGAGGGTTGCAGTGGCATAACAAATGAAACTTAACCTTTCACGCCGCCCGCCGTCAGGCCATTCACCAGCCAGCGCTGGGCCAGCAGGAACACCACGGTAATCGGGATGGCAGACAGTACGGCCGCCGCGGCAAAGTCGCCCCACAGGTAGTTTTGCGGGTTGAGGTATTGCTGCATACCTACGGCCAGGGTGTAGCTGTTCACATCGCGCAGTAACAGTGAGGCGACCGGTACTTCGGTGATCGCCGCGATAAACGACAGAATAAAGACCACCGCCAGAATCGGCACGGACAGCGGCAGCAGCACCAGACGGAACGCCTGCCACGGGGTAGCGCCATCCAGCGACGCCGCCTCTTCCAGCGAGCCGTCGATGGTTTCGAAATAGCCTTTAATGGTCCACACGTGCAGGGCAATACCGCCGAGATAGGCGAAGATCACGCCGCCGTGGGTATTCAGGCCGATAAACGGCACGTACTGGCCCAGACGGTCAAACAGGGCATACAGCGCCACCAGCGACAGCACCGCCGGGAACATCTGGAAAATCAGCATGCCTTTCAGCAGCGTTGCTTTGCCCGGGAAACGCATGCGGGCGAAGGCATAAGCACAGGTGGTGGAGAGCGTCACGATGCCGATCGCAGTGATGGTTGCTACCTTCACCGAGTTCCACAGC
This sequence comes from Enterobacter cloacae complex sp. P1B, assembly GCF_014982345.1. Classification (NCBI taxonomy): domain Bacteria; kingdom Pseudomonadati; phylum Pseudomonadota; class Gammaproteobacteria; order Enterobacterales; family Enterobacteriaceae; genus Enterobacter; species Enterobacter cloacae complex sp. P1B. Next base: position 111,277 of record NZ_JADCLF010000009.1, on the reverse strand, counting down.
CACAGCAGCACCGGGAACGGCGGCGGGGTGACGCGGCCATCGGCGTGCTCCACGCTGAAGCCCAGCGCGAGCTTCCAGTGCTCCCAGGAGATTTCATCCGGGATCAGGCTCCCGGTCGCAAAGTTACCCGAGCGCAGGGAGATGGCGATAACCATCAGCAGCGGGAACATGATGGCCGCGATGAAAATCAGCAGGCCTAAGTGCGTCGCGAGGAGGCGCAGCTTCTGAGATTTGGGTTGTACCATTGCCATGTTCAGTGCCCTCCTTAGTCAAATTTCATACGTGTGGCTTTCAGGTTCACAATCGCCAGAGCGCCAACCAGCAGGAAGATCAGGGTGGCAATCGCCGCCGCCAGACCAAAGTCCTGGCCGCCGCCGCCTTCAAAGGCGATACGGTAGGTGTAGCTCACGAGCAGGTCGGTATAGCCTGCCGGCGTCGTGGTGCCGAGACGGTCCGGGCCACCGTTGGTCAACAGCTGAATCAGCACGAAGTTGTTAAAGTTAAAGGCGAAGCTGGCAATCATCAGCGGCGTCAGAGGCTTAATAAGCAGCGGCAGCGTAATTTTAAAGAAGTTCTGGAACGGACCCGCGCCATCCATCGCCGAGGCTTCATACAGATCGTCCGGAATCGCCTTCAGCAGCCCCATGCACAGGATCATCATGTACGGATAACCCAGCCAGGTGTTGACGATGATAATCATCGAGCGGGCGGTGGTCGGGTCGCTGAACCAGGCCGGTTTGATACCGAACAGCGCGCTCAGCATCATGTTGATTTCACCGAAGCTCTGGTTAAACAGCCCTTTGAAAATCAGAATCGAGATAAACGACGGTACGGCGTAAGGCAGAATCAGCATCACGCGGTAAATCGCTTTGCCTTTCAGGGACTCCCACTGCACGAGGCAGGCCAGCACCATGCCTACGGCAACGGTCAGGATCACCGTCAGCACCGAGAAGACCACCGTCCAGACGAAGATGGCGAAGAACGGTTTCTGGATACCTTCGTCGGTAAACACGCGGGTAAAGTTGTCCCAGCCGATGGTGACGGTATAGCCAGGGCTGAGCTTGTCATCACCCCATTTGCCATCGGCATTTACAGACTGATAAAAACCAATGTCGTTATTCGGACGGTACTTCACGCCGCTCTGGTTGTTGGTCAGCGTGCCGTCATCCGCCAGGGTATAAAGCGGCTGCGTGCCGGAGAACTGGCGCAGCGAGCTCATGGTCACTTTGCTTTCATCGGGCAGCACGGCGGTGAGCTGGGTCAGCGCCTGGCGATTCTGGGTAATGATACGCAGGTTCGCACGTTCACCCTCCGGCAGGGCCGCGGCCTCTTTTAAGACCAGCTTCTGCTCGCCGCCAAATTTGAACGCGTCGGAAAGATAGTTTTTGCCGCTCTCACCGTCAGTGAGTGCTAACTTCCACTCGTCACCTGCAGGATACAGGCCGAAGTTAAAGGTTTTACCCGCCTGATAAGAGCGATCCAGAAGCACCTGAGTGGCGCGCTCCTGCGCGAGCTGGTTGGTGCTGCTGTAGTTGGTGAACGCAATGGCGATGGTGCAGATCAGCGGGAACAGGACAAACAGCCCCATCCCGGCCACGCCCGGGTAGACATAGCGCCAGGCATAGGCTTTACGGTTGGCGAAAATATACAGGCCAGCAGAGCTTAAGATCAGCGTCATGATGGCGAACAGATATTCCCCTTGTACGTACATTAAAACAACAAGGTAACCCACCAGCAGACACAGCAGACCGATCGCTGACCACTTCAGCGCGTCGCTTTGCCACCAGTGCTTCTTTTTAATGACATCCATGGGGTTCTTCCTCTACAACGGTGGAAACTTTTCGTCAGGTGGCGCTGCGCTTACCTGACCTACGGATCGTGCCGTAGTCGTAGGGCGGGTAAGCGCACGCGCCACCCGCCGTTTTTCTTCTTACTTAGTAATACGACCCTGAGCATCTTTCAGCGCGGCATCGACGGTCTGGCGACCGCTTGCAGCGTTGATGACGGCGGTACGGGTGGCGTACCAGAACGCGGCCATCTGTGGGATGTTCGGCATGATTTCGCCTTTCTGAGCGTTATCCATGGTTGCCGCGATGCGTGGATCTTTTGCCAGCTGATCCTGGAAGGATTTCAGCGCCACGGCGCCCAGCGGTTTGTCCTTGTTCACTTCACCCAGACCCTGATCGGTCAGCAGGTAGTTTTCCAGGAACTCTTTCGCCAGCTCTTTGTTCGGGCTGGCGGCGTTGATGCCCGCGCTCAGCACGCCCACGAACGGTTTAGACGGTTTGCCGTTGAAGGTTGGCAGCAGGGTCACGCCGTAGTTGATTTTGCTCTTGTCGATATTGGTCCAGGCCCACGGACCGTTGATGGTCATCGCGGTTTCGCCTTTGTTGAACGCCGCTTCCGCGATGGAGTAGTCGGTATCCGCGTTCATGTGTTTGTTCTTAATCAGGTCAACCAGGAAGGTCAGGCCTTTTTTCGCGCCCGCGTTGTCCACGCCCACGTCTTTCACGTCATATTTGCCGTTTTCAAACTTGAACGCGTAGCCGCCGTCGGCAGCAATCAGCGGCCAGGTGAAGTACGGCTCTTGCAGGTTGAACATCAGGGCGGATTTACCTTTCGCCTTCAGCTCTTTATCCAGTTTCGGGATCTCTTCCCAGGTTTTTGGTGGGTTTGGCACCAGGTCTTTGTTGTAAATCAGTGACAGGGCTTCAACCGCGATTGGGTAGGCGATCAGCTTGCCGTTATAGCGAACGGCGTCCCAGGTGAACGGGAACAGTTTGTCCTGGAAAGCTTTGTCTGGCGTGACTTCAGCCAGCAGGCCAGACTGCGCGTAACCGCCGAAACGGTCGTGTGCCCAGAAGATGATGTCCGGGCCGTCACCGGTTGCCGCAACCTGCGGGAATTTCTCTTCCAGTTTGTCCGGGTGCTCTACGGTGACTTTGATACCGGTGTCTTTCTCGAATTTTTTGCCCACTTCGGCCAGGCCGTTATAGCCTTTGTCGCCGTTAATCCAGATAACCAGCTTGCCTTCTTCAATTTTGGCGAGCGCTGGGGCGGAAACCATCATTGCTGCAAGGGCGGACAATGCGAAAACGCGTGCGCCAGTCTTGATATTCATATCTGCCATCCTTTTTGGTGATGTGCTCGTGGATACATAAGGTGGTTCAACGTGACTCAGTCTCCTTATTTGACATCCTCTTTCCATCCTCCCAACCCCTACGCCCCACCCCCCGTTTGTGTGATCTCCGTTGCATAAATTTAAGTTATGAGTGCTGGCGCACATAAAAACCCACCGAATTTTGCAGGCGGCTTCACGAATTTCGCCTCAGCCCCCCGGCTGCGGTCGCAGAGCCTGTTCTCTCATCCTCCCGCCTCCTCCCCCATAAAAAAGGCGGGGGGTGGAGGATTCACGGAAGTAATGGATACCCCATAGTGAACTTATCTTGAATGTTTCTGTCGGTGACAGGTTGTAACGAAGGGAGAAGGGCATGGCGAGCGTACAGCTGCGTAATGTAACGAAAGCCTGGGGCGACGTAGTGGTGTCGAAAGACATCAATCTGGACATCACTGAAGGCGAATTTGTGGTGTTTGTCGGCCCATCAGGCTGTGGTAAATCAACTCTGCTGCGTATGATTGCCGGTCTTGAAACCATCACCAGCGGCGACCTGCTGATCGGTGATACCCGAATGAACGACATCCCGCCAGCCGAACGCGGCGTAGGCATGGTGTTCCAGTCTTATGCGCTTTATCCCCATCTTTCCGTTGCCGAGAACATGTCCTTTGGCCTGAAGCTGGCCGGGGCGAAAAAAGAGGTCATTAACCAGCGCGTCACGCAGGTGGCTGAAGTGTTGCAGCTGGCGCACTTGCTGGAGCGTAAACCGAAAGCGCTTTCCGGTGGTCAGCGTCAGCGTGTGGCGATTGGCCGTACGCTGGTGGCCGAGCCGCGCGTGTTCCTGCTCGATGAACCTCTCTCTAACCTGGATGCCGCCCTGCGCGTCCAGATGCGTATTGAAATCTCCCGTCTGCACAAGCGCCTTGGCCGCACGATGATTTACGTCACCCACGATCAGGTCGAAGCGATGACCCTCGCCGACAAAATCGTGGTGCTGGACGCCGGTCGCGTGGCGCAGGTGGGCAAACCGCTGGAGCTGTATCACTACCCGGCAGACCGCTTTGTTGCGGGCTTCATTGGCTCGCCAAAGATGAACTTCCTGCCCGTCAAAGTGACGGCGACAGCCATTGAACAGGTACAGGTGGAGCTGCCAAACCGCCAGCAGGTCTGGCTGCCGGTCGACAGCGCCAACGTACAGGTCGGGGCAAATATGTCCCTCGGTATCCGTCCTGAGCATCTACTGCCAAGCCACATTGCGGATGTGACGCTGGAAGGTGAAGTTCAGGTCGTCGAACAGCTTGGTCACGAAACACAGATTCATATCCAGATCCCCGCCATCCGTCAGAACCTGGTCTACCGCCAGAATGACGTGGTGTTGGTAGAAGAGGGTGCCACATTCGCTATCGGCTTGCCGCCAGAGCGTTGCCATCTGTTCCGTGAGGATGGCACCGCATGTCGTCGGCTGCACAAAGAGCCAGGCGTTTAAGCAATCCCAAAAGAAGACACGAAACCGACAGGTGAAGTGTTCAAAGAAAAGCAATGATCTCAGGAGATAGAATGATGATTACTCTGCGCAAACAAGTCCCTCTGGCGGTCGCCATTGCGGCAGGCATCCTGTCTGCCCAGGCTGGCGCCGTGGACTTTAAAGGTTATGCTCGTTCCGGCATTGGCTGGACCGGGAGTGGCGGTGCCCAGCAGTGCTTCCAGGCAACGGGTGCTCAAAGTAAATACCGTCTGGGTAACGAATGTGAAACCTATGCGGAATTGAAGCTGGGCCAGGAAGTGTGGAAAGAGGGCGATAAGAGCTTCTATTTCGACACTAACGTCGCGTATTCCGTTGCGCAGCAGAATGACTGGGAAGCCACTGATCCGGCCTTCCGTGAAGCCAACGTGCAGGGTAAAAACCTGATTGAGTGGCTGCCTGGCTCCACCATCTGGGCCGGTAAGCGCTTCTATCAGCGTCATGACGTCCACATGATCGACTTCTACTACTGGGACATTTCCGGTCCTGGTGCGGGTATCGAAAACATCGACCTGGGCTTCGGTAAACTCTCTCTGGCAGCCAGCCGCTCCACTGAAGCAGGCGGTTCTTCTACCTTCGCCAGCAACAACATCCGTGACTACACCACCGACACCGCGAACGACGTGTTTGACGTGCGTTTAGCGCAGATGGAAGTCAACCCGGGCGGTACGCTGGAGCTGGGCGTTGACTACGGTCACACCAACGTTAACGATGATTACTACCTGCAGCCAAAAGCTTCGAAAGATGGCTGGATGTTCACCGCAGAACATACCCAGAGCATGCTGAAGGGCTTCAACAAGTTCGTTGTTCAGTACGCAACGGACTCTATGACCTCCCAGGGTAAAGGTCTGAACCAGGGCGCGGGCATTGGTCTTGGCAATGACGATTCCGATGGCAAACTGTACGGATACGGCATCAACAACAACGGTAGCCTGCTGCGTATCCTTGACCACGGTGCAATCTCCCTGGGCGACAGTTGGGACCTGATGTACGTCGGTATGTATCAGGATATCGACTGGGATAACAACAACGGCACCAAGTGGTGGACCGTCGGCGTGCGTCCTATGTACAAATGGACGCCAATCATGAGCACCCTGCTGGAAGTAGGCTACGACAACGTCAAATCTCAGAAAACTGACGAAACCAACAACCAGTACAAAATCACCCTGGCACAACAGTGGCAGGCTGGCGACAGCATCTGGTCTCGTCCTGCAATCCGTGTCTTCGCAACCTACGCCAAGTGGGATGAGAAGTGGGGTTATGACACTTCCGGTAGCCCGATTTCTACGAGTTCCAACTATAACTCCAACTTCGGTATGCAGACTGCAGGCCTTGGCCGCGGCGACACTGACGAGTGGAGCTTCGGTGCCCAGATGGAAATCTGGTGGTAATTCGCAAGACCTGACGTAATGACCTGAAAGAGGGGCGTAAGCCCCTCTCTCCTTAGGGCCCTGCGCGCTATTGCCTGGCCACCGCAGAGCTGATGCTATCAGAGGTAATAACAATGAAAATGAAGAAAAGTCTCGTCGCGCTGTACCTCTCTGCGGGGCTGCTGGCCAGCGTGCCGGCGCTAACGTTCGCAGAAGTGAATTTTGTTCCTCAGAATACGTCCACGGCGCCTTCTGTTCCTACGGCAGCGCTGCAGCAGCTGACCTGGACACCGGTTGATCAATCCAAAACGCAGTCCACACAGCTTTCCACGGGCGGGCAACAGCTGAATGTGCCCGGCATTTCCGGCCCGGTTGCTGCCTACAGCGTTCCGGCCAATATTGGCGAGCTGACCCTGACGCTGACCAGTGAAGTGAATAAGCAGACCAGCGTATTTGCGCCGAACGTGCTGATCCTCGACCAGAACATGACGCCATCTGCCTTCTTCCCGAGCGAGTATTTTACCTATCAGGAGCCCGGCGTGATGAGCGCGGACCGGCTTGAGGGCGTGATGCGTCTGACGCCAGCGCTGGGTCAGCAAAAAATCTACGTGCTGGTATTCACCACCGATAAAGATTTGCAGCAAACCACCAGGTTAGTGGATCCGGCAAAAGCGTATGCAAAAGGTACTGGCAACGCGGTGCCGGATATTCCCGACCCGATTGCCCGCCACGCAACGGACGGTCTGGTGAAGTTAAAAGTCTCCACCAATAGCGCTTCCAGCGTGCTGGTTGGCCCGCTGTTTGGTTCGTCTGGTCCGGGGCCGGTCACCGTCGGTAATACCGCCGCTCCAGCCTATGCCGCGCCAGTTGCCGCTGCGCCAGCCGCAGCGCCAGCCCCGGCGAAGAAAGCCGAGCCCGTACTGAACGACACCGAAGAGTACTTCAACAACGCCATTAAGCAGGCGGTGAAGCGCGGCGATGTCGATAAAGCGCTGAAACTGCTTGATGAAGCCGAACGTTTAGGTTCAACCACTGCCCGTTCCACCTTTATCAGCAGTGTAAAAGGCAAGGGGTAACTGTTCCCCACAGTGCTGATTTGTTAGTAGTTTAGTGCGCCTGAGTGGGCGCACTTTTTTTCGTATTCGCCAGGCTGTTGCGCCCATGTTGCGATAGTGATCGTTAAATAACGTTTGGCCCCCCCTCATTGCCCGTTTCTGCGATACAATGCCATTACGTTATGTATCGGAGAGTCTGGCATGTCACACCCCGCGCTAACGCAACTGCTTGCGCTGCGCTATTTCGACCAAATACCTGCGCTTGATCCGCAGCAGCTGGACTGGTTGCTGCTGGAAGATTCCATGACAAAACGTTTTGAGCAACAGGGTAAAACGGTCACGGTAACCCTGATACAGGAAGGGTTTGTCTCCGGCGATGAGATCGCCAGCGAGCTGCCGCTGTTGCCGCAAGAGGAACGCTACTGGCTGCGTGAAATTTTGCTCTGTGCCGATGGCGAACCCTGGCTTGCCGGGCGGACGGTGGTGCCTGAATCTACCCTATCCGGGCCTGAGCTGGCGCTGCAGCGGCTGGGGAAAACGCCGCTGGGACGTTATCTTTTCACCTCATCTGAGCTGACCAGGGATTTCATTGAAATTGGGCGTGATGCCGAACTGTGGGGGCGCCGTTCCCGCCTTCGCCTGAGCGGTAAGCCGTTAATCCTGACGGAGCTATTTTTACCGGCATCACCGTTGTACTAAGAGGAAGAAAAAATGGAGTGGACCCTGACGCAGAATAAGCTGTTGGCGTATCACCGCTTAATGCGTACCGATAAACCCATTGGCGCGTTGCTGCTGCTGTGGCCGACCTTATGGGCGCTGTGGGTGGCCACGCCGGGCATGCCGCCGCTGTGGATCCTGGGCGTATTCGTTGCCGGCGTCTGGCTGATGCGCGCGGCGGGCTGCGTGGTGAATGACTATGCCGATCGTAAATTTGACGGCCACGTAAAGCGCACTGCCAACCGCCCGCTACCCAGCGGCCAGGTGACCGGGAAAGAAGCCCGCGTACTGTTCATCGTTCTGGTGCTGCTCTCTTTCCTGCTGGTATTAACCCTGAACACCATGACGATTCTGCTGTCCGTCGCGGCGCTTGCTCTGGCCTGGGTTTATCCCTTTATGAAGCGCTACACCCATCTGCCTCAGGTGGTGCTGGGGGCGGCGTTTGGCTGGTCGATTCCGATGGCGTTTGCGGCAGTTAGTGAGTCCTTACCGCTTAGCTGCTGGCTGATGTTCCTGGCGAACATCCTCTGGGCCGTAGCGTATGACACGCAATATGCGATGGTTGACCGCGACGATGACCTGAAAATTGGCATTAAATCCACCGCCATTCTCTTTGGACGCCAGGACAAACTCATCATTGGCATTCTGCAGGTTGCGGTTCTGGCACTGATGGTCGCGATTGCGCGCCTGAACGGACTGAACTGGGAGTTTTACTGGTCGATACTGGTAGCAGGGCTGCTGTTTGCCTACCAGCAGAAGCTGATTGCAAAACGCGAACGCGAAGCCTGCTTTAAAGCGTTTATGAACAATAACTATGTCGGTCTGGTGCTGTTTTTAGGCCTGGTCATGAGCTATTTTTCCTGATTGACGCGCGGTCATGCCCCCGCCGGGTATGGCCGCATCGTTACCCGGCATTACCGCCCTCACAAATTTAAACCATCGTTTCATAAATTCGCGCTTTTGTGAGGCGCTTCACCTACGCTTCTCCCGGGCTAGTCTATTTTCTAAGCGTGAAAAAATAAAACACTGTTTTAACGCTGACATCGCTACCCTGGAGCTGACTCAATGAAAACGACCCTCAAGCCGTTACTGGCCGCGCTGTGCCTGTCTGCTTTTGCCTGCACCGTTTCTGCCCAAACCATCAAAGCCGCCGATGTGCATCCTGAAGGCTACCCGAACGTGGTCGCGGTTCAGCACATGGGTGAAAAACTCAAACAACAAACCGACGGCAAGCTGGAGATTAAGGTCTTCCCCGGCGGCGTGCTGGGGGATGAAAAGCAGATGATTGAGCAGGCGCAGATGGGGGCGATTGACATGATCCGCGTCTCCATGGCGCCGGTTGCCGCCATCCTGCCGGATATCGAAGTCTTCACCCTGCCGTACGTTTTCCGCGATGAGGATCATATGCATAAAGTGATCGACGGGGATATCGGCAAGCAGATCGGCGACAAGCTGACCGCGAACCCGAAATCCCGCCTGGTGTTCCTCGGCTGGATGGATTCCGGCACCCGCAACCTGATCACCAAAGAGCCGATCGTCAAACCTGAAGATCTGAAAGGGAAGAAAATCCGCGTGCAGGGCAGCCCGGTGGCACTCGCCACGCTGAAGGACATGGGGGCGAACTCGGTGGCGATGGGCGTTAGCGAGGTTTACAGCGGCATGCAGACCGGCGTGATCGACGGCGCGGAGAATAACCCGCCCACCTTTATCGCCCACAACTACATGCCGGTTGCTAAAAACTACACCCTCAGCGGCCACTTTATCACCCCGGAAATGCTGCTCTATTCAAAAGTGAAATGGGACAAGCTGAGCGCTGATGAACAGCAAAAAATCCTGACCCTGGCCCGTGAAGCGCAGTTCGAACAGCGCAAGCTGTGGAATGCGTATAACGACCAGGCGCTGGCGAAAATGAAGGCGGGCGGCGTGCAGTTCCACGATATCGATAAGACGGTATTCATCAAGGCCACAGAGCCGGTGCGCGCCCAGTATGGCGACAAGCATCAGGATCTGATGAAAGCCATCGCTGACGTCCAGTAATACGGAGCACGTATGTCCGAACTCTACCTGAAGTGGATGGACCGTCTGTACCTGCTCGCCATGGCGGTGGCGGGTGTCTCGCTGCTGGTGATGACGATTGTCATCCCCATCGGCATCTTCTCACGCTACGTGCTCAACCGCGGCGAATCCTGGCCGGAGCCCGTCGCCATTATCTGCATGGTGACGTTCACCTTCATCGGCGCGGCGGTGAGCTACCGCGCCGGGTCGCACATTGCGGTCAATATGCTCACCGACCGTCTGCCCGCGTCGCTGCAAAAGCTGTGTGTACGTGTGGTTGATCTGCTGATGCTGCTGATTTCCGGTCTGATGTGCTGGTACAGCTACTGGCTGTGCGTCGAGCTCTGGGAGCAGCCGGTGGCGGAGTTCCCGATCCTGACTTCCGGCGAAAGCTACCTGCCGCTGCCGATCGGGTCGGCGATTTTGATTCTGTTTGTGCTTGAACGCCTGCTGTTTGGCGCGCAGGAAAACCGTCCGGTCGTGCTGATCGGCAATCACAGTTAAGGGGTGAACAATGGATGCTTTTGTTTTGTTATTCACCCTCGCCATTTTGCTGGCGCTGGGGATGCCGGTGGCCTTCGCCGTGGGGCTGAGCGCCGTGGCAGGTGCGCTGTGGATTGATTTACCGCTGGAGGCGCTGATGATCCAGATCACCAGTGGGGTGAACAAATTTACCCTGCTGGCGATCCCGTTCTTTATCCTCGCCGGAGCGATCATGGCGGAAGGGGGCATTGCCCGACGGCTGGTTAACTTCGCCTATGTGTTTGTCGGCTTTATCCGCGGCGGGCTGTCGCTGGTGAACATCGTCGCCTCGACGTTCTTCGGCGCGATTTCTGGCTCGTCGGTGGCGGATACAGCGTCCATCGGCAGCGTGATGATCCCGGAGATGGAGAAGAAGGGCTATCCGCGCGAATACGCGGCGGCGGTCACGGCGAGCGGGTCGGTGCAGGCGATTCTGATCCCGCCCAGCCACAACTCGGTGATTTATTCCCTGGCGGCGGGGGGAACGGTCTCCATCGCCACGCTGTTTATCGCCGGCGTGCTGCCGGGGCTGCTGCTGGGGCTGTGCCTGATGATCCTCTGTCTCGGATTCGCCCACAAGCGCGGTTACCCGAAGGGTGAGAAAATCCCGTTTAAGCAGGCGGTGAAGATTTTACTTGATGCCCTGTGGGGGCTGATGACGGTGGTGATTATCCTCGGCGGGATCTTGTCCGGGATATTTACGGCGACGGAATCCGCCGCCGTGGCCTGCCTGTGGGCATTCTTCGTCACCATGTTTATCTACCGCGACTACAAATGGAGCGAACTGCCGAAGCTGATGTGCCGCACGGTGAAAACTGTCACCATCGTGATGATTTTGATTGGCTTTGCCGCGGCGTTTGGCGCGGTGATGACCTACATGCAGCTGCCGATGCGCATCACCGAGTTCTTCACGTCGCTCTCTGATAATAAGTACGTGATCCTGATGTATCTCAACATCATGCTGCTGCTGATCGGCACGCTGATGGACATGGCGCCGATCATCCTGATCCTGACGCCGGTGCTGCTGCCGGTGACCAACGCGCTGGGGATCGACCCGGTGCACTTCGGGATGATCATGATGGTTAACCTGGGGATCGGGCTGATCACCCCGCCGGTCGGATCGGTGCTGTTTGTGGCGAGCGCGGTGAGTAAGCAGAAGATTGAAACCGTGGTGCGGGCGATGCTGCCATTTTACGGCATCCTGCTGGTGGTGCTGGGGATGGTGACGTATATCCCGGCGATATCATTGTGGCTGCCGAGGATGTTAGGGATGCAGTAACGCCGTTTTTTGCCGGGTGGCGGCTGCGCCTTACCCGGCCTACGGTTCAGAGTTGTTATTGGCCCGGTAAGGCGCAGCCGCCACCGGGCGTTTTTATTTCCGCCGTAATAATCTCAACGCGTTCGCCGTGACCAGCACCGTCGCCCCGGTATCCGCCAGCACCGCCAGCCACAGGCCAGTCATGCCGAGCAGCGTGGTGACGAGAAATATCCCCTTCAGACCCAGCGCAATGCCGATGTTCTGGCGAATATTGGCGCGCGTCGCCCGCGCAAGATCTATCATCTGTGCCAGCCCGGTCAGGCGGTTGTGCGTCAGCGCCGCGTCGGCGGTCTCCAGCGCCACGTCGGTGCCGCTGCCCATGGCAATGCCAATGGTTGAGGCCTTCATCGCCGGGGCATCGTTAATTCCGTCACCGACCATCGCCAGCGGCGCGCGGCTATTCAGTTCGGTTACCGCGCTGACCTTGTCCGCAGGCAGTAATCCGGCCTTAAACGCCAGCCCCAGCTCGTCGGCAATCGCAGCCGCCGCGCGCGGGTTATCGCCGGTGAGGATCACGCCCTGTACGCCCAACTGATGCAGCGCCGCCACGGCGTCTTTGGCGTCATCGCGCAGAGTGTCGCGCAGTGCCAGCATGCCCTTCGACATGCCGTCCTGCATCACGGCAACGACCGTCTGCCCGGCCTGCTCTAACGCCTCAACCTGTGGATGAGAGAACGCGCCTGCCGCAACAATCAGCACCTTTTTGCCGTCGACGACGGCCTCAATCCCTGACCCGACCAGCGCCCGTTGGGCGGTTGCCGAAGGGATAGCCAGCCCGCGTCTCTGCGCTTCACGCACTATCGCCTGCGCCAGCGGGTGAGTGGAGCCCTGCTCAACGGCGGCGGCCATGATCAGCAGTTCGTCTTCGCTGATGTCCTGCGGATAGACGCCGGTGACCTGCGGCTTGCCAACCGTCAGCGTACCGGTTTTATCGAAGGCGATGTGCTGAACCTGGCTCAGCTGTTCCAGCGCCGCGCCGCCCTTAATCAGCGCCCCGCGACGTGCCGCCGCCGCCAGCCCCGAGGTAATCGCCGCGGGCGTAGAGATCACCAGCGCGCACGGGCAGCCAATCAGCAGCAGGGTCAGCCCTTTATAAATCCAGCCCTCCCACGGCGCGCCGAAGAACAGCGGTGGAATAACGGTAACCAGCAGGGCGACCAGCATGATGGCGGGGGCGTAAATCCGGCTGAAGCGGTCAATAAAGCGTTCGACCGGCGCGCGGCGCTCCTCGGCCTCTTCAATCAGCTTCAGGATACGGTCGATGGCGCTGTCGCCCGGCTCGGACAGGACTTTGAGCTGCACCAGGCGGTCGACGCTGGTGGCACCGGCAGGGACTTTTTCGCCTGCCGCACGCTCCACCGGAATGGATTCCCCGGTCAGGGCGCTTTCGTCAAAGCTCGCGGTGGCGGTAACGAGAGCCCCATCGGCAGGCAGACGCCCACCCGCGGCGACTTCAATCACGTCGCCCGGTCGCAGCGTGTTGATGGCGACCGTTTCACGTTTGCCTTCATTAACCCGCGTGGCGGTTTCTGGCTTCAGCGCCATCAGCGCGCTCACCCCTTTGCGCGCCCGGCTCGCTGCCCAGCCCTCAAGCCGCTCGCCGATCAGGAACAGCAGCAGCACCATCGCCGCTTCCGCCGTCGCGCCAATAAACAGTGCGCCAATGGCCGCCACGCTCATCAACGTTTCAATGGCAAACCAGCTGCCGCTTCTCATCAGGCGCAGTGCCTGACGGGCAATCGGGAACAGCCCGACCAGGGTAGTGGCAATAAACGCCAGATTACCGAACGGGTGGTTAATCTGCTCCAGACCCCAGCTCAGGGCCATCATGATGACGAGCGTGATAAGGGGCAGGTTTTCTTTTAGCGGAGACGTTTTTTCAGCGGGGACTGCTTCGCTGCGCAGAGCGTAGCCCGCCTTGCTGACGGCGGCTTCAACCTGCTTACTGACGTCTTTTTCGGCGCTGACCAGCAGCTTTTCGGTGGCGAACAGGACCTGAACGTGGTTCACGCCCGGTACTTGCCTCACCGCGTTTTCCACTTTGCGGGCGCAGGCCGCGCAGTCCATGCCGTTGATGACCCAGCTGTAGCGGTTGCCGCCTTCAGGCAGCGCGTCGACCTGCGTTTCGCACGCGCCCTCGCAGCAGCAGTCGTCTTTCGGCGGAACCGGGCTGAGCTTAAGCGCCGAGAATTGTGGGACTTTTTTTGGAATTTCTGGAGTCGACATGGCAGTCTCCGGTAATGATAATTTTCTCATTAACCGCAGCATACACTCTGGAGTCGACTCCAGAGTCAAGCGTTATTTAGATATACAATGAACGCACGATCAGGAAGTGCCCGGCAAAGTAGCAGGCGGACGAAATCGCGTTATCCGCGCGGAAGCGGCGGCGATAGTGGCTGCCCAGCCAGACGATATTGCCGATTAACAGCAGCGCCGCGCCGAAGAACGCGGACATCGCCTGAGATGTCGGACGGAAGAACCACAGTTCACCGGCCAGCCACACCATCACCAGCGTCATGGCGATAAACGTGCATACCGGCAGACGCATCTCTTCCAGACGCGACCAGATCACCGCAATCAGCAGCGCGCCAATCACCAGCAGCACCAGCGGTAGCGGCCAGAAGAAGGAGAGCGTCATCTGGCTGGCAAAGTAGATGGTATACAGCAGATGGGAGAGGAAAAATGCCCCCACGGCATACAGCAGGCGCTGACGCGGCAGCAGGGTTAAGGCATCACCAATCAGGGAGGCACACAGCCCGGCGAGCACCAGATAGCTGATGGCGTTAAACATCGGAGCCTGCCAGGCGAGCAGCAGAAGCAACAGCAGCGTGACGGGTTTAAACAACCAGCGCTGCCAGGCTGGACCGCGATAGGACGCATCGACATAAAGCCATGCGGAAAAACAGACAGCGATAAATGACCAAAGCATATTAACTCCCTGTAACTGTTGAGGCTGAATAATCAGTTTCTGATCCAGTGTAGTGACGCGAGCGGGCGTTTGGCAATGCCGGGGCAGGCGAGGTATCCTGAATTCCGCATAATCTGATGGGATTTTTCAATGAGCAAGATGCCGCTGTTTTTCATTATCGTGGTGGCGATTATCGTCATTGCCGCCTCGTTTCGCTTCGTGCAGCAGCGCCGCGAAAAGGCGGACAACGACGCCGCGCCGCTGATGCAAAAGCGCGTAGTGGTGGCGAACAAACGCGAGAAACCGCTTAATGACCGCCGCTCTCGCCAGCAGCAGGTGACGCCTGCGGGCACCGGCATGCGCTATGAAGCCAGCTTTAAGCCGGAAACCGGCGGTCTGGAGATGACCTTCCGCCTGGAGGCGCAGCAATACCATCAGCTGACGGTGGGAGAGAAAGGCACGCTGAGCTATAAAGGGTCGCGTTTTGTAGGTTTTAGGGCTGAATAATGCGCGATCGGTCCCCTCTCCCAGTGGGAGAGGGTTAGGGTGAGGGCATCACACCGCACCTTACTTCTTCACCTGCGCCTTAAACTTCTTCATCCACACCAGCAGTTCAAACACGCCGAAAATAAACACCCGCAGCTGCTGCCAGCCGGTCATCGGCGGGCCATCTTTCGGCAGGCCGTTTTTCAGCATCACCATCTGCAGGGCGTGCATGAACGAGGTGAAAATCAGCGCCACGTTAACAAAGATGTTCAACGGGCGCGGGAACGGGTGCACCAGATTCAAAATCAAAAATGCCCAGACGCCCAGCATCAGCAAGCGTCCCAGGTTAATCAGTACCGGCATCGGATCCTCCTTGTGCCTGACGGTGATACAGACGATAAGCCACCTGGCCTGCGACCTTCTCGCGGTGCAGATCCCAGTGAACGGGAACGGGTGGCAGGCCGTTTTCCACTTCGCTTTCTACATAAATCAGCGCGTCATCCGCCAGCCAGCCATTGTGCTCCAGCAGGGATAACGTCTCTTCCAGCAACCCCTTGCGGAACGGCGGGTCGACAAAGACCACGTTATGCGGCGTACCCTGCTGCGCGAGGAAACTCAGCGTATTGGTGTTGACCACTTTCGCATTCGTCGCCTTCAGCGTCGCCAGATTTTGCTGCAGCGTCTGCGCAACGCCGCGCTCCATCTCCAGCAGCGTGGCGCTGGCGGCGTAGCGCGACAGCGCTTCCAGCCCTAAGGCACCGCTTCCGGCGAAGCAGTCCAGGCAGTGGGCGTCTACCATTGATGGGGCAAGCCAGTTAAACAGCGTCTCGCGAACGCGGTCGGTTGTAGGGCGTAAACCGGGGCTGTCCGGCACCGGTAATTTCCGGCCTCGCCACTGGCCGCCGATAATGCGAATTTGACCGGCCGGGGCGCGGGTGGGTTTCTTCATCTCTGGAAAGCTCTGTTAACCATAGCCCTGCGATTGCGGGCGGTGATGTCAATTAAGTAAAGTGTTAGACTATTTCATCATTTTTTTAGCTTCCCTGTATATAGCGCCGCGAGGAGTGTAGTCGCAGATGGCAAAACAAAAAAAACGTGGCTTCTTTTCCTGGTTGGGTTTCGGTGAAAAAGAGCAAGAAACAGAACAGAAAACCGAAGAGCAACAGGTTGTAGAAGAGCAGTCACAGCCTGAAACGCCTGTCGAAACCGCTGCGGTTGTCGAAGCGGAAGAACCAGCGCACAGCAAAGAAGAGATTGAATCCTTTGCTGAAGAGGTGGTTGAGGTCACTGAGCAGGTTCAGGAGAGCGAGAAGCCAGAGCCGGTTATCGTAGAAACCCTTACCGAAGCGCCGCAGGCCGCTATCGAACACGAAGCGCTGCCGCTGCCCGAAGAGGTTAAAGCTGAAGAGGTTTCTGCCGAAGAGTGGCAGGCCGAAGCGGAAATCGTTGAGGCGGTGGAAGAAGAGGCGGCACTTGAGCCAGAGCTGACCGACGAAGAGCTGGAAGCTCAGGCGTTGGCGGCGGAAGCGGCTGAAGAAGCGGTAATCGTCGTGCCGGTGGAAGAGCAGGCCGAAGAAGAGATCGTTCAGGAGCAGGAAAAACCGACCAAAGAAGGTTTCTTCGCGCGCCTGAAGCGCAGCCTGCTCAAAACCAAAGAAAACTTAGGTTCCGGATTTATCAGTCTTTTCCGCGGCAAGAAGATCGACGACGATCTGTTTGAAGAGCTGGAAGAGCAGCTGCTGATTGCGGACGTGGGCGTGGAAACTACCCGTAAGATCATCGCCAACCTGACCGAAGGGGCGAGCCGCAAACAGCTGCGCGACGCCGAGGCGCTGTACGGCCTGCTGAAAGACGAGATGGGTGAAATTCTCGCAAAAGTTGACGAACCGCTTAATATTGAAGGCAAAACGCCATTTGTTATTCTGATGGTTGGCGTTAACGGCGTGGGTAAAACCACCACCATCGGCAAGCTGGCGCGCCAGTTTGAGCAGCAGGGCAAATCGGTGATGCTGGCGGCGGGCGATACCTTCCGTGCGGCAGCGGTTGAGCAGCTCCAGGTGTGGGGCCAGCGCAACAACATTCCGGTTATTGCCCAGCACACCGGCGCAGATTCCGCATCCGTGATTTTCGACGCCATCCAGGCGGCAAAGTCGCGCAACGTGGACGTGCTGATTGCCGACACCGCAGGGCGTTTGCAAAACAAATCGCACCTGATGGAAGAGCTGAAGAAAATCGTTCGCGTCATGAAGAAGCTGGACGAAGATGCACCGCATGAAATTATGCTGACTATCGACGCCAGCACCGGGCAGAACGCCATTAGCCAGGCGAAGCTGTTCCATGAAGCGGTAGGACTGACGGGGATCACGCTGACCAAACTGGACGGCACCGCGAAAGGCGGGGTGATCTTCTCCGTGGCCGACCAGTTCGGCATTCCTATCCGCTACATCGGTGTGGGCGAGCGTATTGAGGATTTGCGTCCGTTTAAGGCGGACGACTTTATTGAGGCATTATTTGCCCGAGAGGACTAACAATGATTCGCTTTGAACACGTCAGCAAGGCCTATCTCGGTGGGAGACAAGCGCTGCAGGGGGTGACGTTCCACCTGCAGCCAGGCGAGATGGCATTCCTGACCGGCCATTCCGGCGCGGGGAAAAGTACCCTGCTCAAGCTTATCTGTGGGATCGAACGGCCAAGCGCCGGGAAAATCTGGTTCAGCGGCCACGAAATTAGCCGTCTGAAAAACCGTGAAGTGCCGTTTCTGCGTCGTCAGATCGGCATGATTTTCCAGGATCACCACCTGCTGATGGATCGCACCGTTTTCGATAACGTGGCGATCCCGCTGATTATTGCCGGCGCCAGCTATGACGATATCCGCCGTCGCGTCTCTGCGGCGCTGGACAAGGTCGGGCTGCTGGACAAAGCGAAGAACTTCCCGATCCAGCTTTCCGGCGGTGAACAGCAGCGCGTGGGCATCGCCCGCGCGGTGGTGAACAAGCCTGCCGTACTGCTGGCGGATGAACCGACCGGTAACCTGGACGATGCCCTGTCCGAAGGGATTTTGCGTCTGTTTGAGGAATTCAACCGCGTAGGGGTAACGGTACTGATGGCGACGCACGACATGGGGCTGATTTCCCGTCGTTCGTACCGCATGCTGACCCTGAGCGACGGGCATTTGCACGGAGGCCACGGTGAACAAGCGTGATGCAATGAACCAGATTCGGCAGTTCGGGAACCGGTTCGACCGTTTCCGTAAGCCGCAGGGCGGCGGTGACGGCAATCGTAATGCGCCTAAGCGCCAGAAAGCGGCGCCGAAACCGGCCTCCCGCAAGACCAACGTGTTTAACGAACAGGTGCGCTACGCCTTCCACGGCGCGCTGCAGGACCTGAAAAGCAAACCGCTGGCGACGTTCCTGACGGTGATGGTGATCGCCATCTCCCTGACGCTGCCAAGCGTCTGCTACATGGTCTATAAGAACGTCAACCAGGCGGCGTCGCAGTATTACCCGTCACCGCAGATCACCGTTTATCTGGATAAAGCGCTCGACGATAACGCGGCGGCGCAGGTGGTCGGGCAAATCCAGGCCGAGCAGGGCGTGGAGAAGGTGAATTATCTCTCCCGTGAAGAAGCGTTGGGCGAGTTCCGTAACTGGTCAGGCTTTGGCGGCGCGCTGGACATGCTGGAAGAGAACCCGCTGCCCGCCGTGGCGGTGGTGATCCCGAAGCTGGATTTCCAGGGTACCGATTCGCTGAATACCCTGCGCGACCGCATCACACGCATCAACGGGATTGATGAAGTGCGCATGGACGACAGCTGGTTTGCCCGTCTTGCGGCGCTGACCGGGCTGGTGGGGCGCGTGTCGGCGATGATCGGCGTGCTGATGGTGGCGGCGGTGTTCCTCGTCATCGGTAACAGCGTGCGTCTGAGCATCTTTGCGCGTCGCGATACCATCAACGTGCAAAAACTGATTGGCGCAACGGATGGTTTCATCCTGCGTCCGTTCCTCTACGGTGGCGCACTGCTCGGTTTCTCCGGCGCATTTCTTTCACTGATATTGTCAGAAATTTTGGTGATGCGGCTTTCGTCTGCCGTCACCGAAGTGGCGCAGGTTTTCGGAACTAAGTTTGATATCAGTGGCTTAGGCTTCGATGAGTGCCTTCTGTTGCTGCTGGTGTGCTCCATGATCGGCTGGATTGCCGCATGGCTGGCAACGGTTCAACATTTACGCCACTTTACTCCCGACTAATAAAAGCGTGATATAATCTTTCCCTGCACCGAGATGTTCGCTCTGCAGGGAAAGCGTCCCTGTTGTCTCTTCCCCTGTTATCATCTCCATGTCACATTTTGTGCGTAATTTATTCACCGTTGCACCTGGAACTTGTGGATAAAATCACTGTCTGATAAAAGAGTGAATGCTAATCTCGTTGCTCAAACGCTTTGGCATGGTTGTTGCCTGACGGGGACAGCCTGGACCAGAAGAAACATTGAGAGGAATGAATGACCAAAGAAATGCAAACTTTAGCTTTAGCCCCTGTTGGTAACCTGGAATCTTACATCCGGGCTGCGAACACCTGGCCGATGTTAACGGCCGAGGAAGAAAAGGAGCTTGCTGAAAAGCTGCATTACCAGGGCGATCTGGAAGCAGCGAAAAAGCTGATCCTGTCTCACCTGCGCTTTGTTGTTCACATTGCTCGTAACTATGCGGGCTATGGCCTGCCGCAGGCGGACTTGATTCAGGAAGGTAACATCGGCCTGATGAAGGCTGTACGTCGCTTTAACCCGGAAGTGGGCGTGCGACTGGTCTCCTTCGCCGTACACTGGATCAAAGCAGAAATTCATGAATACGTGCTGCGCAACTGGCGTATCGTGAAAGTCGCCACGACAAAAGCGCAACGTAAGCTGTTCTTCAACCTGCGTAAAACCAAGCAGCGTCTGGGCTGGTTCAATCAGGATGAAGTGGAAATGGTGGCGCGCGAGCTGGGTGTATCCAGCAAAGACGTCCGTGAGATGGAATCCCGTATGGCCGCGCAGGACATGACCTTTGATATGTCCTCCGACGACGACGCATCTGACAGCCAGCCGATGGCACCGGTTCTGTATCTGCAGGATAAAACCTCTAACTTTGCCGACGGCATTGAAGAGGACAACTGGGAAGATCAGGCTGCGAACAAGCTGACCCATGCGATGGAAGGCCTCGACGAGCGTAGCCAGGACATTATCCGCGCCCGCTGGCTGGACGAAGACAACAAGTCCACGCTGCAGGAGCTGGCCGACCGCTACGGCGTTTCTGCGGAACGTGTCCGTCAGCTTGAAAAGAACGCCATGAAAAAACTTCGCGCTGCTATCGAAGCGTAATTACCGCGAAGTACACCGAGAGCCCTCGAATGCAAATTCGGGGGTTTTGTTTTTTTAGCGCCCGCTCTGGCGAATTTCTCCCCCCTGGCAAACACTTACTGATGCGCTAAGCAGGCGATTTTCTCAGGGGGTCAGGGTGAAAAATAACGAACTGAATGACCGGCGTTTACAGGCGACGCCGCGCGGCATCGGCGTGATGTGTAACTTCTATGCTGATAAAGCCGAAAACGCCACGGTGTGGGACGTGGAAGGCAATGAGTACATCGACTTCGCCGCCGGGATCGCGGTGCTGAATACCGGCCATCGCCATCCCAAAGTTATCTCCGCTATCGAAAAACAACTCCACGCTTTTACCCACACGGCCTACCAGATAGTGCCGTATGAGGGCTATGTGGCGCTTGCCGAGCGCATCAACCAGCGCGTGCCGATTGACGGCCCGGCCAAAACCGCCTTCTTCTCGACGGGTGCTGAAGCGGTCGAAAATGCGGTCAAAATTGCCCGCGCGTATACCAGACGCCCCGGCCTTATCACCTTCGGCGGCGCGTTCCACGGTCGCACCTTTATGACCATGGCGCTGACCGGTAAGGTCGCGCCGTACAAGCTGGGTTTCGGCCCGTTCCCCGGTTCGGTATACCACGCTCAATTCCCTGACGATCTGCACGGCATCAGCACGACGGAAGCATTAAAAAGCCTGGAGCGCATCTTTAAGGCGGATATCGCCCCAGACCAGGTGGCGGCCATTATTCTCGAACCGGTTCAGGGGGAGGGCGGGTTCAACATTGCGTCCGCTGATTTTATGCAGGCGCTGCGCGCCCTGTGCGATACCCACGGAATTTTGCTGATTGCCGACGAGGTGCAAAGCGGCTTCGCCCGCACCGGCAAGCTGTTCTCGATGGAACACCACTGCGTGAAGCCGGACCTGATCACCATGGCAAAAAGCCTCGCGGGCGGGATGCCGCTCTCAGCGGTATCGGGCCGCGCCGAGGTGATGGACGCGCCTGCACCTGGCGGTCTGGGCGGTACCTACGCAGGTAACCCGCTGGCGATTGCCGCGGCACACGCGGTGCTGGACGTGATTGACGAGGAAGATCTCTGCACGCGCTCGGCGCACCTCGGCCATCATCTGGTAGAAGTGCTCAACAAAGCGAAGGAAAACTGCCCGTTCATCGCCGACATCCGTGCCCAGGGCTCGATGGTCGCGGTGGAGTTTAACGATCCGCAATCCGGGCAACCGTCGCCGGAATTTACCCGTCAGGTGCAGGAGCGCGCGTTGAACGAAGGGCTGCTGCTCCTGAGCTGCGGCGTTTACGGCAACGTGATCCGCTTCCTTTATCCGCTTACCATCCCCGAAGCGCAGTTCCGCAAAGCGCTGGACATTATCTCCGCGTCGCTGACACGTTAAAGCCACCAGCCCGGCGGTAAATCCTGTCGGGCTTATCATATATTCATTTCAAATTAGCTATTCCAAAATCATAAAAATGGGGTATGTTTTAGCAGAGTATGCTGAAAAAGCGCGAACAGCACACCAATAACTGAAATAAAGCGCTGCACAACAACATCACAACAATCGTAATAACCATAATAATGGGGAATCTCAGGATGAACATGAAGGGTAAAGCGTTACTGGCAGGATGTATCGCGTTGGCATTCAGCACCATGGCGCAGGCAGATATTAAAGTGGCCGTGGTGGGCGCAATGTCCGGTCCGGTAGCACAGTACGGCGACCAGGAATTTACGGGCGCAGAACAGGCGGTTGCAGACATTAATGCTAAGGGCGGCATCAAGGGCGAAAAACTGCAGATCGTAAAATACGACGATGCCTGTGACCCGAAGCAAGCGGTCGCGGTGGCGAACAAAGTGGTCAACGACGGCATCAAATACGTTATCGGTCACCTGTGCTCCTCTTCTACTCAGCCCGCGTCTGACATCTACGAAGACGAAGGTATTCTGATGATCACCCCAGCTGCGACCGCACCGGAGCTGACCGCGCGCGGCTACAAGCTGACCCTGCGTACCACCGGTCTGGACTCCGATCAGGGCCCAACGGCGGCTAAGTACATTCTGGAAAAAGTGAAGCCGCAGCGTATCGCGATTGTTCACGACAAACAGCAGTACGGCGAAGGTCTGGCCCGTGCGGTGCAGGACGGTCTGCAAAAAGGCAATGCCAACGTGGTCTTCTTTGATGGGATCACCGCTGGCGAGAAAGACTTCTCCACCCTGGTGGCGCGTCTGAAGAAAGAGAATATCGATTTCGTTTACTACGGCGGCTACCACCCGGAAATGGGCCAGATCCTGCGCCAGGCGCGCGCGGCGGGTCTGAAAACCCAGTTCATGGGCCCGGAAGGCGTGGCGAACGTTTCCCTGTCTAACATCGCGGGTGAATCTGCCGAAGGTCTGCTGGTGACCAAGCCGAAGAACTACGACCAGGTGCCAGCGAACAAACCTATCGTAGATGCCATCAAGGCGAAGAAGCAGGATCCAAGCGGCGCGTTCGTCTGGACAACCTACGCAGCGCTGCAGTCTCTGCAGGCGGGTCTGAATCAGTCAGCCGATCCGGCTGAGATTGCCACCTGGCTGAAAGCCAACACGGTGGAAACCGTGATGGGGCCGCTCTCCTGGGACGCAAAAGGCGATCTGAAGGGCTTTGAGTTCGGCGTGTTTGACTGGCATGCGAACGGAACGGCGACAGACGCCAAATAAAAGCAAAAAGGCAACTTAAGTTGCCTTTTTTAATGTTTTCTCCCTCTCCCCGTGGGAGAGGGCCGGGGTGAGGGCATCATGCCGCACCGCACAATTCATCCCAAACGCTTCTCCCACCCGCTCTCCTGCGCCGTAAACCCTAACGCCTGCATAAACGCCGCCATGACGTCGCGGTCTTCCACGCCCACGTCGGCCATCCACCATGAGGTCACGCTCGGGTTTTCGCGGATCACTTCTTCAATTAAATACTGTCCCACACCGCGACGACGGGTCACGTCACGCACGCGCAGCGAGTCCAGCGCTCCCTCCGTGCCGCTCAGGGTCACGCGAACCGCGGCCAGCAGGCGCTCGTTGAAGCGCGCGGCATAAATGCGATGGTTCTCGTCGACATGCAGCGAGGAAGGGGAATATTCCGGCCAGATCTTGCCCAGGTCGATATGATCCTGGTCGCTAAAGGTCACCAGACGCACGATAGTCAGTTTCATTAGCTACTTGTCCAAATCAAATTGAGTAGAGGCAGTGTACTCAATTTATTCACTTAGCGGCTTCCTCTTTTTATTCTCATACGCCAGGTGATTAGTTTTTTAGCAACGCAATGGGCAGTGTGAAAACACATGGATCGAAAAATAAGCAGAATTTTAACCTGAATGGCAGTGATTTATTCGGCGCTTTGTACCGTTATTTTATGCTGCAAACTGCACTTTTATTTGTTTATCTCTGCCTGATTTCAGAATATTATCTTTCCTTAATCGCCTGAAAAATAGAGATTTTAGTCTGGTTTTTGACAAAAAACTGCGCTAAACCATTAAAGGCACTGGTAAAAATAGCGTTGTTCATTAAAAGTACAGAATGCTTTTTAACCATAATAAAACAAAATATAAACACGACATCACGAATGGGGATTCTGAGATGAAAAGGAACGCGAAGACATTTATCGCGGGAATGGTTGCACTGGCGATCTCGCATGCGGCCATGGCGGAAGAGATTAAAGTTGCGGTAGTCGGTGCGATGTCCGGCCCTGTTGCCCAGTGGGGTGACATGGAGTTTAACGGCGCGCGTCAGGCCATCAAAGACATCAACGCCAAAGGCGGCATCAAGGGCGACAAGCTGGTGGGCGTGGAGTATGACGACGCCTGCGATCCGAAACAGGCCGTTGCGGTCGCCAACAAAATCGTCAACGACGGGATTCAGTACGTCATCGGCCACCTGTGCTCATCCTCCACCCAGCCCGCGTCCGATATCTACGAAGACGAAGGTATTTTGATGATCACTCCGGGTGCCACCAACCCGGAGCTGACCCAGCGCGGTTACCAGCACATCATGCGTACCGCCGGGCTGGACTCCTCCCAGGGGCCAACCGCGGCCAAATACATCCTCGAGACCGTTAAGCCACAGCGTATCGCCATCATTCATGACAAGCAGCAATACGGCGAAGGCCTGGCGCGCTCCGTGCAGGACGGCCTGAAAAAAGGCGGCGCGAACATCGTCTTCTTCGACGGCATTACCGCAGGCGAAAAAGATTTTTCCGCGCTGATCGCCCGTCTGCAAAAAGAGAACATCGACTTCGTCTACTACGGTGGCTACTACCCGGAAATGGGCCAGATGCTGCGCCAGGCGCGCGCCACCGGTCTGAAAACCCAGTTTATGGGGCCAGAGGGCGTGGGCAACGCCTCCCTGTCGAACATCGCAGGGGATTCTGCCGAAGGCATGCTGGTGACGATGCCAAAACGCTATGACCAGGATCCGGCCAACAAGGCTATCGTGGATGCGCTCAAGGCGCAGAAGAAAGATCCGAGTGGTCCATACGTCTGGATCACCTACGCGGCCGTGCAGTCTCTGGCAACCGCGCTGGAGCGTACCGGCAGCAAAGAGCCGCTGGATCTGGTGAAAGATTTAAAAGCACACGGGGCGAACACCGTGATTGGGCCGCTGAACTGGGATGAGAAAGGCGATCTGAAGGGATTTGAGTTTGGTGTCTTTAAGTGGCACGCCGACGGTTCGTCCTCGGTCGCCAAATAATTATCCCACCGCCCGGCTCACCGGGCGGGTATAAAAAGGTTTGCATATGTCCGAGCAGTTTCTCTACTTTTTGCAGCAGATGTTTAACGGCGTCACGCTGGGAAGCACCTACGCGCTGATCGCCATCGGCTATACGATGGTTTACGGCATTATCGGCATGATCAACTTCGCCCACGGCGAGGTGTACATGATCGGTAGCTACGTCTCCTTTATGATTATCGCCGCGCTGATGATGATGGGCATCGACAGCAGCTGGCTGCTGGTCGCCGCCGGGTTTGTTGGCGCGATCGTGATCGCCAGCGCCTACGGCTGGAGCATCGAACGCGTGGCCTACCGGCCGGTGCGCAGCTCCAAGCGTCTTATTGCGCTGATTTCCGCGATCGGGATGTCGATCTTCCTGCAAAACTACGTCAGCCTGACCGAAGGTTCGCGCGACGTGGCGCTGCCAAGCCTGTTTAACGGCCAGTGGATTGTGGGGGCCAGCGAAAACTTCTCTGCCTCTATTACCACGATGCAGCTGGTGATCTGGATCGTGACCTTTGTCGCCATGCTCGCCCTGACCCTGTTCATCCGCTACTCCCGCATGGGACGCGCCTGCCGCGCGTGTGCGGAAGACCTGAAGATGGCGAGCCTGCTCGGCATCAACACCGACCGCGTAATCGCCCTGACCTTCGTGATTGGCGCGGCGATGGCGGCGGTGGCTGGCGTGCTGCTCGGCCAGTTCTACGGCGTAATTAACCCGTACATCGGCTTTATGGCCGGGATGAAAGCCTTCACCGCGGCGGTACTGGGCGGCATCGGCAGCATTCCGGGCGCGATGATCGGTGGCCTGATCCTGGGCGTGGCGGAAGCGCTCTCCTCGGCGTACCTGAGCACCGAATATAAAGACGTGGTGTCGTTTGCCCTGCTGATTCTGGTTCTGCTGGTGATGCCTACCGGTATTCTGGGCCGTCCGGAGGTAGAGAAAGTATGAAACCGATGCATTTTGCAATGGCGCTGCTCTCTGCCGCCATGTTCTTCGTGCTGGCCAGCGTCTTTATGGGCGTCCAGCTTGAGCTGAATGGTACCAAACTCGTTGTCGATACTGCAGCTGATATTCGCTGGCAGTGGGTCTTTATCGGCACCGCCGTGGTGTTCCTGTTCCAGCTGCTGCGCCCGCTGTTCCAGAAGACGCTGAAAAATGTCTCCGGACCGAAATTCGTCCTGCCGGCTATCGACGGTTCTACCGTTAAGCAGAAGCTGTTCCTCGTGGCGCTGCTGGTGGCTGCCGTGGCGTGGCCGTTTATGGTGTCGCGCGGCACGGTGGACATCGCCACCCTGACCATGATTTACGTGATCCTCGGCCTCGGTCTGAACGTGGTGGTGGGGCTGTCCGGCCTGCTGGTGCTGGGCTACGGCGGTTTCTACGCTATCGGCGCGTACACCTTCGCGCTGCTGAACCACTATTACGGCCTGGGCTTCTGGACCTGCCTGCCGCTGGCGGGGCTGGTCTCTGCCGCCGCAGGCTTCCTGCTCGGCTTCCCGGTGCTGCGCCTGCGCGGTGACTACCTGGCGATTGTGACCTTAGGCTTCGGTGAAATCGTCCGTATCCTGCTGCTCAACAACACCGAAGTGACCGGCGGCCCGAACGGCATCAGCCAGATCCCGAAGCCGACCTTCTTCGGCCTGGAGTTCAGCCGTACCGCCCGCGAAGGCGGCTGGGATACCTTCAGCAACTTCTTCGGCATCAAATATGATCCCTCTGACCGCGTGATCTGGCTCTACCTGGTGGCACTGCTGCTGGTGGTCATCACCCTGTTCGTGATCAACCGCCTGCTGCGCATGCCGCTGGGCCGAGCGTGGGAAGCGCTGCGCGAAGATGAGATCGCCTGCCGCTCTCTGGGCCTGAACCCGACCCGCATCAAACTGACCGCGTTCACCATCAGCGCCGCGTTTGCCGGTTTCGCCGGCACGCTGTTCGCCGCGCGCCAGGGCTTCGTCAGCCCCGAGTCGTTCACCTTTGCCGAATCGGCCTTTGTGCTGGCGATTGTGGTACTCGGTGGGATGGGCTCGCAGTTCGCCGTTATCCTCGCGGCCATCCTGCTGGTGGTCTCCCGCGAGCTAATGCGCGACTTTAACGAATACAGCATGCTGATGCTGGGTGGTTTGATGGTGCTGATGATGATCTGGCGTCCGCAGGGTCTGCTGCCGATGACGCGTCCACAGCTGAAGCTTAAGAATGTGGAAGCGAAAGGAGAGCAGGCATGAGTCAGCCATTATTATCCGTAAACGGTCTGATGATGCGTTTTGGCGGCCTGCTGGCGGTCAACAACGTGAACCTGGACCTGCATAAAAAAGAGATCGTCTCCCTGATTGGCCCGAACGGCGCGGGGAAAACCACGGTCTTTAACTGCCTGACCGGTTTCTACAAGCCGACGGGCGGCACCATCATGCTGCGCGAACAGCACCTTGAAGGGCTGCCGGGCCAGCAGATTGCCCGCATGGGCGTGGTGCGTACCTTCCAGCACGTGCGCCTGTTCCGCGAGATGACGGTGATTGAGAACCTGCTGGTGGCACAGCATCAGCAGCTGAAAACCGGCCTGTTCTCCGGCCTGCTGAAAACCCCGGCCTTCCGCCGCGCGCAGGAGGAGGCGCTCGATCGCGCCGCCACCTGGCTCGACCGTATCGGCCTGCTCCAGCACGCCAACCGTCAGGCGAGCAACCTGGCCTATGGCGACCAGCGTCGACTGGAGATCGTGCGCTGCATGGTGACCCAGCCGGAGATCCTGATGCTCGACGAACCGGCGGCCGGCCTCAACCCAAAAGAGACCAAAGAGCTGGACGAGCTGATTGCCGAGCTGCGCGATCATCACGACACCACCATCCTGCTGATTGAGCACGACATGAAGCTGGTGATGGGTATTTCGGACCGTATCTACGTGGTTAACCAGGGCACGCCGCTGGCAAACGGCACGCCGGAAGAGATCCGCAACAACCCGGACGTGATCCGCGCATACCTTGGTGAGGCATAAGATGGAAAAAGCGATGTTAACGTTCGACAAGGTCAATGCGCACTACGGCAAGATCCAGGCGCTGCACGACGTCAGCCTGCACATCAATCAGGGTGAAATCGTTACCCTGATTGGCGCCAACGGCGCGGGCAAAACCACGCTGCTCGGCACCCTGTGCGGCGACCCGCGCGCCACCAGCGGGCGGATTGTGTTCGATGGTAAAGACATTACCGACTGGCAGACCGCCAGAATCATGCGCGAGGCGGTGGCGATTGTCCCGGAAGGGCGCCGCGTGTTTTCACGTATGACGGTGGAAGAGAACCTGGCGATGGGCGGGTTCTTCGCTCACCGCGATGAATACCAGACCCGCATCAAGTGGGTGTACGAACTCTTCCCGCGCCTGTGGGAGCGCCGCATTCAGCGTGCGGGCACCATGTCCGGCGGTGAACAGCAGATGCTGGCGATTGGCCGAGCGCTGATGAGCCAGCCGCGTCTGCTGCTTCTGGATGAACCGTCGCTCGGTCTGGCGCCGATCATCATCCAGCAGATCTTCGACACCATCGAGCAGTTGCGTAAAGAGGGGATGACCATCTTCCTCGTCGAGCAGAACGCCAACCAGGCGCTGAAGCTCGCTGACCGTGGCTACGTGCTGGAGAACGGCCGCGTGGTGCTGGAAGACACCGGCGATGCGCTGCTGGCGAACGAAGCGGTGCGGAGCGCTTACCTGGGCGGCTGAGCCGTCTTTATCGCCCGGTGGCGCTGCGCTTACCGGGCCTACAGGGATCGAGTAGGCCGGGTAAGGCGTAGCCGCCACCCGGCTTTTTCACATAAACCCCCTTCACACAACCATCATCCCCCTGACCCTTTACTGTCACTTATCTGTAAACAAACAGTTATTTTTCTGTCATTCGAGCATGTCATGTTACCTCGCGAGCATAAAACGCGTGATATCGCGCATCCGGCACAATAAGAGAGATGACAATGACATCGTTACGACACACAGCTTTGGGTCTGGCACTGGGTCTGGCTTTTGCGACGAACGCAATGGCTGTGACCACCATTCCGTTCTGGCATTCCATGGAAGGGGAGTTGGGTAAAGAGGTTGACTCCCTGGCGCAGCGTTTCAACGACACCCACCCGGATTACAAAATTGTGCCGGTGTACAAAGGTAACTACGAGCAGAGCCTGAGCGCGGGCATCGCCGCCTTCCGTACCGGCAACGCGCCTGCGCTGTTACAGGTGTATGAAGTGGGCACCGCCACCATGATGGCCTCGAAAGCTATCAAGCCGGTGTATGAAGTGTTCAAAGAGGCGGGTATCAACTTCGATGAATCCCAGTTCGTGCCGACCGTAGCGGGTTACTACACCGATTCCAAAACCGGTCACCTGCTGTCCCAGCCGTTTAACAGCTCCACGCCGGTGCTGTACTACAACAAAGACGCCTTCAAAAAAGCCGGTTTAGATCCGGAGCAGCCGCCAAAAACCTGGCAGGACCTGGCCGAATACACCGCGAAGCTGAAAGCGGCGGGCATGAAGTGCGGCTACGCCAGCGGCTGGCAGGGCTGGATCCAGATTGAGAACTTCAGCGCCTGGCACGGCCTGCCGGTTGCCACCAAAAACAACGGCTTCGATGGCACCGATGCGGTACTCGAGTTCAACAAACCGGAGCAGGTGAAGCACATTGCGCTGCTTGCCGATCTGAACAAGAAGGGCGACTTCAGCTACTTCGGGCGTAAAGACGAATCCACCGAGAAGTTCTACAACGGCGACTGCGCCATTACCACCGCCTCGTCCGGCTCGCTGGCGGATATTCGTCACTACGCCAAATTCAACTACGGCGTGGGCATGATGCCGTACGACGCTGACGTGAAGGGCGCGCCGCAGAACGCCATCATCGGCGGGGCGAGCCTGTGGGTGATGCAGGGTAAAGATAAGGGCACCTACAAAGGCGTCGCCGAGTTCCTCGATTTCCTGGCCAAGCCGGAAAACGCTGCTGAATGGCACCAGAAGACCGGCTACCTGCCGATCACCAAAGCCGCGTACGACCTGACCCGCGAGCAGGGCTTCTACAGCAAAAACCCGGGCGCGGACATCGCGACGCGTCAGATGCTGAACAAGCCGCCGTTGCCGTTCACTAAAGGCCTGCGTCTGGGCAACATGCCGCAGATCCGCACCATCGTGGATGAAGAGCTGGAAAGCGTGTGGACCGGGAAGAAAACCCCGCAGCAGGCGCTGGATTCCGCAGTAGAGCGCGGGAATCAGCTGCTGCGCCGCTTTGAGCAGTCGACGAAATCGTAATTTGTGATTCGCCCGGTGGCGCTGCGCTTACCGGGCCTACGACGTGCCCCATCCAGGCCGGGTAAGGCGCAGCCGCCACCCGGCATTGTTCAGGAACCCAATCTCCATGTCCTCATCTCGTCCGGTGTTTCGCTCCCGCTGGCTGCCGTACCTGTTGGTCGCGCCTCAGCTGGTCATCACCGTTATCTTCTTTATCTGGCCTGCGGGCGAAGCGCTGTGGTACTCGGTACAAAGCGTCGATCCGTTCGGGCTCTCCAGCCAGTTCGTCGGGCTGGACAACTTTACCGCGCTATTCCATGACAGCTACTACCTGGACTCCTTCTGGACGACGATGAAGTTCAGCGCGCTGGTCACCGTGAGCGGTCTTGTTGCCTCGCTGTTTTTCGCCGCGCTGGTGGATTACGTGGTGCGCGGCAGCCGCCTGTATCAGACCCTGATGCTGCTGCCTTACGCCGTGGCCCCCGCCGTTGCCGCTGTGCTGTGGATCTTCCTGTTTAACCCCGGACGCGGGCTGATTACTCACTTCCTGGCAGAGTTCGGCTACGACTGGAACCACGCCCAGAACAGCGGTCAGGCGATGTTCCTGGTGGTGTTCGCCTCGGTGTGGAAGCAGATTAGCTATAACTTCCTGTTCTTCTTTGCCGCGCTGCAGTCCATTCCGCGCTCGCTGGTGGAGGCCGCCGCGATTGACGGCGCAGGGCCGATTCGGCGCTTCTTCAGGCTGTCCCTGCCGCTGATTGCCCCGGTGAGCTTCTTCCTGCTGGTGGTGAACCTCGTGTACGCCTTCTTCGACACCTTCCCGGTGATCGACGCCGCCACCGCGGGCGGCCCGGTGCAGGCGACAACGACGCTTATTTATAAGATCTACCGCGAAGGTTTTGCGGGGCTGGATCTCTCTGCTTCTGCCGCCCAGTCCGTCGTGCTGATGTTCCTCGTCATCATCCTCACGGTGGTGCAGTTCCGCTATGTTGAAAGTAAGGTGCGCTACCAATGATTGAGAACCGTCGCGGGCTGACGATTTTCAGCCATACCATGCTGATTTTAGGGATTATCGTCATCCTGTTCCCGCTGTACGTGGCCTTTGTCGCCGCCACGCTGGACACCAAAGCGGTGTTCGACACGCCGATGACGCTGATCCCGGGCGGGCATCTTTTCGAGAACATGAAAACCATCTGGACCCAGGGCGTGGGCGCCAACAGCGCGCCGTTCTGGCTGATGATGCTCAACAGCTTCATCATGGCGTTCGGCATTACGGTGGGCAAAATCACGGTGTCGATGCTCTCGGCCTTCGCCATCGTCTGGTTTCGCTTTCCGCTGCGTAACCTGTTCTTCTGGATGATTTTCATCACCCTGATGCTGCCGGTGGAGGTGCGTATCTTCCCGACGGTGGAGGTGATTGCCAACCTGAAGATGCTGGACAGCTACGCGGGCTTAACCCTGCCGCTGATGGCCTCGGCGACCGCCACCTTCCTGTTCCGCCAGTTCTTTATGACCCTGCCGGACGAGCTGATTGAGGCCGCGCGCATCGACGGTGCCTCCCCGATGCGCTTCTTCCGCGACATCGTGCTGCCGCTGTCGAAAACCAACCTTGCGGCGCTGTTTGTGATCACCTTTATCTACGGCTGGAACCAGTACCTGTGGCCGCTGCTGATTATTCAGGACGTCAACCTCGGCACCGCCGTGGCGGGCATCAAAGGCATGATTGCCACCGGTGAAGGCACCACCCTCTGGAACCAGGTGATGGCGGCGATGCTGCTCACCCTAATCCCACCCGTAGTCATTGTTTTAGCCATGCAGCGCGCGTTTGTCCGCGGCCTGGTCGATAGCGAGAAATAAGATGGCAGGTTTAAAACTTCAGGCAGTTACCAAAAGCTGGGACGGTAAAACCCAGGTCATTCAGCCGCTGACGCTCGACGTGGCGGACGGCGAATTTATCGTGATGGTCGGCCCGTCCGGCTGCGGGAAGTCCACGCTGCTGCGCATGGTGGCGGGGCTGGAGCGCGTGACCTCGGGGGACATCTGGATTGACCGCCAGCGCGTCACCGAGATGGAGCCGAAAGACAGGGGCATCGCGATGGTGTTCCAGAACTACGCCCTCTATCCGCACATGAGCGTGGAAGAGAACATGGCCTGGGGGCTGAAAATCCGCGGCATGGGTAAAGGCCATATCGAGGAGCGCGTGAAAGAGGCCGCGCGCATTCTTGAGCTGGACGGCCTGCTGAAGCGCCGCCCGCGCGAGCTCTCCGGCGGCCAGCGCCAGCGCGTGGCAATGGGGCGCGCTATCGTGCGTGACCCGGCGGTATTCCTGTTCGACGAGCCGCTTTCTAACCTCGACGCCAAGCTGCGCGTACAGATGCGCCTCGAATTGCAGCAACTGCACCGTCGTCTTAAAACAACGTCTCTGTACGTGACCCACGATCAGGTCGAAGCCATGACTCTCGCCCAGCGCGTTATGGTGATGAACAAAGGCGTTGCCGAGCAGATTGGCACCCCGGTGGAAGTGTACGAAAAACCGGCCACCCGCTTTGTGGCGAGCTTTATCGGCAGCCCGGCGATGAACCTGCTGGAAGGGCGCATCAGCAGCGCGGGCACCCACTTTGAACTGGAAAGCGGGATGGCGCTGCCGATCAACTGGTACTATCGTGGCTACGCCGGGCGTAAGATGACGCTCGGTATCCGCCCCGAGCATATTGGTTTAACCTCTGAGGCGGACGGCGGCGTGCCGCTGGTGATGGACACGCTGGAGATGTTGGGTGCAGATAACCTGGCGCACGGGCGCTGGGGCGAGCAAAAAATGGTGGTGCGCCTGGCGCATCAGGAGCGCCCGAAAGCGGGCAGCACGCTGTGGCTCCACCTGCCGGAAAACCATCTGCACCTTTTTGACGGTGAAACAGGACAACGAGTATGAGCAACTGGCCTTACCCCCACATCGTCGCCCACCGTGGCGGCGGTAAGCTGGCCCCGGAAAACACCCTGGCGGCGATCGATGTCGGCGCGCGCTACGGCCACACGATGATCGAGTTCGACGCCAAGCTGTCGAAGGACGGCGAAATTTTCCTGCTGCATGACGACAATCTTGAACGCACCAGCAACGGCTGGGGCGTGGCGGGTGAACTGCCGTGGCGCGATCTGCTGAAGGTGGACGCCGGAAGCTGGTTCAGCGGGGAGTTCAAAGGCGAACCGCTGCCGCTGCTGGCGGAGGTGGCAGACCGGTGTCGTCTACATGGCATGATGGCCAACATTGAAATTAAGCCGACCACCGGCACCGGGCCGCTGACGGGCAAAGTGATTGCCCTTGCCGCGCGCGAGCTGTGGGAAGGCATGACCGCGCCGCTGCTGTCGTCGTTTGACATCGACGCGCTGGAGGCCGCACAGGCAGCTGTACCTGAGCTGCCGCGCGGGCTGCTGCTGGACGAGTGGCGTGAGGACTGGCGTGAACTGACGGGCCGCTTAGGCTGCGTCTCTATCCATCTGAACCACAAGCTGCTGGATGAGGCGCGGGTGAAAATGCTGAAAGACGCAGGTCTGCATATTCTGGTCTACACCGTTAACAAACCCCAGCGCGCAGCCGAGCTGCTGCGCTGGGGCGTGGACAGTATCTGTACCGATGCGATTGACCAGATCGGCCCGAAATTTATTTATTGAGCATACTGCCGTTCTGCTGGGTCGGCAGCATATGCTGCTGACCGCTGCTTTGCGACATCCCGCCCCCTAACATCCCGCCGTTTTTATTTGGCAGCGGCTGCTCGCGCACCTGTCCCTGCTGCACGCGCTGGGTGTTGGCGTTCATCTGGTTTTGCAGGCTCTGCTGCTGCATCTGGGTCTGCGTTCTCAGTTGCTGATTGAGCATCCCTTTCTGCTGCTGTTGCTGGCTCATCATCTCGGTCTGCATACGCTGCTGGCTCGGGATGACATAACCCTGCTGGTTCGGGTTGTTCATGGTGTTGAGTGGCTGTGCGAGCGCGGCAAACGGGATCAGCGCCGCAATAATCATCAAGCGTTTCATTGTCATTTCCTCCTCTTGAGGCCTCTCTTAAGTTTACCCTGATTTCACCATGACGATGATTTTTTAGGAGTTGTGAACCAGGCTTAAGCGGGGAATATGGATTCCTTCACCTGGAGAACAATAATGATGAAACCAACCTTCTTGCGCTGGGTCGCCATCGCCGCGCTGATGGCAGGCGGCACATTTACCGTGGCGGCCAACCCGCCCGCCGCTCCTCCCGTCTCTTACGGCGTGGAGGAGGATGTTTTTCACCCCGTGCGGGCCACGCACGGCATGGTGGCCTCGGTTGACGCGCTGGCGACCCAAGTGGGCGTCGATATTCTTAAGCAGGGCGGTAACGCGGTGGATGCAGCGGTCGCGGTCGGGTACGCGCTGGCGGTAACGCACCCGCAGGCGGGGAATCTGGGCGGCGGTGGCTTTATGATGCTGCGCACCAAAGACGGCAAAACCACGGCCATCGACTTCCGCGAAATGGCGCCTTCTCAGGCGTCCCGCGATATGTTCCTCGACGACCAGGGTAACCCTGACAGCAAAAAATCCCTGACCTCGCACCTCGCCTCCGGCACGCCGGGCACCGTTGCGGGCTTCTCGCTGGCGCTGGAAAAATACGGCACGATGCCGCTGAACAAGGTGGTGCAGCCTGCCATCAGGCTGGCGCGGGAGGGCTTTGTGGTCAATGACGCCCTGGCGGACGACCTCAAGACCTACGGCAGTGAAGTCATTCCCAATCACGAAAACAGCAAGGCGATCTTCTGGAAGGACGGTGAGCCGCTGAAGAAGGGCGATAAGCTGGTACAGAAGAATCTCGCCAAAAGCCTGGAGCTGATTGCGGAGCACGGCCCGGACGCGTTCTACAAAGGGGCGATTGCCGACCAGATTGCCGAAGAGATGCAGAAGAACGGCGGGCTTATCACCAAAGCGGATCTGGCGGAATACAGGGCGGTGGAGCGCGAGCCGATTAGCGGCACCTATCGCGGCTACGAGGTGTTCTCCATGCCGCCGCCGTCCTCCGGGGGCATTCACATCGTGCAGATCCTCAATATTCTTGAAAACTTTGATATGCACAAGTTCGGCTTCGGCAGCGCGGATGCCATGCAGGTGATGGCGGAGGCGGAAAAACGCGCCTATGCCGACCGTTCGGAATACCTCGGCGATCCGGACTTCGTGAAGGTGCCGTGGCAGGCGCTGACCAACAAGGCG
Organism: Enterobacter cloacae complex sp. P1B; assembly: GCF_014982345.1. Classification (NCBI taxonomy): domain Bacteria; kingdom Pseudomonadati; phylum Pseudomonadota; class Gammaproteobacteria; order Enterobacterales; family Enterobacteriaceae; genus Enterobacter; species Enterobacter cloacae complex sp. P1B. The sequence goes on along the minus strand of NZ_JADCLF010000009.1, from coordinate 75,643 downwards.
TATGCAAAATCCATTGCCGATCAGATCGACATCAACAAGGCTAAGCCGTCGAGCGAGATCCGCCCCGGCAAGCTGGCGCCGTATGAAAGCAACCAGACCACCCACTTCTCGGTGGTGGATAAAGACGGCAATGCGGTGGCGGTAACCTATACGCTCAACACCACCTTTGGCACCGGGATCGTAGCGGGTAACAGCGGCATTCTGCTGAACAACGAGATGGATGACTTCTCCGCCAAGCCGGGCGTGCCAAACGTCTACGGGCTGGTCGGCGGCGATGCGAATGCGGTGGGGCCGAAGAAGCGTCCGCTGTCGTCCATGTCGCCAACCATCGTGGTGAAAGACGGGAAAACCTGGCTGGTGACCGGCAGCCCTGGCGGGAGCCGCATCATAACTACCGTGCTACAAATGGTGGTGAACAGCATCGACTTTGGCATGAACGTCGCCGAGGCGACCAATGCGCCGCGTTTCCATCATCAGTGGCTGCCGGATGAACTGCGCGTGGAGAAGGGCTTTAGCCCGGACACCATCAAGCTGCTGGAGCAGCGCGGACAGAAGGTTGCGGTGAAAGAGGCGATGGGCAGCACCCAGAGCATTATGGTGGGGCCAGACGGCGCGCTGTTTGGCGCGTCGGATCCGCGTTCGGTGGATGATTTGACGGCGGGGTACTGATTATTCCCCTCACTCTAACCCTCTCCCCAAAGGGGAGAGGGGAGTGTGTCACTTCATTCTCGCCATGAAGTACGCGTCCACATATTCGCCGTTGCGCAGGGCGTAGCGCTTGCCGGTGCCTTCAATTACGAACCCGTGCTTTTTGTACACCGCGATTGCCGGTTCGTTATCAACAAATACCGTTAATTCAATGCGATCGACGCGCAGCCAGTTGTCGCACATATCAATCATGGTTCGCATCAGCGCGCTGGCAACGCCCCGATTTTGCCATTGCGCACCCACACAAATACCGAAATCGGCAACGTGGCTGCGACGCGGGCGTTGTGCGACGGCAATGCACAGGTGCCCGGCGACGGTCCCGTCGATACAAGCCACCAGCTGTTTAATGCCGGGCTGATCGGTTAGCCGGTCATGCCACATCTGCTCTGAGGGATGAGGAACCTGTAGCGTGTTGTGGTACACCTCCGGCTGGGCGTGGATCTGACGAATGGCATCGTAATCTCTCGGTTCAGCGTGGCGTATCACTATCTCACTCATTCCTTGTTCCTCAGTCGGTTAAAAGTCCCCTCCAACATCAATGACTTTAAAATTTGAGTCAACCGCTATTTTTTGCAAAAAGTATTGGACAAGTGCGAATGAGAATGATTATTATTGCTTTGCATTCAGGAGGACCCCTACGGGAACCTGAAAGCACGACATTGCTCACATTGCTTCCAGTATTACTTTAGCCAGCTTCTCGCTGGCTTTTTTTTTGTTATGGTTAAACTCAGTAACCTTCTAAAAGGACTGAGCCATGACACTACATTGCGCATTTATTGGATTTGGCAAAAGCACCACGCGTTACCACCTTCCGTATGTCCTCCACCGTAAAGATACCTGGCATGTGGCCCATATTTACCGCCGCCGCGCGAAGCCGGAAGAGCAATCCCCGCAGTATTCCCACATTCACTTCACCAGCGATCTCGATGAAGTATTGAATGACCCGCAGGTAAAGCTGGTGGTTGTCTGCACCCATGCCGACAGCCATTTTGACTATGCGAAACGCGCGCTCGAAGCGGGGAAGAACGTGCTGGTGGAAAAGCCGTTCACCCCGACCATTGCCGAAGCGAAAGCGCTGTTTACGCTGGCGAAAAACAAAGGGCTGACCGTCACACCGTATCAGAACCGTCGCTTTGACAGCTGTTTCCTGACGGCGAAAAAGGCGATTGAGAGCGGCAAGCTTGGCGACATTGTGGAAATCGAAAGCCACTTCGATTACTACCGCCCGGTGGCGGAAACCCAGCCCGGCCTGCCGCAGGACGGCTCGTTCTATGGTCTGGGCGTACACACCATGGACCAGATCATCTCCCTGTTTGGCCGCCCGGACCACGTGGCTTACGACATCCGCAGCCTGCGCAATAAAGCCAACCCGGACGACACCTTCGAGGCGCAGCTGTTCTACGGCGACCTTAAGGCTATCGTTAAAACCAGTCATCTGGTGAAAATCGACTACCCAAAATTTATCGTTCATGGCACCAAAGGTTCGTTCATTAAGTACGGCATTGACCAGCAGGAGACCAGCCTGAAGGCCAACATCATGCCGGGCGAACCGGGCTTTGCGGCGGACGATTCCGTGGGCGTGCTGGAGTATGTGAACGATGAGGGCGTAACGGTCAAAGAAGAGCTGAAACCGGAAACCGGCGACTATGGCCGCGTCTACGATGCGCTGTATGAAACCCTTACCAGCGGCGCGCCGAATTACGTCAAGGAATCTGACGTTTTGACCAACCTTGAAATCCTTGAACGGGCCTTCGAGCAGGCTTCTCCTGCCACGGTAACCCTCGCGAAATAAGCAAAAACGACTCCTCTGGGCTTGTTCATAATTTTTGAACAGAGGAGTCAATTTTCACCCTCTATGATCCCCGACCGTTTGAGTCCACACTTACTCCATCGAAACGAACTGAGGGTGAAAACAATGATCTACTTACGCAAAGCAAACGAACGCGGTCACGCAAATCATGGCTGGCTGGACTCATGGCATTCATTCTCGTTTGCCGACTACTACGACCCGAACTTCATGGGCTTCTCCGCGCTGCGCGTGATTAACGACGACGTGATTGATGCAGGCCAGGGCTTCGGTACCCACCCGCACAAAGACATGGAAATCCTGACCTACGTGCTGGAAGGGGCGGTTGAGCACCAGGACAGCATGGGCAACAAAGAGCAGGTGCCGGCGGGCGAGTTCCAGATTATGAGCGCGGGTACCGGGGTGCGTCACTCTGAGTACAACCCGAGCAAAACGGAAAAATTGCACCTGTATCAAATCTGGATCATTCCAGAAGAGACCGGCATCACGCCACGCTACGAGCAGCGCCGCTTCGACGCGAAACAGGGCAAACAGCTGGTGCTGTCCCCGGACGCGCGTGAAGGTTCCCTGAAAGTGCATCAGGATATGGAGCTGTACCGCTGGGCGCTGGCGAAAGACGAACAGTCCGTGCACCAGATTGCCGCCAACCGCCGCGTCTGGATCCAGGTGGTGAAAGGGGAAGTGTCTATCAACGGCACCAAAGCCACCACCGCCGATGGTCTGGCCGTCTGGGATGAGCAGGCGCTCTCCGTGCACGCCGACAGCGAAAGCGAAATCCTGCTGTTTGACCTGCCTCCGGTCTAAATAATTTCTCAACCTTCCCTTTAAACGGGGAAGGTTGAGCTTTGTCCGTGATAAACTGAGCAAATCTCTCACTTCAAGATTTCTCAGGACGATGAAAAAGAAACGCCCCGTACTTCAGGATGTCGCCGATCGCGTCGGTGTGACCAAAATGACGGTCAGCCGTTTTTTACGTAACCCGGAACAGGTTTCCGTGGCGTTGCGTGGCAAGATTGCCGCCGCCCTTGATGAACTGGGTTATATTCCCAACCGCGCCCCCGATATTCTCTCCAATGCGACCAGCCGTGCGGTGGGCGTTCTGCTTCCTTCCCTGACCAACCAGGTTTTCGCTGAAGTTCTGCGCGGCATTGAAAGCGTCACCGATGCGTTTGGCTACCAGACCATGCTCGCTCACTATGGGTACAAGCCGGAACTGGAAGAGGAACGTCTTGAATCAATGCTTTCCTGGAACATTGACGGTCTGATTTTAACCGAACGTACCCACACGCCGCGCACGCTCAAAATGATTGAAGTCGCCGGTATTCCGGTGGTGGAGCTCATGGACAGCCAGTCGCCATGCCTCGACATCGCCGTTGGGTTCGATAACTTTGAAGCGGCTCGTCAGATGACAGCGGCGATCATCGCCCGTGGTCATCGTCATATTGCCTACTTGGGTGCGCGTCTTGATGAACGTACTATCATCAAACAGAAGGGATACGAGCAGGCGATGCTCGACGCAAATTTAACCCCGTACAGCGTGATGGTGGAGCAGTCCTCATCTTACACCTCGGGTATTGAGCTGATGCGTCAGGCACGACGCGAGTATCCGCAACTGGACGGTATTTTCTGTACCAACGATGACCTTGCGGTCGGTGCAGCGTTCGAATGCCAGCGTCTGGGGTTGAAGATCCCTGAGGATATGGCGATTGCCGGCTTCCACGGCCACGATATTGGTCAGGTGATGGAGCCGCGTCTGGCGAGCGTTCTGACACCGCGTGAACGCATGGGCCGCATTGGTGCAGAACGCCTGCTGGCGCGCATTCGTGGAGAGACGGTTACCCCTAAAATGTTAGATTTAGGTTTCACCTTGTCACCGGGTGGATCTATTTGAACTGACAAATTTGAAGTAGCTCACACTTATTCACTTCGCGCACGTTTGGATATTGCTTCTCTTTTGCCCCAGCAGGACAATGTTACCGATAACTGTTACCCGTAACAATTGACTGAGGGACACCCTTTGAGCACGACTAATCACGATCACCACGTTTACGTCCTGATGGGCGTGTCCGGTAGCGGTAAATCTGCCGTGGCGAGCGAAGTGGCGCATCAACTTCAGGCTGCGTTTCTTGATGGTGACTTCCTCCATCCGCGCAGCAACATCATGAAAATGGCCTCCGGCGAACCGCTGAACGATGACGACCGCAAACCGTGGTTGCAGGCGCTGAATGACGCCGCGTTCGCGATGCAGCGCACCAACAAAGTTTCCCTGATCGTCTGCTCCGCGCTGAAAAAAACCTACCGCGACCTGCTGCGCGACGGCAATCCGAACCTCTCGTTCATCTACCTGAAAGGCGATTTCGGGGTGATTGAAAGCCGTCTGAAAGCGCGTAAAGGCCACTTCTTTAAAACCCAGATGCTGGTGACGCAGTTCGAAGCGCTTCAGGAGCCGGGTGAAGATGAAAAAGACGTCTTAGTGGTTGATATCGATCAGCCGCTGGAAGGTGTTGTAGCCAGCACCATCGAGGTCATTAACAAAAGGCAGTAAGTTTTGAGTACATTAACGCTAGTTTTGACAGCAGTGGGTTCGGTATTGCTGCTGCTGTTTTTAGTGATGAAGGCGCGTATGCACGCTTTCGTTGCTTTGATGGTGGTTTCTATTGGTGCAGGTCTCTTTTCCGGTATGCCGCTCGACAAGATCGCCGCGACGATGGAAAAAGGGATGGGAGGCACGCTGGGCTTCCTGGCGATTGTGGTCGCGCTGGGCGCGATGTTTGGCAAGATTCTGCATGAGACGGGCGCGGTCGACCAGATTGCCGTCAAAATGCTCAAATCCTTCGGGCACAGCCGCGCGCACTACGCGATTGGCCTGGCCGGTCTGATTTGCGCACTGCCGCTGTTCTTCGAAGTGGCGGTGGTGCTGCTCATCAGCGTCGCCTTCTCCATGGCGCGCCATACCGGCACTAACCTCGTGAAGCTGGTCATTCCGCTGTTTGCGGGCGTGGCGGCGGCTGCGGCGTTTCTGCTGCCAGGGCCGGCGCCGATGCTGCTGGCCTCCCAGATGCACGCCGACTTTGGCTGGATGATCCTGATTGGCCTGTGTGCGGCCATCCCGGGGATGATTATTGCCGGGCCGCTGTGGGGCAACTTCATCAGCCGTTACGTTGAGCTGCACATCCCGGACGACATCTCCGAGCCGCACCTGGGCGAAGGCAAAATGCCGTCATTCGGCTTTAGCCTTTCTTTGATCCTGCTCCCGCTGGTGCTGGTGGGCCTGAAAACCATCGCCGCGCGCTTTGTGCCGGTCGGTTCTACCGCCTACGAATGGTTTGAGTTCATTGGTCACCCGTTCACGGCGATCCTGGTGGCGTGCCTGGTGGCGATTTACGGCCTGGCGATGCGTCAAGGGATGCCAAAAGACCGGGTGATGGAGATCTGCGGTGCGGCGCTGCAGCCTGCGGGGATTATCCTGCTGGTTATCGGTGCAGGCGGCGTGTTCAAGCAGGTGCTGGTGGATTCCGGCGTGGGCCCGGCTCTGGGTGAAGCACTGACCGGAATGGGCCTGCCGATTGCGGTAACCTGCTTCGTGCTGGCTGCGGCGGTGCGCATCATTCAGGGTTCCGCCACCGTGGCGTGCTTAACCGCCGTGGGTCTGGTGATGCCGGTAATTGAACAGCTCAACTACTCCGGTGCCCAGATGGCCGCGCTGTCTATCTGCATCGCGGGCGGTTCGATTGTCGTCTCGCACGTTAACGACGCCGGCTTCTGGCTGTTCGGCAAGTTTACCGGCGCGACCGAAGCGCAAACGCTGAAAACCTGGACGCTGATGGAAACCATCCTCGGCACCACCGGGGCCATTGTCGGGATGATTGCCTTTACGCTGCTCAGCTAAATGCAATGATTTAACAAGGCAAAAAAGGCCCGGTAGCGTCAGCGCTTACCGGGCCTTTTTTATTATCCAGGGCATCAGGCCGGGCCATAACCCGGCATTGTGTTACTCGCCCTGCGTCGCGCTCTCAATGGTCAAACGCACGTCTGAGGTAATCAGCTCTGCCAGCATCTGGTACACCTTCAGCGTCTCTTCCGGCTCGGCATCACCCGTATCGCTGATGAAGCCTTCGTCACGCAGCGTCAGCACCAGCGAGCTGAAGACCGCTTTGTCGAAGAATTCCGGGGCGTTAATGCCGTGCAGCACGGACAGACGCTGTGCCAGCGTCCGGCTCTCTTTCTCCAGCGTGCCGCGGTTGATGGACGGGTTCGCGCTCAGCAGCCAGAACGTAATGGCGTAGCGCTGCAGCGTTTCGCGCGCACCGGCCGCCAGCAGTTGCAGGGTACGGGAGCGTGACGGATTGATGTGCAGCTCGTCGTTCGCAACGGTGATCAGCCCCTGACGGCGCAGCTCTTCCGTCAGTTTATCCAGCTCAACGGCCAGCTCTTCCTTGCTCCAGCGCAGGAATAGCTCTGCTTTAAGCATCGGGTAGAGCGTCTCAACGTGGCGCAACAGCTCCTGACGTGAAATACGGCGATGCTGGGTGATAATGGCCGCCATGAGCGACGGCAGCATCAGCATATGAGCGATGTTGTTGCGGTAGTACGTCATCAGTACGGCCTGCTCGCGCGGCAGAATGATGATATCGCCGATCGTATCTTTCTCGACTTCGAACTTATTCATCTGCAGCGCGTGATCGATAAGCTCGCTGGCGGTAGCAGAAGGAGCTGTCGAATCAACCGAGTATGGCACGTTGCGCATCATGTCCAGATAGCAGTCCAGCTGCTCCGTGAGCTGTTCACGGGTCAGGGAACGCTGACGTGAAGCCAGCAGCGCCGTACAGCACAGGTTCATCGCATTGGCCGCACCGGCGTTGTTAATGCGCACCATCAGCTCGGACGCGATACCGTTCACCGTTGGCGTCAGCCAGGCCGGACGCACCGCTTCGATAGGATCGATAGACTCGCGCCAATCCGGAACATGATGGTTCAGATACGTCATCAGCGGCATCGGCTCGCCAAAGTTTACGTAGCCCTGACCCAGGTTGCGTAACTTGCTCAGGCCGCGCAGCATCTGCGGCAGGCTCTCTTTCTCTTTGGTCGCGCCGCGCAGCTCTTTCGCGTAGGTGCCCACTTCCATCACGTGCTCATAGCCAATGTAAATTGGCACGAGCGTGATTGGACGCGTACCGCCGCGCAGCATCGCCTGAATGGTCATCGACAGCGTGCCGGTCTTCGGATCGAGCAGACGACCGGTACGGGAGCGCCCGCCCTCCACGAAGTACTCTACGGAGTAGCCGCGGCTGAACAGCTCGCCGAGATACTCGCGGAACACGGTGGAGTAGAGCTTGTTGCCCTTGAAGGTACGACGAATAAAGAACGCACCCAGGCGGCGGAAAATCGGGCCTGCTGGCCAGAAGTTCAGGTTAATACCGGCGGCAATGTGCGGCGGTACCAGTCCCTGGTGATAGAGCACGTAGGAGAGAAGCAGGTAGTCCATGTGGCTGCGGTGGCAGGGGACATAGACAATCTCATGACCATCGTGCGCCAGCTGACGTACACGCTCAGCGTTATGCACGTTGATGCCCTGATACAGGCGGTTCCAGGTAAAGCCGAGAATACGATCGGACAGGCGAATCATCTCGTAGGAGAAGTTCGCTGCGATCTCTTCCATCAGCGCAATGGCATTCTGCTGGGCTTTCTCATGGGAAATTTTCTTGCTGCGCGCTTCGTCTTCAACGGCGCGGGCGATCGCTTTGGAGGCCAGCAGCTTGTTGAACAGGTCCTGACGCGCCGGAAGACGTGGCCCTACGGCCGCCAGGCGCTGACGGGCAAAGTGCATACGCGCCACGCGCGCCAGTTTTTGCGCGATGATCTTGTCAGTGCCGTGCTCGTCCGCCATTCGGCGAAGGGAGACGGAAGGGGAGAAGCGCACAAAGCTGTCGCGTCCCAGCCAGGAGACCGCGAAGAACTTCTGGATGCCGTTAAGCATGCGCAGCGGCGGGTTCTCTTCGCCTTTTTCGCGGCCCGGACGGCGACCAAACATCACCGATACCGGCACCATCTGCACATCCAGGTCAGGATTGCTGCGGTGCAGGTCGAGATAGTCGTGGAACAGCTTGATGGACTCTTCTTTCGGTGTGTAATAGGTAAACACGCGCGGCCCGCCGTGAATGAACACGTAGCGCGGCAGCAAAGTGCCGTCAACTTCCAGTGGTTCAAGCGGATCGGGTAAATCATGCGCCAGACACTGGGCACGGAGCGTTAGCAGGTCGGCCTTAGAGTTATAAGGCAAAACGTACATAATAGGGCGCGACGTATCGAGCCCCAGTTCCAGCGCGGGTTCTGCTGGGATAGACTTGCTTTTTACCAGTATGCTTAATGGTAAATTAAGTAATTTGTAGTAAATTCGTGGCCAGCCGGACATAAACGATGTAAAGCCTCTGGTTAATAATGCAATTGCGGCGCAAGGATAACAGAAAGCGCGCAAAATTTCTGTTGTTACCCGTCATACTTCAGGCGGCAGCGAAACGCGCTGCAGCTCCTGTTACTGACGCTCTTTTTTAAAAAAGGTTCTTTTAATGGCCAATAATACCACTGGGTTGACGCGTATCATCAAAGCCGCCGGCTATTCATGGAAAGGTTTCCGTGCCGCGTGGGTCAATGAAGCTGCTTTTCGCCAGGAAGGTGTCGCCGCTATCGTCGCGGTTATCATCGCCTGTTTCCTTGATGTAGATGCCATTACCCGCGTGCTTCTCATCGGTTCCGTACTTCTGGTGATGATAGTGGAAATTCTCAATAGCGCTATTGAGGCCGTGGTCGACCGGATCGGTTCTGAATTTCACGAGCTCTCTGGCCGTGCGAAAGATATGGGCTCCGCCGCTGTCCTGCTGGCGATTATCACCGCAGCCATTACCTGGGTCACGCTGCTTTGGTCACATTTCCGATGATGCTCGAGGAATAATTAAGTCCCTGGTTTTTTGTGCAGTTTTTGGTTCCAAAATCGCCTTTGACTGTATATACTCACAGCATAACTGTATATACACCCAGGGGGCGGAATGAAAGCATTAACGACCAGGCAGCAAGAGGTGTTTGATCTCATTCGGGATCATATCGGCCAGACGGGTATGCCACCCACGCGTGCGGAAATCGCGCAGCGTCTGGGTTTCCGTTCTCCGAATGCTGCCGAGGAACACCTGAAAGCGCTGGCGCGTAAGGGTGTGATTGAGATTGTGTCAGGCGCGTCGCGTGGTATCCGCCTGCTGGTGGAAGAAGAGACGGGCATTCCGCTGATAGGCCGCGTTGCTGCAGGTGAACCGCTGCTGGCACAACAGCATATTGAAGGTCACTACCAGGTCGATCCTGGTATGTTCAAGCCGAGCGCTGATTTTCTGCTGCGCGTTAGCGGGATGTCGATGAAAGACATCGGCATTCTTGATGGCGACCTTCTGGCCGTTCACAAAACGCAGGATGTGCGAAACGGCCAGGTGGTGGTTGCGCGCATTGATGACGAAGTGACCGTTAAGCGCCTGAAAAAACAGGGTAACACTGTTCAGCTGTTGCCCGAAAACAACGAGTTCACCCCGATTGTGGTCGACCTCCGCGAACAGAGCTTCTCTATTGAAGGTCTGGCTGTTGGCGTGATTCGTAACGGCGAATGGCTGTAATCTCTTCCTGACAGGCTACGCTTCCGCTGTAGCCTGCTTCATTTACCCTTCCCGGTATCTCTCATGTCACTGCTGACGGCATCTGATAAGGCATTGTGGCGTCTTGCCCTGCCGATGATTTTCTCCAATATCACCGTGCCCTTGCTGGGTCTGGTCGATACGGCCGTTATTGGTCATCTCGATTCCCCTGTTTATCTTGGCGGCGTGGCGATTGGCGCGACGGCAACCAGCTTTCTGTTTATGCTGCTGCTCTTTTTGCGTATGAGCACCACCGGGCTCACCGCACAGGCGTATGGTGCGAAAGATCCGTTACGTCTGGCGCGTGCGCTGGTGCAGCCGCTGATCCTGGCGCTTGGCGCGGGGGTACTCATTGTTTTACTGCGCACGCCCCTGATAGACCTTGCGCTCCATGTTGTTGGTGGCAGCGAGGCGGTACTGGAGCAGGCGCGTCGCTTCCTGGAAATCCGCTGGCTCAGCGCGCCCGCTTCGCTGGCAAACCTGGTTCTGCTGGGTTGGTTACTCGGTGTGCAATACGCCCGTGCGCCAGTGATTTTGCTGGTCGTGGGAAACCTTCTCAACATTGTGCTCGATCTCTGGCTGGTGATGGGCCTGCATATGGACGTGCGCGGGGCGGCACTGGCGACGGCGATTGCAGAATACGGAACCTTACTCATTGGGCTGTGGATGGTCTGGCGCGTGATGGCCCTGCGCGGGATATCCCTCGTAATGCTGAAAACCGCATGGCGCGGCAATATCCGTAAACTGCTGGCGCTCAACCGTGACATCATGCTGCGCTCGCTTCTGCTACAACTCTGTTTTGGCGCATTGACGGTTTTTGGTGCCCGTCTTGGGCCTGAGATCGTCGCGGTGAATGCGGTCCTGATGACATTGCTGACGTTTACCGCCTACGCGCTGGACGGCTTCGCCTACGCCGTTGAGGCGCATTCCGGGCAGGCGTACGGCGCGCGGGAAAGTGGCCAGCTTAGGGATGTCTGGCGGGCAGCCTGTCGACAAGCGGGACTGGTCGCGCTGGCGTTTGCACTGATTTATGCCTGTTTTGGCCGTGACATTATTGCATTACTCACTTCGATCCCGGCTTTACGCGAACTGGCGGACCACTACATCGTCTGGCAGGTGATCTTGCCGGTGGTGGGGGTGTGGTGTTATCTGCTGGACGGCATGTTTATCGGTGCGACGCGCGGAGCGGAAATGCGCAACAGTATGGCGGTTGCGGCGGCGGGGTTTGGTTTGACGCTGCTGACGCTTCCGTGGCTGGGTAATCACGGTTTGTGGATGGCGCTTGCGGTCTTTCTCTCACTGCGCGGCCTCTCGCTTGCCTTTATCTGGCATCGCCACTGGCAAAATAATACCTGGCTTCCTTCCCGTCACGATATATCGTGACGGTTAAAGATTCCGAATATGAAATCAACTGCCGAATCCTCAACTACAATTATTACCACGTCCAGCAGAAAAGAACGTAACGGACGTTACGACCCGACGCTTAACTAAGAGGACACGATGATGAATAAAGACGAAATCGGCGGCAACTGGAAGCAGTTCAAAGGTAAAGCGAAAGAACAGTGGGGTAAGCTGACTGATGACGATATGACCGTCATTGAAGGCAAGCGCGATCAGCTTGTCGGTAAAATTCAGGAACGTTACGGCTACGAGAAAGACCAGGCGGAAAATGAAGTCAAAGACTGGGAAACCCGTAACGATTACCGCTGGTAACGCTGAATAACCCACAGAGGCGGCTTAAGAGCCGCCTCTCTTTTGCTGCTAACGCGGCTTTTTCTTTGTCAGAATTGAGTGGTCGTGCTGACACGCATCCTGATGTCGACAGGCTTCCACCTCAACGCATGCAGAACACAGCCCGTGCGCTTCAATCACGTTATGACGCAGGGCAAAACCCATTTTTGCCGCCAGCGTGTGCATAATGTCCTCTACGCCTTCCGCTCCCTCTTCTTTCACCACGCCGCAACGATCGCAGATAAACATGGCCGATGTATGCGTTGGCTGATCGAAAAGATGGCACAGGACATAGCTGTTTGTGGATTCGACTTTATGCACAAATCCTTGTTCCAGCAGGAAATCCAGCGCGCGATACACCGTGGGCGGTTTAGCCTGCGGCTCGCTTTCGCGGAGTAGGTCGAGCAGATCGTAGGCGCTGATCGCCCCCTGTTGCAGGCTCATCAGGCGCAAGACTTCAAGGCGCTGCGGGGTCAGGCGCACATTGCGTTGCGCGCACAGCTTTTCGGCCTGCGCTAACAGCTCTTTTGTGGACTTATCCATTTAGCACCTCGGATGTTCTGGGAGATAAAACCCTCACTTTATCATGTTCTGGCAAAAACACCGATATCCGCCAGGCTGTGCTATACCTGACGCATCGCAAACCGGGAATGTAACAATGAAAAAACCAGACTGTATCAAGCACTGGCGCGACGTAGAAGGGCCAGATGACGCCACCTACCCCGACAGTAACGAGCTTTTTTCCATCGGATCGCCGCTGGCGCGCAGCCTGGGCCTCAGGCGTATAGGCATTCATCATGAACGTTTACCGCCGGGGCGTCGGACGTCCTATCCCCATGCGGAAAGTGACGAAGAAGAGTTTATCTACGTGCTTGAGGGCTATCCTGAAGCCTGGATTAATGGTTATTTGTGGAAACTCGAACCCGGAGACAGCGTGGGCTTTCCCGCCGGAACGGGGGTGTGTCACACCTTTATCAACAACACCGAGGAAGAGGTGCGGTTGCTGGTGGTGGGGGAGGCCAACAAGAAGCACAACCGCATCTACTATCCGCTCAATCCGGTTTATGCCGCCACGCGGGAAGATCGCTGGGTAGACCATCCGCCACAGTTTTTTGGGCCGCACGATGGAAAACCTGGGAAAAAATAATTTCCTCTTCTATAAATATTGAGGGCCGTCACAAATTACAACAGGCCGTAAGGAAGTTTTACTTAGGGAATGAATTAGCGGGTCTTTTTATCTTTATTCACAGCAATAGTTCGCGCCTGTTTGGGGGATAACAGACAGGGGTTATTTCATAACAGACTATAAGACGGGCATACTGTGAAAAAACATTTTAAATTTTCGGTGGTTAGCATCGCTGTCTCCTTGTTTATGGCAAATCAGGCGGGAGCAGCCAATACCTGGACAGAATCACGTAGTGACGCGATGGGGGGCACCGGCGTTGCTTCGGGCAATTATGGTAGCGGGGCGTTAATTAACCCCGCGCTGCTGGCAAAGGCAAAACCGGACGATGACGTGACGGTCATTTTGCCGTCCGTTGGGGTGCAGGTGACGGATGAAGACAATCTTCAGGATGAGATTGATACCATCAACGACAAAATCAATCACTATAAGGATGTGGTTGATAACCTTACTCCAATTCAGGTTATCACTAATCCTTTAGGCTCCATCAACCAGTTCCAGGGCGCGGCCAAAGATCTGGCCGATGAGCTGGACTATCTCAAGGGCAAAACCGCTCGCGCGACGGCAGGAGCAGGCCTTGCCGTGAGTATCCCTAACGATGTGCTTTCCGTGGCCTTTATGGCGAAAGGGTACGCCCATGGCCGGGTAAGTTCGTCTATCGACCAGCAGGATATTGATTATCTGCGCGGTATTCAAAGAAGCAATCTGGTGGCTGCCGGCGTTGCCCTGGACGCTGCGCTGAATGGCACGGACCAGATCACTAAAAACCTCAACTCAACGGCGTCCGGTCGGGCGGCGATTATCTCCGACTACGGTATTGCCGTTGCCCGCCAGTTTGACCTTGGCGGCGTTCCGGTTTCCGTGGGCGTGACGCCAAAACTGCAAAAAAGTTGGATCTATAACTACACCACCTCGATCTACGATTACGACAGTAATAAGTGGAACGATAGCCGCTACCGTACAGACGATACCGGCTTTAACGTCGATGCCGGTATTGCCGCTGATTTTGGCGAAAACTGGACGGTCGGCGTGAGCGGGCAAAACCTGATGTCGCGCGACATCGACACCAAAGATATCCGCATCCGCAACGGGCGTACGGGGGAAGTGGTAAGCTATAAAGACACCTACCAGATCCGTCCGCTGGTGACCGCGGGCGCTGCCTGGCACAACGATCTGGTGACCCTGACCGCCGATGGCGATCTGACCGAAACCAAAGGCTTTAAGAGCGAAGATACGTCGCAGTATGTTGGGGTCGGTGCTGAAGTGACTCCGCTGAGCTGGCTGGCGGTGCGTGCCGGTTATCGTGCGGATATGAAAGGGAACGACAGCAACGTCTTTACCGGCGGTGTCGGTTTCGCGCCGTTTAATACCGTTCATGTTGACCTGATGGGTCTGTATGGCGAGGACGAAACCTGGGGCGCAGGGGCTCAGCTGAGCATGACGTTCTAAAGTACAACGGAGGCGCTGCGCCTCCGGCTTTTCTTTGTGCTATAGTAGCGCCCCTTTTCCACCAGATGCTTAAAACTTCGCCATGTCGTCAGAACTCCAGACCGCTTTTCCTGCACACCGTTTCTCTATTGCGCCAATGCTCGACTGGACGGACAGACACTGCCGCTATTTCCTGCGCCAGCTCTCCCGCCATACGCTGCTGTACACCGAAATGGTGACCACGGGCGCAATTATTCACGGTAAGGGCGACTACCTGGCATACAGTGAAGAAGAGCATCCGGTTGCGCTGCAGCTGGGGGGCAGCGATCCGGTCGCGCTGGCCCAGTGTGCAAAGCTGGCGGAAGAACGCGGCTACGACGAGATCAACCTGAACGTTGGCTGCCCTTCCGACCGCGTGCAAAACGGCATGTTCGGCGCCTGTCTGATGGGCAACGCACAGCTGGTGGCGGACTGCATCAAAGCGATGCGCGATGTGGTCTCCATTCCGGTGACGGTCAAAACCCGTATCGGCATCGACGACCAGGACAGCTACGAATTCCTGTGTGATTTCATCAATACGGTGTCAGGGAAAGGCGAGTGTGAGATGTTTATCATCCACGCCCGCAAAGCCTGGCTTTCAGGCCTTAGCCCGAAAGAGAACCGTGAGATCCCGCCGCTGGACTACCCGCGCGTGTACCAGCTGAAACGTGATTTCCCGCACCTGACGATGTCAATCAACGGCGGTATTACGTCGCTGGAAGAGGCGAAAGCGCACCTTGAGCATATGGATGGCGTGATGGTCGGGCGCGAGGCGTATCAAAATCCGGGCATTCTGGCGACGGTCGATCGCGAAATCTTTGGCGTTGCAGGCGCAGACACCGATCCGGTTGCCGTCGTGCGTGCCATGTACCCTTACATTGAGCGCGAGTTGAGCAATGGCACCTATCTTGGCCACATCACCCGCCATATGCTTGGCCTGTTCCAGGGTATTCCGGGCGCGCGCCAGTGGCGTCGCTACCTCAGTGAGAACGCGCATAAAGCCGGTGCCGATATTGAGGTGCTGGAACATGCGCTGCGGCTGGTGGCGGATAAGCGATAATTTCGCTAAAAGATCGTCAAATTCACCACGCCCTGCGGATCCTCGCGGGGCGTTTTGCTTTAAGAACAATAGGTTAGTTTTGGCATGATTCTTGTAATGATTGCAGCATCATTCGGGAACTCGTGGGAGAGCACCATGCTTGAACTACTTTTTGTGATTGGCTTTTTTGTCATGCTGATGGTCACGGGCGTGTCGCTGCTCGGCATTCTGGCCGCGCTCGTTGTGGCCACGGTAGTTATGTTTATCGGCGGATTATTTGCCCTGACGATCAAACTGCTGCCGTGGCTGCTGCTGGCTATCGCCGTGGTGTGGGTAATACGGGCGATTAAAGCGCCAAAACTGCCGACTTATCAGCGCAATAACCGCTTCCGTTACTAAGGTATTGAGGGGTTCGTCACATACTTGTAACTTTTCCGGCAGCATGGCTTAGAACAGAATAGGATTTACTTATCGAATCTGTCACTATGGCTGCCGCTACAGAATTCATCGAGCTGTACCCTACATACAGCCGAACTAAAAAAAGAAAGGGCTTCCCACGGGAAGCCCAATTTCTTTTTGGGGGTCAGGGAATTAGCAAACTTGAACCCTGCGTCGCCCGGCTTTCCAGCACCTCATGCGCGCGCTGCGCATCGGTTAGCGGGTATTTCTGCGCATCCGCCACATCCACCTTAATCACGCCGCTGGCTATTAGCGAGAACAGCTCGTTGCTGGCTTCCTCCAGTTCTTCCCGGTTGGTGATGTAACCCTGCAAAGAAGGGCGCGTCACGTACAGCGACCCTTTCTGATTCAGAATGCCGAGATTGACGCCGGTGACAGCGCCTGAGGCGTTACCAAAGCTCACCATCAGCCCGCGACGCTGCAGGCAGTCCAGCGACGCTTCCCAGGTGTCTTTCCCCACCGAGTCATACACGACGCGTACTTTTTTGCCGCCGGTGATCTCTTTTAGCCGCTCGACGATGCTCTCTTCCCGATAGTTGATCACCTGCCACGCGCCCGCGTCCAGCGCACGCTGGGCTTTTTGCGCACTGCCTGTGGTGCCGATCAGCTTCGCGCCTAAGGCTTTCGCCCACTGGCAGGCAATCAGCCCCACGCCACCGGCGGCAGCATGAAACAGGAACTGCTCATCGGGCTTAATTTCGTAGGTTTTGCGCAGCAGGTAATAGACCGTCAGCCCTTTCAGGAAGGAGGCCGCCGCCTGCTCAAAGGAGATGGCGTTAGGCAGCAGGGCGGCTTTATCCGCCGGGACGTTGTGGATGGAGCTATAAGCGCCCAGGGCAGACTGTGCATACACCACACGATCGCCTTCTTTAATGTGCTTAACCGCACTGCCCACTTTGCTGACGATGCCGGCCGCTTCAGTGCCCAGGCCGCTCGGCATTGACGGAGGCGGGTAGAGCCCGCCGCGAATATAGGTATCAATGTAGTTAATGCCGATGGCTTTGTTTTCAACCTGAATTTCGTTCTCGCCAGGCGCAGCGGGGGTAAACTCCACCGCTTTCAGCACTTCAGGACCGCCGTGTTTCTGGAACTCAATGCGCGTTGCCATGCTCCCTCCGTAAGAAAAATATGGTAATCTTTCGACCCACTCTTTATCTCGGTAACTCCATTCACTATGGCAGGAAACAAACCCTTCAACAAACAGACTGAACCTCGCGAGCGTGATTTCCAGGTCGCAGGGTTAAAAGTCCCGCCGCACTCGATTGAAGCGGAACAGTCGGTGTTGGGCGGTTTAATGCTGGATAACGAACGCTGGGACGACGTCGCCGAGCGCGTAGTGTCTGAAGATTTCTACACCCGTCCGCACCGCCATATCTTTACCGAAATGGCGCGCCTGCAGGAGTCCGGCAGCCCGATTGACCTGATCACGCTCGCGGAATCGCTGGAGCGTCAGGGGCAGCTGGACAGCGTTGGCGGCTTTGCCTACCTGGCAGAACTGTCAAAAAACACGCCAAGTGCGGCGAACATCAGCGCTTACGCCGACATCGTGCGCGAACGTGCCGTCGTCCGCGAGATGATCTCGGTAGCGAACGAAATCGCCGAAGCCGGATTCGACCCGCAGGGCCGCACCAGCGAAGACCTGCTCGACCTTGCTGAGTCCCGCGTCTTTAAAATCGCCGAAAGCCGTGCCAACAAAGATGAAGGCCCGAAAAACATCGCTGACGTGCTCGACGCCACCGTTGCGCGTATAGAGCAGCTTTTCCAGCAGCCGCACGACGGCGTGACCGGGGTGAACACCGGCTATGACGATCTCAACAAAAAAACTGCCGGTTTACAGCCGTCGGATTTAATTATCGTCGCGGCGCGTCCGTCGATGGGTAAAACGACATTTGCGATGAACCTCGTTGAAAATGCGGCGATGCTACAGGATAAGCCCGTACTCATTTTCAGCCTTGAGATGCCCTCCGAGCAGATCATGATGCGTTCTCTGGCATCCCTGTCGCGCGTGGATCAGACCCGCATCCGTACCGGCCAGCTCGACGACGAGGACTGGGCGCGAATCTCCGGCACCATGGGCATTCTGCTGGAAAAACGGAACATCTATATCGATGACTCCTCCGGCCTGACGCCGACGGAAGTGCGCTCCCGCGCGCGCCGCATCGCCCGCGAACACGGCGGTATCGGCCTTATCATGATCGACTACCTTCAGCTGATGCGCGTCCCGTCGCTCTCAGACAACCGTACACTGGAAATTGCAGAGATTTCCCGCTCGCTCAAGGCGTTAGCTAAAGAGCTGCACGTGCCGGTAGTGGCGCTGTCGCAGCTTAACCGCTCCCTGGAACAGCGTGCAGACAAACGCCCGGTCAACTCCGACCTGCGTGAATCCGGCTCCATTGAGCAGGATGCCGACTTAATCATGTTCATCTACCGTGATGAGGTCTATCACGAGAACAGCGACCTGAAAGGGATCGCCGAAATTATTATTGGTAAGCAACGTAACGGCCCCATCGGTACGGTACGTCTGACCTTTAACGGCCAGTGGTCGCGTTTCGACAACTATGCCGGTCCTCAATATGATGATGAGTAATTTCTAAGGAATTCAAATGCAAGCGGCAACTGTTGTTATTAACCGCCGCGCTCTGCGACACAACCTGCAACGTCTGCGTGAACTGGCACCCGCCAGCAGGCTCGTTGCAGTCGTGAAAGCGAACGCTTACGGACACGGTCTTCTTGAGACCGCGCGAACGCTCCCCGATGCCGACGCCTTTGGCGTCGCCCGTCTCGAAGAAGCTCTCCGCCTGCGCGCAGGCGGCATTACGCAACCGATTCTGCTCCTCGAAGGCTTTTTTGAAGCCTCGGATCTGCCGACCATTGCAGACCAGCAGCTGCATACGGCAGTCCATAACGAAGAACAGCTGGCCGCGCTGGAAACGGCTGAACTGAGCGAGCCAGTCACCGTCTGGATGAAGCTCGATACGGGCATGCACAGGCTGGGCGTGCGTCCGGAAAACGCGGAGGCGTTTTATCAGCGTTTGTGCCAGTGCAAAAATGTGCGTCAGCCGGTCAATATCGTCAGCCACTTCGCCCGTGCCGATGAGCCCGAATGTGGCGCAACCGAGCAGCAGCTTGATATCTTCAACACCTTCTGCGAAGGCAAGCCGGGAATGCGCTCCATTGCGGCATCCGGCGGCATTCTGCTGTGGCCGCAATCCCACTTCGACTGGGCGCGTCCGGGGATTATTCTGTATGGCGTTTCCCCGCTTGAGAATAAACCCTGGGGGCCGGACTTAGGCTTTAAGCCGGTGATGTCGCTGGTATCAAAGCTGATTGCCGTGCGGGAGCACAAAGCGGGCGAGCCGGTGGGTTACGGCGGTACCTGGACCAGCGAGCGCGACACGCGGCTTGGCGTGGTGGCGATGGGCTACGGCGATGGCTATCCGCGCGCGGCACCAACGGGCACGCCGGTGCTGGTCAATGGTCGTGAAGTGAACATTGTCGGCCGCGTGGCGATGGACATGATTTGCGTGGATCTTGGGCCCGGCGCGCAGGATAAAGCGGGCGACGATACGGTGATGTGGGGTGAAGGTCTGCCCGTTGAACGCATTGCTGAGATTACAAAAGTGAGTGCTTACGAACTTATTACGCGTCTGACGTCGCGGGTGGCGATGAAATACATCGACTGAGCTTTAACGGGATGCGATGCATCCCGCTTCTGTTAACATCCCCTCGATCTTATTCCGCTTCCGGTTTATTGTTGAAAACCCTGCCTCATAATAATCCGGAGAACATCGCGTGTTTCAGAAAGTAGACGCCTACGCCGGCGACCCTATTCTCTCCTTAATGGAGCGTTTCAAAGAAGATCCTCGCAGCGATAAAGTGAACCTCAGCATTGGTCTGTATTACAACGAGGATGGCATCATTCCTCAACTGAAAGCCGTTGCCGAAGCCGAAGCACGTCTTAACGCAACCCCGCACGGTGCTTCGCTTTATTTGCCGATGGAAGGGTTAAACACCTACCGTAATACGATTGCGCCGCTGCTGTTTGGTGCGGACCACGCGGTGCTCGCGCAAAAGCGCGTGGCGACTATCCAGACGCTGGGCGGCTCGGGTGCGCTGAAGGTAGGCGCAGATTTCCTGAAAAAATATTTCCCGGATTCCGGCGTGTGGGTCAGCGACCCGACGTGGGAAAACCACGTGGCCATCTTTGAAGGTGCGGGCTTTAAGGTCGAGACCTATCCGTGGTTCGATAGCGAAACCAATGGCGTGCGCGTCGAAGCGCTGCTGGAAAAACTGAACACCCTGCCGGCGCGCAGCATCGTGCTGCTGCACCCATGCTGCCATAACCCGACCGGGGCGGACCTCACCAATGCCCAGTGGGATGCGGTGATCGAGGTGCTGAAGGCACGTAACCTGATCCCGTTCCTCGACATCGCCTATCAGGGCTTTGGCGCGGGCATGGAAGAAGATGCTTACGCCATCCGCGCCGTTGCCAGCGCCGGGCTGCCGGCGCTGGTCAGCAACTCCTTCTCAAAAATCTTCTCTCTCTACGGCGAGCGCGTTGGCGGTCTGTCCGTGGTGTGTGAAGACGCCGAAGCCGCGGGGCGCGTTCTCGGCCAACTGAAAGCGACGGTCCGCCGTATTTACTCCAGCCCGCCGAACTTTGGTGCGCAGGTGGTGGCGACCGTTCTGGGCGATGAACAGCTGAAAGCCACCTGGCTTGCGGAAGTGGAAGCGATGCGCAAGCGCATTCTGTCGATGCGTCAGGAACTTGTTAACGTGCTGAAAGAGGCGGTGCCGGGGCATAACTTCGACTATCTGCTCAAGCAGCGCGGGATGTTCAGCTATACCGGACTGAGCGCGGCACAGGTCGATCGCCTGCGTGACGAGTTCGGCGTCTACCTGATCGCCAGCGGCCGTATGTGCGTGGCGGGCCTGAATGCCGGCAACGTCCAGCGCGTGGCGCAGGCGTTTGCTGCTGTAATGTAAATGCTCACTAACCCAGCCCTCTCCCACAGGGAGAGGGCTGGGGTGAGGGCATCAGACCGCATAAACACGTCCCCCGGCACTTTGTGATCGTCTTCTTTTTATTCATCTTTATAAGTAAAAACTCCTTTCCTTCCCCTCCCGCTGGGGTTATGGTCGGATAGATTTTTGACCATCCACTCAAAATATAAAGATAACAAACTGAATATTCAGGGGAAAATATGCGCAAGATCACACTGGCGCTCAGCGCCGCCTGCTTATTGTTCTCGCTTAATAGCGCCGTCGTCGCGCGAGCTTCCGCACCGACGCCGCTTTACACCGGTACCACCGCCGCCATCCTTGCCGAGCAGGCACCCATTCACTGGGTTTCCGTGGCCCAAATCGAAAACAGCTTGGTGGGCCGCCCGCCAATGGCCGTGGGCTTCGACATTGACGATACCGTGCTGTTCTCAAGCCCTGGCTTCTGGCGTGGCAAGAAAACGTATTCTCCTGACAGCGAAGCGTATCTGAAGAACCCGGAGTTCTGGGAAAAAATGAATAACGGCTGGGATGAGTTCAGCATTCCGAAAGAGGTGGCCCGCGCGCTGATCGCCATGCACGTTAAGCGCGGCGACAGCATTTACTTTGTCACCGGCCGTAGCCAGACCAAAACGGAGACCGTCTCCAAAACCCTGCAGGACGATTTTCAGATCCCGGCGGCCAGCATGAATCCGGTCATTTTTGCCGGTGATAAAGAGGGACAAAACACCAAAACCCAGTGGCTGGAGCAGAAAAACATCAAAGTGTTCTACGGTGATTCGGATAACGACATTACCGCGGCGCAGGATGTGGGGGCCAGAGCGATCCGGGTGCTGCGTGCCTCTAACTCGACCTATCGACCGCTGCCGATGGCAGGCAAGTTTGGCGAGGAGGTGATTGTTAACTCCGAGTATTAGTTCTTGAGCGGCGGCTTTGATTCTTTTTTGAACAAATCCGCCGCTGCGGGTTTTACCTTTCGCCTTCTTGCTGCACACTTAGAAAGATTCATCTTTCAGAACGGAGCAGCTCATGTGGTATCAACAGACCCTGACCTTAAGCGCTAAACCCCGCGGGTTTCACCTTGTGACGGACGAAGTCATCGGGCAACTCCGCGACCTGTCGCGCGTCAAAACGGGTTTACTGCATCTGCTGCTTCAGCACACGTCAGCCTCCCTCACGCTTAATGAAAATTGCGACCCTACCGTCCGGTCTGATATGGAACACCATTTCCTGAAGACGGTTCCGGACAACGCCCCCTACGAGCACGATTATGAAGGCGCAGATGACATGCCTTCGCATATCAAATCTTCTCTGCTGGGCGTATCGCTGATGCTGCCGGTTCATAACGGGCGGCTAATGCTGGGAACGTGGCAAGGGATCTGGCTGGGAGAACATCGCATTCACGGTGGTTCGCGTAAAATTATCGCAACGCTACAAGGGGAATAAAGATGACAATTTCGGAGATACTTCAGTACTGCATGAGCAAGCCTGGCGCGGAACAAAGCGTTCACAGCGACTGGAAAGCCACGCAGATCAAAGTGGGAGACGTGCTGTTTGCGATGGTGAAAGAGGTTGAAGGGCGCCCGGCGGCGTCGCTGAAAACCAGCCCGGAACTGGCGGACCTATTACGTCAGCAGCATGATGATGTGAGGCCGAGCCAGCACCTCAATAAGGCGCACTGGAGTACCGTTTATCTGGACGGCTCGCTGCCCGGCTCGCAAATTTACTATCTGGTGGATGCGTCCTACAAGCAGGCGGTTGAGCTGCTGCCGGAAGCGACCCGACAGCAGCTCTCCGTGTAACAATTACAGCAACGGTTTAAGGAAGCGCGCGGTGTGCGAGGCTTCGCACTCTGCAACGGTCTCTGGCGTACCGGAGACGAGGATTTCACCCCCGCCGCTGCCGCCTTCCGGGCCGAGATCGACAATCCAGTCCGCGGTTTTAATCACGTCCAGATTATGTTCGATGACCACAATCGTGTTGCCCTGATCGCGCAGCTGATGCAGCACCTCAAGCAACTGCTGGATATCCGCAAAGTGCAGGCCAGTGGTCGGCTCATCCAGAATGTAGAGCGTCTGGCCGGTACCACGCTTGGACAGCTCGCGCGCCAGCTTCACGCGCTGCGCCTCACCGCCGGACAGGGTTGTTGCTGACTGCCCCAGGCGAATGTAGGTCAGGCCTACGTCCATCAGCGTCTGCAGCTTACGCGCCAGCGCAGGGACGGCGTCAAAGAACTCGCGCGCCTCTTCGATGGTCATGTCCAGCACTTCGTGGATGGTCTTGCCTTTGTATTTAATCTCCAGCGTTTCGCGGTTATAGCGCTTGCCTTTGCACTGGTCGCACGGCACGTAGATATCCGGCAGGAAGTGCATCTCAACCTTGATCACGCCGTCGCCCTGACACGCTTCACAGCGGCCGCCGCGCACGTTAAAGCTGAAACGTCCTGGCGTATACCCGCGCGAACGCGCTTCCGGTACGCCTGCGAAGAGTTCACGTACGGGCGTGAAGACGCCGGTATAGGTCGCCGGGTTGGAACGCGGCGTACGGCCAATCGGGCTCTGGTCGATGTCGATAACCTTGTCGAAATGCTCCAGCCCCTGAATATCGCGGTACGGTGCAGGCTCGGCCAGCGTCGCGCCGTTCAGCGCCGTCTGCGCAATCGGGAACAGCGTATCGTTGATCAGCGTCGATTTACCGGAACCGGACACGCCGGTAATGCAGGTAAACAGGCCAACCGGCAGCGTCAGGGTGACGTCCTTCAGGTTGTTGCCGCGC
This sequence comes from Enterobacter cloacae complex sp. P1B, assembly GCF_014982345.1. Classification (NCBI taxonomy): domain Bacteria; kingdom Pseudomonadati; phylum Pseudomonadota; class Gammaproteobacteria; order Enterobacterales; family Enterobacteriaceae; genus Enterobacter; species Enterobacter cloacae complex sp. P1B. The sequence continues at coordinate 51,803 of NZ_JADCLF010000009.1, read as the reverse complement.
GCCCCTGTGAGCTTCAGCACTTTTTCCGGGTTCGCCGCGACGCGCTGTTTTGGCACTTCAATTTTGCGCTTGCCGCTCATGTACTGGCCGGTCAGCGACTCGGGCACCGCCATAATGTCCTTCAGCGTACCTTCCGCCACCACCTGGCCGCCGTGCACGCCCGCGCCCGGGCCGATGTCGATCACGTGGTCTGCGGCGCGAATTGCGTCTTCGTCGTGCTCCACCACGATTACCGTGTTGCCGAGATTGCGCAGGTGGATCAGCGTGCCGAGCAGACGCTCGTTGTCGCGCTGGTGCAGGCCGATGGACGGTTCATCCAGCACGTACATCACGCCGACTAAGCCCGCGCCAATCTGGCTCGCCAGACGGATACGCTGGGCTTCACCGCCGGAGAGCGTTTCCGCCGAGCGGGAAAGCGTCAGGTAGTTCAGGCCAACGTTCACGAGGAACTTGAGGCGATCGCCGATCTCTTTCAGCACTTTTTCGGCGATTTTCGCACGCTGGCCGGAAAGCTTCAGGTTGTTGAAGAAGTCCATTGCGTGGCCGATGCTCATGTCTGAGATGGTCGGCAGCGCCGTGTTTTCCACAAACACGTGGCGCGCTTCGCGACGCAGACGCGTGCCCTCGCAGGTGGCGCAGGAGCGGTTGCTGATGAACTTCGCCAGCTCCTCGCGCACCGCGCTGGATTCGGTCTCTTTGTAGCGGCGCTCCATATTGTGCAGCACCCCTTCGAACGGGTGGCGACGCACGGAGGTATCGCCGCGATCGTTCATGTATTTGAACTCGATGTTCTCTTTGCCGGAACCGAACAGGATCACTTTGTGCACGTTCGGGCTCAGGCTCGCCCACGGCGCTTCAACGTCGAATTTGTAGTGCTCCGCCAGCGACTTCAGCATCTGGAAGTAGTAGAAGTTACGCTTATCCCAGCCGCGAATCGCACCGCCCGCGAGCGACAGCTCGGGGTTCTGGATCACGCGATCCGGATCGAAATACTGCTGCACGCCCAGACCGTCACAGGTCGGGCACGCGCCCGCCGGGTTGTTGAACGAGAACAGGCGCGGTTCCAGCTCGCGCATGCTGTAGCCGCAAATCGGGCAGGCGAAGTTGGCGGAGAAGAGCAGCTCTTCCGCTTTCGGGTCGTCCATGTCGGAGACCACGGCCGTGCCGCCAGAGAGTTCCAGCGCGGTTTCAAAGGATTCAGCCAGACGCGTGGCGAGATCGTCACGCACCTTAAAGCGGTCAATCACCACTTCGATGGTGTGTTTCTTTTGCAGCTCAAGCTTTGGCGGATCGGACAGGTCACACACTTCGCCGTCGATACGGGCGCGGATATAGCCCTGGCTTGCCAGGTTCTCCAGCGTTTTGGTGTGCTCGCCTTTACGCTCTTTGATGATCGGTGCCAGCAGCATCAGGCGTTTGCCTTCCGGCTGCGACAGCACGTTATCCACCATCTGGCTCACGGTCTGTGCCGCCAGCGGGACATCGTGGTCCGGGCAGCGCGGCTCACCCACGCGGGCATACAGCAGACGCAGGTAGTCATGGATTTCGGTAATGGTACCGACCGTTGAACGCGGGTTATGCGAGGTAGACTTCTGCTCAATAGAGATAGCAGGCGATAACCCTTCAATATGATCGACATCCGGTTTTTCCATCAGCGACAGGAACTGACGCGCGTACGCAGAAAGTGATTCGACGTAACGACGCTGTCCTTCGGCATACAAAGTGTCGAAAGCCAGTGAGGATTTGCCAGACCCCGAAAGCCCGGTCACGACGATGAGTTTGTCGCGAGGGATTATGAGGTTGATATTCTTGAGATTATGGGTGCGGGCGCCCCGAACTTCGATCTTATCCATTCACCTTTCCCGGTTGGAACACGGATTGCCTGGTTTGTTTGAAGGACAAACGGCTGTCAGAAACGGCTAATTATGACACAAAATGACCTGTTTGAATATACAGTATTGGAATGCATTTTCTGATTCACTGTGTAAAAATGTTGAGTTCGCGGGAGAACTCTGGAACGTGCTACGCAACTATCAAAGTGCAGCATGGAAATGGTACACTCGCGCGTTTACACTATTAAGAAACGTATTCAGGAGACACGAACATGGCCAGCAGAGGCGTAAACAAGGTGATTCTCGTCGGTAATCTGGGCCAGGACCCGGAAGTACGCTACATGCCGAGTGGTGGCGCAGTTGCCAACATTACGCTGGCTACTTCCGAATCCTGGCGTGATAAAGCGACCGGTGAAATGAAAGAGCAGACCGAATGGCACCGCGTTGTGCTGTTTGGCAAACTGGCAGAAGTAGCCGGTGAGTATCTGCGTAAAGGTTCTCAGGTCTATATCGAAGGCCAGCTGCGTACCCGCAAATGGACCGACCAATCCGGTCAGGAAAAATACACCACGGAAGTGGTGGTGAACGTGGGCGGCACCATGCAAATGCTGGGTGGCCGTCAGGGCGGTGGCGCACCGGCAGGTGGCGGTCAGAACCAGCAGCAGGGCGGTTGGGGTCAGCCTCAGCAGCCGCAGGGCGGCAACCAGTTCAGCGGCGGCGCGCAGTCTCGTCCGCAGCAGCAGTCTGCTCCTGCTCCGTCTAACGAACCGCCAATGGACTTCGACGACGATATCCCGTTCTGATCAACGGATGCTAAAACAAAAAACCCAGACATCGTCTGGGTTTTTTTATTGCTGAAGGGATCAGGTAATCACCATCGGCCAGTCTGGTGGGGTGTGGTTCATCGCCTCAACCATCACCACTTTTATATTTTCCCAGACCGCGGCCATATCCAGCAGGGTAATGCCCAGCAGGCCCGTTGCGAACCAGCAGGCCGCGCCAAGCCCTAACAGGGTACTTATGACGGCAAGACCCGCGTAGTCGGATTTACGAAACTGAATGTTCAGCGTGCTGGCTAAAAACATCAAAACCGCGCTCAACAAGGGCCAGCGCAGGAGAACCATGCTGGTAGTAATGGTTGCCATAAAACCCATCCTCTACAAAACAGACGAACTGAATGAAACAGTGTTTCTCGTTACACAATATGTGTGAACTATATCACATTTGTTGATTTATTCGCCAGTGTCTGCGTAGCCAAAAAAGGGGATTTTATTACCCGAAAAAAAGAGCATGCGGTTCGGGACCGCCTTCGCACAGGGGGAGGCGGATCCACAACGCGCTGAGGTAATCCCGTCGGGTAAGTGGGGAAGAGCATCTGGAGGCAGAGAGACGGCCAGCCGTGCCGTTTTTAGGGGGCGCATTATTTTCTGATAATATTGTGGTGATGTCTGATTATTTATAAAACAACGAACAAAATATACCCGCAGAAATAGGATGAAACGTCACGTTGGTGTTGTACTTTTTTCATGCCGCCAGAAGTTTTGCTTAATCAGCGATCCTCTGTTGTGTTCTCTTCAAACCTCCCGTACGCGATGGATAATTATTTTCCTTAATTAAAACGGAACGAATACTTACAGTTTAGCTTACGGGAAAATATTATCGTCATAACGAAATTTAAGATTTTTAATACTAAAAGTCAGTTGCTAACTTCGCATGATTCATGCAACGTAATCACCTGTTTAACAAAGCATCCGGCCTTCATTACTACAGGCGTACAACATGCAGGGATATAGGGCGGGAAATGAATCGTAGCGCGCGGCGCAAAATGCTCAGAGTGGTAGGGATCATCATGGTAGTTATGCTGCCGGTGATGCTTGCTCTATGGTTTGCCCAGCTACGAGCCGAGTCGGAAACGAGCGCTCAGCTACGGACATTTGCTGAACTGGCATTAGACAAAACAGAACTGGTTATTCAACAAGTTGAACTGGCCAGGGGCGAGGCAGAAAAATATCAGGGTGAACGTTGTACGCCGGAACATCGTCAATATATGTTGAACGTTGTTCGTGGCCGCCTGTTTGTCGCCGATTTAATTTATGCTGAAGGTCAGAATTTTCTTTGTTCGACCGTTTTTACACCGGATCAACCCTACGTCATTCCGGTCGCTAATTACACGCGTAAACCTGACGTTGCTATCTATTATTTTCGCGATACGCCATTTTATACTGGCTATAAAATGACATATATGCAGCGCGGAAATTATGTCGTGGTTGTCAATCCGCTTTCTTACAGTGAAGTGATGTCTACCGATCATTCCCTCGCATGGGGGGTATACGACACGGTAACTAATGCCTTCTTTTCCGTCAGCCAGAAAGCCAATGCGACTTTATTAAATTCGATGATTCGGGATAAGGAATCGGTATTTCAAAAAGATAACCGTTTCTATACCGTCGTGAAATCGACAAATCGGCCTATTGCCGCCATCGTGTCGACGTCAGATAAACGTTTTTATGAAACGCTCTATCACCAGGCGACGTTGACGCTACCGCTGGGAATGATCTGCAGCATTATTATTTTGCTGGTGTGGTCCCGCACCCATCGTGAGCTTAATTCGCCGGGGCGCTTACTGCACCGGGCGCTGAACAAGCGCCAGCTTTGTGTGCACTATCAGCCGATTATTGATATCAAGAACAACCAGTGTGTGGGGGCAGAGGCGCTGTTGCGCTGGCCTGGTTTCAATGGGCAGGTAATGAGCCCGGCTGAGTTTATTCCGCTTGCGGAAAAAGAGGGAATGAGCGAGCGGATTACGGATTATGTCGTTGAGGAGGTATTCAGCGATCTGGGCCATTTCCTGGCGGCGCATCCGCATCTCTATATTTCGATCAACCTGTCGGCCACGGACTTTCACTCCTCGCGGCTGATCGCCATGATTTCTGACAAGGCCCGGCACTACGCCGTACGCGCCCAGCAAATTAAAATTGAAGTGACGGAACGCGGCTTTATCGATGTGCCAAAAACCACGCCGGTGATTCAGGCCTTCCGTCAGGCGGGCTATGAAGTGGCGATCGATGATTTCGGGACCGGTTATTCCAACCTGCACAACCTCTACTCGTTGAATGTGGATATTCTGAAAATCGATAAATCGTTTATCGACACCTTAACCACCAACAGCACCAGCCACCTGATCGCCGAGCATATTATCGAGATGGCGCAAAGCCTGCGGCTTAAAACCATTGCGGAAGGGGTTGAGACGGCTGAGCAGGTGAGCTGGCTGTTGAAGCGCGGCGTTGAGTTCTGTCAGGGATGGCACTTCGCGAAAGCGATGCCGCCCCAGGAGTTTATGACCTGGCAGCAGCAACCTTTGCACTGATATGCATTAATTCAACTGGTGGCGATAATCGCTCGGCGTACGGTCAAACTCGCGGCGAAACACGCGGGAAAAGGTTTGTTGCGAGACATAGCCAAGATCCATCGCGATATCAAAAATCGGCCGCTGCGTTGAGCGTAACGCCTGCGCCGCCAGCAGCAGCCTGCGCTGACGAATGTACTCCCCCAGCGTCTGGTGCATGACCGTGCGGAACATTCTCTGTAAATACCATTTCGAATAGCCCGATTTTTTTGCGACCACATCAATGTTCAACGGTTGGTCGATATGATCGTCAATCCATTCAATAAGTGTCTGAATAATTTGCTGATGCGACATAAGGTTGCCCCTCTGTAGATACAACTTTCTCGGTTGATTCGTCGTTTTCTCTGCGGGGGAGTATAATTCCTCAAGTTAACTTGAGGTAAAGAGGTTTTATGGAAAAGAGATTGCCGCGCATTAAAGCGCTGTTAACCCCCGGCGAAGTGGCAAAGCGAAGCGGTGTTGCGGTATCGGCGCTCCACTTTTATGAAAGCAAAGGGTTAATTAAAAGCATCCGTAACGGCGGAAACCAGCGCCGCTATACCCGTGACGTGCTCCGCTACGTGGCGATTATCAAAATTGCGCAACGCATCGGCATTCCCCTGGCGACAATCGGTGAGGCATTCGGCGTGTTGCCGGAAGGGCATACGCTTAGCCCGAAAGAGTGGAAAGAGCTTTCGTCCCAGTGGCGTGAAGAGCTGGACAGGCGTATCCACACGCTGGTTGCGCTGCGTGACGAGCTGGACGGCTGTATCGGCTGCGGCTGCCTGTCCCGTAGCGACTGCCCGCTACGTAACCCTGGCGACAGGCTGGGCGAGCAGGGGACCGGGGCGCGGCTGCTGGAGGAGGATTAAGTTCTTGCGGCAAAAAGCATAATAAAGAACTAAAGCGCCACTAAGGGCGCTTTAGTTTTTCCCGGTCTTTGTCTTTCTCTCTATCCCGCTGGTTCACGGGAGGGTTTCCCCCGACATCAGCACCCCTCGTGTCGAGCTGGTTGGGAAGGTTCCGGATTGTGCTGACACTTTAATTCTATGCAAGACCCGTTTTTTCGCCAGCCGCACTAGCCGTTTTTTAGACGAAATTTTTTCGCGGTGTTGTTCGATTTTCTATAGTTAAAAAGTATGAATAACAGGAGAAAATCATGCTCACGGTACATCACCTTAACCAGTCGCGCTCGCACCGCGTGATCTGGGCGCTGGAAGAGCTCGCCCTGCCTTATGAGATTGTTCACTACCAGCGCGAAAAGAACATGCTGGCACCCGACTCCCTCAAAAAGGTGCATCCGTTGGGTAAATCGCCGGTCATTGAAGATAACGGGCTGATCCTTGCGGAGTCAGGCGCCATTCTGGAATATCTGCAGGAAACCTATGATGCCGAATCGCGGCTGAAGCCTTTAGACCCCGCGCATAAGGTGCAATACCGCTTCTGGCTGCATTACGCAGAAGGGTCGCTGATGCCGCTGCTGCTCATGAAGCTGGTCTTCAGCAGCCTGGGCAAGCCGCCCGTGCCGTTTGGCATCCGAACGCTGGGCAAGGCGCTGGGGCAGGGGGTACAGAAAGCGTATCTCAACCCCCAGCTGGAGACCCATGCGCGCTTTATTGACTCACATCTTGCTAAAAACAGCTGGTTTGCCGGAGAGACGTTAAGCATGGCCGACATTCAGATGAGCTTCCCCCTCTGTGCCCTGCTGGCGCGCGGCGGCATTGCTAATCTGCCGCATATTCAGGCATGGAAGCAAAAAGTGGAAACGAGTCCTGGCTGGCAAAGAACCCTGCAACAAGGTGGCCCGTTAACGATCCCGGGCGAGGATTGAAATGTAAACAAATTGCGCATAGACGATAACGTTTGCGCATCCTCTGTTTATTTCTTCATCGTCATAAGTGAATTTTAGCGAAAAACGACAAAGTTCAGTTGAAAAGGGCGGGTATTAGGCTGGATAATCGTTTGCCTTAATTTGACCACCCGTTTTATAAGCGCGGAGCTAAACGTTTGCTTTTTTTGTGACGCCCTTTCGTCGCAAACGCAACACACGGATTTGACGTTTTAGCTGGCAGCGGTGTCTCCACCACGCTTATGGACGTTCTATAAAAACTCTCAGGGGATGTTTTCTATGTCTACGCCATCTGCGCGTACCGGCGGTTCACTTGACGCCATGTTTAAAATTTCGGCTCGTGGCAGCACCGTGCGCCAGGAAGTCGTTGCCGGTCTGACCACGTTTCTGGCGATGGTTTACTCCGTCATCGTGGTGCCGGGCATGCTGGGCAAGGCGGGCTTCCCGCCTGCGGCTGTCTTTGTCGCCACCTGCCTGGTGGCCGGCGTGGGCTCCATCGTAATGGGCCTGTGGGCGAACCTGCCGCTGGCGATTGGTTGCGCCATCTCTTTGACCGCTTTTACCGCGTTCAGTCTGGTGCTGGGCCAGCAGATCAGCGTACCGGTTGCCCTCGGCGCCGTGTTCCTGATGGGCGTACTGTTTACCGTTATTTCTGCCACCGGCATCCGTAGCTGGATTTTGCGCAACCTGCCGCAGGGCGTGGCGCACGGCACCGGTATCGGTATCGGCCTGTTCCTGCTGCTGATCGCTGCCAACGGCGTGGGTCTGGTCATCAAGAACCCGCTGGACGGCCTGCCGGTAGCGCTCGGTCATTTCGCGAGCTTCCCGGTCATTATGTCGCTCATCGGTCTGGCGGTGATTATCGGCCTGGAAAAACTGAAGGTGCCGGGCGGCATTTTGCTGACCATTATTGGCATTTCCATCGTCGGCCTGATTTTCGATCCGACCGTTCACTTCTCCGGTATTTTCGCCATGCCGTCGCTGAGCGATGACAAAGGCAACTCCCTGATCGGCAGCCTGGATATCGTCGGCGCGCTGAACCCGGTGATCCTGCCAAGCGTGCTGGCGCTGGTGATGACCGCGGTATTTGACGCCACCGGTACCATTCGCGCGGTGGCCGGGCAGGCCAACCTGCTGGATAAAGACGGTCAGATTATTGATGGCGGCAAAGCGCTGACCACCGACTCCCTGAGCAGCGTCTTCTCTGGTCTGGTGGGTGCGGCGCCTGCGGCGGTGTACATCGAATCTGCAGCGGGTACGGCGGCAGGCGGTAAAACCGGCCTGACGGCCATCACCGTTGGCGTGCTGTTCCTGCTGATCCTGTTCCTCTCTCCGCTCTCCTACCTGGTGCCTGCGTATGCGACCGCGCCAGCGCTGATGTACGTCGGCCTGCTGATGCTGAGCAACGTGGCGAAAATCGATTTTGCGGACTTCGTGGATGCGATGTCCGGCCTGATTACCGCAGTGTTTATCGTCCTGACCTGTAACATCGTGACCGGCATTATGATCGGCTTTGCCTCGCTGGTGATTGGCCGCCTGGTCTCCGGTGAGTGGCGCAAGCTGAACATCGGCACCGTGGTGATCGCCGTTGCGCTGGTGGCGTTCTACGCGGGCGGCTGGGCAATCTAAATTATCCATTGATGCGAAAACGGGTGGCTCAGGCCGCCCGTTTTTATTTTCAGGACTCATCCCGTTGCCTTTTGCGTTACTCTGGAGAGGATAGAATAAGAGGCACGACGCCTCAGGTTTGGCTTAAAAAGAAACACAGCAAACAGGGAACGCATGGAAATTTTCTTCACAATACTCATCATGACCCTTGTGGTCTCATTATCCGGGGTGGTTACACGCGTACTGCCCTTCCAGGTCCCCCTGCCTTTAATGCAAATAGCCATCGGCGCGCTGCTGGCGTGGCCGACGTTCGGTCTGCACGTGGAGTTCGATCCGGAACTGTTCCTCGTGCTGTTTATCCCGCCGCTGCTGTTTGCCGATGGGTGGAAAACGCCGACGCGCGAATTTCTTGAGCACGGGCGAGAGATCTTCGGCCTGGCGCTGGCGCTGGTGGTCGTTACCGTGGTCGGGATTGGTTTCCTGATCTACTGGGCCGTACCGGGTATCCCGTTAATTCCCGCCTTTGCGCTGGCCGCCGTGCTGTCGCCGACCGACGCCGTGGCCCTCTCCGGCATTGTGGGTGAAGGGCGCATTCCGAAGAAAATAATGGGCATTTTGCAGGGCGAGGCGTTGATGAACGACGCTTCCGGCCTGGTGGCCCTGAAGTTTGCCGTGGCGGTAGCCATGGGCACCATGGTCTTTACCATTGGTGGCGCGACCCTGGAATTCTTCAAGGTGGCGATTGGCGGTATTCTCGCGGGCTTCGTGGTGAGCTGGCTGTACGGTCGTTCGCTGCGCTTCCTCAGCCGCTGGGGCGGCGATGAACCGGCGACGCAAATCGTTCTGCTGTTCCTGCTGCCGTTTGCCTCTTACCTTATCGCTGAACATATCGGCGTCTCGGGCATTCTGGCGGCGGTAGCGGCGGGGATGACCATCACCCGCTCCGGCGTGATGCGCCGCGCGCCGCTGGCGATGCGCCTGCGCGCCAACAGCACCTGGGCGATGCTGGAGTTTGTCTTTAACGGCATGGTCTTCCTGCTGCTGGGCCTGCAGCTGCCGGGCATTATGGAATCCTCGCTGATCGCGGCGGAGGCGGATCCAAACGTTGAAGTCTGGATGCTGTTTACCGATATCGTGCTGATCTACATGGCATTAATGCTGGTGCGTTTCGGCTGGCTGTGGACGATGAAAAAGTTCAGCATGCGCTTCCTGACCAAAAAGCCGATGGAGTTCGGCTCCTGGACCACGCGCGAGCTGCTGATTGCCTCCTTCGCGGGCGTACGCGGGGCGATAACCCTCGCCGGTGTGCTCTCTATTCCGCTGCTGCTGCCGACGGGCGACGTCTTCCCGGCGCGCTACGAGCTGGTGTTCCTGGCGGCGGGCGTGATTCTCTTCTCGCTGTTTGTCGGCGTGATTATGCTGCCGATTTTACTCCAGCACATTGATGCCGGTGACTCGACCCAACAGCACAAAGAGGAGCGGATAGCCCGTGCGGCGACGGCAGAAGTCGCGATTGTCGCCATTGAGAAGATGGAGGAGCGTCTGGCTGCCGATGCCGAAGAGAACATTGATAACCAGCTGCTGAAGGAAGTCAGTTCACGCGTGATTGGTAATTTGCGCCGTCGTGCTGACGGACGTAACGACGTGGAAAGTTCGTTGCAGGAAGAGAACCTCGAGCGTCGTTTCCGCCTGGCGGCGCTGCGCTCCGAGCGTGCCGAGCTGTATCACCTGCGCGCGACGCGTCAGATCAGCAACGAGACGCTGCAAAAGCTGCTGCACGATCTGGACCTGTTAGAAGCGCTGTTGATAGAGAATCAGTAGCGCGTTGTTGCCCGGTGGTGCTACGCTTACCGGGCCTACGGTTCAAACGTAGGCCGGGTAAGGCGAAGCCGCCACCCGGCACTATTCAGACCGCACCCAAAACCCCTCACAACATTGCAGCCACGCCTGTGCGCTGTGCGACAGATACACCCCTTCACGCCAAATCATCCCCAACTGCCAGTGCAGGTCACTCTCCAGCGGGATCCAGCGCAGCGTGTTTTTATCAAGCCGCTCGCAGATCGGCTGCGGCAGAATGGCAATTCCCACGCCCGCCTGCACCATTGCCGCGAGGAAATCCCACTGGCCGCTGCGCACCGCAATGCGCGGCTTCACGTTATGGTGGTTAAACAGGGCCATCAGCTGGCGGCTTAAGGCGAAGTCTTCGTTGTAGATCAGCAGCGGGTGTTCGCCGAGCAGATCGGGCTTCACTGAGTCTATCTTCAGCCAGTCGCCGGAGCGGGGTACTAGCACGCACAGCGGATGGCTGAACAGCGGCAGCGTTGCCAGCCCGCTCTCTTCCTCCACGGGAAGGGCCGTCATCGCCACGTCCAGCTCGCCGTTGATCACCGCCTGCTGCACGGTCAGGCCGCCAAACTCAGATATTTTGAGCTCAACGCCGGGGTAGCGCTGGCGGAACAGGCTTATCGGCCCGGCCATCATCATGCCGACCATCGGCGGAATGCCGAGCCGCAGCAGACCTTTCGTCAGGTGGTTGATGTCCGCAAGCTCGGCCTCAAGCTGGCGGAACTCCGCCAGGATCGCCAGCCCGCGCTCGAACACCACGCGTCCGGTATCGGTCAGCAGCAGCTTGCGTCCGTCGCGGATCAGCAGGGTGCAGTTCAGCTCGTCTTCGAGGTTTTTCAGCATTTTGCTGATGGTTGGCTGGGTAACGAACAACTTCTCCGCTGCGCGAGTAAAACTTTGCTGGCGAACCACCTCGACAAAATAGCGCAGCGTTCTTATGTCCATGATTATTCCTCGAAACTATACCTTCGATGATTTTAATTCATTTCAGTCGATGACGTACGCTCACTATACTGGCGCCTCGTCTCATTTCTGAGGAAAACCCCCATGGCCGTGGCGTTAAGCCGTGTTACGCCTGCCGTTGTGCAACGACTCCAGGTCCCGGTTCAGGTACTGCTCTACGCGGGACTGTTTGTTTTTGCGGAATACCTTGTCGACTGGCTGCACCTGCCTTTACCCGCCAACCTGGTGGGAATGGTGCTGATGCTGGTGCTGATCCTCTGCCGCGCGTTGCCCCTCAGCTGGGTGCGCGCCGGCGCGCGCTGGCTGCTGGCGGAGATGCTGCTGTTCTTCGTTCCGGCCGTGGTGGCGGTGGTGAACTATGCGCAGCTGCTGATGGTCGACGGCTGGCGCATCTTCACGGTTATTGCCCTGAGCACGCTGATGGTGCTGGGTGCCACCGCCTGGGTGGTGGATAAGGTGTACCGGTTCGAAATCAGCAGGCAAAAGCATGACTAACTTTCAGATAAGCGTGCTGTGCCTGATCGTGACGGTCGCCATCTACTTTGCCAACAAGCGCCTGTATCGCCGCTTTCGCACGCTGCCGCTGATGCCGCTGGTCTTTACGCCGATCCTGCTGGTGCTGATGCTGGTCTTCGGCCATATCTCCTGGCAGAACTACATTGGTGAATCCCACTGGCTGCTGTGGCTGCTCGGCCCGGCGACTATCGCCTTTGCGGTGCCGGTGTATGACAACCTGGCCATTATCAAACGCCACTGGATGTCGCTCAGCGCGGGCGTCGTCACCGCGACGGTGGTGGCGGTCTGTAGCTCCGTCTGGCTGGCGCGGCTGTTTACCCTCTCCGATGAAATTCAGCGCAGCCTGGCCGTGCGCTCGGTGACCACGCCGTTTGCGCTGGCGGCCGCCAAACCGCTCGGCGGGCAGCCGGATCTGGTGGCGCTGTTTGTGGTCGTCACCGGCGTATTCGGCATGGCGGTGGGGGATGTGCTGTTTCTGCGGCTGTCCATTCGGGAAGGGATGGCGAAAGGGGCGGGCTTTGGCGCGGCTTCGCACGGTGCGGGAACGGCGCGTTCGTATGAGCTGGGTCAGCAGGAAGGGGTCGTTGCAAGCCTGGTGATGATGCTCTCGGGCGTAACGATGGTGCTGATTGCGCCGCTGGTGGCGTGGGTGATGTTTTAAGCTCCCCGGCCAGAGCAACCGGGGAGAAAGGCTTAGTGTGCGCGGCCCTGCTCAACGCCGAGGCCGGTTTGTGAGCGGATAAACTGGGCGCGGAATTTCTCACGCTCCAGGTTACCCTCCGGCGAGTTGTCGGTAGCCGAGAAGACCCAGATACCGATAAACGCCACGGCAATGGAGAACAGCGCCGGGTACTCGTACGGGAAGATAGCGCTTTCGTGACCGAGGATCTGCACCCAGATGGTCGGGCCGAGGATCATCAGAATTACCGCTGTCAGCAGGCCGAGCCAGCCGCCTATCATCGCCCCACGGGTGGTCAGTTTGGACCAGTACATGGAGAGCAGAATGATTGGGAAGTTACAGCTTGCCGCAATCGAGAAGGCCAGTCCCACCATAAAGGCGATGTTCTGCTTCTCAAACAGGATCCCCAGCAGAATAGCGACCACGCCCAGCACCAGCACGGTGATTTTGGAAACCTTCAGCTCGTCGCGCTCGCTCGCGCCTTTACGGAAGACGTTGGCGTAGAGGTCGTGCGATACCGCAGACGCGCCCGCCAGCGTCAGCCCGGCGACCACCGCAAGGATGGTGGCGAAGGCCACGGCGGAGATAAAGCCGAGGAACAGGTTGCCGCCCACCGCATCGGCCAGGTGCACCGCCGCCATGTTGTTACCGCCAATCAGCGCGCCCGCCGCGTCTTTAAACGCCGGGTTCGCGCCCACCAGCATGATCGCGCCGAAGCCGATGATAAAGGTCAGGATGTAGAAGTAACCCATAAAGCCGGTGGCGTAGAAGACGCTCTTACGCGCTTCACGCGCGTCTGACACCGTGAAGAAACGCATCAGAATGTGCGGCAGGCCAGCGGTACCAAACATCAGGCCGAGACCGAGAGAGAGCGCGGAGATCGGATCTTTCACCAGCCCGCCCGGGCTCATGATCGCTTCTCCTTTCGGGTGGACAGCCATCGCTTCGGTGAACAGGTTATTGAAGCTGAAGCCGACGTGTTTCATCACCATAAAGGCCATAAAGCTCGCGCCGAACAGCAGCAGTACGGCTTTGATGATCTGCACCCAGGTGGTGGCCAGCATGCCGCCGAACAAAACGTACATCACCATCAGCACGCCCACCAGCACCACCGCGACGTGGTAGTTCAGGCCAAACAGCAGTTCGATAAGCTTGCCCGCGCCCACCATCTGGGCGATCAGATACAGCGCCACCACTACCAGCGAGCCGCAGGCGGAGAGGGTACGAATCGGCCCCTGCTTCAGGCGATAGGATGCCACGTCAGCGAAGGTGTAACGTCCCAGGTTGCGCAAGCGCTCGGCAATCAGGAACAGAATGATCGGCCAGCCGACGAGGAAGCCGAGGGAGTAGATCAGGCCGTCATAGCCGGAGGTGTAAACCAGCGCGGAGATCCCGAGGAACGAGGCGGCAGACATAAAGTCACCCGCAATTGCCAGCCCGTTCTGGAAGCCGGTTATGTTGCCGCCCGCGGTGTAGTAATCGTTACGGGAGCGCACGCGTTTCGACGCCCAGTACGTAATGTACAGCGTCAGCACCACGAAAATCAGGAACATGATAATCGCCTGCCAGTTGGTTGGCTGACGCTGTACCTCGCCGGTAATGGCATCCGCCGCGTGGGCGGCAAAGGGAAGTGTGGCGGCTAGCGCCGTCAGGATTCGCTTCATGATGCTTTTACCTCTTGCAGTACCGCTTTATTAAGACGATCGAACTCACCGTTCGCGCGCCAGACGTAGACGCCGGTCAGCACAAATGAAATCACGATCACGCCAATGCCAATCGGGATACCGCGCGTCACGCTGGTGCCCTCATGTAACGGGGTGCCCAGCCAGTGCGGCGCAAAGGCGATCAGCAGAATAAAGCCGACGTAGATAATCAGCATGATGATGGAAAGGGTGAAGGCAAACCGTTGCCGCTTATCGACGAGCTCCCTGTAGTGCGCACTATTCTCTATCTGCTGACAAATATCGTTATTCATCACAGAAATCTCCAGAGGTAAGGTTGGTTTGTTTTATCTCCTCTCCCCTATGGGGAGAGGGTTAGGGTGAGGGGAGGAAGGTGCGGTCTGATGCCCTCACCCCGGCCCTCTCCCACGGGGAGAGGGAGAAAACACTAGGATGGCATTGCGATGGCCTGCTTCTCTTCGAGCAGTTTGTCCACCACGCCAGGATCGGCAAGCGTTGAGGTATCGCCGAGGTTGCTGGTATCGCCTGCCGCGATTTTGCGCAGGATACGGCGCATAATCTTGCCGGAACGGGTTTTCGGCAGCGAGTCTGTCCAGTGCAGTACGTCCGGCGTGGCAAGCGGGCCAATCTCTTTACGTACCCAGTTGCGCACCTCGGTATACAGCTCCGGCGACGGCTCTTCACCGTGGTTCAGGGTGACGTAGGCGTAAATCGCCTGGCCCTTGATGTTGTGAGGAATGCCGACCACCGCCGCTTCGGCAATCTTCGGATGCGACACCAGCGCGGACTCAATCTCTGCCGTACCCAGACGGTGGCCGGAAACGTTCAGCACGTCGTCCACGCGTCCGGTGATCCAGTAATAACCGTCTTCATCCCGGCGCGCGCCGTCGCCGCTGAAGTACATGTTTTTAAAGGTCGAGAAGTAGGTCTGCTCGAAGCGCTCGTGATCGCCAAACAGCGTGCGCGCCTGGCCCGGCCAGGAGTCTGTGATCACCAGGTTACCCTCGGTAGCGCCTTCCTGCGGATTACCTTCGTTATCCACCAGCGCAGGCTGCACGCCGAAGAACGGACGGGTTGCCGAGCCGGCCTTCAGCTGCGTGGCACCCGGCATTGGGGTGATCATGAAGCCGCCGGTTTCGGTCTGCCACCAGGTGTCCATCACCGGGCACTTCTCGTTACCGATTTTCTTCCAGTACCACTCCCAGGCTTCCGGGTTGATGGGCTCGCCCACGGAGCCGAGGATGCGCAATGAGGAGCGGTCGGTGCCCTCGATGGCCTTATCACCTTCCGCCATTAACGCGCGGATCGCCGTTGGCGCGGTGTAAAGAATGTTGACCTGGTGCTTATCGACCACCTGACACATGCGCGCCGGGGTCGGCCAGTTCGGTACGCCCTCAAACATCAGCGTCGTTGCGCCGCAGGCCAGCGGGCCGTACAGCAGGTAGCTGTGTCCGGTGACCCAGCCCACGTCGGCGGTACACCAGTAGATGTCGCCCGGATGGTAGTCGAAGACGTATTTGAAGGTGGTGGCCGCATAGACCAGATAGCCGCCGGTGGTGTGCAGTACGCCTTTCGGTTTACCGGTTGAGCCGGAGGTGTAAAGAATAAACAGCGGATCTTCCGCGTTCATCTCTTCCGGCTGATGCTGGTCGCTCGCTTTTTCAATCAGGTCGCTCCACCACAGGTCACGCCCCTCGTGCCAGTCGATCTTGCCGCCGGTACGCTTGAGGACAATGACGTTATTGATGGATTTGACGTTCGGGTTTTTCAGCGCTTCATCGACGTTTTTCTTCAGCGGAATACCGCGCCCGGCGCGTACGCCCTCGTCGGCGGTGATCACCAGCTTCGAGTTCGAGTCAACGATGCGCCCGGCAACCGCTTCAGGGGAGAAGCCGCCGAAGATGACGGAGTGGATCGCGCCGATACGCGCGCAGGCGAGCATAGCTACCGCCGCTTCCGGCACCATCGGCATGTAGATCGCCACCACGTCGCCTTTTTTAATCCCCTGGTCCAGCAGCACGTTAGCGAAGCGGCAGACGTCGCGGTGCAGCTCTTTATAAGAGATATGTTTGCTCTGAGAGGCATCGTCGCCTTCCCAGATAATGGCTGTTTCGTTGCCGCGTTCGGCAAGATGGCGGTCCAGGCAGTTCGCCGCCAGGTTCAGCGTGCCGTCTTCATACCATTTAATGGAGACGTTGCCTGGCGCGAAAGAGGTATTCTTCACCTTCTGATAAGGTTTGATCCAGTCAAGGATGTGACCCTGCTCGCCCCAGAAGGCGTCCGGGTTGGTAACAGATTGCTGATATTTCTCGTGGTACTGCTCCGGGGTGATCAGGCAACGGTCCGCAATGTTTGCGGGAATGTCGTGTTTGTGTATTTGGCTCATGGCTTTTTTTCTCCTTGTAAGATGTTAATAATATGTCGCAAAAACGTTAATAGTAGGGGCTTTACAAGCTTTGTTTAGTATTTGGGCGACAGATCACGCATTGTTTGAACAGGTTGAAAATTGAGCGAATGAAACTTTGAAGGGAAATAATTCACGATGCCGATTATTCACAATTCTTTATAAAAAAGCGTTTTTATAACAAAAGGTTATTTATCAGAATTATGACAAACTCGCGTCATAACCGCTTTTGATAGTGAAATGCGTCGTTCTTTAAGGCTTGCGCAACAGGTCGTGCAAATGATACTCATACGCCGCGTTAAAAAATCCCATAAACCAACGCAACACAATTCATACCCTTTCAGTATGTCTCCATATTCATGCAGTTTTGCTGGTGCGGAGATTTCATTGAGGAAGTCAGTTTCTATGAAAAATTTGAAAGTCAGCCTGGCCTGGCAGATCCTGCTGGCCCTTGTGCTGGGCATCTTGCTGGGCAGTTATCTTCATTATCATAGCGACAGCCGCGAGTGGCTGATTGCGAACCTGCTCTCTCCGGCAGGCGATATTTTTATTCATCTGATTAAGATGATTGTGGTGCCCATTGTGATTTCGACGCTGGTGGTCGGTATCGCGGGCGTCGGCGATGCGAAGCAGTTAGGCCGCATTGGCGCGAAAACTATTCTCTATTTCGAAGTGATCACCACGGTTGCGATTATCCTCGGCATAACGCTGGCGAACGTATTCCAGCCAGGCTCCGGGATCGATATGTCGCAGCTGGCGACGGTGGATATTTCGAAATACCAAAGCACCACCGCTGACGTGCAGAGCCATTCCCACGGTCTGATGGGGACTATCCTGTCGCTGGTGCCGACCAACATCATTGCTTCCATGGCGAAAGGCGAGATGCTGCCGATCATCTTCTTCTCGGTGCTGTTTGGTCTGGGGCTCTCCTCCCTGCCGGCAACACACCGTGAGCCGCTGGTCACCGTGTTCCGCTCTATTTCCGAAACCATGTTCAAAGTGACCCACATGGTGATGCGCTACGCGCCGGTTGGGGTGTTCGCGCTTATCGCAGTGACCGTGGCGAACTTTGGTTTTGCCTCCCTGTGGCCGCTGGCGAAGCTGGTGATCCTGGTGCACTTCGCCATTCTGTTCTTCGCGCTGGTGGTGCTGGGGATTGTGGCGCGCCTGTGCGGGCTGAGTATCTGGATCCTGATCCGTATCCTGAAGGATGAACTGATTCTGGCGTACTCCACCGCAAGCTCTGAGAGCGTGCTGCCGCGCATCATTGAGAAGATGGAGGCGTACGGCGCACCAGCGTCGATAACGAGCTTCGTGGTGCCGACCGGCTACTCCTTTAACCTGGATGGCTCGACGTTGTACCAGAGTATTGCGGCGATCTTTATCGCGCAGCTGTACGGCATTGACCTGTCGCTGTGGCAGGAGATCGTACTGGTTCTGACGCTGATGGTGACCTCAAAGGGCATCGCAGGCGTGCCGGGCGTCTCCTTCGTGGTGCTGCTGGCGACGCTGGGCAGCGTGGGTATTCCGCTGGAAGGCCTGGCGTTTATCGCCGGTGTGGACCGTATCCTCGATATGGCGCGTACCGCGCTGAACGTGGTGGGTAACGCGCTGGCGGTGCTGGTTATCGCCAAGTGGGAACATAAATTCGACCGTAAAAAGGCGCTGGCGTATGAACGCGAAGTGCTGGGTCGTTTTGATAAGACGGCTGACCAGTAACATCCTAAGCCCGGTGGCGCTGCGCTTACCGGGCCTACGGGTTTTGTAGGCCGGGTAAGGCGAAGCCGCCACCCGGCACGTTATTCTCCGCTCAATGCATCAAACTCCTCACACCCCGTATCAAACCCTTCGGTACAGCTCAGGTTTAGCCAGTAGAGCGCTTTCTGCTTATTCGGCGTGATAAAGCCTTTCTCACCCTGCTGGAACAGCATTCCTGCCCAGTATTCCGCATAGCCCGTACGTGACAGGGACGAGCTGCGCTTAAACCATGATGCCGCCTGTACGTCATCCTGCGGCACCTCTACACCGTTGGCATAAATCAGCCCCAGCAGCAGTTGCGCATCGACCGCCGAGTCGTTGTCGATATCTTCGGCCGCCGTTTGCAGGAGCTTGATGGCCTGAGGATAGTCGGTTTTACCCGCCTGCGTGTTCACCATAATACGCGCCAGCATAATCGTGCCGCGCTTGCTGCCGGCGATGGTGGCCTGCTGCGCCAGCGCTTTAGCCTGAGCGTAATCCCCCTGCGTAAAGAGGATCTGCGAGAGTAACCCCATGGCGTCGACATCACCGCCTTTCGCGGCTTTCTCGGCCCACAGCGCTGCCTGCTTTCTGTCACCGGAGCTGAAGTAGGTATCGGCGAGATAATACTGGGCGCGGGCATCGCCGGCTTCCGCCTGCTTCTGATACTGGCTGCCTATCTCATCCGCGCGGGCGAACGACGTAAAAAATAACAACAACAGAAAAATGGCTTTCATGGATTCTTATCATCTGGGTACACGCCGCGCAGTATAATCGCGGTAGCAAAAGAAAAAAATGGGTGCATTAAGACCTCAGCATCCTACAAGCCGGGCGAAACCGTGGTTTCGCCCGTAGAGGTTAGCCTGCCATGCAGGCTAATTTCGCCGCCACCTCCTGATGTTCACTCTTTATTGAAAACTCGCACAGTCTACCGCGAGTAATAAAGGCAAATATCACTATCGTCAGGCAGATAATAAAGACGATGCCTAACGCAGTTTTTAATGGCGTCATGCCTTTTACTCCTTGTCAAAAAAAGAATAAGAGGCTACTCTCAACCTGTTGGTAGTTGAGGGGTAGCCTCGGGTGAATGAAAATTTCCCGGGGCTTTCCACTTTCTGTCCCTCAACAATGCTCAAGACAGAAAGTCTTAAGCACCCGCCGCACATCTTATCCTTCTGAATTAAAATGCAAAGATGTAATTCTGTTCTGCGCGAATTACATTATTTTGCGAGCCGCTTTCCAGAATAATAATTTATATTTTTAATGTTTTAAGTGGAAATAAAAAGGGAGTGAATAACTCACTCCCTTTATTCAGCGATTAATTAACGGCTTCAACCCATTGCGCTTTCACGCAGCCGTGCTTTCAGCTTGTTATATTCGTCGATCACATACTGTTCCGCCGCGTGCTGATCCGCAATTGGCTCCACGTTGACGGCGCAGTATTTATACTCCGGCGTTTTGGTTATCGGGCTGAGGTTCTCCGTCACCAGCTCGTTACAGGCACCAATCCACCACTGGTAGGTCATATAGACCGCCCCTTTGTTTGGACGGTCGCTGACCTGCGCGCGGGTAATGATGCGGCCTTTGCGCGAATTCACCCACACCAGCGCTTCATCCTCAATGCCGAGGCGCTCCGCATCGGCGGTGTTGATCTGCGCGTAGCCCGGTTCGTCCGCCAGCGCCGCCAGCGCGGCGCAGTTGCCGGTCATCGAACGGCAGGAGTAGTGGCCTACTTCACGCACGGTAGAGAGCACCATCGGGTACTCCTCGGTGAGTTTATCGATCGGCGCAACCCAGTCGCAGGTGAAGAACTGCGCCAGCCCGTTCGGGGTGTCAAATTTCTCTTTAAAGAGATACGACGTCCCCTGGTTGGCCTCCGACTCGTCCCGGCACGGCCACTGGATGTAGCCCAGCTCACCCATTTTTTCATAGGTTGCCCCATAAAAGTCCGGGCACAGATGCCGCAGCTCGTCCCAGATCTCCTGGGTGTTGTTGTAGTGCATCGGGTAGCCCATGCGGGTGGCGATTTCGCTGATGATCTGCCAGTCCGTTTTCAAATCCCACTTCGGCTCGACCGCCTTAAAGAAGCGCTGGAAGCCGCGGTCCGCCGCCGTGTAGACGCCTTCATGCTCGCCCCAGGAGGTCGACGGGAGAATCACATCCGCCGCCGCCGCGGTTTTGGTCATGAAGATATCCTGGACAATCACCAGCTCCAGATCCTCAAAGCCTTTGCGCACCGCAGACAACTCGGCGTCGGTCTGGAGCGGATCTTCACCCATGATGTAGGCCGCCCGCACTTCACCGTGCGCCGCGCGGTGCGGCAGCTCGCTGATGCGATAGCCGGTGTGTGCCGGCAGGCTCTCCACGCCCCAGGCCTTCGCGAACTTCTCGCGGTTTTCCGGGTACTTCACGTACTGGTAGCCCGGATACGTGTCCGGCAGCGCGCCCATGTCGCAGGCACCCTGGACGTTATTCTGGCCGCGAACCGGGTTAACGCCGACGTGCGCTTTGCCCAGATTCCCGGTCAGCATCGCGAGGCTGGTCAGGGAGCGCACGGTTTCCACGCCCTGGTAGAACTGGGTCACGCCCATGCCCCACAGGATGGCGGCGGTTTTCGCTCCGGCATACATCCGTGCCGCCTGGCGGATCTCCTGCGCGCTCACGCCGGTTATTGCCTCTACCGACTCCGGCGTGTAGCCTTCGACAATTTTCCGGTACTCTTCAAACCCTTCCGTACGCGTGGCGACAAACGCCTGGTCGTACAGGTTCTCCTCAATAATGACGTGCCCCATCGCATTCAAAAGCGCGATATTCGAGCCGTTTTTCAGCGCAATGTGCATATCCGCAATGCGCGCGGTTTCGATTTTGCGCGGATCGCAGACGATGATTTTCGCCCCGTTCTGTTTAGCGCGAATCACGTGGTTCGCGACGATAGGGTGAGAATCCGCTGGGTTATAACCGAAGATAAACACCAGATCGGTGTTATCTATCTCGTTGATGGCATTACTCATTGCGCCGTTACCGACCGACTGGTGCAGACCTGCAACCGATGGGCCGTGTCAGACGCGAGCGCAGCAGTCGACGTTATTGGTACCAATAACGGCGCGCGCGAATTTTTGCATCATGTAGTTGGTTTCATTCCCGGTCCCGCGTGAGGAGCCGGTGGTCTGAATGGCATCCGGGCCATACTTGGCCTTAATAGCACTCAGGCGCGTGGCGACGTAATCCAGCGCCTCGTTCCAGGAGACGGCTTCCAGCTTGCCGCCGCGCTCGCGGCGGATCATAGGGTTTTTCAGGCGCGGGGTGAGGATTTGTGTATCGTTAATAAAATCCCAGCCGTAATACCCCTTCAGGCACAGCGTGCCCTGGTTGGTTTTCCCCTGCGCGGCCTCCGCCCGGACGATTTTGCCGTTATCGACCACCAGGTGGATCTTGCAACCTGAGGCACAATAAGGGCAAACCGTGACGACTTTTTTCATCAGTCTGCTCCAGTTAATCAAATCTTTCGCACCGACTAATGCAGCTTCTATGCCATTTTTTTAGTGGGGTTACTCACCGGCTTTACGGTGCATTCCCGGCGAAATCCCTGACGAAAAGCAGACAATCGTCAAAATTGACGTGTCGAATGAGCGGCGGATGTGACATGGGTTGAATTTCCGTCACGGAAAAATTCATTTCACTGGAGCCGACGGCAGAATGGTTCAGACTTAACATAATCCCCTGACGGAAGCATATGATGAAACCGGCGATTCTGGTGGTTGATGACGATATGGCAGTGTGTGAACTGCTGCAGGATGTGCTGAGCGAGCACGTCTTTAGCGTGCTTGTCTGCCACAACGGCCAGGATGCGCTGCGACAGGTCCAACAGGAGCAGGCTATCGCCCTTGTTCTGCTGGATATGATGCTGCCGGACATCAACGGCCTGCAGGTTTTGCTGCAGCTGCAAAAGCAGCGCCCGGCGATACCGGTGATCATGTTAACCGGGCTGGGCAGTGAATCAGACGTGGTGGTGGGGCTGGAGATGGGGGCTGACGATTATATTGGCAAACCGTTTAATCCACGCGTGGTGGTGGCCCGCGTTAAGGCCGTGCTGCGTCGTACCGGAGCGCTGGCAGCCGAAGCGCCGATGCCACGTGCGGCGGGGATAACCTTCAACGACTGGACGCTGGACACCGCCCGCTGTGAACTGATTGATCCGCAGCGTAACGCCGTGCCACTGACTCAGGGTGAATATGGCCTGCTGCTGGCGCTCACGCAAAATGCCCGCCGGGTACTGAGCCGCGAGCAGCTGCTTGAGCTCACCCACAGCGAAAGTACCGAGGTATTCGACCGCACGATTGACGTGTTGATCATGCGCCTGCGGCGAAAAATCGAGGTCAACCCGCATCAGCCTAAGCTCATCAAAACCATGCGCGGTCTGGGCTATGTTTTTGCCGCCGATGTGTCTCATAGCGAGAAAGCGGCCTAAGTATTCTCTTTAATAAACAGCTGCAGCTCGGCCAGCGTTTTTGCGCCGTCAATCGCATTGGCCGCCAGCAGGCTTGCCCGCGCGCAGGCGTGCGCCAGATAAATACTTTCTGTCAGCGGCAGCGATTCATGGCAGCCGTATAAAAAGCCCGCGCAAAAGGCATCGCCCGCGCCGACGCTGCCGATAATCTCGTTCTGCTCCAGCTTCCAGGACGGAACCCATCGGCCCGCTTCTCCCGGTGTTTCACCCCATGCCCCTTCCGGGCAGTGGATTACCACCCGCTGATGAACGCCTGCCGCCAGCAGCTGCGCCGCGGCATCGGCGATATGGGCGATGTTCAGCGCATCGTTGCCGTCGCGCATCTCCAGCCCGCTAAACTCACCGGCCTCGAGCTCGTTAATTACCAGATAATCCAGATGGCGCAGGGCAGGGAGCACCAGCGGCTGGTATCGCGGGTCGCCCTTGCGGGACACCAGGTCAAGGGAGGTTTCATACCCCTGCTCGCGCATCTGCGCCAGCAGCCGCGCGCTGCGGGTGCCAAACTCGTCATCCGGCATATCCAGGCTGTCGAGCAGCAGCAGGTAGCCGAGATGGAAGATCTTCATCGATCCATCGAGACGATCGAAGGCGGGAAGATCCAGCAGACGGTTGGCCCCCGGCGAGTGGAAAAAGGTGCGCTGCCCGCTGGGATCGGTCATCACCTGCGACATGGAGGTTGGGGCGAAGGTGGTGCGCTGCACGCGCTGGCGGTTGACGTGGTACTGGTCGAGCATCGCCAGAATGTAATCCCCGTCGCCGTCTTCCCCGATCAGCCCCACCGCCTGCAGCGGCAGGCCGGCGTGCATTTTCGCCAGCGTCAGCAGCACGTTGAGCGGCGCGCCGCCGGTGGAGCGTTCGCTGTGGGTGATTTCCGCCAGCCAGCCGCGCTCCGGCCACTGCACGATCTGGTGAACGTGATCCACCAGCATGTTGCCTGCGGCGATGATGCCTTTGCGTTCCATTATGCCTGCCCCGCGCTGCCGAAGATGCGCATCTGCTCGGCGACCGTATCGGTTATCGCCTCTTCTATCCCCAGCAGCAGTTCGGCAAACTCATCGTACAGCGGCTGGCGGTTCGCCATACGCTGCTCAACGGCGGCGAGCGCGGCCTGCGACATGCCGGTGTAGAAGTTGATTTTATGAATGCCCAGCTCGATGGCGCGGCGGAAGTCGGCATCGCTAATCCCGGAGCCGCCGTGCAGCACCAGCGGCAGCCCCGTCTGCTGACGAATGGCGTCCAGGCGCGGGAAATCGAGCTTCGGCTCGCCTTTGTATTTGCCGTGCGCGTTGCCGATGGCGACCGCCAGCGCGTCGATGCCGGTCTTATCGACAAACTCCCGCGCCAGCTGCGGGTCGGTAAAGAACGCTTCATCCGCATGTCCGTACAGCGCGCCGCCTTCATCCCCGCCGACCGCGCCCAGCTCCGCCTCCACCGAGACGCCCACCGCGTGGCACATCTTCACCACTTCCCGGGTCTGGCGAATGTTCTCCTCGTAGCTCAGCGTCGAGCCGTCGAACATCACCGAGCTAAACCCCAGGCGCAGGGCGCGCACGACGGCCTCGAAATGCAGACCGTGGTCGAGATTCAGCACCACGGGAATATCGTGGCGGGCGGCTTCGAACTTAACCGCTTCGACCAGCGAATCCAGGGAAACATACTTAAAGTGCACTTCGGCGATGTTGATGATAAACGGCGAGCGTTCCTGCTTTGCGGCGGCAAACAGCGCGCGCAGAAAATGGGAGTCGAGCACGTTGAACGCGCCCAGCGCGTAGCGATGTTTCCTGGCGTGCTCAAGACCGTCGGCAAGAGAAATCAGTGGCATCATTCACTCCTTATCTCCGAAACAGGTTGTACTCGTTGCACAGCACCAGCACCGCCGGTTCGTCTTCTTCGATGTTGTTATAGCGGGCAACGGGCTGCAAAAAGTGGTTGTCGTGCTCGTCGTCATTCACCGACGACACTTCGCCCACCAGCACGTCGCCAAAGCCGCGTTCGCCCCAGAAGCTGTGATACAGGCCGGGCGTGAGACAGATGCTTTCCCCTGGTGTGAGGCGCAGCTGGCTGCCGGGAGCGTGGGTTTGCCGACAGCCGTCAATCGTGACGGTCACGTCGGTGTTTTCGGTCTCCTCATGCATCCCGGCATTCCATAACTCAATAATCAGGTTCCCGCCGCCCCGGTTAATGATGTCTTCCCGCTTGCGCCAGTGAAAATGCATCGGCGTCACCTGGCCGTCGCGCACGTGCATGATTTTTTCGGCGTAGCATTTCTCATACGGCACGCCGTTCGGGGAGCCGTTGCGCAGGGTAAACAGCGTCAGACCCTGTGCGGAAAAGCTGTTGCCGCCGAAAGCGGTCACGTCCCAGCCGAGCTTGAGGTCAAACACTTCCTGCCACGCGGCCTGGTCAAGCTGCTGCCATTTTGTGGGTGGAAAGCTGGCAAACGGCGGGAGATGCACGTCGTGCATGGAAAAGAACTGCCGCGTGTGGCCGAGGATTTCATTGATGTCGGAGCGTTTCATGGGGACTCCTTGAAAACAGTTCCCTCTCCCTGTGGGAGAGGGAAAAGGATCATTTAACCGTCCACCCCTTATACGTGCCGACGTTCTTTTTATCGATCATCGTCACCGGGATCAGCACAGGCTCTTTCGGCGCAGGTTTGCCCTGCAGAATGTCATAGCCGATCTCCACCGCCTTCGCCGCCATCACCTGCGGATCCTGCGCCGGGGTCGCCACAAACAGGGAGTTTTCGCGCTTCAGCGCCTCTTCACCGTCCGGGGAACCGTCCACGCCGACGATAAAGAACTCGTTGCGCTGGGCCTGTTTCGCCGCCAGATCGGCGCCGATCGCGGTCGGATCGTTAATCGCGAATACGCCGTCGATCTTCGGATTGGCCGCCAGCAGGGAGGTCATCACTTCCAGCCCGCCTTCACGACTGCCTTTGGCATTCTGGTTGTCCGATAGCACCTTGATGTCCGGATGTTTTTTGAATTCCGTCTGGCAGCCTTCCACGCGGTTCTGCACCGCGGAGACCGGCGGTCCATTGATGATCACCACGTTGCCTTTGCCTTTCAGGCGGTCGGTAATGTACTTACAGGCCATTTCCCCCGCCTGGGTATTATCGGAGGTGATGGTCGCATCGGCCCCTTCCGCCGCCACGTCCACCGCCACGACCACGATCCCCGCTTCTTTGGCTCGCTTCACCGCCGGGCCGATCCCTTTGGAATCCGCAGCGTTGAGGATGATCATGTCCACCTTCGCGGCGATGAAGTTATCGATCTGCGACACCTGCTGGCCCAGATCGTAACCGCTGGAAACCAGCGTCACCTTGACGTTATCGCCAGCCAGCTTGCGCGCTTCCAGCTCGGCACCTTTGGTGATCTGCACGAAGAACGGGTTAGCCAGGTCGCCCACCGTCACGCCGATGGACTTCAGATCTTTTGCCTGCGCAAACGGCGTTGCGGCCAGCAGCGCGCCAGCACAGAGCGCGGTCACTAAGGGTTTCAAACGCATCTTGTCTTCCTCGCTTGTAGGGTATTGTTGTTATGCACTTTGATGATGTCGGGTACGGTATTTGTCGATCAGCACCGCTATGATGATCACCGCCCCTTTGATCACCAGCTGCCAGAAGTAGGAGACGCCCATCAGCGTCATGCCGTTGTTGAGGGTGGCGATGATCAGCGCCCCCACCAGCGTGCCGGTGATCGTGCCGATCCCGCCGACGAAGCTGGTGCCGCCGAGGATCACCGCCGCAATCGCATCCAACTCGTAACCCGTGCCGAGGTTGCCGTTGGCGCTGTAGAGGCGCGAGGCGCTCATCACCCCGCCGAGGCCGGAGAGCAGGCCGCTCATGCCGTAGACAAACAGCAGCACCAGCCAGACCTTGATGCCGGTTAAGCGCGCCGCCTGCATGTTGCCGCCGACCGCGTAGATATGAACGCCGAGCGTGGTGCGGCGCAGGATGAACCAGCAGATAGCGATGACCGCCAGGGCAATGACGACGAGCCACGGAATCGGGCCGAGATAGTTATTGCCGATCCACTCGAAGCTGATGCTGGAGTTAATCACCGTGGTGCCGTCCGCCAGCAGATACGCCGCGCCTCGCAGCGCCGTATAGGTGCCGAGCGTGACGATAAACGGCGGCAGCCCGGCGAAGGCCACCAGCGCGCCGTTGAACAGCCCCAGCACCATGCCGAGCATCAGCGCCGCCGGAATGGAGAGCATCGCGAATTCAGGAATAAGCGAGACCACCATCGCCGCCACCGCCGTGGTGCCGAGAATCGAGCCCACGGAGAGGTCAATCCCGCCGGTCAGAATGATGAAGGTCATCCCCGCCGCCAGCACGATGTTGATCGACGCCTGACGGGTAATGTTGAGCAGGTTACTTTCGGTAAAGAAGTTCGGGGCGATAAAGCCAAACACCGCCACAATCAGGATTAAAATCGGCAAAATGCCGACCGTTTGCATCAGATCGCTCATCAGCATTTTTTTGGCGGAGGCGGATTTCGCCACCTGCTGCGGATGGGTTGGAGTTGTCATGATTGCACCGCCTGATGATGTGTGTCGTTCACGCCGGTTGCCAGCGTCATAATATTTTCCTGAGAGATGTCGCGCCCGTGCAGTTCACCCGCAATGCTGCCTTCCCGCATTACGTACACCCGGTCGCTCATGCCTACCACTTCCGGCAGCTCGCTGGAGATCATCAGAATCGCCACCCCCTTGCGCGCCATCTGGTTCATGATGCGGTAGATCTCGCTTTTGGCACCGACGTCCACCCCGCGCGTGGGTTCGTCGAGAATCAGAATGCGCGGGCCAATCGCCACCCAGCGGGAGATCAGCAGCTTTTGCTGGTTGCCGCCGGAGAGCCCGCCCGCGCGCACCTGAGAATGGGGCACGCGGATGTTAAGCAGGGCGATAGCATCATCGGAAATGGACTGGGCTTTTTTGCGGTTAAGCATGCCGAAGGTGGCGTCGCGCTCCAGCGTCGCCATGGTGATGTTCTCCTGCGCCGCCAGCTCCAGAAACAGCCCCTGCTCCTTGCGGTTCTCGGTGAGAAAACCAATCCCGTTTTCAATGGCCGCGCGCGGGGAGTGGATCACCACCGGCTCGCCGTCCACCTCAATCATCCCGCCGGTGGCCTTGCGCACGCCGAAAATCAACTGCGCCAGCTCGGAGCGTCCGGCCCCGACCAGCCCTGCCAGCCCGACGATTTCACCGGAGCGCACCTGCAGGCTGCATGGCTGCACTTTTTTACCGTCGGTGAGGTGGTGCACGTTGAGACGCGGGCTGCCGAGAGGGATATCGCGCTCTTTGTTGAACAGATCGCTGAGCGGGCGGCCCACCATCATTTTTACCAGCTCTGAGGCGTTCAGCTTGTCACGCGTCAGGCTGCCGACGTACTGCCCGTCGCGCAGAACGCTCACGCGGTCAGAGAGTTCATACACTTCCGCCATGCGGTGGCTGATATAGATAATCGCCATGCCTTCATCACGCAGGCGCAAAATCAGTTCGAACAGGCGGTGGGTTTCGCGGGAGGAGAGGGCGGCGGTGGGTTCGTCCATCACCAGGATGCGGCTGTTGCGGTGCAGCGCGCGGGCGATTTCCACCTGCTGCTGCTCGGCGATGGTCAGCTTCATCACCAGGTCGGTGGCGCTGAACTGCGCGCCGAGACGGTCAATCACCGCCTGCGCCTGGGCGGCCATCTCCTTGCGCTGCACCAGCCCGCCGCGCGACAGCTCGCTGCCGAGGAAGATATTTTCAGCGACGGTCAGATTGGGGGCGAGCTGCATCTCCTGGTAAATCAGGGTAATGCCTGCGGCCAGCGCGTCCTTCGGCCCTTTGATGTGAAACGGCTGGCCGTCGATCAGGATCTCGCCGCCGGTGGCGGTATAGGCCCCCGCGAGGATCTTCATCAGCGTGCTTTTTCCCGCGCCGTTTTCCCCCATCAGCGCGTGGATCTCACCGGGGAAGACCGTCAAATCCACGCCCTTGAGCGCGTGGAAATTGCCAAAGGTTTTGGCAATGTGGCGCATCTCTAAAACCGGGGTTCTGCTCATGGCGGATCTCCTGTGAATGTCGATATCTGCACTTCATCACAGGTGCGTAAATGCAAAATGTCAGAAGCTGTTCATATTTGTCATAGTTATGAATAGCGAATGTGGATCACAGTTACGGAGTCAACATGCCTTCACGCCCCCCGTTCTTCTCCAGCGCCCGCGGTCGCCTGCTGATATTTAACCTGCTGGTGGTCGCCGTCACGCTGATGGTGAGCGGCGTGGCGGTGCTCGGCTTTCGTCATGCCAGCCAGATCCAGGAGCAGGTCCAACAGCAAACGCTGGACGACATGACCGGGAGCATGAACCTCGCGCGCGACACGGCCAACGTGGCAACGGCGGCGGTGCGGCTTTCGCAGGTAGTGGGGGCGCTGGAGTACAAAGGCGAGGCCGAGCGGCTGAAGCAGATGCAAACGGCGCTGCGCCGCTCGCTGGAACAGTTGGCGGATGCCCCGCTGGCGCAGCAGGAGCCGGCGCTGGTGGCGCGGATTATTCGCAGAAGCAATGAATTACAGCAAAGCGTAACGGGGATGCTGGAGCGTGGGCAAAAGCGGCATCTTGAGCGTAACGCGCTGCTGAGCTCGCTCTATCAAAGCCAGAGCTATTTACGCCATCTTCAGGACATCAACCGCCGCTTCGGCAGCAACGTGCCGGACGCGCGGCAACTGATGGAGATGGATCGGCTGATCGCGGCCGCGATTGATACACCTTCGCCGCGTGCTACCGTTCAGCAGCTGGACGCCGTGACCGCCACGCTGCCCCGAAGCGCCATACAGCCGGTCGTGGAGGGCGTTCTGCCCGATTTTAACGCCGAGCTGCGCAAGCTTGCCCCGCTGTCGAAGCAGCTGGAGGAGAGCGATCTGTCCATCAGCTGGTATATGTTCCACATTAAGGCACTGGTGGCGATCCTTAATAGCGATATTAATCAGTACGTTGAGCAGGTGGCGCAGGCTTCCCGGCTTCGCACGGCCCAGAGCCATCACGAGTTGCAATCCATCAGCGTGTTTATCAGCATCTTCGCCGTGCTGGCGCTGATCATCACCGGCTGCGCCTGCTGGTATATCTACCGCAATCTGGGCTCCAACCTGACGGCCATCTCCCGGGCGATGTCGCGACTTGCCCACGGTGAACAGGATGTTTCTGTTCCTGCGCTGCAGCGGCGCGACGAGCTGGGCGAGCTGGCGCGGGCGTTTAACGTTTTTGCCCGCAACACCGCCTCGCTTGAGCACACCACGCGTCTGCTGAAAGAGAAAACCACGCAGATGGAGATCGACCGCATCGAGCGTCAGGGGCTGGAAGAGGCGCTGCTGCACAGCCAGAAGATGAAGGCCGTCGGACAGCTGACCGGCGGGTTGGCGCATGATTTTAACAACCTGCTGGCGGTAATTATCGGCAGCCTTGAGCTGACAGACCCAGAATCAAACGACGCGCCGCGCATTACCCGTGCGCTGAAGGCTGCCGAACGCGGCGCGCTGCTGACCCAGCGGCTGCTGGCGTTTTCCCGCAAACAGTCCCTGACGCCGCATGCAGTAGAGATGCTGCCCCTGCTGGAAAACCTTCGGGAACTGATGCGCCACTCGCTGCCCGCCACGCTTACTCTGGAGATTGAAGCGCAAACCCCGGCATGGCCCGCGTGGATTGACGTCAGCCAGCTGGAAAACGCCATTATCAACCTGGTGATGAACGCCCGTGATGCGATGGAAGGCCAGAGCGGGGCGATCAAAATTCGCACCTGGAACCAGCGCGTAACCCGCAGCGACGGACGCAGGCAGGATATGGTAGCGCTGGAGGTCATCGATCGCGGCAGCGGGATGTCGCAGGAGGTGAAATCCCGGGTTTTTGAACCGTTCTTCACCACCAAGCAGACCGGAAGCGGAAGCGGGCTGGGCCTGTCGATGGTGTACGGTTTTGTGCGTCAGTCCGGGGGGCGGGTAGAGATCGAAAGCGCGCCGGGACAAGGAACGACCGTGCGGCTCCACCTCCCGCGCTCGACGCTGCCCGCCGTTTCGGAGGATGAAGCGCTGGCTGCCACAACGTCCGTGGATAACGAGCGGCTTGTACTGGTGCTGGAAGATGAGGCGGACGTTCGCCAGACCCTGTGCGAACAGCTGCATCAGCTTGGCTACCTGACGCTCGAAGCGGACAGCGGCGAACAGGCCCTGAACATGCTGGCGGCGTCGCCGGATATTGGCATGTTTATCAGCGATCTGATGCTGCCCGGAAGCCTGAGCGGGGCCGAGGTGATTAACCATGTGCGCAGCCATTATCCGCAGCTTCCGGTGCTGCTGATCAGCGGGCAGGATTTGCGCCCGGCGCATAACCCGCAGCTGCCGGACGTTCCGTTACTGCGTAAGCCGTTTACCCGCCAGCAGCTGGCGCAGGTGCTGCGGAAGGTGATGGTAATTTGAGATTCCTCCGCTACCCCGGTTCCCAGCCATTCATTACCGTAAGGCCAGTTCCCCTGCGAGTCTGGCCTTATGAAACGTTACTCTACCGTCCTGTTATTTGGTCTGCTGACTTTAACCAGCCAACTGGCGCATGCCGATGTGATTGATGACGCCATTGGCAACATTCAGCAGGCGATCAACGATGCCTACAACCCCAGCAGCAGCCGTAATGACGATGACGACGATCGTTACGACCGCAGCCGTCAAATCGACAGCCGACAGTACGACGATCGTCGTCGGCAGCTCGAAGACAGACGCCGCCGCTTAGACGAGCGTCAGCGTCAGCTGGACGACGACAGGCGTCGGTTAGAAGAGGACGAGCGCAGGTTGGAAGACGATTACGATCGCGGCTAAGTGCGGCCTGTTGCCCTCACCCCAACCCTCTCCCACGGGAGAGGAAGAAAACCTAATCCAGCACCAGTACCATCCCGTCATATCCCGCTTCAATGCCGTCCGGCAGCGGGTTATCCATCATCCATGCGTCAAACTGATGGCTAATGTGCGTCAGGATCACCTGCGGACAGCCAATCACCTCGTTCAGGGCCATCACCGTATTTAAATCACTGTGGTTGCGCGGTGTCTCCGGACGCGGTTCATGGCTGCAGTCGATGATTATCGCCTGTGGCTGATTGTTGAGCAGAAACGTCACCGTTTTATCCGGCAGCCCGGCGGTATCAGAAAGCCACGCCACGCGGCTATGGGCCGATTCCAGCAGATACCCGAAGGTCAGTTTTGAATGGTTGAGCGGCAGCGGCGTGACCCGCAGCCCCTGCAGCTCAAACATCACGAACGGCTCGACCGTGTGGCTGAAATCCAGAATGCCGGGGTGTTTGAACAGGTCGTCACAGCCCGCTTCATCCGGCGGACCGTAGACGGGGATGGTTGCGCCCACGCCCCAGCGCAGGGGGAACAGCCCCTGGACGTGATCCATATGATAGTGCGTGAGCAAAAACTGCTGGAAGCTGCCCGCCGGCCAGTCGTCCATCAGGTGCGGAATGCCCGCATCCAGCAGGGTGACTGCATCGTTGAATTTGACCACCGCGCTACAGGGGCGACGGCGATAGTTGTCCTGCAAACGCGCCCTGCGACACGCCGCGCAGTCGCAGCCAAAGACCGGGACCAGCTGTGCGCTTCCGGTTCCCGTTAACGTGATGGTCAGACTCATAACGCACCTCTACAGCGGTTTGGTGAATCGAAAATGGCTCTGCGTATATCCCTCACGAACGTAAAAACGTTGCGCGTCCGTACGCTTCACGCTGGTGGAGAGCTCCGTTAGCTCGGCGCCAGCCTGCCGCGCAACGTCTTCTGCCCAGGCGAGCAGCTGGCTGCCAATCTTTAACCCGCGCGCCTGCGGCATCACCACCAGCTCCTGGATCTCGCCGATCCAGCGGGCATGGTGCAGGTGAAACTGCATGTGCAGGCCGATCATGCCGACGACATGTCCGTCCAGCTCGGCAAGCTGGTAGCGCATGTTGTGATCCTGAAGGTTGGCCAGAAATCCGGCGTGAAACGCCTGGTGATCGAACTCTGCCTGCTTCAGTTCACAGATCAGGGCGTAAACAATTTGTGCATCGTCGGTGGTGGCGGGGCGAAGCTGGCAGTCAGGCATGCTGTCTCTCCTTCTGGCGAATAAGCGATAAAAAGGTCTCGACTGACTGTAGCAAACTTCCGTCGTTATTGAGGACGTGACAGCCCGACGGAGTGTAGCGCGCCGCACGTTCCAGCCGCTGGTCGATCTCACGCGCATTTTCGCGCCCCCGGCTTTGCAGGCGGCTGCGCAGAATATCCGGAGAAACCTGCAAACAGACTGGCAGCAGCGCCGCTTCGTACCGGGCTTTGGCCTGCGGCAGATGTGCGCGCGAGCCGTTAACCAGCACGTCGAAGCCCGCGTGCAGCCAGAGGTCGATCTCGATGCCGACGCCGTAATAAAAGCCGTTCGCGTGCCAGCTCAGCGCCAGCAGATTTTGCCCGGCGCGGGTAAAAAACTCCTGCTCGCTCAGGGCGATATGGTTTTCACTGCCAACGTTCGCCGCGCGGGTAATGTAGCGGTGCGCCACCAGCAGCTGTGAATGTTCCCGCTGCCGTAACGCCGACAGCAGGCTGTCTTTTCCCGAGCCGGACGGGCCCATTAACCAGATGAGTCTTCCCATCAGAACACCCTTTTTCCCTGACGCCAGACGTGGTCGATATGAACGTGCTCGCCCTTGCGGTGCGCCAGCACCAGGTCTGCCCGTTTGCCTTCGGCAATCTCACCGCGGTCGTGAAGGTTGAGCGCGCTGGCCGGGTTTTTCGTCACCAGTCGAATCGCCTGCGGCAGCGTAAAGCGGTTGTCCTCGTCGTCTGCAACGCGGAAGGCCGCGTCCAGCAGGCTGGCGGGGTAGTAGTCAGACGAGAGGATATCCAGCAGGCCGAGGGAAGCGAGTTTGCTTGCCGCCACGTTGCCGGAGTGCGAGCCGCCGCGCACGATGTTCGGCGCGCCCATCAGCACGTTCATGCCGTGTTTGCGGGAGGCTTCAGCCGCTTCGAACGTGGTGGGAAATTCGGCGATCACGCTGCCAAGCTGGTGGGATTCGCGCACGTGATCGTGCGTGGCGTCGTCATGGCTGGCCAGCGCAATGTTGCGGTCCCGACACATCGCGGCAATGGAGAGACGGTTCGGCTGCGACCATTGTGCCGCAAGCGCCAGCTGCTCTTCTTCGTAGCGCGCCATCTCCGCGTCGTTGAGCGAGTATTTGCCCTGATAGTATTCACGGTACTTTTCAATGTTGGCGAACTGGCGCTGCCCCGGGGAGTGATCCATCAGGGAGACCAGCGACACCGGCTCGCGTCCGACCAGCTTTTCAAACAGCGGCAGGGTGGTGTGGTGCGGCAGCTCGCAGCGCAGGTGCAGGCGGTGCTCGGCGCGGTTGAGGCCGCGCTTTTGCGTCTCCTCCACGGCGTTGATCATCTTTTCCAGATTTTCCAGACGATCGCCGCCGTCGCGCACGTCGCCGATCGCCACCGCGTCCAGCACCGTGGTGATGCCGCTGGCGACCATCAGCGCGTCGTGGCTGCTCATCGCCGAATGGGCGGGCCAGTCCACCTTCGGGCGCGGGGTGAAGAATTTATCCAGATTATCGGTATGCAGCTCAATCAGCCCCGGCAGCAGCCAGCCGCCGTCGCCGTCCATCGCTTCAGGGGAACGGCTTTGGGTTTCGGCAAAGGCGCGGATGATGCCATCCTGGATTTCAACCGAACCCTTCACGACCTCATTTTCCAGCACCAGCCTGACATTATTGATAATCATGCGTTTGTCCCCATCGGGTGCAGCCTGTCCGCTACGCGATTGCGGACGGCGTCGTCGTGGAAGATCCCGACGATCGCCGCCCCGCGCGCTTTGGCCTGTTCGATCAGCGCTATCACCGCTGCGCTGTTTTTAGCGTCGAGCGAGGCGGTGGGTTCATCCAGCAGTAAAATCGGATAGTCGACGATAAACCCGCGCGCGATATTCACGCGCTGCTGCTCGCCGCCGGAAAAGGTCGACGGGGCGAGGTGCCACAGGCGCTCCGGCACGTTGAGGCGCGTCAGCAGGCTGGCGGCCCTGGCGGCGCAGGTTTCGCGCGGCACGCCGAGATCCAGCAGGGGCTGCATCACCACGTCCAGGGCGGAGATCCGCGGGATCACCCGCAGGAACTGGCTAACCCAGCCGATCGTTGAGCGGCGCACTTCCAGCACCTTGCGCGCCGGGGCCTGAACCAGATCGACCCACTCTTCGTTATGGCGAATATGGATGTGGCCTTCGTCCGGTAAATAGTTGGCGTACAGGGAGCGCAGCAGGGTCGATTTACCGCTGCCGGAGTGGCCGTGCAGCACCACGCATTCACCCTGACTCACCTCTAACGAGGCATTTTGCAGCACCGGCAGGCGCACGCCATTTTGCTGGTGGAGCACAAAGGTCTTACTGACATTTTCAACGTGGATCATGTTGGCCTCTTAATTCTGTAATACCGACGACACCAGCAGCTGGGTGTACGGATGATGTGGATCGTCGAGCACGCGGTCGGTCAGCCCACTTTCCACCACCTGACCCTGCTTCATCACCAGCAGGCGGTCCGCCAGCAGGCGCGCAACGCCCAGATCGTGGGTGACAATCACCACCGCCAGGTTCAGCTCCACCACCAGGCCGCGCAGCAGGTCGAGCAGGCGGGCCTGCACGGAGACGTCCAGCCCGCCGGTGGGTTCATCCATAAATACCAGCTTTGGATGGGTGACCAGATTGCGGGCAATTTGCAAACGCTGCTGCATACCGCCGGAAAAGGTGGTTGGCAGGTCGTCAATGCGCGAGGCGGGGATCTCCACCTCCTCCAGCCAGTGCTGTGCGGTGGCGCGGATGTTGCCGTAGTGGCGCGCGCCGGTGGCCATCAGCCGTTCGCCGATATTGCCTCCCGCCGACACCTGACGGCGCAGGCCGTCCATCGGGTGCTGATGCACCACGCCCCACTCGGTGCGCAGCAGGCGACGGCGCTCGGCCTCGCTTATGTCGTAGAGGGAGCGTCCCTGATACAGGATCTCGCCGTGTTGCGGCGTCAGGCGCGCGGAGATGGACTTCAGCAGGGTGGTTTTGCCGGAGCCGGACTCGCCGACAATGCCCAGCACTTCGCCCGGCCACAGCTCGAACGACACGTCGCTGAAGCCTTTTCCCGGCGCATAAAGGTGGGTCAGGTTATTAACCGAAAGCAGCGGTTTCATTGGCCGTTCGCCTCGCTCTGTTGGCGGCAGTAATCGGTGTCGGAGCAGACAAACATCCGTTTGCCCGTATCGTCCAGCACCACTTCATCGAGATAGCTGTGTTTGGATCCGCAGATGGCGCACGGCTCGTCCCACTCCTGCACCGTAAACGGGTGATCGTCGAAATCCAGGCTTTCGACACGCGTATACGGCGGTACGGCGTAGATGCGTTTTTCACGTCCGGCACCAAAGAGCTGCAGGGCAGGCATCATGTCCATCTTCGGATTGTCGAATTTTGGGATCGGCGACGGGTCCATGACGTAGCGCCCGTTGACCTTCACCGGGTAGGCGTAGGTGGTGGCGATATGGCCGAAGCGGGCGATATCTTCATACAGTTTGACCTGCATGATCCCGTACTCTTCCAGTGCGTGCATGGTGCGGGTCTCGGTTTCGCGCGGCTCGATAAAGCGCAGCGGCTCCGGGATCGGCACCTGGAAAATCAGAATCTGATCTTCCGTCAGCGGAGTCTCCGGAATTCGGTGGCGGGTCTGGATCAGCGTCGCGTCTTCGGTTTTTTCGGTGGTGTTGACGCCCGTCACGCGCTTAAAGAAGTTGCGGATCGACACGGCGTTGGTGGTATCGTCCGCGCCCTGGTCGATAACCTTCAGCACGTCCGCTTCGCCAATCACGCTGGCGGTGATCTGAATGCCGCCCGTGCCCCAGCCGTACGGCATCGGCATTTCACGGCCACCAAACGGCACCTGATAGCCCGGAATAGCCACCGCTTTTAAAATGGCGCGGCGGATCATGCGTTTAGTTTGCTCATCCAGATAGGCAAAGTTGTAGCCGCTTAAGTTAGCCATTGGCGCGCTCCCGTTGCAGGCGTTTCAGCAGTTCCAGTTCGGCCTGGAAATCGACGTAGTGCGGCAGCTTGAGGTGCGAGACAAAGCCTGCGGCCTCGACGTTGTCCGCGTGGGCCAGCACGAACTCTTCGTCCTGCGCCGGGCCGGCAATGTGCTCGCCGTAGTCCGGTGCCTGCAGGGCGCGGTCAACCAGCGCCATCGCCATCGCCTTGCGCTCGCCGAGGCCAAACACCAGCCCGTAGCCGCGGGTAAAATGCGGGTCTTCATTCTCTGGCGCGACGAAACCGTTGACCATTTCGCACTCGGTCATCAGCAGTTCGCCGACGTTCACCGCAAAACCCAGCTCTTCCGGCACGATTTCGACGTCGAGATAGCCGCTGCGGATTTCTGCCGCGAACGGGTGGTTGCGCCCGTAGCCGCGCTGTGTGGAGTAGGCCAGCGCCAGCAGATACCCTTCGTCGCCGCGCATCAGCTGTTGCAGACGGGACGAGCGTGAGCACGGGTAGACCGGCGGCGTGCGGGTGACGTCGTCCGGCGTGGCGCCAGTGTCTTCTTCCGCTTTCGCCAGCCCCTGGTTTGCCAGCAGGCTGAAGACGTGCGGAGACGGTTCCTGTTCGACATCTGAAGTGCTGAGCGTTGGGGCTTCGCCGTTCGCCAGCAGCGTGAAGTCCAGCAGACGATGGGTGTAGTCGTAAGTCGGGCCAAGCAGCTGGCCGCCGGGAATGTCTTTATAAACGGCAGAGATTCGGCGCTCCAGGCGCATTTCCGCCGTGTTCACCGGCTCGCTGACTGCCAGACGGGGAACGGTGGTGCGCCAGGCGCGCAGCAGGAAGATGGCTTCCACGTTATCGCCGCTGGCCTGCTTGAGCGCCAGCGCTGCAAGCTCGCGGTCAGCAACGCCGCCCTCGGTCATCACGCGGTCAACCGCGAGGTTAAGCTGTTGCTCAATTTGGGCGACGCTCAGCTCGGGAAGCTGTTCATCGCCCCGGCGTCTGTGCTCCTGTAAGGCATGAGCGGCGGCGATCGCCTTTTCGCCTCCTTTGACGGCTACGTACATCAGCACACCTCCACGTGGGTAGTCCGCGGGATTGCCAGCAGGCGCTCGCCGCAGGTCAGGATCAGGTCAATGCCTAGCGGGAACGGGTGCGGGCGCTCGGTCAGCTCATGGATGATGCACTCCGGTAGCTGGGGCGCGACCATCCGCTCGTCGGCGATGCCTGCGCCCGTCAGGCGAAGCATGCGGCCACCGCTCAGGCTGGAGACTTGCAGGATCAGCGTGGCGCTGGTTTCCGGTGCGACGGCGCTGCCTTCGCTCAGGGCGTTAAGCTGTTCATGGCTGATTTGCTCGTCGGCCACGGCAAAGACCGCCTGCTGGGGCTGATCGACCAGCGGCGCGCTGGTGTGAAAGCGCAGGTTCTGGCTGGCGATATCGTTCAGCAATGCGCTTGACAGCCATACCGGGGTGTCGTTGTCCGCCAGTGTCAGCAGCACGCTGGTGGAGGCGAGGTTCAGCGGCAGCCAGCCCTGCGAGAGCTGGTGCAGGGAGACAATCACCCCCGGCTCGCTCATGGCCTTCAGCAGGCGACGGAAACTCTGTTGGGCATCCTGGACGGCCAGGGTAAAAGCAGGTTGAAGCGTCATGCGTTGTCTCCGCGAACGAGCGTAAAGAAGTCGACCCGGCTGGTGTTCACTTCGGCCTGACGCGCGGCAAGGCGTGCGGCGCGGTCGGCTTCCAGCGGGGCAATAAGGGTTTCCATTAACGTCTGGAAATGCGGGTGTTCCTGTAAAAGCGCGTCGATCACCGCGCAGCGCTCGGCGTGCGTTTTGTCTCGCCCAAGTACGTAGCTATAACCCAGCGTGCCGCTGTTAAGGCGGATAGCCGCGCGGGTGAGGGTGGCATCGCCGGCGAAGAAGCGCTCGCCGGTGCCGCCCATGCGTGCCTGGATCTGCACCAGGCCGATCTCCGGCGCGCGGATCGTGTCGTAGTCCGGCGTCAGGCCGAGTGCGTTCATGCGGGCGGCCAGCGCAGCAGGCTGGCTATGGGCCAGCACGCGCATCCAGCGCTGTCGGGTGGAGGTGTCGAAGTGCATTCAGTGCTCCATGGTGAATTCAATCATGTCGGCGCGGGTCAGGCTGACGGAGTATTCCGTCGCGTTGATCTCGCCGTCACGGTGGTTGAGGGTGCGCACGCAGAGCAGCGGGGCCATGTTGGGGATCTCCAGCACCTTGCTCTCTTTCGCCTGTGCACGGCGGGCGCTGATGCGCGTCTGGGTGCGTTTGAGCGCGATACCCGTCGCGTCCTGAAGGAAATCATGCAGGGAACCGCTGGCGAAATGTTGCAGCACTGGCCAGAGGGTGAGGTCCGCGAAGTAGTGGTCGATCTGGCAGACCGCCACGCCGTTGACCCGGCGCAACGTACGCAGGTGTACGACGTTGTCACCCTCCTGAATCCCGAGCGCGTCCGCCACGTGACGGGAGGCCGGGCGCAGTACCGAGAGCAGCTTTTCGCTGGTCGGATGGCTGCCCTGATCCAGCAGGTTCTGGCTAAAACGCGCCTGGGCGTTGAGCGGGTAGTCAAACGGGCGCATCAGCACCAGCACGCCGACGCCCTGACGGCGCTGCACCCAGCCGCGCTCCACCAGCTGGTCAATGGCGCGGCGCAGGGTGTGGCGGTTCACCTCGTAGCGGTCGGCAAGTTGCTGCTCGGCGGGCAGGTAGTCACCGCAGCGGTAATGCGTGCGCAGCTCCACTTCGAGCCTGGCCGCAATCTCTTGCCAGCGGGTAGGGTAACTGGTCGGATGTCTGGATAAGTGCATACCAATCAAAGCCTCGCTAATCAGATGAAGTGCTTACGCAAGCGTTGAGAGAGGAAATCCAGCAGGCTGACGGTGACGATGATGAGCACCATCAGGGCGCAGGTTTGCTGGAAC
Source organism: Enterobacter cloacae complex sp. P1B (assembly GCF_014982345.1). Classification (NCBI taxonomy): domain Bacteria; kingdom Pseudomonadati; phylum Pseudomonadota; class Gammaproteobacteria; order Enterobacterales; family Enterobacteriaceae; genus Enterobacter; species Enterobacter cloacae complex sp. P1B. The sequence goes on along the minus strand of NZ_JADCLF010000009.1, from coordinate 11,799 downwards.
TGGAAACCGCGAATCGCTTCCCACAGGGTGACGCCAATCCCGCCTGCGCCCACCATACCGACCACGGTGGCGGAGCGAACGTTGGACTCGAAGCGGTACAGCGAGTAGGAGATCAGCAGCGGCATCACCTGCGGCAGGACGCCGTAGAGGATCTCTTCGATTTTGTTGGCGCCGGTTGCGCGAATACCTTCCACCGGGCCGGGCTCGATGGCTTCAACCGCTTCCGAGAGCAGCTTGGAGAGCACGCCGGTGGTGTGGATGAACAGTGCCATCACGCCGGCGAACGGACCCAGGCCAACGGCGACAACGAACAGCATCGCAAAGACCATTTCGTTGATGGCGCGACAGGCGTCCATCAGGCGACGCATCGGCTGGTAAACCCACCACGGTACGATGTTTTCGGCGCTCATCAGGCCGAACGGAATGGAGAGAACGACGGCGAGGGCGGTGCCCCAGACGGCGATTTGCAGGGTGATGGCCATTTCGCTGAGGTAGTCCTGCCACTGGCTGAAATCCGGCGGGAAGAAGTCGGCGGCGAAGGTCGCCATGTTGCCGGAATCTTTGAAGAGCAGCAGCGGATCCATCTCCGCGCCCTTCCAGGAGATAACGAGTACCGCCAGCAGGATGGCCCAGCTTATGAGCGAGAACCAGCTGCGCTTCGGCGGCGGGAGGGTGATGGTTTGCATGTTGGCTCCTTAATCTGTTCCCCCTCTCCCCCAAGGGAGAGGGGACTTGTGTTACTGCACCGCTTTATTCACGCTCGTCATCGCACCCAGCGCGGCGGTCAGGCGGTCGAGGTCTTCCAGCTGGGCCTGGATTTCAGAGACTTTGCTGGTCTTCTCCTCTTCCTTCAGCCCTTTGTTGTCCTTCACGGCCTGCATCTGCTTAAACAGCGCCAGCTGGCGAATCGGGACCAGCTGCAGATCGCTGGACGCGCGGAACGGTGCCCAGCCCAGACGTTCCAGAACCGCTTTCTCTTCCGGCGTTTTGCCGTAGTTCATAAAGAAGTCGTAGACCTTGTCCTTGGTGCTTTCGGAGAGATTTTTGCGCCAGACGATCGGGTCGCCGGGGATCAGCGGGGATTTCCAGATGACCTTCAGCTCTTTCAGCTTGTCAGGGGCGGAGGTTTTCAGCTTGTCGAGGTTTTCGGTGTTATTGGTGGCAACGTCCACCTGCTTGTTCGCCACGGCCAGCGCGTTGGTTTCGTGGCTGGCGTTGACGGTGCGCTTAAAGTCGCTGGCGGAGATGTTGTTTTTCGCGAAGACGTAGTAGCCAGGGACGAGGAAGCCGGAGGTGGAGTTCGGATCGCCGTTGCCAAAGGTCAGATCTTTGCGTTTGGCGATCATGTCGTTGAGGTTGTTGATCGGGCTGTCTTTGTTGACGATCAGCACGCTCCAGTATCCTGGAGAACCATCTGCCGCAACGGTCTGGGCAAAGACCTGACCGTTGGCGCGGTCCACCGCTTCCATGGCGGAAAGGTTGCCGTACCAGGCGATGTCCACTTTGTTAAAGCGCATCCCCTGGATGATGCCCGCGTAGTCCGGGGCGAAGAAGGCGTTCACTTTGATCCCCAGTTTGGTTTCCATATCTTTCAGGAACGGTTCCCACTGCGGCTTCAGGTTTTGCTGTGATTCCGTTGAAATGATGCCAAAGTTCAACGCTTTTTCCTGCTCTTCGGCGTACGCCGGGCTTAACAGGGTGCTGATGCTGAACATGCTGGTGAAGGCCAGCGCGGCAACGGCTTTGTAGTTCATTTCCATTCCTCGTTATCGGGGCGTTAAGCAGCCTGCGCGCGTTCTTCGACGCGGTTTACGCTGCGGTAGAGATGGTCAAAACGTTCGTTATCAAACAGATGGCTGGCGCCATCGAAGAACACGTGGCCCTGACGCAGGGCGACGATGCGCTCGCAGTAGCGCAGGGCGTAATCCACCTGATGCAGCGTCACCACCACGGTGATGCCGTCGTTCTGGTTGATGTCGCGCAGGGTTTCCATCACGATGCGGGCCGACTCCGGATCCAACGAGGCGATGGGCTCATCGGCGAGAATGATTTTGGCTTTCTGCATCAGGGCGCGGGCGATAGCGACGCGCTGCTGCTGCCCGCCAGACAGCGTGGACACGCGCTGGTGGGCGAAGTGCGCCATGCCGACGCGGGTCAGCGCCTGTAAGGCTTCCTGCTTCTGTGATGGGGAGAACCAGCGCAGGCAGGTGCGCCAGAACGGGGTGCTGCCGAGCGCGCCAATCAGCACGTTCTCCAGCACCGTCAGGCGGTTCACCAGGTTGAACTGCTGAAAGATGTAGCCCGTCCGGGCGCGGCTTTTGCGAATATCGCTCGCCAGACGGCCCGCATGCTGCACGGTGTTACCCAGCAGCTCGACGCGGCTTTCCGGCGTTTTATCGCAGGTAATAAGGCCGCTTAAGTGACGCAGAAGGGTGGATTTTACTGAACCGGACGGCCCCAGCAGCGCCACCATTTCGCCCTGCTGGACGGTCAGATCAACGGCATGCAGCGCCTTGTTGTGATTGAAGGTCTTGCTCAGTTTCTCGACGCGGATGACAGTGTGCATGTGCTGGGCCTCACGATAAATGTGGCCTCATGCTGGCGCATCAATATGACATTTGGGTTAAGTGCAGGTTGCGGGAGTTTGAAGAGTTGAGGGGAGTTTGATGACAGGCGGAGGCAGACCGCCCACCGCCCGAAAATTAGTGCTGCTGCTTAACGACGTTAATCATCCACGGCACGCCGTACTTGTCGGTGACCTTACCGAAGCCGTGCGCCCAGAAGGTTTCCTGCCAGGCCATGTCGATATTCCCGCCATCGGCAAGGTTGTCGAACCAGCGCTTGCCTTCTGACACATCCTGCGTGTCGAGCACCAGCGTGAAGCCCGCGTATTGTGCGCTGCTGCCCGGCGGCAGCCCGTCGCTCATCATGATATCGCTGCCCGCAATGCGAACGTTGGAGTGAGCGATAGCCGAATCCGGAAACTGCATGCCGGACGGACAGCCTTCTTCGCTGTTATCGCTTTTTGGCATTTCGCCGAAGGTGATTTTATAGAGGAGTTCTGCGCCGACGGCCTGCTGATAGAAGGCGGTAGCCTCTGCACAGTTGCCGGCAAAAGAGATGTAGGGACTTAACGGCATAATCTTTACCTCACGTAAGAAAAGCCCGTTAAGTGTAGTTCCCGAAAGCCCGGTAAGCGAAGCGCTACCGGGCGGGTTAAATCAGTTCTTTTTCACGAACTCAGATTTCAGTTTCATCGGACCGAAGCCGTCAATTTTGCAATCGATATTATGATCGCCTTCCACCAGACGGATATTCTTCACTTTGGTGCCGATCTTCAGCATGGAAGAGCTGCCTTTCACCTTAAGATCTTTCACCACGGTGACGCTGTCGCCATCCGCCAGCAGATTACCGTTGGCATCTTTGACGACCAGCGCATCAGCGTCCTGCGCTGGCTCGGCATCATTCCATTCGTGTGCACATTCCGGGCAGATGAACATGCCATTATCTTCGTATGTGTATTCAGAATTGCATTTTGGGCAGTGTGGGAGTTGCATGTCGGTATCCTCAAAAGTGTTAACGCGCTGGAAAGTGCCAGCTAAATGACGGCAGAGTGCCGAAAAAGGCGGCAAGTATAACGCAAATCCACACTTTTGTCGGTGCTATTGTGAATTTAAAAAACGCAGAAAATGTGTTGCGAGTGACACTTACTGTCAGTCAGCTAAGCGATGCTAACGTCATTAACACGGTGGAAAGAGAAGTCGCTAAATATATCGAATATTTTATTGCGGCAAATTGCTACGCACCTTCATTTCGGATAAGGTGAAGCAACGCATTGTTATTTATCTTCGAACTTTACTGCCATGCATTTCTTATGTTGGCGGCCTATCCCTCTCTTTTTAGGTGGGTAAATAATGATGATATATCCTGAAGCTTCTTAAAATGGGCCAGGCTTTTTATCTTTTGGCTTTCAGGCCTTGAGGAGAGCTTTACACGCCATGCAGGGATAGCCATTTATTTCTGATTATCTTCAATTAGTTATATTTTGGTGAACATGTTTTCCACACGTGATCATATAAGCCTGAACATCATAATTAATACAAGTGGCTTAATAAAAGTAATAAATTTGCGTTAAGGAAAGGCTTTTATCATGCACACACAGACCATTTTTGAATTAAGTCAGGAAGCTGAGCGTTTGTTACAGCTTGCCCTGCAAAATCTCGATACCCTGAAATCAATGCCGACAGCGAAGCTGGAGAGCACGACGGCTGCTATTACAGGTGAAAAGAACAACGTGCTGCCTTTGCATTTTAGTGCGCGCGGCGTCGAAGCGCAGCAGGCAACGCTGAATAATGAATTACGCAAAATAACACGTCTGGAAATGGTTCTGGCTATCGTTGGCACGATGAAAGCGGGGAAATCGACCACCATTAATGCCATTGTGGGTACCGAAGTGTTGCCGAACCGCAACCGCCCAATGACGGCGCTGCCTACGCTGATACGTCATACGCCAGGCCAGAAAGAGCCGGTGCTCCACTTCTCACATGTCTCTCCTATTGATGATTTGATTCACCTGCTGCAGAAAAAGCTTGGCGATTACGATCGCGGCAAGCTGGCTCTGCAACTGGAAATTGATAAGGACATGAATACGCTGCTGGAGCGTATTGAGAAAGGCGAGGCCTTTGAAAAGCATCATCTCGGGGCGCAGCCAATATTTCATTGCCTGAAAAGTCTCAATGACCTGGTGAGGCTCTCCCAGGCGCTGGGCGTGGCGTTTCCGTTCTCTGAATACGCGGCCATCGAACATATTCCGGTGATTGAAGTGGAGTTCGTGCATCTTGCGGGTCTGGATGCGCACCTCGGGCAGCTGACGCTGCTCGATACCCCCGGCCCCAATGAGGCCGGACAACCGCATCTGCAAAAAATGCTTAGCGAACAGCTAGCCCGCGCGTCGGCGGTGCTGGCGGTGATGGATTATACCCAGCTTAAATCTATTTCTGATGAAGAGGTCCGTCAGGCTATTTCGGTTGCGGGGAAATCAGTGCCTCTGTATGCGCTGGTGAATAAATTCGACCAGAAGGATCGCAATAGCGACGATGAAGAGCAGGTCAGGGCGATGATCTCCGGTACCTTAATGAAAGGCACTATTTCGCCTGGCCAGATCTACCCTGTTTCCTCTATGTGGGCGTATCTGGCAAACCGCGCCCGCAACGAGATGAATGCCCGTGGACGCCTGCCGGATCATCAGGAGCAGCCCTGGGTGCAGGATTTTGCCGAAGCCGCACTCGGACGCCGCTGGCGTTCGGCGGACCTGGACGATATAAACCATATCCGTCACGCAGCCGATTTGCTCTGGGAAGATTCGCTGTTTGAACAGCCGATACGCAAACTGATTTACGCCGCCTATGCCAATGCCTCGCTATTCGCGCTGCGCTCGGCCTCGCATAAGCTGCTCAACTACGCGCAAAATGCCCGGGAGTATCTCGACTTCCGCTATCAGGGGCTGACGGTGGCCTTTGAGGGGCTGGAACTGAACATCGCGCGTCTTGAAGAGGATATGGCGCTGCTGCAGACGCGCCAGAGCGCGGTGAGCGATGAGGTGAAACATGAAGTTGACCAGGCGCTGAACGCGACCGCGGACTTTATGGAGGCCGAAAAATCGGCGCTTCACCAGGCAGTGGGCCATGTGTTCAGCACTCAAAATATTCTTGATTTGGCAGGCGTTGAGCGGCTGAATCGCCGCAGTGATAAACTGCAAGAGCGGGAACCGCTGGTTCTGGATGATGAAGGTCAGGCGCAGATCGTCCTGAGTAAAATTCGCTCCTCCTGTGAACTCATCATGCTGGATGCGCAGGCAAAAATTGCCCGGGAGCTGGCGTTACGCTTCGATCAGCTGGAATCTACGCTGGCGCGCTCGCTGAATGACGCTATCCGCCCCATTGAAACGCGTATAAAAGAGCATCTGAGCCATGCCGGCTTCCGGGCGCGGATCAGCTTCCCGGCTTTTCAGGCAAACCAGCTTGACTTCAATACGCGCGCGCTGTTTAACGATGCCATTGCACAGGATAACCGCCCGGCAGGTCAACTTTCCGCCGGGAGCAGTATGCGTGAAACCGTTTCGCGTTGGCTCAATAATCCGGGCTGGGGCTGGGATGAGTATGTGGTCACGCGCACGCACTATGTTATCGACATTGCGCAACTGCATGACAAATTTAAGCAACATATTGATCAGTTTTGTGAACAAATACGTAAAGCTTTGTCCGCGCAGGTCGATGTCTCTGTTACGGCCGGAATGGCGACGTTCTTTGCAGAATTTTCGTTATGCCTGACCGGGTTACAGGAAAGCTTGCGTGATAGCCTCGCAGTGCGTCAACAAAATGAGCATTCAACCCGAGCGCTCAGCCAGCTGTTGAAGCAAAGCATTTCGACTGCGACGTGGATTCAGGAAGATACCCGACTGTTACGCGATGACATTCAAACTCTATTCGCAGCAGAGCAACCATGACAACACAGCTACTGGACGGTCCCGGGCGGACGCTGGAGTGTATTCATCCCAGGTTTATGGTCGATCTTGTGCAGGGCGTGGACGCGGCGCGCCATCCCCATCTGGGGCCGCAGCAGCTGCAGTTTCGTGAACGTTTGACTCAGGAGATCATGACGCATACCCGGCTACGGCCCTGGGCGATGGCGGGAATGCTTAACGAGAACGCGGCCCTGCGCCTGGGGCTGGCGGAAAAACTCGCCGGCATGTTGGATCCAGGCCATCTTGCGCTGACGCTGATGGCCGATAAACTGACTGCACTGTGCCAGCAGGCTCACCTGCGCGCTCAGCCATCTCCCGGCCTGCTTGAACAGTATGCGGAGCTCTCCTCTCATTTTACCCAACGTGCCGCCTATAAAGAAAAGGCGCTGACCCAGCGTGGACTGACGGTACAGGCGGGCGAGCACAGTGAACAAATTTTCACCCGCTGGCGAGCCGGTCACTATGATGGCTGGTCTTTGGCCGGGCGCTGCTTCATTGTTCTGGAAGAGCTGCGTTGGGGAGCATTTGGCGATGCCTGCCGTCTGGCGAACAACGATGTGTCGGCCATGCTCAAGGATAATTTACGCAGCATGGCCGCCAACTACCTCGCGCAGGGCATCAATGCGTCTCCCACAACGCGCCATTTCTATCATCAATGGCTGACCACACCCGCTTCGGCGGGTTTAATCGATCACAAAGACATGCTGGGCTGGCTGGGCGACTGGTGTCAGGCGGATATACACCCGGTGAGTTGGTCAGTGACGCAAAACTGGCAGACTGTCGCGCTGGGTATGCCGAGGCTGTGTTCGGCAAAACGGCTGGTGGATGCAATGGTGGAAGAGATTTTTGGTTGAACCCCACATCCTGACCCTCTCCCCCCAGGGGAGAGAGGATGGCTGGCGCGGTGTGTTAGTGATTCATTTCTATCGGTTTCGGTTCAGGCGGGATCTCTTGCACATTTCCGTAGCGTTTCGCGTATAGCGCCGTGATGATGGGCACCAGGATTGCGGTGACAATCACGCTGGCGGCAACCAGTGCCGTCGCGGACGCGGCCACCGGTTCGAAGGCCGGGTTAATCTGGGCGATAATCACCGGGTTTGCAACGGCAGCGCCTGCGGCTGAAGAGGCGGCGACGCCCGCCGTGCCGTTTCCTCCCCCGATTACGCGGTCAGCAATGATCAGCGGAATACCGGTGATGATGATAACCGCGACACCCAGCACAATCCCCAGCAGTCCCGTATCCAGAATCACGTTCAGGTTGATGGTGTTACCCAGCGCAAAGCCAAAGAATGGGATCAGCACCGGCGTGGCTTTGCTGAAGAAATCACGCAGATCGTGATCCAGATTGCCCAGTGCGAAGCCGATCAGGAATGGCAGGATCGCGCCGACAAAATGATGGGGCTCAAAAGAAGCCAGGCCAGCGGACCCCAGGATCAACATCGTCATGAGCGGGCCGGACTCCAGAGACATCAAAACAAACGCGCCGGACTCCTCTTTCGTTCCATACTGGTTCATCAGGCTGGCATACAGCCCGCCGTTGGTCATGTCCATCGCCGAGACAATCGCCAGGACGGATAACCCGGCGAAGAAACCGGTCTGAATTCCATTTTCAGGAATGAACATCGCGCATATCATTGCGACCACCCAGGCAACCGCTATTTTGGTTATCACCAGCGTTCCGGATTTGCGTAATACGGTACCGGTTGCCCGCAAATTAATGGATGCGCCGATACAAAAGAACCAGACCGCCAGGATGGGAACGGTACCCGTAATCATCCCCTTTGTGAAACCACCAAAATAAGCCCCGGTTTCAGGTGCTAATGTATTCAGAATAGCACCGAGTACCAGCGGCACCAGCATCATACCACCCGGTATGCGTTCTATCGTGGCTTTAATCTTCATCTCTAACCCTCACAATTTCGCCTCTCATGGTGAGCGGCAGGTGCGAATAAAAAAATCAATAAATTCAATTTGATGAAGGGTGCTCTTGATGATTGGTTTGTGATAACCCTGCACCGAAATTCAGTTAGCGCTCTCGTTTCCTCTCGTCAGAAAACATGCGTCGCTATGTTTCAGGAATTATCATGCGATCGATGGAATATCGATTCAATGAAAATAAAACGGTGTTTTAGTTATCTTCATCACATATTGAATGTAAACTTTACGGCGCGTTGTGAGAGCTGAAAATTTATGTAAATCTCTTGTAAAAAATATGGCTTTTTATTCTGTTGGGAAAAGAAAAAGGATGAGGCCGAAAATGAGGGCTCTGGAAGGTTGAGAAAGTACTTATTTGCGGTAGTTGACAAAAACTGTCTTCACCTGACGCAGTATAAATATATGTGTGAAGTTGATCACAAATATAAACGCTGGTAGGGTAAAAAGGTCATTAACTGCCCAGACAGGCGTCAACAGGTTCGGTTGTATCGACGGTAAACGTCAATGTAAGTAAACCTGCTACGCTTGAAGATGGAGGTTCGCACGGAGCGGATCTCGGGTTCACAGAGTGCGAGTTGGCTGTGGAACGGACAGGGCTAAGTCTACGAGGAAAGCTATGCTAAGAAGGAAAAAGGTTAAACCCATTACGCTTCGCGACGTCACCATTATTGATGACGCTAAACTGCGTAAAGCGATCACCGCCGCCTCGCTCGGTAATGCGATGGAATGGTTCGATTTCGGTGTCTACGGCTTTGTTGCCTATGCATTAGGTAAAGTGTTCTTCCCCGGTGCTGACCCAAGCCTGCAGATGATTGCCGCGCTGGGTACATTCTCCGTTCCTTTCCTGATCCGCCCGCTGGGTGGTCTGTTCTTCGGTATGCTCGGTGACAAATACGGTCGCCAGAAAATACTCGCTATCACCATTGTCATTATGTCGATCAGTACGTTCTGTATCGGCCTAATACCGTCCTATGCCACGATCGGCATCTGGGCACCTATTCTGCTGTTGCTCTGTAAGATGGCGCAGGGCTTCTCTGTCGGGGGCGAGTATACCGGGGCGTCGATCTTCGTCGCGGAGTATTCCCCTGACCGTAAGCGCGGCTTTATGGGCAGCTGGCTGGACTTCGGTTCGATTGCCGGGTTCGTGATGGGCGCGGGCGTCGTGGTTCTGATTTCAACCGTGGTCGGTGAGGAGAACTTCCTCGACTGGGGCTGGCGTATCCCGTTCTTTATCGCGCTCCCGCTGGGTATTATCGGTCTTTACCTGCGACATGCGCTGGAAGAGACACCTGCGTTCCAGCAGCACGTTGAGAAACTGGAGCAGGGTGACCGCGAAGGGCTGCAGGACGGCCCGAAAGTGTCCTTTAAAGAGATTGCGACAAAGCACTGGCGCAGCCTGCTGACCTGTATTGGTCTGGTGATTTCCACCAACGTCACTTACTACATGCTGCTGACCTACATGCCGAGCTATCTGTCGCATAACCTGCACTACTCGGAAGATCACGGCGTGCTGATTATTATCGCCATCATGGTGGGTATGCTGTTTGTACAGCCGATTATGGGTCTGCTGAGCGACCGCTTTGGCCGTCGACCGTTTATCATCCTGGGTAGCGTAGCGCTGTTCGCGCTGGCGATCCCGGCGTTTATTCTGATCAACAGTAACGTGCTGGGTCTGATTTTCGCGGGTCTGCTGATGCTGGCGGTGATCCTGAACTGCTTTATCGGGGTGATGGCATCCACATTACCTGCGATGTTCCCGACGCACATTCGTTATAGTGCGCTGGCGGCGGCGTTCAACATCTCCGTTCTGATTGCCGGCCTGACGCCTACGCTTGCCGCCTCTCTGGTGGAAAGCACGCAGAACCTGATGATGCCAGCCTACTACCTGATGGTTATTGCGGTAGTCGGCCTGGCGACCGGCCTGACCATGAAGGAGACGGCGAACCGTCCTCTGAAAGGGGCGACGCCTGCGGCATCTGATATTCAGGAAGCGAAAGAAATCCTGCGCGAGCACTACGATAACGTTGAGCAGAAAATTGAGGATATCGACGCAGAGATTGAAGAGCTGCAGAAGAAACGCTCCCGTCTTGTTGATCAACATCCCCGCATTAACGAGTAATAAAGAAACCCGCCAACGGCGGGTTTTCTTTTATTAGCATCCGGCGGCGATGTAGTCGCCGTTGGCGCTAATGGGGATGACGGTCAGGAACAGGACGGTCGCGAACAGGATCAGGATGATACCTCCAGCAATTTTAACTGCCGGTACCAGCCATCTGAACGCGCTATCTCCCCCGAACCATGCCACCGTGCGTTCACGGGCATAACGAACCGCCAGTGATAGCCCCATAATAGAGAGTGCCGTTCCTAAAGACATGGTCATAACGGCCGCCATTCCCCAGGTGACAATGCCCAGCGCGTTCGAAAACATCAGAATCATGATTGCACCGCTGCACGGACGTGCGCCAATCGCCAGAATGACGCCCAGACGCGTTTTCCAGTCACCTTGTGTCAGATCTGCGCCCACGCCGTGATGACCACAGCCACAGTGTTCATAGTGCTGATGAAGGGGAGTGATGGCTGAGATCCTTATTCTTTGAGGCCGCAGGCTTTTCAGCGCCTGGTAAATGATGAAAGCACCAAACGCGCCAATCAGCACGGCGCTTATCTTCTCGACATACCAGCGGCTGGTGCTGATATCCCCTGACGCGAGGTTAAATCCTACTGCCAGAATAAAGACAAACAGAATGGCGCTGACGCCCTGCATCAGGCTGCCAAGAAAGGGAACGGTGCGTGCGGCCAGTTCGCTCTCCTTATTTGTGCTCAGGTAGGTTGTCACGATGAACTTCCCGTGCCCCGGCCCGATGGCGTGAAGGACGCCATAAAAGAAAGCGCCTGTTAAGAGCCATAATCCACCGCTGTACTGGTTGTTATTAAGCTGCAGTAGATACATCACCAGATAACGGTGCAGCGTAATCTGCGTGGCAAGGCACCACTGGATAAAGGCGTTCCAGTGCGTATGCAGCGTAAAAGCGGCGAAGAGGATGGTCAGCAGCATCAATCCGGCCGTAGGGAGGCGCCAGTCGCGAGGCAGGCGTTGTGTATTCATCAGAGGAGCTCTGCGGAGAAGAATATTTGCCGCTAGTATAGTTGATCTTCTCTTTCAGTTCGCAGGATCGCATCAGGATCTTGCTGTAATTGTGGATAAGTCTGTGCGTAAAAGGGTATAAGGCGGGGTTTTGCTGGGGAATGCAGCAGTCAGTCATTTTTCTGTCATTTAGCGGTTGCGGCCCGCGGAGAACTCCCTATAATGCGCCTCCATCGACACGGCGGATGTGAATCAC
>NZ_JADCLF010000008.1:178629-427402 GCF_014982345.1 Enterobacter cloacae complex sp. P1B | reverse complement strand
ATAAAAGATAAAACCACTGTTATTTTGCATTTAGATAAATTATTTTAAATCGCATTATTGATTTATTAAATATGAAATAAATTTCAACTACCATAAAGAGTAGTAAATTACTTTTTTAAGAGTCCCGCGCTTTACCTCCCTGCCCCGCAGCGCTACAATGCCCGCCCTTAAAGTGGGGGATCTCCCCTTACCGCTGCACCTGGTGCATGCGGATCTGACCTGTCATCAGAACGAGAACAAACATGTTTAAACCGGAACTCCTTTCCCCGGCGGGAACGCTGCAAAATATGCGTTACGCTTTCGCCTATGGCGCCGACGCCGTGTATGCGGGCCAGCCGCGCTACTCGCTGCGCGTGCGTAATAACGAATTCAACCACGAGAACCTGCAGCTCGGCATCAACGAGGCGCATGCTCTGGGTAAAAAATTCTACGTGGTGGTCAACATCGCGCCGCACAACGCCAAGCTGAAAACGTTCATCCGCGACCTGAAGCCGGTGGTGGATATGGGGCCGGACGCGCTGATCATGTCGGACCCGGGTTTAATCATGCTGGTTCGGGAGAACTTCCCGGAAATGGATATTCACCTCTCCGTACAGGCTAACGCCGTCAACTGGGCGACGGTGAAGTTCTGGAAGCAGATGGGGCTGACCCGCGTCATTCTGTCTCGCGAGCTTTCCCTCGAAGAGATCGAAGAGATCCGCACTCAGGTGCCGGACATGGAAATTGAAATCTTCGTTCACGGCGCGCTGTGCATGGCCTACTCCGGCCGCTGCCTGCTCTCTGGCTATATCAACAAGCGCGACCCGAACCAGGGCACCTGCACCAACGCCTGCCGCTGGGAATATAACGTCCAGGAAGGCAAAGAGGACGATATCGGCAACATCGTCCACAAGCATGAGCCGATCCCGGTGACGAACGTTGAGCCGACGCTAGGCATCGGCGCGCCAACCGACAGCGTGTTTATGATTGAAGAAGCCAAGCGTCCGGGCGAGTATATGACCGCCTTTGAAGACGAGCACGGCACCTACATCATGAACTCAAAAGATCTGCGCGCCATCGCCCACGTTGAGCGCCTGACGCAGATGGGCGTGCACTCCCTGAAGATCGAAGGCCGCACCAAATCCTATTACTATTGCGCGCGTACCGCACAGGTGTACCGCAAAGCCATCGACGATGCGGCTGCCGGTAAACCGTTCGATACCAGCCTGCTGGAAACGCTGGAAGGCCTGGCGCACCGCGGCTATACCGAAGGCTTCCTGCGCCGTCATACCCACGACGACTACCAGAACTACGAGCACGGCTACTCCGTTTCCGAGCGCCAGCAGTTTGTCGGCGACTTCACCGGCGAGCGCAAAGGCGCGCTGGCGGCGGTGGCGGTGAAAAACAAGTTCACCAAAGGCGACAGCCTGGAGCTGATGACCCCGCAGGGCAACATGAACTTCACGCTGGAGCATCTGGAAAACGGCAAAGGCGAAGCGATTGAGGTTGCGCCGGGCGACGGGCATACCGTCTGGCTGCCGGTTCCGGAAGAGGTGGAGCTGAAGTTCGCGCTGCTGATGCGTAACTTCAACGGTGAAAGCACACGTAATCCACACGGCAAATAGTCAATCAGGGAAATTTTTTCGCGCTGGGATAATTCTTAGAATCGGATCACATACCGCTTCGTTCAATACGGGTATTATCCCCCCGCTGAAAAACATAACCCATAAATGCTAGCTGTACCAGGAACCACCTCCTTAGCCTGCGTAATCTCCCTTACGCGGGCTTATTTTTTGCCTTTCATCCAGTTCTTACCCGCTTTTTTCCTCTCTGCTATACACTCTTACTAACGCTAAAAAAGGGAGCAGCGAGGATGGCAACCTATCCAGACAGTTTATTGATTCTCAATGGCAAAAGTGCAGGCAACGATCCGTTGCGTCAGGCGATTATGAGTTTGCGTGACGACGGCGCACGTATCCACGTGCGCGTGACGTGGGAAAAAGGCGACGCGGCACGCTATATCAACGAAGGCTTAGCGTTAGGTATCAGCACCATCATTTCCGGCGGCGGCGATGGCACCATCAATGAGATCGCCTCTGCGCTTATCGACCTGCCACCGGCAGATCGCCCGGTGATGGGCATATTACCGCTCGGCACCGCCAATGATTTTGCCACCAGCGCCGGGATCCCAGAAGATTTAGAGAAGGCGCTTCAGCTGGCGATCCTCGGCAAAGCCACCGCCGTGGATATCGCCCAGGTGAATGACAAAACCTGCTTTATCAATATGGCGACGGGTGGATTCGGCACGCGCATTACCAGCGAAACGCCGGAAAAACTGAAGGCGGCGCTGGGCGGCGTGTCATACCTGATCCACGGTTTGATGCGTATGGACACCCTCAAGCCGGACCGATGCGAAATTCGCGGTGAGGCTTTTCAGTGGCAGGGTGACGCGCTGGTGATTGGGATTGGCAACGGACGTCAGGCAGGCGGCGGACAGCAGCTCTGCCCGGAGGCGCTGATTAACGATGGTCAGCTACAGCTGCGCATTTTCACCGGCGACGGTCTGCTGCCCGCGCTGTTTACCACGCTGACGCAGCCGGAAGAGAGCCCGAATATCATTGACGGTAAATCGGCGTGGTTCGAGGTGAATGCGCCGCACGGGATGACGTTTAACCTCGACGGAGAGCCGCTGAGCGGGACGCAGTTCCGCATTGAGGTGTTGCCCGGCGCGCTGCGGTGCAGGCTGCCGCCGGACTGTGTGCTTTTGCGCTGATGTTTCACACGGTGCGCGATGATGCCCTCACCCCAACCCTCTCCCACAGGGAGAGGGAGATGGAGACGTCAGGCAATTGTGACTTTACTGTCCAGATAGACGTCCTGAACCGCATTGATCAGCTTCACACCGTCGGCCATTGATTTCTTGAACGCCTTACGGCCAAGGATCAGCCCCATGCCGCCCGCGCGTTTGTTGATAACCGCCGTACGCACCGCATCGGACAGGTCAGTATCGCCGCCCGCCGCGCCGCCCGAGTTAATCAGCCCCGCGCGGCCCATGTAGCAGTTCGCCAGCTGGTAGCGCACCAGGTCGATCGGGTTATCGCTGGTCAGCTTGCTGTAAACGCGATCGTCGGTGTAGCCAAAGTTCACCGCTTTATAGCCACCGTTATTCTCCGCCATTTTCTGCTTCACGATGTCCGCGCCGATGGTGGCCGCCAGATGGTTCGCCTGGCCGGTCAGGTCGGCGGAGACGTGATAATCCACCCCGTCTTTTTTGAACGCCGAGTTACGCAGGTACGCCCACAGCACGGTCACCATGCCCAGCTCGTGCGCGCGCTCAAACGCTGCGGAGATCTCTTCAATCTGACGACGGGACTGTTCAGAGCCGAAGTAAATCGTCGCCCCGACGGCCACCGCCCCCATGTTGAACGCCTGCTCGACGCTGGCGTAGAGGGTCTGGTCATACTCGGTGGGGTAGCTGAGAGTTTCGTTGTGATTCAGCTTCACGAGGAACGGAATGCGGTGGGCATAGCGACGCGAAACCGAAGCCAGCACGCCGTAGGTGGAGGCTACACAGTTACAGCCCGCTTCAATCGCCAGCTCAACAATGTTCTTCGGATCGAAGTAGAGCGGGTTCGCCGCGAAAGAGGCGCCCGCCGAGTGCTCAACGCCCTGGTCCACCGGCAGAATAGAGAGATACCCGGTACCGCCGAGCCGTCCGGTATTGTAGAGGGTCTGCATGTTTCGCAGAACCGCAGGCGGACGGTTGTTATCCACCATCACGCGGTCAACGTAGTCGTGACCAGGCAGGTAAAGCTGGTCGGCTGGAATGGTCATACAACGATGCTGTAAAAGGCTGTCGGCGTCTTTGCCAAGCAACTGCGCAATATCAGTCATGTGATACTCCCGTAAATCCGACGTCGTGTCGGTGTGTGTTTATCCAGTCCCATCTTTTATGGGCAGACTAAGCCTGGTACCGACTTAACAGATTTTCCACCATATGCATTTTTTTTCAGCACAATCTGCTGGCTCGATTCGTGTACAACAAAACTGTTACATTGATCAAACAATCGCCATAAAGGTATTTAAAAGGTATTATTGAGTGGTATGTTAAAGGCGTACCTTATCTGACATGCAGGATTAAAAAATGAAAACGAAAGTCCAACTGTCATTCATGATGTTTGTTGAATGGTTTATCTGGGGCGCGTGGTTTGTGCCATTGTGGCTGTGGCTGAGCAAAAGCGGGTTTACCGCCGGGGAAATTGGCTGGTCTTACGCCTGTACCGCGATTGCCGCGATCCTCTCTCCTATCCTGGTCGGCTCGCTGACGGACCGCTTCTTCGCCGCGCAGAAAGTGCTGTCGGTGCTGATGTTCGCCGGCGCGATCCTGATGTACTTCGCCGCGCAGCAAACCCAGTTCAGCACCTTCTTCCCGCTGCTGCTGGTCTATTCCCTGACCTATATGCCGACCATCGCGCTGACCAATAGCATTGCCTTCGCGAACGTGGACGATGTTGAGGCTGATTTCCCGCGTATCCGCGTGATGGGCACTATCGGCTGGATCGCCTCGGGGCTGGCGTGCGGGTTCCTGCCACAGATGCTCGGCTACAGCGATATTTCCGATACCAATATTCCGCTGCTGATGACCGCAGCCAGCTCCGCCCTGCTCGGCGTCTTTGCCCTGTTCCTGCCGAACACACCACCGAAAAGTACCGGCAAGCTGGATTTCAAAGTGATGCTGGGGCTGGATGCGCTGGTCCTGCTGCGCGACAAAAACTTCCTGGTGTTCTTCTTCTGCTCGTTCCTGTTCGCCATGCCGCTGGCCTTCTACTACATCTTCGCCAACGGCTATCTCACCGAAGTGGGGATGAAAAACGCCACCGGCTGGATGACGCTCGGCCAGTTCTCTGAAATCTTCTTTATGCTCGCCCTGCCGTTCTTTACCAAACGCTTTGGTATTAAGAAGGTCTTACTGCTGGGCCTGATTACCGCCGCCATCCGCTACGGCTTCTTCGTCTACGGTGGCGCTGAACAGTACTTCACCTACGCCCTGCTGTTCCTCGGCATCCTGCTGCACGGCGTGAGCTATGACTTCTACTACGTGACCGCGTACATCTACGTGGATAAAAAAGCGGCGGTGCACATGCGCACCGCCGCGCAAGGCCTGATTACGCTGTGCTGTCAGGGGTTTGGTAGCCTGCTGGGTTACCGCCTGGGCGGCGTGATGATGGAAAAAATGTTCGCTTACAAAGAGCCGGTGAATGGGCTGACCTTCAACTGGGCCGGGATGTGGACATTTGGTGCAGTCATGATTGCCGTGATTGCCGTGCTGTTTATGCTGTTTTTCCGCGAATCGGATACAGAGATCACCGCAATTGAGGTGGTTGATGGCGATACCGCGCTGACACAAGGGGAAGTTAAATGAAACAAGACCGTATTCTCGGGGCCCTTTACGGCCAGGCGTTAGGGGATGCGATGGGCATGCCGTCAGAGCTGTGGCCGAGAAAGCGCGTCAAGGCGCACTTCGGCTGGATCGACCGCTTTTTACCCGGCCCGGCAGAGAATAACGCGGCCTGCTATTTCAAACAGGCAGAGTTCACCGATGACACCTCGATGGCGCTGTGCCTGGCCGATGCGATCATCGAGTGCGACGGGGAGATTAACGCGGACGTTATCGGCAAGCATATCCTGAACTGGGCGCTCGACTTCGACGCGTTTAACAAGAACGTGCTCGGCCCGACTTCCAAAATCGCGCTTAACGCGATTCGTGACGGGAAACCGGTCAGCGAGCTGGATAACAACGGCGTGACTAACGGGGCGGCGATGCGCGCCTCCCCGCTGGGCTGCCTGCTCCCGGCGACGCGGCTGGAGCACTTTGTGGACCAGGTTGCGCAGGCCTCCAGCCCGACGCATAAATCGGATCTCGCCATTGCCGGCGCGGTGGTGATTGCCTGGGCGGTTTCCCGCGCCATCGATGGGGAACGCTGGCAGAACATCGTCGATGCCCTGCCGGGGATCGCCCGCTATGCGCAGGAGGCGAAAACCACCACCTTCAGCGCGTCGCTCGCGGCGCGCATTGAGCTGGCGCTTAAGACCGTGCGGGACGCCAACGGCATCGACTCCGCCAGCGAGCAGATTTATCAGCTCACTGGCGCGGGTACCAGCACCATTGAGTCCGTTCCGGCAGCCATCGCGATGGTGGAGCTGGCGGGAACCGACCCGAACCGCTGCGCCATTTTATGCGCCAATCTGGGTGGCGATACCGACACCATTGGCGCGATGGCGACGGCCATCTGCGGCGCGCTCCACGGCGTGCAGGCCATTGACCCGGCGCTCAAAGCCGAACTCGACGCCGTTAATCAGCTCGATTTCGGTCACTACTGTGAAAAACTGCTGCACTTCAGGGAGCAAAGGGAGGGGGTATGAATTCTTTTGCCCAACGTCTCGACACCCTGCACGCCACGCGCCCGGTGACGGTGCTGGGCGCGGCAGTTATTGACGTCATCGCCGACGCCTACGCCCTGCCCTGGCGCGGGTGTGATATCGAGCTTAAACAGCAGGGGGTGAATATCGGCGGCTGCGCGCTGAATATCGCCATCGCCCTGAAACGGCTCGGCATTGTGGCGCAAAACGCCCTCCCCGTCGGCCACGGCGTGTGGGCGGATATTATTCGTAACGCAATGGCGAAGCAGGATCTGCACAGCGCCGTGGAGGCTGAAACCGGCGACAACGGCTGGTGTCTGGCGCTGGTGGAGCCTGACGGCGAGCGCACCTTCATGTCCTTTAGCGGCGTCGAGAACCAGTGGCAGCAGCGCTGGCTTGACGAGCTAAACGTCCCGCAAAATAGCCTGGTTTATCTCTCCGGCTACCAGTTGGCCTCGCCGTGCGGCGAGCTGCTGACGGGCTGGCTTGAAGGGCTGGAGGACGTGACGGCGCTTATCGATTTCGGCCCACGCATCGCGGATATCCCCGACGCGCTGATGGCGCGGATTATGGCCTGCAGGCCGATCGTGTCGCTTAATCGTCAGGAAGCGGAGCTCGCTGCTGAAAGGCTGGGCGTTGAGGCTGAAAACCTGGGCGAGGAGTGGCAGCAGCGCTTCGGCGCCGCGCTGATTATGCGGCATGATAAAGACGGGGCTGCCTGGTATGATGGCGAGGCATCGGGCGTTGTTCCGGCGTTTCCCGCCACGGTAGTGGACACCATTGGCGCTGGCGACAGCCACGCGGGCGGCACGCTTGCCGGGCTGGCGGCGGGATGGTCGCTGGCAGACGCCGTTCTGCTGGGGAATGCCGTGGCGTCCTGGGTGGTGAGCCATCGCGGCGGCGACTGCGCGCCCACTCGTGAGGAATTACTCCTCGCACACAAAGACGTATAGGTCGCTGCGACAGTAGCTGATGCTGTACTCAATCGGCCGGTGCTGCTGGTCAAGCGCAACCTGCTTGATCACCAGCACCGGTATTTTTTCGTCCATCTTAATGTGCGCCTGAAACTCGCTGTCCGGCATGCGGGCGCTGACCCGTGAACGGGTGCGCTGCGGGAAGATATTCTGACTGCGGAAATAGTCGTACAGCGAAATTCCTATCGCATCCGGTTCGGGAATGAGCCCAACCGGCACCCAGGACTCTTCAATTGACACCGCATCGTCATCCACATAGCGAATACGCTTCAGCAAAAAGACGTCGCTGTTCGGCTCCAGCGACAGGTGTCCCGCCACCTCTTCCGGGCATTTCACCACGCGTTTATTGACCCACAGCGTATTAGGCGTTTTACCGCGTAGCACCACCTGCTGAGAGAACCCGCGCGCTTCCTTGAGCGAGTATTCGAAGATGTTGTTAATTTGCGTGCCGTAACCCCGGGCACGCGTGACAACGCCCTCGGCTTCCAGCGCCTGCATCGCTTTGCGCACGGTGATCCGCGACACGCCGGTTAACTGGCTCAGATCGCGCTCGCCGGGCAAAATGTTCCCGTGCTCCAGCACGCCGCTGCGCACCGCGTTTTTTACCGTTTCGGCAAATTTCAGGTACAGCGGCGTGTTGTCAGGCGCGGCGATCCGTTCAGTCAGTTGAGCGATTAACCGGGTATGCGCTTGTTCCATCTCTGTTTTCTCAGGCGTGGTGTTTCCTGCCAGTATACTGGGTTACCACCACGCATGAAAATGATGAACCGGCCCAATACCGTGACCGACTTCCAGAGTATCGGCTTTTGCCAGCGCCGCTGAGAGCCAGATTTTCGCTTCTCGCACCGTATCAGCCCAGCCGTCATGCCGCGGGCGCAGCGCCGCCAGCGCGGCGGAGAGGGTGCACCCCGTGCCGTGGGTGTTTTTGGTCTGTACTCGCGGAGCCGTAAAACGTTGCTCGCCGTCGCGGGTAAAGAGCCAGTCCGGGCTTTCAGCGTCATCCAGATGACCGCCTTTCATCAGCACCGCCCCGCAGCCCATCGCCAGCAGCGCATACCCCTGCGCTTTCATTTCGTGTTCAGTTTGCGCGTGCGACGTGCCTAACAGCGCGGCGGCTTCCGGCAGATTGGGCGTGATGAGCGCCACCTGCGGCAGCAGCTTATTGCGGAGCGTCTCAACGGCGGAGGCGGAGAGGAGCGGATCGCCGCTTTTTGCCAGCATGACGGTATCCAGCACCACGTTTTGCACCTGATAGCGTTTAAGCCGCTCGGCCACCGCCTCCACAATGTCCGTTTCGGCCAGCATGCCGATCTTGGTGGTATCAATCCGCACGTCGCTGAACACCGAATCCAGCTGCGCGGCAACAAAATCTGGCTCGATACGGTAGACCGACTGCACGCCGCGCGTGTTTTGCGCAACCAGCGCGGTAATCACCGAGCAGCCATACGCGCCAAGGGCCGAGAAGGTTTTCAAATCGGCCTGGATGCCCGCGCCGCCGCTGGGATCGGTACCGGCAATGGTCAGGGCGTTAATCCGCTTCATGCCTGTTCCTCCAGCGTATAGAGCGCATCCAGGAAGGCGCTGGTAAAACTGCCTGGCCCGCGCGAGCGCGCAACGGCTGCCGTTCCGGCGCGCTTCATCCATCCGCAGGCGGCGGCAACATTATCCAGCCTGTCCCCCGGCAGCGAGCAGCTCGCCGCCACAACGGCAGAAAGCGCGCACCCGGTGCCCACTACGCGCGTCATTAACGGGTCTCCGCCCGTAACCGTTCGGGTCCGCTCTCCGTCAGTGATGTAGTCCACCTCGCCGGTGACCACCACAATGGCATAGGTCTGGCGGGCCAACGCCTGAGCGGCAGGCAACGCGCTGGCGGCGGTGTCGGTGGTATCAACACCGCGCCCACCCACGCTCATTCCGGCCAGAGCCAGGATTTCGGAGGCGTTGCCGCGAATGGTGGTCGGGTTCAGGGCCAAAATTTGATGGCAAAAACGGGTTCGGAACGTCAGGGCACCCACCGCAACCGGGTCCAGCGTCCAGGGTTTGCCTGCCGCCACCGCGCTTTCAATCGCCCGACGCATCGACTGGGCGCGCGGTGCGGTCAGCGTGCCGACGTTGATTAACAGCGAATCGGCTATCGCGGCAAACTGTTCGGCCTCTTCGGCCTCAATCACCATCGCCGGGGATGCGCCAAGGGCCAGCAAAACGTTGGCTGTAAAGGTCTGTACGACGTCATTGGTCATGCAGTGGGTCAGCGGAGAACGGGTGCGGAAGTGGTGTAAAACGTGTAAATCGAGCAGGTCAGGCTGCATGGGTTCGCTCCTGCCTTGCGTGAAGAAGCGATGACCGGGAAGGCATCTGACTTCCCTACGCTGGCATTATCCAGATCAGGTAATACGGGTATTTCTCAGCCTTCAACGAAGAAGGGCACCCCGAGTCAAATAAAACAAAATCAAAAACTTGCGATTAATGCTCCTCATTAATCCCTGTTCAGGATAGTAATGCCAGCGGGAAGTCTTGTAAACGGCAAAAGCGGCCCTTTTGGCTGTGTGTGACAGGATGAGTGACAGTTTGTGTGACACAAGTATCCATCCATTCCTTAGACTCAAGCCGTCTCGAGTATTAAAATATGGAAAATTAACTTGAGGGAGCATTATGCCAAATTCACCAGTCCTAGAATTACAGGAGCTTGCCAGTAGTAGAACGAATGATATTGTGGATGTTCTTCTTAAAGCCAAGATGATAGCAGTGAATTATGAATGGGCAAGTCTTCCGCCTGGAAGGTATGGTCAGCCAGCGAAAACAAAGTCTGAAGCACTTTCTTTATACAATTATTATCTGGATGAAGAAGTTAAGGGACAAACAGATCTTCACCTTGACATTGGTTATATTACAAAAACAGCGGAGTCAGAATAATGAAAGCTTGGCCTTTTACATTATTGTTAATTTCAATAGCAACCCATGCAGACTCAAACTTTGGAGTGTGGAGTACTAGTTGTGATGATGATGGTTTTTCTATTACTATTGACAAAAACACCAATCCACTTGTTGTTAATGACAATCAGATTGTTGTCAATGTTCATTCTAACGAAATATCTAAAGAGAAAGTTGATATTTTCTACGACAGTGTAGCTGATCTTGGCCGAGGTGGAATGAATTTTGATTGGAAGAATGTAAGTTCAACTACGCCTCTGGCAGAATTAAACATCGTTAATCGAAATGGCGAATTTCGATGGAATGGGTTTTACGATAGAAAGAAATCCAAATATTATTGGGTGAATGATCCTGATTTTGTACAATCTTATGCAAACAATGGCGTAATTAAATTGCATAAGTGTGAAAAAAAATGAATGTTGCGGAGGCGATCCCTCCGCGCTCTTATTTTAGGTAGTATCACTAATCCCATTGTATTCCGTCAATTACATAACAGACTGAAGATAAGGGAAATGTATGCAGATAGCGCCGGATGATACCTGAACCGCTCTTCTCATGACCAACCACCTGTTGCAAGTGCGACAAGTTACCAACCCAGCCAGCAAAACAGGTGGAAATCATTGTGTGACGGAAACTATGCACCAATCGCCTCTGTCCATAATCATCAAGGCACGGAATCCCAAGCTGATCGCGAACGTCAGCTAACACTCTGCCGATCTTCGTCATGTTCTTACCCGACACAGGCGAGAAGATTTTCTCTTTCCACTGACGATTAACGAAATCGAGGAACCACACTCGATCAGTTTGGGGTGGATCGCAACTTGTCGCGTTGCATTTTCGGTTTTCCCCTGCCCTCTTCTTGCTCCTGTGTATGCCAACAGCAACGTGATCCATTTCTCCCTGCCGTTAGGCTGCTTGAGCGCCCAGCCAACAAATTTTCTCATTTCTGCTGCAATATATGCGCCAAATCTCGCTTTGGACGGCGCAGCCACTGCACCATCAGTCGGAGAGTTCTCCAGGTCTTTGTTGTCGGTTAGGAAGGTTTTGAACAGCGATTTGTAAATCTTCAGATGCTTGTGGATTGACTCCGCACCAACCGAATCTTCAGGCGGCACATCATCGCACTCGATCAATTGCTGGACAGTCATCGAACGGTAAGGCTGAACAACACGCTTAGGCAGGTTTTCAACAACTTCCATCACCTGCTTAATGTCCTGTTTGGTGATCGTCGTGACATCAGTTGTTGTACCGAGGACAATCAACAGCACTTCCATAAAGCGTTTATTGGCTTGTGAGATTGCCTTTGTCCTGTTGTGGGGTCAGTCCATAAATGACTCTGAGCTGTCTGTTAAACCCGTGGCGATTCAGAGATGGTAATATCCTGCTTTCAGATGCGTGGAACGAGAAGAAACAAGCTTGATAATTACAGGGGCTATCGTGCCCCTCTTTTGAACCGAAACCATTCTCCATAACATTTCCATTACGTCCAAAAAACATCCGCTTTTTCAGCGTGTAAGAAATAGCTCGAACAACATAATTTTTTCCGCTTTCAGTCAGTCTCTTTTACGTTTCATTAATCATTAAAACTTATTTCGAATGAAATATAAAGTAATCCCTAAACCGTTTAACCTCGCTAAACATTTAGCCTCTCAATCAAGGGGTTACCGCGAAACTCGCGTTTGGCCCTCACCTTATAAGTTAATGTAAACATTGAGATATTTCCCTTCACCTCTTAAAAATTCACTTTGGCTATTCATGCCATTTATGATTTAGATCAATATCCAAAAGCTCGCATTAATTGATAGTTACTGCACGTTACGAATTAAGTGATTTATTCAAAATTTAACGTAACTCCGTTATTTTAATCGGGCGTAACCAGACGTTACATCAACACGCCAGGATAGCCAGCCTTGCCCATTTTTACTTTTTAAATGATGAGTGTTTTACAAATGAAAGTTGTTAAAAATGCCGTTAGTGCTTTTGTATTTGGTGTTATTTTCACTGGCTCTATGAACGTAACTCAAGCAGCTGATGTAAACGTAAACCTTAACGATAACGTCTTCAATTCAGGTTCTTTTATTCAGGTCCAGGGGACTGACAATACCGCTTATAATCTGGATAATATGAAAGCTGAAAATGTAAAACAAGACGGGCAGATCTATAACTTACAAGGCGATCGTGAGCGGATGCAAAACGAGATTGACGCAAGTAATGGTAATATCAGCACTAACGTCAATAATATTTCCTCTCTTCAGACTTCTGTCTCTGGTGTCGATCATGAAGCTAAATTAGCAGGCGCTCTTGCTGACACCGCTAATAAAAAAGGTGATGCGGCGTTACAGGGCGTGCTGACTAACGGAACTGCAATTACTAATATTGAAACTGTTAACGCTGTCCAGGATAGCCGCCTTGCAACTGTTGAAGCTACTAACGGTATACAAGATGGCCGCCTGTTAGCTCTTGAGAATGCACCAAAACCAACTAACGGCGTTGATGGAAAAGACGGCGCTAAGGGTGAGAAAGGCGATACCGGCGCACAGGGCGTTGCCGGAACTAACGGACGTGACGGAGCGAATGGTAAAGACGGTAAAGATGGAAAAAATGGCGTGATGACCACTGTGACACGCACGCAGGTAGACACGGCAACACAGGCTAAAGTCGCTACTAATAGTCATGCGGTTACGGCCGAGGCTCAGGAGCTGCAGGCGACCAAACAGACATTACAGGCTCTGAATAACAACGCTAACCAGCAATTTAGATCGCTGCGTGAGGAAGTCGATAATAACAAGAAAGAAGCAAACGCGGGTATCAGTGGCGCGATGGCGATGGCCGGTTTACCTCAGGTGCAAACAAATCAGCGCGTGATGTTCTCGGCTGGCGGTGCGACTTACAACGGTGAAAGCGCGTTAGCGGTTGGGGCGTCGGTTAACTTTAACGAACATATGGTTGGTAAAGTGAGCTTCTCTGATGACACAGCAAATAATATGGGGGCTTCAGTCGGCGTAGGGATTGGCTTTTAATAAATAACCAGTATGACAAAATACATTGTTATCTCTGTAATAGTGTACCTGATGCTTATTATCGTTGGCGCATGGTTAGGTATTATGTATCAGGCTTATTATATTTGCGGCTATTAAACTTTCTTCTATAGAATATTTTTCATCAAAGGTATTATCGTAATGATAAAGTCACTCTTAGCGGTATTAATAGCTGGCGCTGTCATCCTGCTTTCTGCGTGTACTTCACCTGCTCAGCGCATGGCCGAATGTGAACACCAGGGCATTAGCAAAGATACCTGCTACCTGGCTGAGCAAAATCGCCAGAATGCTTATAATGAAGCCGCACAAAATGCAGCATGGGCGAACGCGCGTGATGCCGCAGCGGGTACGGGTATCTGGGATAAAAAAGACGCGAAACAACATGCTCAGGCGGCCAAAGCGGTACACGCCTTTAAATGGGAAGGAATGAAGATCACAATTAAAGGCGAGATCCTGGATGTCGATGGCGTATTGGGCGCGCTGGATGAAAATGAGCCTCAGGCAAAAGTTTATTCACAAGGGCTATACACCTTCATTTACTATCCTGCTAAAGGCAAATTAGCGGTGAGTAAAGAAGGAAAGTTCGAAGGCTACGCAACAAAGATTAAATAGAAACAGAGGCGACACCTGTCGCCTTTTTAATTTGCAGGCCTTAACGTATTACTCTAGCTGCCACGCCCCGGCATCAATAAGCGATGCGGTTCCCGTCCAGGCAAACATTGCCAGTTCGCGCGCCCCTTCATCAGGATAAATGCGGCTGCTCAGGCACGCCTCCCCTTCATTGACAAACACTTCCACTGACGAGCTGTCAACGAACAGGCGCAGGCTTAGCGTGTCGTTCAGATTCAGCGCGACGCTTCGGGTACCGCACAGGCCATACTGCGGATAATAACGCTCCAGCACCAGGCGCTGCATCTGCGCATCAACGTAGAGACGGAATCCGTCGCCAAGACGAATGCCGTACTGCTCCGCGCTGCTGTTAGAACAGTCCCACTGCAGAATGACCTCCATCGCATCGCAGCTTTCCACCTGAACGATCTGCTGATTGTTGAGCGTGCTCACCGGCCAGGGGAACCACGCTCCCCGCAAGCTTTCCACTTCTCTGGCTGGCCGCATCTGCAGGCGGTTATCCGCGCTTAGCGTCAGTTCGCGCGGTAAAGAGAGCATGCCAGCCCACCCGTCCTGCTGTTCCGGAAGGGGAGATTCCCACATGTCCAGCCAGCCGATAACGATGCGGCGGCCGTCAGGCGTCAGGAAGCTTTGTGGCGCATAGAAATCATGCCCGCTATCCATCTGCACAAACTCACCTTCACGCACGAAAGGTTGGCCGGGCTGCCACTCCCCCAGCAGGTAACCGCTCTGGAAAAGATTGCGATTTTTGAATCCCTCCGCAGCCAGCCCCTGAGGTGAAAACATCAGCACGCGTTTGCCGTTGAGGGTGAAAAAGTCCGGGCATTCCCACATGTAACCCATCTCTTTTTCAGCCACCGCAAGCACGCCCATATCCTGCCATTCGCGCAGGTCGTCAGAACGGTAAACGCGCACCTGGCCCGTCTCGCCATCCCGCGCGCCGACAACCATGTACCAGCGCTCCCCTTCCCGCCACACTTTTGGATCGCGAAAGTGATGCAGCCCAGGCGGCGTGTCAACGATCGTTCCTTGCCGCGTAAAATGGACGCCATCACGGCTGGTTGCCAGGCACTGCACCTGGTAAAGGTTAGCCTCGTCATCCGGATCGCCGTGGAATTTGTGGCCGGTATAAATCAGCGCCAGCGTATCACCATCCACCACCGCCGAGCCGGAAAAACAGCCGTCCTTATCCTCTGGCCCTTCCGGTGCCAGCGCCACCGGGAGGTGTTCCCAGCGAACTAAATCCTTGCTGCGCGCGTGGCCCCAGTGCATCGGCCCCCACTGGGTCGAGTATGGATGATGCTGGTAAAACGCGTGATACCAGCCGTCAAACCACACCAGACCATTCGGGTCGTTCATCCAGCCGGCCCGCGCGGCGAGGTGGTAACGCGGATACCAGCGCAGGTTAAGATCGCCGCGTTTGGCCTGTAATGATTGTTCAGCTTTGGCAATGGAATACATCATTTGTTTACTCTTTTCAGTCAGATAGTGGAGGGTTGCGGCATGAGCGGGTCAGAAGAAGACTTACCCGAGCGCAACAGGAAGATGGAGATGAGCGTGGTGCTGAAAACTAACAGCCCCATAATGAGATAGGATTGGGCAAAGCCGTATTTCTCATAGCTGTAACCCGCCAGCGGCGACAGCACAGACGCAATCACCGAGCTTGTACAGGCAAAGCCCACCAGATAGAGCGTGGAAGAGAGCCGCTTATCAAAATGTAAGCTGTTGTATTTAAATACCGAGACCAGCAATACGGGCAGTTCTACCGCGTGCAGCAGCTTGGTAATGGAGATGAGCACCGGCCCCTCAACCAGACCAGATGCCACCATACGCATTGCCATCACCATTCCCGCGAATATCAGGCCGTTTTTCGCGCCGAGGCGGTTCACCAGCCACGGAGCGCAAAACATGCCCGCCGCCTCAAGGAAAACCTGGAAGGAGTTGAGATAGCCGTACATGGCGTTCCCTTCCTGCAACGTCGGGAACTGTGATGAGAAATAGACCGGGAACTGCTGATCGTAAACGCCGTAAATGCAGGTGCCGATAACGAAAAACACCAGCGCCCAGAAACGCGGCAGCGTCAGCAGGCGCAATGCGTCTTCCAGCGTCACCTTGCCACCGGACACCGCTTCCTGCATGGCGTGCGGTGCGGAAGAGACCCGCAGGCGCGCGAGCAAAACAAAAAACACCAGCCCGGCGCCGCTCGCGACAGCGAAATTCAGCTTCGGATTGATGTTAAACAGGAGCCCCGCAAAAAAGGTTGCCGCCGCCCAGCCAAGCGATCCCCACATTCTCGCCTTGCCAAACTCAAACTGGCTCTGACGGGCCACGCGTTCGGTATAGGATTCCAGCACCCCAATCCCACCGTTAAACGTCAGGCCAATAAAAATCCCGCCGAAAATACTGCCCAGCAACACGTTAATTTGCAGCAGATAGCCAAACAGCAAAAAGGCCGGACCGGAAAGAATAAGCAGACTGGTCAGAAACCAGAGCAGGTTTTTGCGCAGGCCGAGTTTGTCCTGAATAAATCCATAGCAGATTTGAGCAAACAGCGCGGAGACGGAAAGCACGGCATAGATAACGCCCGTATCCCCCGCTTTTAACCCCACTTCCTGGTGGAGCCAGATAGAGAGCAACGAGCCGGAAGATGACCAGGTGACAAAAAAGAAAAACAGTAATGCGCTCAGTAAGGGATAGCTGTGAGAGTGATGCGTTTTCATCATGGCATTCTCATGTTGGAGTAATGACCCAATGGTAACGTTAACATTCATGCTTTCTCATGCTGCCTGATTAAGATTTAAGATGTTAATCACGAAAGTTAACGTTAACATTAAGGAAGTGAGATCGCGATCATAAATTTATCACTGAGGTAAGCATGACTTAGCCTGGTCATCAGCCTTCCTTTTACATCAGCGACTTAGTTGTATACCCTCTCACAGAGCATTAACGGAGTAAGAAAATGGCTTCCCTGAAGGACGTCGCAAAGCTGGCTAACGTATCGCTGATGACGGTTTCCCGCGCGCTTAACAGCCCGGAGCGCCTTAAACCGGAAACGCTGGCGCGCGTACAGTGGGCTATCGAGCAAACCAGCTACGTTCCCGATCTGTCCGCCAAGAAAATACGCGGCGCGAATGCTTCGCCTAAAACCATAGGCGTGCTAGCGCTCGATACGGTCACGACACCTTTTTCGGTGGAGATTACGCTGTCCATTGAAGAGACGGCCAGGATGCACGGCTGGAATAGCTTCGTCATGAATATGTTTGCTGACGACAATCCGGATGCCATTGTCGATCTTCTGCTCTCCCATCGGCCAGACGGGATTATCTACACCACGATGGGGTTACGTCAGGTTCCTCTTCCTGCCAAGCTGCTCACCCTCCCCTGCGTGCTGGCCAACTGCGAGAGTGTCGGTGAAAAGGTCGCCAGCTATATCCCGGATGATGAACAGGGGCAGTACGCCGCCGTCAGGGCATTACTCGCAGAAGGCTATCGGCAGCCCCTGTGTCTGCATTTACCTGTGGGCCATCTGGCCACAACCCGACGCCGTCAGGGGCTTGAACGCGCCTGCCGTAAAGCCGGAATCGACCCGGACAGCCTGGAACATGCGTATATGGCGCACGGGGATGAGCATTATCGTGATATTCCGACCGCATTGCTGGCGCGTATCCGGAACGGCATCCCGCGGTTTGATTCCGTTATCTGCGGTAACGATCGTATCGCGTTTATGGTATACCAGACGCTGCTGGCGCAAGGGCTTCGCATCCCTGAAGATGTCGCGGTTATCGGCTATGACAATATGGTGGGCATTGGCGAGCTGTTTTTGCCGCCTCTTTCAACGGTTCAGTTGCCCCACTACGAAATTGGTCGCCTGAGCGCCCTGCACATTATTAACGGAGCACAACACCGGGAAACGACGCGCGTTGAAAGCCCATTTTTAATGCGTGATTCCATTGCGCGCGCCATGTGACTAACGCTTTTTGTCGTTGATGGAAAAATAAGGGGGTATGAAGGCAGCATACCCCCTTCTTTTGTCAGCCAATGGCACGATTTGTCACACTCTTTTCTGTCATTTAACAACCCAAACAAACTCCGAATAAGCAATTGTTTTTATTGCCAATAAAGTGCAATTTTCTTTTTGAAAATGGTGATATTGCCTCTCCTGTGCTCCATGTCACAAAACAGTAAACAAATTAACCATTGAGCCCCGTGACAAAAGGCTCTATATTGGCGGCGTTTTTTTCAGGCCCCATCTGTTTTTTAACTTTTTATTCAATCGTGGCTCATAGCGAAGCGGCGGTTGTAGGAGTGATATGATGACGGATAAAGTCCGTATTGACACCGTAGATGCCCACAAAAGCAACGAAACCTATCTGGCCCGTCAGGCCGAGTTTGAATCTAACGTCAGGAGTTATCCCCGCAAACTGCCTTTAGCGATTACTAAAGCAGAAGGCGTGTGGATCACCGATGCAGATAATAAAGAATACCTTGACTGTTTAGCAGGCGCAGGGACCCTTGCGCTTGGCCATAACCATCCTGATGTGCTGAAAAGCATCCAAAATGTCATTACCAGCGGCTTGCCGTTACACACTCTGGATCTGACTACGCCTCTGAAAGACGCGTTTTCTGAATATCTGCTCTCTCTGCTGCCTGGTCAGGGCAAAGAGTACTGCCTGCAGTTCACCGGTCCATCCGGTGCCGACGCCGTTGAAGCGGCGCTGAAGCTGGCGAAAAAAGTGACCGGCCGTAGCGGTATCATCAGCTTCTCTGGTGGTTACCACGGCATGACCCACGGCGCACTGTCCGTGACCGGCAACCTGTCTCCGAAAGAAGCGGTTGACGGTATGATGCCAGAAGTGCAGTTCATGCCTTACCCGCACGAGTACCGCTGCCCGCTGGGTATCGGTGGTGAAGCGGGCGTGAAAGCGCTGACTTACTACTTCGACAACCTGATCAACGACGTTGAAAGCGGCGTGCGTAAGCCTGCCGCGGTGATCCTGGAAGCCGTTCAGGGCGAAGGCGGCGTGAACCCGGCTCCGGCTGAGTGGTTGCAGCGCATTCGTAAAGTGACTCAGGAACACGGCATTCTACTGATCCTCGACGAAGTTCAGGCTGGCTTTGCCCGTACCGGTAAATTCTTCGCCTTCGAACACGCGGGCATCGAGCCAGACATCATCGTGATGTCTAAAGCGGTTGGTGGCGGTCTGCCGCTGGCCGTGCTCGGTATCAAAAAGCAGTTCGACGCATGGGCGCCAGGCCACCACACCGGTACTTTCCGCGGCAACCAGCTGGCAATGGCAACCGGCCTGACGACGCTGAAAATCCTGAAAGACCAGAACATCGCGGGCAAAGTGGCTGCACAGGGCGAATGGCTGAAAGGCCAGCTGAAAGAGATGGCAAAACGTTATCCGGTCATCGGTCACGTGCGCGGTCTGGGCATGATGATCGGTATCGAGATCGTTAAGCCACACGAAGCTGCTGACCATATGGGCTGCTTCCCTGGCGACGGCGAGCTGTCTGCGCTGATTCAGAAGAAGTGCTTTGAAGCCGGTCTGATTCTGGAGCGTGGTGGTCGTAACGGCATCGTTCTGCGCCTGCTGCCTTCCCTGCTGATCAGCGACGAAGAGCTGAAAATCTTCCTGGATAAATTCGAGCAGGCACTGCTTGCTGCGGGCGTTCGCCCGGCGTAACCGGAGTAGTTGATTACGATGTCAGATTCAAACCCAATTTTGTTCTCCTCTGCGCAGAGCATTGAAGCTTACCAGCAGGCGATTGAACAAAGCACTCAGGCTGTGATGCAGTGGCTGAAGCAGCCTGAGATGTACCAGGGCAAAACGGTCGCGGAGCTGCGCGACCGTATTAAGCTGGATTTCAACCCGAAAGGGCTGGGCAACGAAGCGGCGATTGAACGCGCCGTGGAGTTCTTCCTGAAAGACAGCTTGTCCGTTCATCACCCGCAGTGTGTGGCGCACCTGCACTGCCCAAGCCTGGTGGTAAGCCAGGCGGCGGAAGTGCTGATCAACGCCACTAACCAGAGTATGGACTCCTGGGATCAAAGCCCGTCCGCAACCATTATTGAGATCAAACTGATCGAGTGGCTGCGTACCCGCGTGGGTTATCAGGCTGGCGACGCGGGTGTCTTCACCAGCGGCGGTACCCAGAGCAACCTGATGGGTCTGATGCTGGCGCGTGACGCATTCTTCGCGCGTCAGGGCCACTCCGTTCAGCAGGACGGTCTGGTGGGCGATCTGCGCAAAATTCGCGTGCTGTGCTCCGAAAACGCACACTTCTCCGTGCAGAAAAACATGGCGCTGATGGGCCTGGGCTATCAGTCCGTAGTGCAGGTGAAAACCGACGAGTTCTCCCGCATGGATCTGACCGATCTGGCGGCGAAAATCGAGCAGTGCAACGCGAACGGGGAGCAGATTCTGGCCATCGTCGCGACGGCAGGTACTACCGATGCCGGTGCTATCGATCCGCTGCGTGCCATTGCTGAACTGGCGGCGAAGCAGAACATCTGGGTACACGTTGACGCGGCCTGGGGCGGCGCGCTGCTGATGTCTGATCAGTATCGTCACTACCTGGACGGCATCGAGCTGGTGGATTCCGTCACCCTGGACTTCCACAAGCAGTTCTTCCAGACCATCAGCTGCGGCGCGTTCCTGCTGAAAGAAGCGCGTCACTATGAGCTGATGCGCTATCAGGCGGCCTACCTGAACTCTGAGTTCGACGAAGAAGCGGGCGTGCCTAATCTGGTGTCCAAATCTCTGCAGACCACCCGTCGTTTCGACGCGCTGAAGCTGTGGATGAGCCTGGAAGCGCTGGGTCAGGAGCAATACGCGGCGATCATCGATCACGGCGTAACGCTGGCGCAGCAGGTTGCGGCCTACGTGAAAGAGCAGCCTGCTCTGGAACTGGTTATGCAGCCACAGCTGGCAAGCGTGCTGTTCCGCTTCCGTGGCCAGGTGCAGATGGACGACGCGGGCATCGCCCTGCTGAACCAGAAAATTGGTGATGCGCTGCTGGAATCCGGCCGTGCAAACGTCGGTGTGACCGAGCATAACGGCATCACCTGCCTGAAGCTGACTCTGCTGAACCCAACCGTGACGCTGGAGGATATCATAATCCTGCTGTCGCTGGTTGAGCGCACCGCGCAGGAAGTTCTCGCGAAGTAATACAAAAACCCCTCTTCCGTCGGAAGAGGGGTTATCTTTATACGCCTGCCCACCACATTCTGATTTTCAATCCCCAGTAGCTCGTCCAGCCCGTTGTGGTACTGACTACTTTCCCCTTTGACACAATCACCAGCGTCGGCGTTACGCTCACCTGCCACTGCTGCGACACGGCACCGTTTGCATCGTTAATCACCGGCATACTCAGGTTTTTCTTTTCAGCCCAGCGAGCGAGCTTTGCATCGTCACCGGAGCGCATGGCAATGCTTACGACGTTACCGCCCTCTTTTGCCAGCTTATCGACCGCAGGTGTCGTATAACGACAGATGCTGCACCAGGTTGCCCAGACGTAAATCAGCAGGGGGCGCTCCTTGCTGAGCGCCGCGATATCGTGAATGTTACCGTCGATGCTCTGCATAGGCGTTGCGCTAAAGCTGGCGGGTAATGACGGCTTTCGGTATTGATCCACGCCCCACATAATCGCCAGCGTAAGCAGAATGAGTATGATCCCTTCCCGCGCCCAGCGGTGCAGGCGACTCAATTTACGGTTATCCATTATGACCTCTCAATTTAACGGAGGTCATCTTAGCGGGCTATTCGGCGTCATGCTGTAAAGAAATGTCGCGTCACTTTATTCCGGGGTATAGCCGTAGTTGTAATGGCTATAACCCGAGTGGTAATAGAACGCAGCGGATTTCACAATATCATTAAGAATCGCGCCTTCAACCTGGACGCCCATCTGCTGCAGACGCTTCCGACAGTTTTCGATCTCTTTGACGCTGGTTTTACCGAAACGGGCAACCAGCAACGTGGTTGCCGCGGCTCTGGCGACGAGTAGCGCATCCGTCACGGCCAGCACCGGTGGCGTGTCGACAATCACGATGTCGTACTCTTTGCCTATTCGTGACATTACCGTCTGGAAGCGCTCATTCATAAGCAGCTCGACAGGATGCGAAGGCTGAGGCCCACAGGTCAAGACATCAAAGCCACCTTTCTCGAAGCGTTGAATCGCATCCTGCCACTCTACGCTTCCCCCCAGCACGCCGGACAACCCATGCTGGTTGTTCAGTTTGAAAATATTGTGAACATATCCCTTGCGCATATCCGCATCAATAAACAGTACCCGTTGACCTGCCTGAGCGGCAATCGACGCCAGCGAGGTGCTAACCAAAGTCTTTCCGCAGTCCTGCGAAGGGCCTGAAATCACCACTATCCGATTAACGGCATTCATCATGGTAAAATGCAGACTGGTGCGTAACCCGCGCACCGCCTCGACAAATATATCCGCCGGTCGGTCAACGGGCAGGAAAGGTACGTTTGACGTCCTGTGCTTCCAGTGGGAAGCAAACAGCGTCCTTCTGCGCAAATGCGTTTTTTTCCATAGCCACACTGAACGCGGGAGCGTAGCCAGAAGAGGCATTCCCTGCGCTTCCAGCTGTTCAGACGAAGTGATGCCCCGTTTAAACGCAGAGCGCACCAACACCGTTCCTGCAGAGAGCATCAATCCCACCAGCATACCGAACACAATGATAATCACTTTGTGCGGTTTGACGGGTCCAGGCTGCGTTACTGCCGGGTCAATGATCCGCACGTTTCCGATGGCGCTGGAGCGCGAGATATTCAGCTCCTGCTGACGCGTCAGCAGCTGCAGGTAGATGGTGCGCCCGGACTCAACGTCACGGCTTAAACGCAAAATTTCCTGCTGCGTAGAAGGCATGGATGAGACGCGGTTATTCAGGCGCGTACGTTCCTGCTCCAGGGTCTGTTTTTTTTCCCGTAAGGCGCGGTAGGTTGGGTGATCCTTTTTGAAAAGCTGAGAAACTTCTGCTTCGCGGAACGTCAGCTCGTTAAGCTGATTTT
Source organism: Enterobacter cloacae complex sp. P1B (assembly GCF_014982345.1). NCBI lineage: Bacteria > Pseudomonadati > Pseudomonadota > Gammaproteobacteria > Enterobacterales > Enterobacteriaceae > Enterobacter > Enterobacter cloacae complex sp. P1B. The sequence goes on along the minus strand of NZ_JADCLF010000008.1, from coordinate 404,401 downwards.
CCACATTAACAACCTGATCGAGAACCGTCTTCGCCTCAAGGGATAGATCGACAGAATCGCGCTGCTCTCTGTAGGCGTTCAGTCGTGCTTCTGCTTCATCCAGTTCGCGCCTGATTTTAGGTAATTGGTCCTGTAAAAACGTCAGGCTGCGGGTATCTTTAGCTTCCTGGCGCGCAATATTCTGGCTGAGATAATTTTCAGCAATGGTGTTGAGCACCACGGCGATCTTGTCAGGGTCCTCGCCCGTCAGCGTTAAGGTGATAATTCCGCTCTGCTTCGCCGACTCAGAAACAATGAGTCGGCGCTGAAGGGCGTTAATTGCTTCAAGCTTTGTGACGGTTTTGAGGGCAAACCGGGTGCCTGGTGCCGCACTGAGCGAGGTGACAAGCAGCGTTACTCCGTCTTTAACCAGCGTTTTCCCAACAACGCCATCAGCCTCAAGCGTTTTTCCTTCGAGGTGATACCGGCCCTGTTCCTGAACGGTCAGTAAAAGTTCCTGTGGCTTGTCTTCCAGAAGAGGAAGAGTAAGCGCGCCAATTGTCAGTTCACCGGCTTTACGCCCTCGTTCCAGCAGCGGCCCAATGACGGGCAGCACGCGCCGTTTGACGCTGTACGTTAGCCCCAGCTTATCAACGGTCTCTCCCAGAATCATCCGCGACTTGAGCAGCAAGAGTTCGGGCGCAACATCAGGTGAAAGATCAGTACCAAACTGGCTTAAGCTTTTGAGCAACGAGTTGTCCTGCTTCGCTTCTATCTGCACAAGGGCATCAGCCTGATAGATCGGTGTGACGCTATACGCATAGATCCCGGCGCATACGGTGAACAGGAGCGTGATGCACGCTATCATTACCCGATGATCAAACATCTCAGCTAACAGCTGAATGAGATCAATTTCATTATCATGCGGTGTCGCAGCACCAAATTTGTCTGATTTATGAGACGACATTACTGCTTCATTCCTTGTTGACGCAAACGACGAGCCCATTCCTGACTGGCTTTTCCTAACTGCTCGAAAACATATTCGAAGGCTTCCCGGCTTTTGCGATACGGGTCGGGAATGTCCTTTGTTTCCAGCCACTGACCAAACAACAGCGATTTCCCCCGATTCTCCGGCGCCACTGAGGCAATAAAACGGAGATGCTCTGGCTCCATCACCAGAATCAAATCGGATTTTTGTAACAGATAACGTGTGACCTTACGCGCCACGTGACCTTCCAGCGAAACGCCATGACGTAAGGCGACTGCCTTTGCAGTCGCATCCGCCGGGCGTCCTTCAAGCCCGAAAATACCTGCCGAGGTCACCTGCGCGTCGGGTAGCTGCTGGCGCAACAGCCGCTCACCAATCGGTGAACGGCAAATATTGCCGGTGCAAACCACGAGAATTGAATTGAACATTATTGCGGCCACGACCTGATGTAACGGACGGTTTCGGTCAGGTCATGTACGCCACTGATGGTGGGTACCAGCTGGGCGATCACACGATTCCAGCGTGAAAGCGGTGCCGTCGTGACATAGACAATGTCGTACGGTTCCAGCTCGAATTCTGTGCTCAGCACCATGGCTGAGGCATCTTCCGCATTGAGTTGATAGATGTTGGCGATTTTATCTTTCTCGCCTTTTCGTGAAACCGGGCGAATAACAAAAATCCCGGTTGCATCGGCCATATTCTGGTTCAGCCCGCCTGCATTCCCCAGGGCTTCGGCCAGCGTCATGCCGCTACGATCCATCTTAAGGGTGCTCTGTTTAACCACCTCGCCCATCACAAACACTTTCAGCGCGTCGTTCCGGGGAACAAACAGGATATCGCCCGGATAAAGCAGCTTATTTTGGGTTAAATCGCCATGTTGCATCAGAGCATAGAGGGAAAGGCGTGAGTCCTGGCCATCATGCGTGAGCACGACGTTACGCCAGTCGGCATCCGCAGAGAGACCGCCCGCGGCGTTCACCGCATCCATTACCGTCAATGGAATATTGGTTATTGGCTGCTGGCCCGATTTCTCAACCTCTCCGGTGATATAGGCTTTTTGAGAACGGAAGGAGGCAACGCTGACGTCCACCTGAGGGCTCTCAATGACCTCATCCAGCCGCGCGGTGATCTCCTCACGTACCTGCGAAACCGTTTTGCCCGCCACTTTCAGCTTGCCAACGTAGGGGTAGAAAAGCGTACCATCGGCGTTAACCCAGTTACCCGCGTCGCTCGCGCTACGGTACTGCCCTGCGGGCGTCGTGAGTTCAGGGTGATCCCAGACGGTGACCGTCAAAATGTCCCCTGAGCCAATGCGGTATTCCCAGTTTTTGAGCTGCTCATCCAGAGTAGGATTTGCCTGAGATTTAGAAACGGGTGGGCGCAGTTTTTCAATCAATCCAGGGGTTAAAGGAAAAACTTCCACGCGTTTGTCCAGCGGATCGTTAATTTCCTCATCGGTAGTGACTTTTTTCCCGGAAAGACTTAAGTTCTGGCCTGGTGAAAATACACATCCTGTTAGCTGGCTAAGCGTCAGAAAGGACAGTAAAAGAGCAGTTGTATTTTTCATTTATATAAAATGTTGATTTATCGTTGCGCTGGGTAGTTAACTCGCAAAAAAAAGCAAGCAAGACATTGAAATATCGTTATTTATTATTTCCCCGTGATACTGTAAAACACACGTTCGCTGTTGTTTAAAAAGTTAAAAAACAGCGCACAATTGCGCAAGAAAACGGAGAGTAATAATACTTTATGCGCCGCGATATTAAATGTTATCCCTTACGAAAGCATTCGCTTAACGGTGCTATTTTGACGTATAAACTTATTTTCAGAATAGATTAATAAAATAATAAAAATAACAAATATTCCGCACAGTCAACATTCACCGCAATGATGAGCATCACCGTTATCGACTACCCAAACCCCTCCACTTTTGTTACATTTTTTATCAAACGCATCATGCTTTGATACTTAAAATAGACCGTCTGTCTTGTGCTGTGTGCCCTGCAGACGAAAGTCTCTGAAACACTATCACTGGAGAAAAAATGGCTAAGCGTAAATTGCTGCTTCTGGGTGTATTACTGTCTCTGGCGGGCTCTGCGTTTTCTGCCCCGCAAACCGCCGCTGCGCCATCGGGCATCAAGGCCTATGAAGAACAAGAGTTCATCGCCGATTTCACGAAGTTTAAAATCGGCGATACGGCACCGGCGCAGTATCAAACGCCGGAGTACACCATTAAACAGTACCAGCTGCGTAACCTTCCGGCACCGGATGCCGGTACCCACTGGACCTACATGGGCGAAAACTACGTCCTGATTGGCGATGCAGATGGCAAAATCTACAAAGCCTACAATGGAGATATTTTCTATCATCGCTGATACGATCGTAATCCGTCCGTGGCAGGAGAGCGACCGCCCTTTCCTGCGTACGCTCTACCTCCACGCCCGGCGTGAAGCCTGGCCGTGGCTGGACAGTTCTGCGTGGCAGCTTGAAGATTTTGACGCGGCAACCCTGGACGAAGAGATTTGGGTGGCGGAGCAGGATGGGCACCGACTTGGCTTTGCCTCAGTCTGGACGAACGATAATTTTCTGCACAACCTGTTTGTCGACCCGCAGTATCAGAGCCTGGGCGTCGGACATGTGTTACTTGAGCACGTACAGAAGACGTTTACCAGCACGGGCTCACTCAAGTGTCTGGTGAAAAATGCGCGGGCTATTACGTTTTACCAGCGGCACGGCTGGCACATTGAGGCGACGGGGAATTCTCCTGAGGGAGAGTACTATCTTATGCATTACCGGCTTGGGTAAAGTCAGGTGGCGCTTCGCTTACCTGACCTACAAAATCGTATTTCGTAGGCCGGGTAAGGCGAAGCCGCCACCCGGCAATCCAGCGCTGGGGGGTTACACCGCGCGGAAGGCGATTTCACCCGGGATCACTTCACCCTGCCAGTACAGCTGCGCCGCAACGCGCCCCGCCAGCTGGCGATACATCTCAGCGAACTCGCTGTCCGGACGGCTGACGACCGTCGGCTTCCCGCTGTCCAGATCTTCACGCAAGGAAATATGTAGCGGCATCTGCCCCAGCAGTTGGGTGTGATACTGCGCAGCCAGTTTTTCCGCCCCACCCGTACCAAAGATAGGCTCATGGTGTCCGCAGTTGCTGCAGATGTGCATGCTCATGTTCTCGACGATGCCGAGCACCGGCACTTCCACTTTCTCAAACATCACGATGCCTTTTTTGGCGTCGATCAGCGCGATATCCTGCGGCGTGGTGACCACAACGGCCCCCGTTACCGGGATGTTCTGCGCCAGCGTCAGCTGAATGTCACCGGTGCCCGGCGGCATGTCCAGCACCAGATAATCCAGATCCGGCCACATCGTTTCCTGCAGCATCTGCAGCAGCGCTTTGCTGGCCATCGGGCCGCGCCAGACCATGGCGTTATCGTCGGTCACCAGGTAACCGATGGAGTTGGTCGCCAGACCGTGCGCCACGATCGGCGCCATATGCGTGCCGTCCGGCGAGGTTGGACGTTGATTTTCCGCACCCAGCATGTTTGGAATAGACGGACCGTAGATATCGGCATCCAGAATACCGACCTTTGCCCCTTCCGCCGCCAGCGCGAGCGCGAGGTTGACGGCGGTAGAGGATTTACCCACCCCACCCTTACCTGAACTCACGGCGATGATGTTTTTCACCCCGTTGACGCCCGGCTGATTTTTCACACGCTTCAGCGTGGCAATGCTGTGGCTCAGCTTCCAGTCAATCGCTTTCGCACCGGTAATGCGCAGCAGCTCGGCGCTGGTCTGCTCTTTCAGCGCGTCAAAGGCGCTGGTCCAGACGAACGGCATCTGCACTTCAACGTGCAGCGTATCGTCCAGCCACGCGACGTGGTGCAACGCTTTCAGCGTAGTGAGGTTATGTTTCAGGGTTGGATGCTGAAAGTTAGCCAGCGTCCCGGCGACCATTGCTCGTAAGGCTTCCGGTGATTTGGCCTGGGATTGAGAACTCATCCCGACTCCTTTGTTCTTGTGAATAAGACCTTAGACAAACAAGTTTACCTGAAAGGCCGTGGTTTGTGCTTACTTAATAATGCCCCTTTTGGTAATATCGAAAACCCTTTTCACAGTTAAAAGAAGTAATGCCTACTATGACTCAAGTCGCGAAAAAAATTCTGGTAACGTGCGCCCTGCCGTACGCCAACGGCTCAATCCACCTCGGCCACATGCTGGAGCATATCCAGGCTGATGTCTGGGTCCGTTACCAGCGAATGCGCGGCCACGAGGTTAACTTCATCTGTGCGGACGATGCCCACGGCACGCCGATTATGCTGAAAGCGCAGCAGCTGGGGATTTCCCCGGAGCAGATGATTGCCGAAATGAGTCAGGAGCATCAGACCGATTTTGCTGGCTTTGACATCAGCTATGACAACTATCACTCCACGCACAGCGACGAAAACCGCGAGCTGTCGGAGCTGATCTACACCCGTCTGAAAGAGAACGGTTTCATCAAAAACCGCACTATCTCTCAGCTGTACGATCCGGAAAAAGGCATGTTCCTGCCGGACCGTTTCGTCAAAGGCACCTGTCCAAAATGTAAATCCCCGGATCAGTACGGCGATAACTGCGAAGTCTGCGGCGCGACCTACAGCCCGACCGAACTGATTGAGCCCAAATCCGTGGTATCCGGCGCCACACCTGTGATGCGTGATTCCGAGCACTTCTTCTTCGACCTGCCGTCCTTCAGCGAAATGCTGCAGGCGTGGACCCGCAGTGGCGCGCTGCAGGAGCAGGTGGCGAACAAGATGCAGGAGTGGTTCGAATCCGGCCTGCAGCAGTGGGATATCTCCCGCGATGCGCCGTACTTTGGCTTCGAAATCCCGAATGCGCCGGGCAAATATTTCTACGTCTGGCTGGACGCGCCAATCGGCTACATGGGCTCCTTCAAGAACCTGTGCGACAAGCGTGGCGACGCCGTCAGCTTCGACGAATACTGGAAGAAAGACTCTACCGCCGAGCTGTACCACTTCATCGGCAAAGACATCGTTTACTTCCACAGCCTGTTCTGGCCGGCCATGCTGGAAGGCAGCAACTTCCGCAAGCCGACCAACCTGTTCGTACACGGCTACGTCACGGTGAACGGCGCGAAAATGTCCAAGTCCCGCGGGACGTTCATCAAAGCCAGCACCTGGCTGAACCACTTCGACGCGGACAGCCTGCGCTACTACTACACCGCGAAGCTCTCTTCCCGCATCGACGATATCGACCTGAACCTGGAAGATTTCGTGCAGCGCGTGAACGCAGACATCGTCAACAAGGTGGTGAACCTGGCGTCCCGTAACGCGGGCTTTATCGCCAAGCGCTTTGACGGCGTAATGGCCGCTGAACTTGCGGACCCTGCCCTGTACCAAACCTTCACCGACGCGGCAGCCACCATTGGCGAAGCCTGGGAAACGCGCGAGTTCGGTAAAGCAGTGCGTGAAATCATGGCGCTGGCTGACCTGGCTAACCGCTATGTGGACGAGCAGGCGCCGTGGGTTGTCGCTAAACAGGAAGGCCGCGATGCCGATCTGCAGGCCATCTGCTCCATGGGCATCAACCTGTTCCGCGTGCTGATGACGTACCTGAAGCCGGTTCTGCCGCAGCTGGCAGCCCGCGCTGAAGCGTTCCTGAACACCGAACTGACCTGGGATGCAATGGCGCAGCCGCTGCTCGGCCACAAGGTGAACACCTTTAAGGCGCTGTATAACCGCATTGAGATGAAGCAGGTTGAAGCGCTGGTCGAAGCCTCTAAAGAAGAGGTGAAAGCGGCTGCAGCACCGGTAACCGGCCCGCTGGCGGACGATCCGATTCAGGAAACCATCACCTTTGATGACTTCGCTAAAGTCGATCTGCGCGTGGCGCTGATTGAAAACGCAGAATTCGTGGAAGGCTCTGACAAGCTGCTGCGCCTGACGCTGGATCTCGGCGGCGAGAAGCGCAACGTCTTCTCCGGCATCCGTTCTGCCTACCCGGACCCGCAGGTGCTGATCGGCCGTCAAACCGTGATGGTCGCTAACCTGGCGCCGCGCAAAATGCGCTTCGGCATTTCCGAGGGGATGGTGATGGCAGCAGGCCCTGGCGGGAAGGATATCTTCCTGTTAAGCCCAGACGAAGGCGCGAAGCCGGGCCAGCAGGTGAAATAACAAAAAAGCCGGAGATAATCTCCGGCTTTTTTTATGGTTTCGGGTGATGCACCCGATGGGTCAGCCCGCGCAGGAAATTACGCAGAAACTGGTCGCCGCACTCGCGGTAATTTTTGTGGTCCGGCGCGCGCATCATGGCAGTGATTTCCGGCATCGACACGCGGTATTTCTGCTCGGTCATGATCGCCTGGATATCGTCCGTTTTCAGCGAGAAGGCGATACGCAGCTTTTTCAGCACCGTGTTGTTGTTCACGCGACGCTCCAGCGCCAGCTCGGGCGCGGAGTCATCTTTTCCACGCTTATCGTAGATCAGCCCGTTCAGAAAACCCGACAGAATGATGTCCGGGCAGCGGACGAAGCCCTCTTCGTCCTCTTTGGTCATCCAGGTATCAAAATTTGCAGACGTGGATTCCATGTCGGACAGCGCAAGAATGCGCACCATGTCGTTATTGTTTGCTTTCAGGGTGTAGCGCAGGCTACGAAGAATATCGTTACTTAGCATAGAGCCTTCGAATGTCGATGATGCAATGGCGCGCAGTGTACCAGTTTTACAGGCCAATCGCCTCTTTCAAACTTTTCAGATAGCGGCGGCTGACGGGGACGGTCTGCCCGGCGCGCAGCACCAGCTCGGCCTGGCCGTTATCTTCCAGACGGATCTCCTTCAGGTGTGCCATGTTCACCAGATACTGACGGTGACAGCGAATCAGCGGCGTGCGGCTCTCCAGCGTGCGCAGGGTCAGCTCGGTAAACCCTTCGTTCCCTTCCGCGCTGGTGACAAACACCCCGCTCAGGCGGCTGCTGACAAAGGCCACATCATCCATTTGCAGCAGATAAATCCGGCTGTGCCCGGTGCAGGGGATAAATTTCAGCGGCTGCTGGTTCTCCGGCAACAGCGTAACGTCCTGGGCGGTTCGCTCCTGGCGTAAACGGGTGAGCGTTTTTTCCAGCCGCTTCTCTTCAATCGGCTTGAGTAAATAATCGAACGCGTGCTCCTCAAAAGCCTTAACGGCATATTCGTCGAACGCCGTCAGAAACACGATGTAGGGACGATGCGCCGGGTCGAGCATGCCGACCATCTCCAGCCCGCTGATGCGCGGCATCTGAATGTCGAGGAACAGCACGTCCGGGCGCAGCTTGTGCACCGCACCGATGGCCTCAATGGCGTTGGCGCACTCCCCCACAATCTCAATGTCTGGCTGCTCCTGCAGCAGAACGCGCAGGTTTTCCCGTGCCAACGGCTCGTCATCCACAATCAGCACTCTTAACATGCGTTTTCCTCCAGCGGCAGTCGAACGGTAATACGGGTAAAACGGTCAGGCTCGCAGGCGACGGTAATGCCACAGTCGTCGCCAAAATGGGCGCGCAGACGTTTATCCACCAGGCTCATCCCTAATCCGCCCGAAGCGGAAGGCTGGTACAGCCCGGCGTTATCTTCAATATCCAGCACCAGATGGTGGTTAAAACGGCTGGCAGCAATGGTTATCTCCCCTCTTCCCAGCAGCTGCGAGGTACCGTGCTTGATGGCATTCTCCACAATAGGCTGCAGGGTAAAGGCCGGAAGATGCTGATACGCCAGCTCGTCCGGAACGGAGAGCGACACCTGCAGGCGGGACTGAAACCGCGCCTGCTCAATTTGCAGATAGGCATTCACGTGCTCAATTTCGTCGGCGAGGGTCACGATCTCTGACGGGCGCTTCAGGTTTTTACGGAAAAAGGTCGACAAAAACTGCACCAGCTGCGCGGCCTGATCGCTGTCGCGGCGAATCACCGCTTTGAGCGTATTGAGGGCATTAAACAGGAAATGCGGATTGACCTGGGCATGCAGCAGCTTAATTTCAGACTGCGTCAGCAGGGCTTTCTGCCGTTCATACTGCCCGGCCAGAATTTGCGCGGAAAGAAGCTGGGCGATACCCTCCCCCAGCGTGCGGTTGATGGAGCTGAACAGACGGTTTTTCGCCTCATACAGCTTGATGGTGCCCATCACTCGCTGATTTTCCCCGCGCAGCGGAATGACGAGCGTGGAGCCCAGCTTGCACTGCGGATGCAGCGAGCAGCGGTAAGGCACTTCGTTACCGTCGGCATACACTACTTCGCCGGTTTCAATGGCGCGCAGCGTATAGGTCGACGAGATCGGTTTGCCCGGCAGGTGGTGATCGTCTCCGGTGCCGGTAAACGCCAGCAGCTTTTCGCGATCGGTAATGGCCACCGCACCGATATCCAGCTCTTTATAGAGCACCTGGGCAACCTTCATGCTGTTCTCTTCGTTAAACCCCTGACGCAGGATCCCTTCGGTCGAGGCGGCAACCTTCAGCGCCGTGGCGGAAAAGGCCGAGGTGTACTTCTCAAACATGGCGCGCTTGTCGAGCAGAATACGCATAAACAGCGCCGCGCCGACGGTGTTGGTCACCATCATCGGGGCGGCAATACTGCTGACCAGGTGCAGCGCATCCTCGAACGGGCGGGCAATCAGCAGAATGATCGCCATCTGCGCCATTTCAGCCACAAATGTGATGGCCCCGGCGGTAAGCGGGCTAAACACCTTGTCCGGGCGACCGCGCTTAATCATATAGCTGTGCACCAGGCCACCAAGCAGCCCTTCGACGATCGTCGAGATCATGCAGCTGAGCGCCGTCATCCCGCCCATGGAATAGCGATGCAGCCCACCGGTTAAACCGACAAGGCCACCGACGACCGGGCCGCCCAGCAGCCCGCCCATCACCGCGCCGATGGCGCGCGTATTAGCAATAGAGTCTTCGATATGGAGGCCGAAGTAGGTCCCCATGATGCAAAAAATAGAGAAGGTGACGTAGCAGAGCAGCTTGTGCGGCAGGCGTACGGTGACCTGCATCAGCGGAATGAAAAGACGCGTTTTGCTCATCAGCCAGGCAATGACCAGAAACACGCACATCTGCTGAAGCAACAGCAGCACCAGGTTAAACTCGTACATACTCAAAACCGCACACGCTAAAAAACGCGTAACATACACGGATGCGGCTGAACTTTCTTTGAAGCGCCCCAAAAAAGCGCAAAATCGTGTCCGTTATCACATCTTTTTCTGCACATCGTGCATGGTTCGCATTATTTGTTTAAAAATTAATCAATTCTTCCTGGTTCGGCAAAGTGGGTCTACAGTTAAGCTGGGGACGCGTAAGCCAGGGGGCAAATATGGCGCTTTACACAATCGGTGAAGTGGCACTCCTTTGTGATATCAATCCCGTTACCCTACGGGCGTGGCAGCGACGGTATGGATTGCTCAAACCGCAGAGGACGGACGGTGGTCATCGCCTTTTCAACGATGCCGATATCGACCGGATCCGCGAAATCAAAAGCTGGATCGACAACGGGGTGCAGGTCGGGAAAGTAAAGTCCCTGCTGAGCCACGACGACCCGGACACGCAACGCCTCTGGCGCGAGCAGCAGGAAACGCTGCTGCGGCTCCTTCAGGCGGGTAACCTGCAGCGACTGCGCGCCTGGATCAAAGAGCAGGGTCGCGATTATCCGGCGAAAACGCTTATCACCCATCTTTTCATTCCGCTCCGTCGGCGCCTGCAGTGCCAACAGTCTACCCTGCAGGCGCTGCTCAGCATGCTTGACGGGGTGCTGATCAACTATATTGCCGTCTGTCTTGCCTCGGCGAAGAATAAGGCAGGAAAAGATGCGCTGGTGGTCGGCTGGAACGTGCACGATACCACCCGTCTGTGGCTGGAAGCGTGGATCGCCACCCAAAAGGGCTGGCGCGTGGATGTCCTTGCGCACTCGCTGGGGCAGCTCAAACCCGAGTTTTTCGACGGCCAGACCCTGCTGGTCTGGTGTGGCGAAGTGCCGTCCGCCACGCAGCAACAGCTGCTGACGGAGTGGCGTGAGCATGGTTATCCGGTTTATTCCCTTGGCCCGGATGAGCCATAACGGCATTTAATGGTTCATTAACAGCTGCGCTTCACCGTATAATTGTTCCGTTAACAACAGGAGCACATGATGAAGGCAACCAAACTCGCCATTATTACCCTTTTTGTCCTGATGGCCGTAAGCGGTATCGGCGGGGTGATGCTTGCAGGATACTCGTTTATCGTTCGTGGCGGTGTCGGCTGAGGTACAGCGCCAGCCGCTCAAAAAGGCGATCGACAACGATGGCCGCCAGCGCGACCAGTACCGCCCCCTGCACAATATAAGCCGTATTAAACCCGCTTAAGCCGATGATGATCGGCGTTCCCAGCGTATTGGCACCGACCGTAGACGCAATGGTCGCCGTCCCGATGTTAATGATCACCGACGTGCGGATCCCGGCAATAATAACCGGTGCCGCAAGCGGCAGTTCTACATTGCGCAGCCGCTGCCAGCGGCTCATCCCCATCCCTTCCGCCACGCTTAAAACAGACGCCGGGACCGCCGCAACGCCCGCCAGCGTGCCCTGCAGAACGGGCAACACGCCGTACAGAATCAGCGCAATAATCGCGGGCTGCTGACCAAAACCCATCACCGGCACCGCTATCGCCAGCACCGCCACCGGCGGAAACGTCTGTCCAATGGCCGCAACCGTCTCCACCAGCGGACGAAACTCCCGGCCCGCAGGTCGCGTGACCGCGATGCCCGCCCCTACTCCCAGCACCACCGCGATGACGCTTGAGAGCGCCACCAGCCAGAGATGCGCCAGGGCAAGGTTAATAAAGCTCTCCTGCTGATACACTGGCCGCGGTAGCCCCGGAAAAAGAGTGTTAAACAGCGCCGCGCTGTGAGGCATCAGAAACAGTAAGGCGACAAAGAGCGCTACCAGCCAGAGGAGCGGATCACGCAGTGCCTTCACGCGTCACCTCCCCGGCCAGCAGATCGCGAAAATGCAGGCTGCCGCACGGCGCACCCCGGACATCCGCCACGGGCAGGACTTCGCACCGGCGCGCGACAAACGCGGAGAGGGCATCCCGCAGGCTCATCTGCTCCTGTAACGGTTCCCCGCCGGGCGGTGCATTCTCCCGGCGCATATAGTCTCCGACCGTCCGCAAGGAGAGCAGCCTGACGCCCAGCTCGCTGCGGCCAAAAAACTCGCGTACAAAGTCATTCTTGGGGCTGGTCAGCAGCGCAAGCGGCGCGCCCTGCTGCACCACCTCGCCGTGGTCCATCAGCACCAGATGGTCGGCCAGGCGCAGGGCTTCATCTATATCGTGCGTCACGAGGACGATGGTTCGACCAAGAATGCGGTGAATGCGGGTCATCTCCGTTTGCAGCGCCCCGCGCGTAACGGGATCCAGCGCGCCAAAGGGTTCATCCATCAGCAGCACCTGCGGGTTAGCCGCCAGCGCGCGCGCCACGCCCACGCGCTGCTGTTGCCCACCGGAGAGCTGGTGAGGATAGCGCTCGCGCAACGCGGGCTCCAGCCCCAGCAGAGACATCAGTTCATCAACGCGGTCAGCGATTTTAGCCCGCGACCATTTCTCCAGCTGCAGCACGGTGGCGATGTTCTGTGCCACCGTCCAGTGCGGAAACAGGCCGATAGACTGAATGGCATAGCCCATTCGGCGGCGCAGCTCCAGCACCGGCAGGCTGCGGATCTCTTCCCCGGCAAAGCGAATTAACCCGCTGTCATGCTCCACCAGCCGGTTGATCATCTTCAGCGTGGTGGATTTTCCCGAGCCCGAAGTGCCAATCAGCACGGAAAATGCCCCCTCGGCAAAGTTCAGGTTCAGATGGCTTGCCGCCGGGCGGCCGGCAAAGGTTTTACTCACATCATGAAATTCAATCATTGGCTCTTCTCCTGAGCAGCGCGAGCCATAAGGCAAACAGGGCGTCGACGACAACCGCCAGCGCAATGGTAGGGACTACGCCTAACAACACCAGATCGAGGGCGCTGCTCAGCAGCCCCTGGAACACCAGCGCGCCAAAGCCGCCCGCTCCAATCAGCGCGGCAATCACCGCCATGCCAACGGTCTGAACCGCTACCACACGCAGGCTGCGCAGCAGCAGGGGCAGCGCCAGCGGGAGCTGTATCTTCCAGAAACACTGTCGCGCGCTCATCCCCATCGCATGGGCGCTTTCCAGCACATCCGGCGCAACCTGGCTTAAGCCCGCGACTACGCCGCGCACCAGCGGGAGCAGCGCGTACAGCACCAGCGCAATCAGCGCGGGCGTTAACCCCGTTCCGGCGATACCCACCGCGCCCAGCGCGGGAAACGACTTCACCAGCCCGGCCAGAGGGGCAATCAGCAGGCCAAACAGCGCAACGGAGGGAATGGTCTGGATGACGTTGAGTACAGCAAAGATGCTACCCTGACGTGAGGGATGACGATAACACCACATGCCGAGCGGTATCCCGATCAGCAGCGCCGGGATCAGCGTGCCGAAAAGAATCGTCAAATGTTGCGCCAGGGCATCATCAAACACCTCCTGACGGTTGGCGTACTCTTTTAACAGCGAGAGGTTGTTCAGTTCACCGCTGAACAATAACAGCAGCGGAATAGACCATATCTGCGCATTAAGCACCCAGCGCCAGACAGAACTGGCGATGAGACGACGAATCGCATCGCTGCTGGCCAGTAAACACAAAGCCAGCCAGAGCCACAGGCCGCTGCCTGGCGTGGTTCTCGCCAGCGGACTTTCCGCCGAGGCCATATGCGTTGCCGCCAGCCCCGCGCTCCAGAACAGCGCGATAAAGAGACCTTCCGAAAGCAGCAGCGTCAGCCACTGCGCCGTTCGCCCTTGCCAGAGCGACAGTGCAACCCACGCGGCCAGCGCAGCCGCCAGCCACCACGGCGTGAACGACCATACGTCCCAGAGAGCACGCCCTTCCCCCGACATCAGGCGGTTAGGCGCGACGTTCACAAACGGTAACGCGACCGCCGCGATGGCCACGCAGGCCAACAGCAGCAGTACGCGGTTATGACATTTTATTGGCACAGCCCTTTCCCGTTACTTCACAAGCCCTTGTTGTTTCAGGAAGTCGGCGGCCACTTTTTTGGCATCCAGTCCCTCGACGGCAATGCTGGCATTCAGCTGTTGCAGCGTTTTTTCATCCAGCTTTTCGAAGACCGGTTTGAGCCATTCAGCAATATCCGGGTAGGCTTTCAGCACCGCCTCACGCACAACCGGGGTTGGAGCGTAGATCGGCTGAACGCCTTTTGGATCGGTCAGGGTTTGCAGACCCAGCGCCGCGACCGGGCCGTCGGTGCCGTAGGCCATCGCCGCGTTAACGCCGGAGGTTTGCTGCGCCGCCGCCTTAATGGTTACCGCCGTATCTCCGCCCGCCAGCGAGAGCAGTTGCGCCTGGTCGAGCTTGAAATCGTACGCTTTTTCGAATGCAGGCAGCGCGTCAGGACGCTCGATAAACTCCGCGGACGCCGCAAGCTTAAAGTCGCCCTTCTCTTTCAGGTAGCGGCTGAGATCCGCAAGCGAGGTGAGCTTCCCTTTCTCCGCCACGTCCTTACGCACGGCGATAGTCCAGGTATTGTTGGCCGGGGCTGGGGTCAGCCAGACCAGCTTGTTCTGTTCCGCGTCGAGTTTTTTGACTTTTTCATAGCCAGCTTTGGCGTTTTTCCATGCTGGATCGTTCTCTTCTTTAAAGAAGAACGCGCCGTTGCCGGTATATTCAGGATAGATATCCAGCTCGCCGGAGGTAATCGCGCCGCGCACGACGGGCGTGGTGCCCAGCTGAACTTTATTGACGGTTTTCACGCCGTGGCTTTCCAGCACCTGGAGAATAATATTCCCGAGCAGCGCGCCCTCGGTATCGATCTTTGAGCCCACTTTTACCGGCTCCGCCGCCTGTAACGGCAGGCTTAGCGCCGCGAGTAGCGCCGCAGAAACTACCATCCCCGATTTAATCGTCATTCCGCTATCCTCATTTTTTTGCTGCCTTTTTCAGAGGCTTGAGAGAAAAGCGTAGCTTAAAACGGCGGATTTACCCGGCAAAATGCCTTTTTAGCATAAGGTAAGACGCATCCCCCGATGAACGGGGGATGCAAAGGAGGGAAAGGTTACAGCAGCTCGAACTCGCCTTTATTTACGCGGGCGGAATCCACCCCGATAAAGACGTTAAACTTGCCCGGTTCCGCATCATATTTCATCTGCTGGTTCCAGAACTTCAGGGCATCCACGTCAATCGGGAAGCTGATGGTTTTGGTTTCGCCAGGCTTGAGATTGACCTTCTCAAAGCCGCGCAGCTGCTTCACAGGACGGCTCATCGAGGCGGTGACATCCTGCACGTACATCTGAATCACCGTTGCCCCTTCACGCTTGCCGGTGTTGGTCACCTCGACGCTGGCGGTGACCTTGCCGTCACGCTTCAGGCTCGGCGCCGACATTTTCACCTCAGAGACCTTGAAGGTGGTATAGCTCAGGCCATAACCAAACGGGTAGAGCGGGCCGTTAGCTTCGTCAAAGTAACGAGACGTGTATTTGTTCGGCTTGTCGGCGTTGTACGGGCGGCCGGTGTTCAGGTGGCTGTAGTAAACCGGGATCTGCCCGACGGAGCGCGGGAAGGACATCGGCAGCTTGCCCGACGGGTTGTAATCGCCAAACAATACGTCGGCGATGGCGTTACCGCCTTCGGTGCCGGCGAACCAGGTTTCCAGAATGGCGTCAGCCTGCTGGTCCTCTTTCACCAGCGCCAGCGGACGACCGTTCATCAGCACCAGCACCAGCGGCTTGCCGGTCGCTTTCAGGGCGGCGATCAGATCGCGCTGGCTCTGCGGGATGGTGATGTCAGTACGGCTGGAGGCTTCGTGCGCCATACCCTGCGCTTCCCCCACGACCGCGACAACGACGTCAGACTGCTTCGCCGCATTGACCGCTTCGTCGATCATCTCCTTCGGTGTGCGCGGATCGACCTTCACCGCTTCCTCGTACTGGTTGAGGAAGGTGACGATGTCTTTATCGTCGGTGACGTTCGCCCCTTTGGCGTACACCACTTTGGCGTTTTCACCGACGGCGCTCTTGATGCCGGTCAGGACGGTAACGGACTGATCGGCCACGCCCGCGGCAGACCAGCTGCCCATCACGTCGCGCTTGCTGTCAGCCAGCGGGCCGACCACAGCAATAGTGCCGGATTTTTTCAGCGGCAGTGTGTCGAGGCGGTTCTTCAGCAGCACCAGGCTTTCGCGCGCCACTTCACGCGCCTCTTTACGGTGCAGGCGACTTTCGGCGTTGGTATCCGCCGGGTCAGAATCTTTCGGCCCCAGGTGGCTGTACGGATCGTTAAACAGCCCCATGTCATATTTCACGTTCAGCACGTGGCGCGCGGCATCGTCCAGCTCCGCCATCGTTACCTTGCCGCTCTTTACCAGCCCCGGCAGGTATTTGCTGTAGTACTCGTCGCTCATGCTCATGTTGATGCCGGACTTGAGCGCAACGCGCACCGCGTCTTCCGGATCGGACGCCGTGCCGTGCTTGATCAGCTCTTTAATCGCGCCGTGGTCAGAAACGGTGATGCCCTTAAAGCCCCACTGGTCGCGCAGCACGTCTTTCAGCAGCCAGGAATCAGAGGTCGCAGGCGTGCCGTTCAGCGAGTTCAGCGCCACCATCACCGCGCCGCTGCCCGCATCCAGCCCTGCCTTGTACGGCGGCATGTAGTCGTTAAACAGGCGCTGTGGGCTCATGTCGACGGTGTTGTACTCTTTACCGCCTTCCACGGCGCCGTAGGCCGCGAAGTGTTTAACGCTGGTCATTACCGAGTAGCGGTCCGCCGGGCTCTTGCCCTGCATCGCTTCCACCATGGTTTTGCCCATCGTGGCCGTTAAATAGGTATCTTCACCGAAGCCTTCCGAGGCGCGGCCCCAGCGCGGATCGCGCGAGACGTCCACCATCGGTGCCCAGGTCATGTTCAGGCCGTCGTCCGCCGCTTCATAGGCCGACACGCGCCCGACGGTTTTCACCGCGTCGAGGTTAAACGAGGAGGCTAAGCCGAGGCTGATCGGGAAGACGGTGCGCTGGCCGTGCACCACGTCGTAGGCGAAGAACAGCGGGATTTTCAGGCGGCTGAGCTGCATCACCTGATCCTGCATGGCGCGGATATCCTGGCGGGTGACGGTGTTAAAAATCGCGCCCACCTGGTTCTCTTTGATCATCTCGCGGATGGCCTCTTTCGGGTTATCCGGGCCAACGCTGATCAGACGCAGCTGGCCGATTTTTTCATCGACCGTCATCTTCTTAAGCAACTCCGTGACAAACGCGTCGCGGGCTTCAGGCGTGAGCGGGTGATTACCAAACAAATCCTCTGCCAGCGCAGGTTGCAGCGCCAGGCTGACGGCGACACCTACAGAACATAGCCATTTCATGTTGTTATTCTCTCTCATCAATAACCGCGGGAAGCACCCGGCCAGACCGTGCGAAAAGCGCAGTGTGCCATAAACCCTCTGAACGTTGCAGGGTTATTCTCTGATTTTTCTCGTGAATACTCGACCGCTGAACAGTTAATCGCGCTATGCTTTACAGCGAGAAATTTGCCCCACCACAAGGAGTGGAAGATGACTTCTGTTCGAACTGACGATAACAAAACATTTATTAACGAACTGTCGCGCCTGGTTGGCTCCTCTCACCTGCTTACCGACCCGGCCAAAACCGCCCGCTACCGCAAGGGTTTCCGCTCCGGCCAGGGTGACGCGCTGGCGGTGGTCTTCCCCGGCACGCTGCTGGAGCTGTGGCGCGTGCTGAGCGCCTGCGTTGCGGCGGACAAAATTATTTTAATGCAGGCGGCCAACACCGGCCTGACCGAAGGTTCCACGCCGAACGGCAACGATTACGATCGCGATATCGTGATTATCAGCACCCTGCGCCTCGACAAGCTGCACCTGCTGGACAAAGGCGAGCAGGTGCTCGCGTTCCCGGGCACCACGCTCTACTCGCTGGAAAAAGCGCTTAAGCCGCTGGGCCGCGAGCCGCACTCGGTGATCGGCTCCTCCTGCATTGGCGCCTCGGTGGTCGGTGGGATCTGCAATAACTCCGGCGGTTCGCTGGTCCAGCGCGGCCCGGCCTACACCGAAATGTCACTTTTTGCCCGCATTGATGAAAACGGCAAGCTGACGCTGGTGAACCACCTGGGCATCGATCTGGGCGTAACGCCGGAACAGATCCTCAGCAAGCTCGACGACGACCGCGTGAGGGACGAAGACGTGCAGCACGATGGTCGCCACGCGCACGACCACGATTACATCACCCGCGTACGCGATATCGAGGCCGATACCCCGGCGCGCTACAACGCCGATCCGGATCGCCTGTTTGAATCGTCCGGCTGCGCGGGCAAGCTGGCGGTTTTTGCGGTGCGTCTCGACACCTTCCCGGCAGAGAAAAAGCAGCAGGTATTTTACATCGGCACCAATCAGCCTGAGGTCCTGACTGAAATTCGTCGCCATATTCTGGGCGAATTCACCCACCTGCCGGTGGCGGGCGAGTACATGCATCGGGATATTTACGACATCGCGGAGCGCTACGGGAAAGACACCTTTTTGATGATCGATAAGCTTGGCACCGACAAAATGCCGTTCTTCTTCACCATGAAGGGCCGCACCGACGCGATGCTGGAGAAAGTGCCGCTGTTCAAGCCCCACTTTACCGACCGCTTTATGCAGAAGCTGGGCAACGTTTTCCCTGCGCATCTGCCGGAGCGAATGAAAACCTGGCGTGATAAGTACGAACATCACCTGCTGCTGAAAATGGCCGGGGACGGGATCGCCGAAGCGCAGAGCTGGCTGACCGAGTTCTTCAGGACGGCTGAGGGTGATTTCTTTGCCTGCACGCCGGAAGAAGGCAGCAAAGCCTTCCTGCACCGCTTCGCCGCGGCGGGTGCCGCTATCCGTTACCAGGCGGTGCATTCCGAAGAAGTGGAAGATATTCTGGCGCTGGATATCGCCCTGCGACGCAACGACACCGAATGGTTTGAGCATCTGCCGCCGGAAATCGACAGCAAGCTGGTGCATAAGCTCTATTACGGCCACTTTATGTGCTACGTCTTCCATCAGGATTATATCGTCAAAAAAGGGCTAGATGCACACGAACTGAAGGAGCAGATGCTCGCCCTGCTGCGCGAGCGTGGCGCACAATATCCTGCGGAACACAACGTCGGGCATCTTTATAAAGCCCCTGACGCCCTTAAGCAGTTTTATCGCGAGAATGACCCTACAAACAGCATGAACCCCGGGATCGGGAAAACAACGCGGAAGAAATACTGGAAAGAGAGTGCAGACGCGGAGCAGCGCATAACGCAAGCGTCTGATTAAACCCTACAGCCAAATTTGAGAGATTGTTTCGCGCGCCTTAATCGTAATAGAGTAGCGGTCTGTCGCCGGAGAAATGTTTCTCCGTCATTCTATAACGAGGAGCAGGCGCATCATGTCGGCTGTTGATGTTTTATCCGAAACCGAACTGGAAGTGCGCGACGCCCTTCCCGATGATGTGCATGCCATCGCCGCCATCTATGCCTGGCATGTGCTTCACGGACGCGCGTCATTCGAAGAAGTCCCCCCCACCATCGACGAAATGCGTCAGCGCATGAAAAGCGTGGCCGAGAACGGTTTACCGTGGCTAATCGCGCTCTATCGCGGCATCGTGGTGGGCTATTGTTACGCCACCCCTTACCGACCGCGTCAGGCCTATCGCTATACCCTGGAAGAGTCGATTTACGTGGATGCCAGCATCACCGGACGCGGTTTTGGCACCGCATTAATGAACGCGCTGATCGCGCGCTGCGAGCAGGGCCCGTGGCGGCAGATGATTGCCGTTGTGGGAGATGGCAATAATAATTCCGGCTCGTTACGGCTGCATAAAAAACACGGCTTTGAGATTGTCGGTCAGCTTCGCAGCGTGGGGTATAAGAAAGGCGACTGGCGGGATACGGTGATAATGCAGCGCCCGCTCAACGACGGTGACTGGACGCTGCCGGAATAAACATAAAACGGTAACCTGGGTTACCGTTTTTAGTGTTTTCTCCCTCTCCCGTGGGAGAGGGTCGGGGTGAGGGCATCAACGCGCAGAGGGGAATTAGTCGTTTTGCGCCGTCGCCATCTGCTCCGCTTTCTGCTTTTTATAGGTCAATGCCGCAGCCGGAACGGGCTGCACTTTCCCGGTCTCAATCCAGGTCCGCAGGCGGCTCGCATCCGCGAAGTGGGTATATTTCCCGAAGGCATCCATCACCACCAGCGCCACCGGCTTACCGTTAAACACGGTGCGCATCACCAGGCAGTGGCCTGCCGCATTAGTAAACCCGGTTTTGGTTAACTGAATATTCCAGTTCTCGCGGTACACCAGATGGTTCGTGTTGCGAAACGGCAGCGTGTAAGACGGATTCGAGAATGTCGCCATGTCCTCACGCGTGGTGCTGAGCTGGCCGAGCAGCGGGTACTGCTTGCTGGCAATCAGCAGTTTCGTCAGATCGCGGGCCGTGGAGACGTTGTTAATCGACAGACCCGTCGGTTCAACAAAATGAGTATTGCTCATCCCCAGCGCTTTGGCTTTGGCGTTCATCGCGCGGATAAAGGCATCGTAACCGCCAGGATAGTGGTGCGCCAGACTTGCCGCCGCACGGTTTTCGGACGACATCAGCGCCAGCAGCAGCATATTTTTACGGCTGATTTCACTATTCAGGCGCACGCGAGAGTAGATCCCTTTCATCTCCGGCGTGTGGCTGATATCCACTTTCAGCTTTTCGTCCAGCGGCAGGCGAGCATCAAGCACCACCATCGCGGTCATTAATTTGGTTATTGAGGCGATTGGGCGCACCAGGTCCGGGTGGCTGGCGTAAATCACCTTATTGGTATTGAGATCAACAATCATCGCGCTGCCGGACGCAATTTGCGGCTGAGCAGCAGCGGTGGTCACAGCGGGCGTTTTGGCGACAGCTGGCACGGCAGCGGACGCGCCCAGCAGCAGCGCCAGGCTAAGTAAGGAGACACGAAATTTCAGCATGGTGAGACTTCTGATAATTATTCACGCACGTAATGACGTACACCGCCTGTGTCGACGGATAAACACAGGCTGGCTTCGGCATCATAGCGGTCACCGTGCTTTGTCGCCAGCGGATAATCGTGAACAGATGCTGCATTGCTGGCATTTACGCCAGCAATGCAGTGAGCTTAGAAGAGACGGTATCCATAACCCCAGAGAATAACCGTCAGTGCCAGTAACACCTCCAGTACCAGCACCCCGATGGCAAGCGTGGAACCGGAGAAGCTCAGGCCCTCTTCTTTATTGATATTCAGGAAGGTTGGAACGCCCAGATACAGCAGATAACCGGTGTAAAAGAGCGCAACAGTACCGATCAGCGCGCACAGCCAGACCAGTGGATAGAGCGCAACAATACCGCTTAAGAACAGCGGGGTCGCGACGTATCCGGCAAAGACCATACAGTGTGCCAGCGATGGGCGCTGTGGGTAGTTACGCGCCATCCAGTGAATGACGCGCCCCATGACCGCCACCCCTGCCAGCATCAGGCCATAAAAGAGAATGGCCAGATAAAGCCCGGTAAACCAGGAGAGCTGAACCACGGTACCGTCACCGAAGTTCCAGCCGATTTGTGTTGTGCCAATAAACGCGCATATTACCGGCACCGCGGCCATCAGCAGCACATGGTGGGTGTAATGATGCGAGACCGTTTCGTTCTCACTTTTGATGACATGCATTTCACGATCGGGATGGGAGAAAAGTCCCCAGACATGGTTCATAGCGCCCCCTTGTTGTCGGCCCGTCAGCGATACCTTAAGTATAATGCAGGCTTTAGATTATTTTATGTACAGTGGGAAATTTCCGTTGATTGCCGCGCGGTTGATTCATGAGGTATATGATTAAACGAGGTACGCAGAGGGAGATAACCGTTACGTAATGGATATTAACGCACTCATTGAACAATATGGATATGCCGCGCTGGTCATCGGCAGCGTGGCGGAAGGTGAAACCATCACGCTGCTGGGCGGCGTCGCCGCGCATCAGGGCTTACTGAAGTTTCCGCTGGTCGTCGCTGCGGTCGCGCTGGGCGGCATGATTGGCGATCAGCTGCTCTACTTCCTGGGGCTGCGCTTTGGCCCGACGCTGCTCAAGCGTTTCGTTAAACACAAAAAGAAAATCAACCGCGCGCAGCGCCTGATCCAGCGTCACCCTTATCTGTTCGTCATAGGCACCCGCTTTATGTACGGCTTCAGGATCATCGGGCCGATACTGATTGGTGCCAGCCGCCTGCCGCCAAAAATTTTCCTGCCGCTGAATATTGTTGGCGCGATAGCCTGGGCGCTGATCTTCACGACGCTTGGTTACGTGGGTGGCGAGGTGATTGGCCCGTGGCTGCACAACCTTGACCAACACCTGAAGCACTGGGCGTGGTTGATTCTGGTGGTTGTGGCGGTGATTGGGGTCAGGCTGTGGATGCGGCACAGAGAGAAGAAGCGGGATGAGGAGTGAGTCAGCCTGGTGCCCCTCACCCCTTTGGGGAGAGGGGAAACCTGTTACCCTTCCGGCTTAAACTGCGGGTTCGCCAGCATAAAGCCCCCGTCGACGATAAACGATTGCCCTGTGGTATAGCTGGCGTCGCTGTCACACAGCCACGCCACCAGGCTGGCGATTTCTTTGGTGTGGCCCGGCCTTGCCAGCGGGATTTCCGGCATTGCCCCTTCCTTCACTTCGCTGTCGTCCATATCGTTCATCGGCGTGGCAATGGCCCCCGGCGCGACGGCGTTCACCAGAATCTTGTGCTTCACCAGCTCCATCGCCATCGATTTGGTTAAGCCGCCGAGCGCATGTTTCGCAGCCGTGTAAGCGCTGGCATCAGGCAGCGGCGTGTGCTCATGCACCGAGGTGATGTTCACAATCCGCCCGCCTTCCCCCTGCTTCACCATCTGCCGTGCCGCAATCTGCGAGCAGAGAAACGCGCCGTCCACGTCGACGGTAAAAATGTTCCGCCAGTCGTCAAACGCCATCTCAAGAAATGGCGCTTTGGTCATCGCTCCGGCATTGTTAACCAGCACGTCCAGCCGGCCGAAACGTGCAATGAGCGTTTCAATGGCTTCAGCGCCGTCCGGGAGCGTGCTTAAATCAAGATGGATAGCCTCTGCACGCTGCCCACGCGCTTCAACTTCACGGCAGGTTTCCAGCGCCCCTTTTTCATCCGAATGCCAGGTGACGCCAATATCAAACCCGCGCTCTGCCAGCATCAGCGCCGTGGTTTTACCGATCCCGGAATCCGATGCGGTTACAATCGCTACTCTGTTCATACTCACCTCCTGAAAAACTGCAAAGAGGTAAGTATAGATAATGGCCCTGTTTAGCCATGATGATAGCCGCCGCCCAGCGCTGACGTCAGCTGCAGCGTGGCGTCGAGATACTGGCCTTTCAACATGACGCCTTCGAGATGCTCTTTCAGTGCCGGGATTCTGGCTTCGCTGACCCGCGAACCGGCAATAATACCTGCGCTAAAACGCGCCTGCGCCAGCGCCACCACGCGCGCCGCGTCTTTTTCGATCTGCTGCTGGTGACGATTTTTTGCCGTCAGGGTTTCAACTTCACTTGCCGTACGCGCCACCTGATTGACCGCCTCCACCACCGCTTTGTTGTAGTTCGCGACCGAGAGGTTATTCTGCGCCTGGGCGATATCCAGATTAGCGTTCAGCCTGCCGCTGTCGAAGATCGGCAGCGTCAGTCCGGCAGTCACGCCCATCTGCTGGGCTGAAGAGCGGAACAGATCGCTCAGGTGCAGGGCATCCTGCTGTAAGAACGCCATCAGGTTCACGTCAGGATAGAACGCCGCTCTGGCGGCTTCCACCTCGCTCATGGAGGCTTCGATATACCAGTGCGCCTCCTGCAGATCCGGTCGGCGAGCCAGCAGTTCATATCCCAGCGTCGACGGTAGCGAGGCTTCTGCTGCAGGCAACGGGTGGCGCGTAAGGTGTGTCGCCGGGGTGCCGGTCAGCGCATCCAGACGCGCTTCAATGGCCTTCATTTTGCCCTTTACGTCGGCCAGCTGTTCATTAGTCTTACTGGCGTGTATATCGGTTTCGACGCCCTCCACCGAGGAGGTAATACCGTGCTGATACAGTTCGCGATCGGCGTCGATAATATTTTCCTGCTCCTGTTTAATCCGGGTAAGAACTTCCCCTGCTTCGGCCTGGGTCTGCCACGCCCAGTAAAGGCGCGCAACGCTGGTTGAAAGCAGCTGACGGGTCTGCTCCAGCTCCGCTTTTTGCGCATTCACTTTACCGATACGCGCTGCAATCCGGGCGCGGTTTTTTCCCCACAGATCGAGATCCCAGCCCGCCGTCAGGCCAAAAGTGCCGTTGGTATACCATGGGCCGGTGGTGCCCGCCGCCGGGTCGGTTAGGGCAAACGGCCCCATCAGCCCCTCTGCCGACATTTTTTGCCGTTCAACATCCGCTGAAAAATCCATTTGTGGGCCATCGGCTGCGATAGCGGCTCTGGCCTGCGCTTCGGCAAGCGTAATGCGCTGCCGGGCAATTTGCATATCGGGCGCATCCGCTATGGCTTTGGCAATAAGCGAATTTAACTGCGGGTCGTTATATTCTTTCCACCATTCATTTTTCGGCCAGTCCGCATGACGAAGTTGGGTATTAACGGACGCGGCTGTCGTTTGCGTTTGAATTGGCGACACCGTGGAATGTTCCGGTGCGCAGGCAGCCAGCATAAAAACAAGGGGAGCACTCAGAGATAAAATAAGAAAACGTTTCATTACGCCATGCACTCAAAAAAATAAAGGCGCAACTTACGCTTGATGACGCGCTATTTTTTAGTAACGCGTGGCAATCCGCAAATTGTCATACACTTACATACTCGGCAAAATATTCACCGAGTGAATTATTTATTTTTAAATATAATTGCCGTTTATTTTGACTGTATAACTCGCGCAATATCAGCCGACGTTTGCAGCGTGCGGATCTCCTGAAATAATCCCAGCGCTTCGCTGTACTCTTTGCGTAAATAACTCAGCCACTGTTTAATTCGCGCGACGTGATACAAACCGGTGTCGCCCTGCTTCTCCAGACGGCTGTATTTTTGCAGCAGCGTGACGACATCTGCCCACGGCATCCGCGGTTCGTTATATTTCACCACCCGGCTGAGGTTCGGCACGTTCAACGCGCCGCGGCCAATCATCACCGCATCGCAGCCGGTGGCTTTCAGGCACGCCTGCGCGCTCTCGTAATCCCAGATTTCGCCGTTGGCGATCACCGGAATAGTAAGTCGTTTGCGGATCTCACCAATCGCCTGCCAGTTAATGCGCTCGGCTTTGTAGCCGTCTTCTTTAGTGCGGCCATGCACCACCAGCTCGGTGGCCCCGGCCTGCTGCACCGCATCGGCAATTTCAAACTGTCGGGCATCGCTGTCCCACCCCAGGCGCACCTTAACCGTCACCGGCAAATGCGAGGGCACGGCCTCACGCATGGCTTTCGCGCCGCGGTAAATCAGCTCAGGATCTTTCAGCAACGTCGCCCCGCCGCCGCTGCCGTTTACCAGCTTCGACGGGCAGCCGCAGTTGAGATCCACCCCGTAAGAGCCAAGCGCTACCGCGCGGGCGGCATTTTCCGCCAGCCACTCAGGATACTGGCCGAGCAACTGAATACGCACCAGCGTGCCGGAAGGGGTCCGGCTCTGGCGATGCAGTTCAGGGCAGAGACGATAGAATGACTTTTCTGGCAGCAACATATCGACCACGCGTAAAAACTCCGTTACGCAGAGATCGTAATCGTTCACCTCGGTCAGAAGCTCGCGCACGAGGGAGTCGAGCACGCCTTCCATTGGGGCCAGTAAAACACGCATAGCAGTACCTGTGAAAAAAGACGCGCTATAGTAGCCGCTCTCTATATCGCTGGGAAGCGCTTCTGTTCAGGCAGAAAATCACCCGGCGTTGCCCCAACAATAGCGCGAAACGCCGCCGCAAATGCCGCCGGGCCGGAAAACCCCAGCATCCAGGCCACCTGCTTAACCGGGTATCCGTTGGCGAGGAGATCCAGCGAGGCACAAATCCTTGCGCGCTGTCGCCAGGCCCGGAAGCTAAAGCCGGTATCGTTGATAAACGCACGTGAAAATGTGCGTTCAGACATCGCGGCCCGTTCCGCCAGCCTTTCCAGAGAGAGATCCCAGAGATTGTTGGCAATGATGTCACAGGCCACGCGATGTAAGCGCTCATCCACGGGCATCGGCAGTTCGGCAGAAATCTGCTGCGTCTCGCTGAGGATGTCGAGCAGCAAAACGGCCATGCTGCGCTGGCTTGCCGGCCGGTATTCCGCGCTGAACAGCCCGGCAATCAGCTCTTTGAACAACGCTGTGGCCATAATCACGTGAACCTCGTCTTTCCGCTTAAAAGGTTCGCATTGCGAAATCAGTGCCGGGCTAAACCAGACCGCGCGAAGCTCCGTTGCGGATAACACGCTGTAGGTATGCTCCTGAAAGGGAGGGATCCACAGCGCGCGCTGCGGCGGTATGACCCAGCGTTTGCTGCCGGTTTCAACCAGCATAACCCCCTTAATGGCAAACAAAAGTTGTCCCTGCGAATGCTGGTGAGGCGGATCGACTTCGCCGCGCGTATAGCGAATTGCCCCTCTTGACCATCCGATAGCATCGTCGTGAATTGGCGTTTTATCGATAACGGTTGGCATTTCACATTCCCCCCTTCCTCTTATGATGCTGCTTGTACACGTAACCAGAGAGAGACGCAATGCACATCCATTTTATTATTCATGAACATTTCGAGGCGCCAGGCGCCTATGAAATCTGGGGGAAAAGTCGCGGCTGCAGTCTGAGCTACACCAGAGTGTATCAGGGCGAACCTTTACCTGAGGAACTGGGGGGCACAGACCTGCTTATCATCATGGGAGGCCCGCAATCCCCCGCCACCACGCTTGAGGAATGCCCCTGGTTTGATGCGCAGGCGGAAAAGGCACTCATCAGCCGCGCGATAGAGGCAGGTAAAACGGTGATAGGCGTTTGTCTGGGCTCACAGCTTATCGGCGAAGCGCTGGGCGCAGCGTTTTGCCACAGTCCGGAAAAAGAGATCGGCAAATTTCCCGTCAGGCTCACAGATGCAGGCAAGGCGAACCCGCTGTTTGAGGACTTTGGCAGCGTGCTGAACGTCGGTCACTGGCATAACGATATGCCTGGGTTGACGCCGCAGGCTAAGGTTCTGGCTTACAGCGAGGGTTGTCCCCGCCAGATCGTGCAATACAGCGAACGGGTTTACGGTTTCCAGTGCCATATGGAGCTGATGCCGGAGGTGGTAGAGTTGCTGATTGAGCATTCGCAGAATGACCTCCGCCGTGCGGGTGAATTCCGTTTTGTCGAAACGGCGGAAGAACTCCGCTCGCATGATTATCGCGAAATGAACCAGGTGCTGTTTTCTTTTCTCGATAAACTGACCGCCTGACGCTGATACCTTCTCTGGCGCGTGACTTCGCCAGCGCAATCCCTTTCCTCTAAACTGTAGCCTGCACCAGTAAGGTGATACCGGACGTTCCATTCCGGAATGTCTGGTATGCTCAAAATTCATGATGTGATCCGTGGCACATTTTTAGGTTTAATTGTATGATGAATGCGTTTCAGCAAGGACTATCACCATGAGCAAACCATTGAACATTATCTGGCAATATCTGCGCGCATTCGTCCTGATTTACGCCTGCCTGTATGCCGGCATTTTCATCGCGTCGCTGCTGCCCATCACCATTCCCGGCAGCATTATCGGTATGCTGATCCTCTTCGTTTTACTGGCGCTGCAAATTCTGCCTGCAAAGTGGGTCAATCCAGGCTGCTTCGTCCTCATTCGCTATATGGCGCTGCTTTTCGTGCCTATCGGCGTGGGCGTCATGCAGTATTTTGATTTGCTCAAGGCGCAGTTCGGCCCGATTGTCGTTTCCTGCGCGGTCAGTACGCTGGTGGTTTTCCTGGTGGTGAGCTGGAGTTCTCATCTGGTACATGGCGAACGCAACGTGGTCGGGGAGAAAACAAAAAAATGATGGCTAATATCTGGTGGTCACTGCCGTTAACCCTGCTGGTATTCTTCGCCGCGCGCAAGCTTGCCGCACAATTTAAAATGCCCTTGCTGAACCCCCTGCTGGTGGCGATGGTGGTGATTATTCCCTTCCTGCTGCTCACCGGCATTCCTTATGAGCGTTACTTTGCAGGCAGCAAAATTTTAAACGACCTCCTGCAGCCCGCCGTTGTCGCGCTTGCCTTTCCTTTATATGAGCAGCTGCACCAGATCCGCGCACGGTGGAAGTCCATCATTACTATCTGTTTTGTGGGAAGCCTGGTGGCGATGATCACCGGCACGTCGGTGGCGCTGTTGATGGGGGCCTCCCCGCAAATTGCCGCCTCTATCCTGCCTAAATCAGTGACCACGCCTATCGCGATGGCGGTAGGCGGCAGCCTCGGCGGTATTCCGGCCATCAGCGCGATGTGCGTGATTTTCGTCGGTATTCTCGGCGCGGTGTTTGGCCACACTCTGCTGAACGGGATGCGTATTCACACCAAAGCAGCGCGCGGGCTGTCGATGGGCACCGCCTCGCACGCGCTGGGTACCGCCCGCTGCGCGGAGCTGGACTATCAGGAAGGGGCGTTTAGCTCGCTTGCGCTGGTGATCTGCGGGATTATCACCTCCCTGCTCGCCCCGTTCATTTTCCCGCTGATTCTGGCGGTGATGGGCTAAAATTTGCGATGCGTCGCGCAAATTTCATTTTGATTTCATAAGTTGCATACATAATGAGAAGTGGATCACATATAAAGGCCTTGCGGCTCCGTAAACTACCGATCCATTAACCTTTATGAGGCAAACGCCATGCACCCACGTTTTCAAGCTGCCTTCGCTCAGCTTGCAGAGAATTTGCAGTCAGCCCTGGCTCCCGTTCTGGCAGACGCACATTTCCCCGCCCTGCTGACGGCGGAGCAGGTCACGGTGCTTAAACAGGCAACCGGGATGGATGAAGACGCGCTGGCTTTCGCACTGCTGCCCCTGGCTGCCGCCTGCGCCCGGGCCGATCTTTCCCACTTCAACGTCGGTGCCATCGCGCGCGGCGTCAGCGGAAACTGGTACTTCGGCGGGAACATGGAGTTCCTCGGCGCAACCATGCAGCAGACCGTTCACGCCGAGCAGAGCGCCATCAGCCACGCCTGGCTGCGCGGTGAGAAAGCCCTGAGCGCCATCACCGTAAACTACACCCCATGCGGCCACTGCCGCCAGTTTATGAACGAGCTGAACAGCGGGCTGCAGCTGCGCATTAACCTGCCGGGCCGCGCGCCGCAGACGCTGGGGGACTACCTGCCTGACGCCTTCGGCCCGAAAGATCTGGAGATCAAAACCCTGCTGATGGACGAGCAGGATCACGGTTTCGCCCTGTCCGGCGATGACCTGAACCAGGCGGCCATACGCGCGGCGAACAAGAGCCACACTCCGTACAGCAACTCCCCGAGCGGCGTGGCACTGCAGTGCCGCGATGGCCGTATCTTCACCGGCAGCTATGCGGAAAACGCCGCGTTTAACCCAACGCTGCCGCCGCTGCAGGGCGCACTCAACCTGCTGAGCCTGAACGGCTACGATTATCCGGACATTCAGCGTGCCGTTCTGGCCGAAAAGGCCGATGCGCCGCTGATTCAGTGGGATGCCACCGCCGCAACGCTCAAGGCGTTAGGCTGCACGACGATCGACCGCGTCCTGCTGGCGTAAACCTTCCGGCGGACAGAAATGTCCGCCACGTTGCTGAAAAACCCCTCAGTTGAGTCGCTGTTTCTTGCGCTAACCAGGCGGGTAAAGTAGCCTGAGTTAAATTTCATCCACGAACGAGCCATCTTCATGTTAAAGCGCGTTTTTTACAGCCTGTCTGTCCTGGTCGGCATACTGCTGTTTATCGTGCTGGGTCTCGACCGCTGGATGAGCTGGAAAACGGCCCCCTACATCTTTGATGACCTGCAGGATCTCCCCTACCGTCAGGTGGGCGTGGTGCTCGGCACCGCCAAGTATTACCGCACCGGGGTTATCAACCAGTATTACCGCTACCGCATTCAGGGCGCGCTGAACGCCTACAACAGCGGCAAGGTAAACTACCTGCTGCTGAGCGGCGATAACGCGCTGCAAAGCTATAACGAGCCGGTGACGATGCGGAAGGATTTGATTGCCGCGGGCGTCGATCCGGCCGATATCGTGCTCGACTACGCCGGGTTCCGCACCCTGGACTCCATCGTGCGCACGCGCAAAGTCTTCGATACCAACGACTTCATCATCATCACCCAGCGCTTCCACTGCGAGCGCGCGCTGTTTATCGCCCTGCACATGGGCATTCAGGCCCAGTGCTACGCGGTGCCGTCGCCGAAAGATATGCTGAGCGTGCGCGTCCGCGAGTTTGGTGCCCGCTTTGGTGCCCTGGCCGATCTCTATATCTTCAAACGCGAACCGCGCTTTTTAGGCCCTCTGGTGCCCATTCCGGCGATGCATGAAGTGCCGGAAGACGCGCAGGGTTACCCGGCGGTGACGCCGGAGCAGCTGCTGGATATGCAGAGAAAAGAGAAAAAGTAGGCCTGCCTTTATACTTTCTTTACGCCGGCACTGACGCTTTTTATCCCCCCTTTACGCCAGCTCTTTTAACCTGAGTTCACTGCCGCTACGGCTTCATTGAAGAATGACTATGAACTCGATAATGAATGCGTTTTTCCTCAAAAGTCTCCGCCCTTACTTTAACTTTCCCGGTTTATCACTCCCCGGCGCACTTAATTCTGGTCTCTGGCTGGATGAAAAAATTGACGCCCTGCAGCACAATATTGCCGTGGAAGTTGCCGACTATCTGGAACGCTACCCGCAGACGAAACACGTTGACGTTTACCTGAACGATATCAACGGCACGATGCGCGGCAAGCGCCTCACGGTGGAGAGCATGCTGAGTCTGGAAAAAGGCTGTTATTTTCCGCTTTCCGTTTACTCCATGGATCAGAAGGGAAAAATCGCCGCCCCGCTGTATGATGAACCCGACCGGCTGTGCCTCCCGGTCGCCGGTTCTCTGCGTCCCTGTCCGCAGGATCCGGAGCATACCGCGCAGATCCTGCTGACGATGAAGGACAGCGACGGTAACCCCTGCCCGCTTGAGCCACGCGCGATACTGCAGAACGTCGTGGCCCGCTTCCACCAGCACGGCCTTTTTCCGGTCATTGCCCCGGAAATCGAGTTTTACCTGACGGGACAGGGCGATCGCGATCCGCAAAATCAGGGCTGTTTTCACATGGACACCTCGTCGGCGCACGCGGCGCTTTTTGACGAGCTGGAACAGCTGGCGCACCTTCAGCGCATCCCGCTGTCAGGGGTGGTAGCGGAAGCCGAGTCCGGACAGTACGAATTAAACCTGAAGCACAGCCAGCGCGTCGTAGAGGTCTGTGATAACGTGCTGGCCCTGCGCCGCCTGACCCGCTATGTCGCTGAAAAGCACGGTCTTCAGGCTAACTTTATGGCTAAGCCTTTCAGCCAGCTCTCCGGCAGCGGTTTGCACATCCATTTCAGCCTGAACAACAGCCGTGGCGAGAACGTTTTTGCCTCGCCGGTGAACGCGCTGAGCAGCATGATGCGCTTGTGCATCGCGGGCCAGCTGGCGCTGATGCCCGCCTCCGTCGCCATTCTTGCGCCGGGGGTCAACGCGTTTCGTCGCCTGCGAAAAAACCTGACGGAACCCGTTTTTAACTCGTGGGGCTATAACACCCGCTCCGCTGCCTTGCGCATTCCCTGCTCGGAAGAGAGCAACCGTCGTATCGAGTACCGGCTGGCCGGAGCCGATGCGAATCCGTATCTGGTGGCGGCCACAATCCTGACCGGCATGCTGTACGGGCTGGAACATATCGACGAGGGGGAACTCCCGGAACCGCAGCAGGACCATCCGGAACTCCCGCTGTTCCAGCAGGAGGCAATTGAGGCCTTCGCCCGCTGTCAGTATCTCACCGACAGCCTGGGCGACGCCTTTTCCGAACAGTGGGTCGCCTGCAAGCTTTCTGAACTCGAGTGGTTTGAGCGCATTGTGACGCAAGAAGAGTCCCATCTGGCATAGGCCATAAAAAAGCCCGCTCGGTGAGCGGGCCGGGTATGGCGAGTGACGATTACTTCTTACGGGCGTACTTCAGTGAATCCAGCGCCACCGCGAAGATAATGATGGCGCCCTTGATGATGTACTGCCAGTACGGGTTCACGCCAATGTAGGTCAACCCGTAGTTGATGACGGTAAAGATGATCACACCGGTGACCACGCCGAGCACGGTACCCACCCCGCCGCTGAAGGAGACGCCGCCGACCACGCAGGCCGCAATCGCATCCAGCTCGTACATGAAGCCAAGGTTGTTCGTTGCGGAGCCGATACGACCTGCTTCCAGCATCCCGCCGAAGGCGTAGAACACACCGGACAGCGCGTAAATCATCAGCAGGTTCAGGGCAACGTTTACCCCGGACACTTTCGCCGCTTCCGGGTTACCACCGATAGCGAAGATGTTTTTACCGAAGCGCGTTTTGTTCCACAGGATCCAGACGAACGCCACCGCAATCAGCGCATAGAAGGTAATGTACGACAGGCGGAAGCTGCCCAGCGCGATAAACCCCTGCGTGAAGGTGGAGAAGCCGCTGTCAAAGCCCGAAATCGGCGACGCGCCCACAAAGTCGTAGTACAGGGAGTTGATACCGTAAACGATGATCATCGTACCCAGCGTAGTGATAAATGGCGTCACGTTCAGGTAAGCGATGATAATACCGTTGATCAGGCCAATCACCGCCCCGATGGCGCAGACAATCAGGATCACCACGAAAATCGGCATGGTCGCCATCTCCGGGAACACCTTGTTGGCGTTTTCCATCGACTGCAGCAGGGTTGCCGCAATAACCGCCGCCAGGCCGACCTGACGACCGGCAGAAAGGTCCGTCCCCTGGGTGACGATAAGGCCCGCCACGCCCAGCGCAATGATGATACGCACGGAGGACTGGGTCAGAATATTACTCAGGTTCAGCAGGCTTAAGAACGTAGGGTCCTGGAAAATAATTATGGCCAGCAGGACTAAAAGAACAACGTAAATACCGCCTTCTTTCAGGTAAGTGAGAAAACTTTTTTTATTTAACGCACTCATGAGGAGCCCCTGATCTTAAAGGTGCAAAGACGCAAGACGCAAAATTTCGTTTTGCGTTGTCGTTTTGGTGTCAACAATACCGGCAACGAGACCATTGCTCATAACCAGAATACGGTCCGTGATCCCTAACAGTTCCGGCATTTCGGAAGAAATAATAATGATCCCTTTATTCTTTTTCGCCAGCTCGGCAATCAGCTGATAAATTTCAAACTTCGCGCCGACGTCAATACCGCGGGTCGGTTCATCCAGCATCAGAATTTCTGGCTGGGTTAATAACCAACGGCCAATAATAACTTTTTGCTGGTTACCACCGGAAAGCGAACCGATTTGGGTACGGTGGCCAGGCGTTTTCACGCGCATGGAGTCAATTACCCACTGGGTATCGCTCTTCATGCGGGAGTTATCCAGCAGCCCGACTTTGTTTTTGTAATTGCGAATATTAGAGATTAACGAGTTAAAGTTAATATCCAGATAAGCATAAATACCGGTCGAGCGACGTTCTTCCGTCACCAGCGCAAAACCGTTATTAATGGCTTCGT
Source organism: Enterobacter cloacae complex sp. P1B (assembly GCF_014982345.1). Lineage (NCBI taxonomy): Bacteria > Pseudomonadati > Pseudomonadota > Gammaproteobacteria > Enterobacterales > Enterobacteriaceae > Enterobacter > Enterobacter cloacae complex sp. P1B. The sequence goes on along the minus strand of NZ_JADCLF010000008.1, from coordinate 370,676 downwards.
TGGCATTATGGTTGTTAATTTTCTTCCCGTGCAGCGTGATGGTGCCGTCGGCCTTCTCGCGGATGCCAAACAGGGTTTCCACGATGTCGGTACGCTTTGCCCCTACCAGGCCAGCAATGCCAAGAATTTCGCCTTTGTGAAGGTCGAAAGAAACATCGCGGATGGACGGCTGGCGCAGCGAGGTCAGATTGCGCACTTCGAGGATTACTTCACCTGGCTTGTTCTCTTTGTCCGGGAAGCGCTGGTTCAGGGAACGGCCGACCATCATGGCGATGATCTTGTCCATGTCCAGCCCTTCAAGCGGCTGCGTGGCAATCCACTGGCCGTCGCGCAGGATGGTAATTTCATCGCACAGCTGGAAGATCTCTTCCATTTTGTGCGAGATATACACAATGCCGCAGCCGCGTTCTTTCAGCTTACGAATAATGGTAAAAAGGTGATTAACCTCTTTTTCCGTTAATGACGAGGTAGGTTCATCCATGATGACGATTTTCGCATCATAGGAGAACGCTTTGGCAATTTCGATCATCTGCATCTGGGAAACGGATAATGTCCCCACGCGGGCGCGAGGATCGATATCAATATCCAGCTCATCGAAAATCGCTTTGGTGTCGCGATACATTTTATCCTGATCGACAAACACACCTTTAGTTGGGTAACGTCCCAACCACATGTTATCCATTACCGAGCGTTGCAGTACCAGGTTTAATTCCTGGTGAACCATCGAGATACCGTTTTCCAGCGCTTCTTTCGCTGAATGGAAATCGATCTCTTTCCCCTGAAAAAGAATGCTGCCAGAATCTTTTTGATAGATCCCAAAAAGACATTTTAATAACGTTGATTTACCCGCACCGTTCTCCCCCATTAATGCATGAATAGAGTGAGGACGGACTTTTAAATTAACATTATCAAGTGCCTTAACACCGGGGAAGGACTTGTTGACGCCTGTCATTTCCAACAAGTATTCACCGGACGACTGAGTAGTTGTGCTGACCATAATTATACCTTGTTGGCCTCGCATATCGCGTTATAAAAGGGCGCAACGAATTGCGCCCAGTGAAGACAAAACAAAGATCTTATTTACCGATAAACTCAGCCAGGTTGGACTGGTCTACGCCCACGTAAGGCACGCGAACGATTTTGTTGTCAATTTTCCAGCTGGTGCCATCCGCCGCGCCTTTACCGTCGGCGAGGTTTTTCGCCAGATCGAAGGTCGCTTTCGCCTGGTTGTTGGCATCGTTCAGAACGGTACCAGCCATTGCGCCAGATTTAACCAGCGCCAGCGCTTCCGGCAGGGCATCCACGCCAAATACCGGGATGGACGATTTATTGTGGGCTTTCAGCGCTTCAACCGCACCCATTGCCATCGCATCGTTGTTGGCAATGACCACTTCGATTTTGTTCGCGTTCGGGCCAGACAGCCACGCGTCCATCTTATCTTTCGCCTGAGCGGTGTCCCACATCGCGGTATCTAACGCCAGCTGCTGGGTTTTCAGGCCCTTGTCGTTCAGCTCTTTGATAACATAGGTGGTACGCGCTTCAGCATCCGGGTGGCCAGGCTCGCCTTTCAGCAGCACGAACTGGATCTGACCGTCTTTGTTCAGGTCCCAGTTCGGGTTCGCCGCCCAGTGCTTCGCGATCAGATCGCCCTGAATAATGCCGGACTCTTTAGAGTCAGTACCGACGTAATACGCTTTGTCATAGCTGTCCAGCGCTTTACGGGAAGGTTCTTTGTTGAAGAAGACGATTGGCACGTTCTGGCCGCGCGCTTTCTCAATAACCGTGCCTGCTGCAGCCGGGTCAACCAGGTTGATCGCCAGGGCCTTAACGCCTTTAGCCAGCAGAACGTCGATCTGATCGTTCTGTTTGGACTGGTCGTTCTGGGAGTCATTCATCAGCAGCTGTACGTCTGGCGCTGCTTTCGCATCTTTCTCAATTGCTTTACGCACAACAGACATGAAGTTGTCGTCGTATTTATAGATGGTCACACCAATACGGGTATCCGCAGCGTGCGCTGCTGCACCAAAAAGCATGCTTGCCATTACAGCAGACAGGGTCAACACCTTCTTATTCATGGTATCTCCGGTTTTTTTATGCAGGGTAGTTCTTGTGAATAACGATCGGCAGGCAGGTGTTAATAAAACGTTACTGACAGCCGACGTTCACTTATAAAATTTCTATCTTCCGTGGTCGGTAACGCTCCAGAAATGCGTTTTATTCGTTGTTTGCGGCACATTGGCTATGGTGAAAGCGAATAATCACCGTTACATAGCGTTTCAGCCCCTAAAACGCTGACATCATAGTCAGCGCCTTGTTAAGATACTGTGAATTTACTCACAGATTGAAAACGGTTACATCACCTGGTGTAATCAGTTAGTGATCGGAACCACAATTTGCCGGGCGGCGACGGAATGACGACGCACCAGCGTCGGCATGAAGCAGTGAGTTGCCCCCGGATCCAGCAGCCCTGCCGCTCCCTGCAGCGCCAGCTCGGTCGCCAGTTTTGCCATAGAAGCAATGGGATAGCGCACCGTAGTCAGCTGCGGGTCGGTGTAACGGGCAATCGGAATATCATCGAAACCAATCAATGACAAATGCTGTGGCACCGCAATGCCGTTATCCTTCAGCGCAGTCAGCGCGCCTGCCGCCATGCTGTCGTTATAGGCAAACACCGCAGAAAGCTGCAGATTACGGCCCAGCAGTTCCACCATTGCCGCCTCACCGCCCTGCATATCCGGCGTGCCGGTGCCAATCCAGCTTTCTGATGGCGTAATACCGTGCTCTTTCAGGGCGTTTTGCCACCCCTCACGCCGCAGCTCGTCATCTTCAATGTGATGGCTGGATGCCAGATAGCCGATCCGCTGATGGCCGTTATTGATGAGCATTTTAGTGGCCATCATGGCGCCGCTGACGTTATCCAGCCCGACACAGCGGTGGGCATAGCCCGGGACGATGCGGTTGATTAACACCATGCCCGGGATCTGCTCCATAAACCCGACCAGCTCTTCATCGCTTAAGGCTTTTGAGTGAACAATCAGGGCGTTGCAGCGCTGGCGGATCAGCACTTCAATGGCATAACGCTCCTTTTCCGCCTCGTGATAGCTGTTGCCAATCAGCACGTATTTCTGATGCTGCTGGGCGACCACATCGACCGCTTTCACCAGCGCACCGAAAAAGGCGTCCGAGACATCCATTACCACCACGCCGATGGTATCGCTGACCTGTGTTGCCAGCGCCTGGGCGTTGGCATTTGGCCGGTACCCGAGCTGGGTCACGGCTTTCATTACGGTTTCACGGGTTTCAGGGCTGACCAGCGCGCTGTTGTTCAGCACGCGGGAGACGGTAGCCACAGAAACGCCCGCCAGACGGGCGACGTCACGAATGGTGATCATATTCACCATCCTTCAAAGAATTGCAGCAACTCACAGACACCCCCTGTGTTTAGCAAGGTGGCTATTTTGGCAGCGAGAGAAAGGGGACTACGTGAAGAAGCTCACACTCATGAAAACGCTTACATCCGTTTTGTTAATGATTGTGATCCAGATCGTTATCTGGATGTATTACTCAATGATACCCCTGAAGCATGTGCGGTTAACTGACGCCACACCCACTCCAGCGGTCCCTGGCGGAAATAACGCAGCCAGATGACAGAAAACGCCAGGTTTACTATCCAGACCGGAATAACAAACGCCAGTAGTCCGAGGCGGTCGAATTTCATAAACAGGCCAAAGCGATAGAAAAGCGTGGTGCAGATCAGCGTCTGCAGAAGGTAATTGCTTAACGCCATCCGCCCAACGCAGGCTACGGCGCTGACGATCCACAGGCGAGAAAGCTGCGGCCAGAAACCATAGATCAGCCCCGCATAGCCGATGGTCTGGAACGGCGCGCTCAATTCACGCGGCGCCTGCAGCAGGAACGCGCACCAGCGGTAATCCCAGTGAAGGTGCCACTGCGCCATCACCGCCGGAAGGTTAATCAGCACGCCCAGCAGAACCAGCCCCGCGCCGGTGCGGCGGTAGTGACGCAGGCTGAATTCCCCTTTCAGCCAGCCGGTGCGCATCAGTGACGCGCCCATCAGCATCATACCCGCCAGCTGCCAGCCGTATTGCGCACCCAGGGCAAGCAGATTGTCGCCCAGCATATCCGCACGGTTGCTTATCGCTTCCGTACCGCCCTTCAGCTTCCAGTACTGCTCGTACTGGAGGTTAGCGGCGTCCGGGATCCAGGAACGGTTTGTCGCGTCACCGGAGATCAGCCCCAGCAAAAGCAGGACGCCGAGCCCCATGAGATAGAGCATCACGCCGGTGTTAAACAGGCTTTTCACGCTGTGCGCGTCGCGAATCAGCCGCCAGCAGATTAGCCCGACTAACCCATAAGCGAGAAGAATATCACCATCCCAGAAGAACAGGCCGTGGATAAAGCCGAGAATTGCCAGCAGCGTTAAGCGCGACTGGATCCAGCGCGTGCCGCGTTTGAGCAGAAGCTGCAGGCCCGCGCCGAACAGCAGCGCAAACAGCGTGAGGAATTTAACCTGAGCAAACAGGTCGAGGATCGCCCACGTCCAGGCATCGCTTCGGGTGATGTCGCCGTACCAGGCGGGATTGAGGTAAGCGGCCTTCGGCAGACCGAAGGCGCTGATATTCAGCAGCAGGATACCCAGAATGGCGACGCCGCGAACAAAATCGAGCGTGACGTTTCGCTCCATGGTCCCTGCCCTGTCTGATTAGTTGTGGTGACGCACGGCGCGCAGGAACTCCTGGCGGGTGTTCTGGCTCGATTTAAACAGGCCGCCCAGTGAGGTGGTGGTGGTCGCACTGGTCGCATCACGCACGCCGCGCGCTTTCACGCAGTAGTGCACCGCGTCAATGGAGACCGCCACGTTATTGGTACCCAGCAGCGTTTGCAGCGCGATCAGGATCTGCTGCGTCAGACGTTCCTGCACCTGAGGGCGCTGCGCGAAGAACTGCACAATACGGTTGATCTTCGACAGGCCAATCACCGTGTCTTTCGGGATATACGCCACGGTCGCTTTGCCGTCGATGGTCACGAAATGGTGCTCGCAGGTGCTGGTCAGCGTAATATCACGGACCGTCACCATCTCATCCACCTTCATCTTGTTTTCGATGACGGTAATTTTCGGGAAGTTGGCGTAATCCAGTCCGGAGAAAATTTCGTCAACGTACATTTTCGCGATACGCTTGGGCGTCTCCATCAGGCTGTCATCGCTCAGATCGAGATTCAGCAGTTGCATGATCTCGGTCATATGCCCGGAAATCAGACTTTTACGGGTTTCATTGTCCATATCCTGAACGGGCGGACGCAGTGGCGTTTCAAGACCGCGCGCGAGCAGGGCTTCGTGGACCAGGGCAGCTTCTTTACTGAGTGATGACATTTTGTTCTCCTGCAGGTGTGGCGTCTTTCGCCCTCGTTGTGGCAAAAGTATGCGCTCATTGTGCGTGAGGCGACGCACATAATCCAGTATTCACGACGATAATTATTGCAATTGCTGTTGCCTTTCAGCGTGGCGATTCCAGACCAGGGCACCTGCGACAAACAGCGCAACGCCAGCCAGCCCCAGCGCAGGCTCCAGCCGGTGGGTTAGCCAGGTTGATAACGCCGAGGTCACCGGCCCCACCAATTGCCCGATGGCATACCCGGTGGTGAGCAGCCCCGCCATATAGCGCGTGTGGTGTGGTGCCAGCTCGCGGCCGTATAAAAGAGAGAGCTGCACCGCGCAGAGGAACCCGCCGCCCACCAGCAGCCCGCCCGTCAGCAAGCCGCCAATGCCCGGCAGCAGCCAGGCCGCCAGCACGCCCGCCCCCTGTAACCACAGCACTATCGCCAGCCTGCGGTTAGCCGTTGAGGTGTGGCGCAAAAGAATGCTGAGCGCAATCCCCACCACGGCCGCGGCACCAAAAATCGGCCAGACAAACTGGGCAAACAGGCTGCCGGGAAAACGCACCGCCGCCATTTGCGAAAGGAAGGTCGCCGGAAGGATATAGCCAAATCCCGCCAGGCTGTAGCTCCAGACCAGGCGCTTGAGATCCGTCGTCAGCAACAGCGGCTCTGGCGCGCTGCCGGGTCGATGAAGCTGTCCGGAACGCGGCAAATAGCGCGCCACCAGCGCGACCAATACCAGCGCCAGCACGCCGTAGATTTGCCACGCCGCACCGGCCGAAAGGGATTTCGCCTGAATATAGACCGCGAGCAGGCCGCTCAGGGCGATGCCTGCGCCAGGACCGGCAAACACGGCGGCGCTGAGCCCCGGTTTACCCAGCTGCCCCAGCCGCTCGTTGCTCCAGGCGGCAATCAGCACCATTGACCAGCCGCTCATGCAGCCAATCACAAAGCGCAGCAGGCCGTGCACAACGGCGTTATCCGCGGCGGCGGAGAGCAGGGTCAATGCAACCGCACCGGTGATGCCAAGCCAGAGTCGCGTTTCAACAAAGCGGTGCGCCCGCATGGCATCCCATGCGCCCACCAGATAGCCCAGATAATTCATCGCCGCCACCAGACCTGCGCTGGTGAGCGTGAGTTGCCCGGCGGCAATCATCAGTGGCACCTGAGGCGTAAAGGCGAAGCGCCCTATCCCCATCGCCACCACCAGAACGACAAACCCACTAAGCGCAATACGCAGCGCCATGACAGCTCCAATTGTTAAAAAAAAGTAAATTTATGATGCAGCATCTCGCCGTTCCGCGAAAGTGAAAGTTGCTCACAGGTAAATGAAAACGCTGTATTATGGCTCTAATGAATAGCTATTCTCATTAAGGAGCCCTGCATGGAACTGCTCGAAGAGCACCGTTGTTTTGAAGGTCGACAGCAGCGCTGGCGGCACGACTCCACCACGCTGAACTGCGCCATGACGTTCAGCATTTTCCTGCCCCCGACGGAAAATCCGCCGGTTCTGTTCTGGCTTTCAGGCCTGACGTGTAATGACGAAAACTTCACTACCAAAGCGGGCGCGCAGCGTATTGCGGCCGAGCTGGGCATTGCGCTGGTGATGTCCGACACCAGCCCGCGCGGCGATGATGTGGCGGACGATGCCGGGTACGATCTGGGCAAAGGTGCCGGATTTTATCTCAACGCCACCGAGCAGCCGTGGGCGAGCCATTACCGCATGTATGACTACATTCGCGACGAGCTGCCAGCGCTGATTAAGGCCGAATTTACGGTGCGCGACCGCTGCGCCATCAGCGGCCACTCCATGGGCGGGCACGGGGCGTTAATCATGGCGCTGAAAAACCCGGGGAAATACACCAGCGTCTCTGCGTTCGCGCCGATTGTGAACCCAACGCAGGTGCCGTGGGGACAAAAAGCTTTCACAAACTATCTGGGTAAAGATGAAGAGAAATGGCAGGAATGGGACAGCTGCGCGCTGATGCTGGCAAGCCGGACGGAAGATGCGATTCCGATGCTTATCGACCAGGGTGATGCGGATCAGTTCCTCGCCGGACAGTTACAGCCTGCGGTTCTGGCTGAAGCGGCGCGCCAGAAGGACTGGCCGCTGACGCTGCGCATTCAGGCGGGATACGATCACAGCTATTACTTTATGGCGTCCTTTATTGAAGATCATCTCCGCTTCCATGCGGAACATCTGTTCAGGTAAGTTCAGCCTTTTTGCCCGGTAGCCTCCTGCATACCGGGCCTTTCCCCTCCCCCTCATTTACATAGTTCTATCCGCTTGAATCCAGGCTGGTTTCCTTTCACTCCCCTCAAACACAAATGATTTCAATTATCATTTGTGTTTACAATTCTTCATTCTTTTGTACAATTCCAGGCTCTTCTCCATCTTAAAGAGTTCTTAAAAGACAAAAACATACAGTTCTCAGGGTTATCCCGATGGAGTTTTATTCATTTTTATACGGAATGTACAAATGACAATACCCCGCATTAAGCTCCTGGCCGTCGCCGTTGGCGCTGCCACATTCACCCCTCTCGTTCACGCAGCCGATCAGGACACCGTTGTCGTCACCGCGACGGGTTTTGAACAAAAGATCCAGAATGCCCCCGCCTCCATCTCTGTTATTTCGAAACAGCAGATTGAAGATAAAGCCTACCGTGATGTTACCGATGCCCTGAGAGACGTCCCGGGCGTGGTCGTCACCGGCGGCGGGAGTAGCAGTGATATCAGCATTCGCGGCATGGCATCTCAGTACACCTTGTTCCTCGTGAACGGCAAACGCGTCAGTACGCGAAGCACCCGCCCAAACAGCGACAACTCGGGTATTGAACAAGGCTGGCTGCCGCCGCTGGAGTCCATTGAGCGCATTGAGGTTATACGCGGCCCGATGTCCTCACTTTACGGCTCCGATGCGATGGGTGGCGTCATCAACGTCATTACCAAAAAAGTCTCAAACACTAAAGCCTGGACCGGTTCGTTGCACGGCGATGCAACCTTCCAGGAAAACCATGATTCCGGCGATATCTTCCAGACCAACGCCTACGCTTCTGGTCCCCTGATTGACGGTCTGCTTGGCGCAAAAGTGACGGGGCTGTTGTCACGCCGCGCCGAAGATAAAATCGTGAACGGGTATAACGAGCAGAAAATGCGTAACGGTGGCATTACCCTGAACTTCACCCCGGATGAGAAGAACGATTTCGATCTTGATTTTGCTCGCGAGCTTCAGGACAGAAACAGCACGCCAGGGATGTCGAAAGCGGCTGAAACCTGCCGGGGAACGACCTGTAAGCCAAATACTAAAAGCGACTCACGCTATGAGCACACAACTTACTCCTTAACCCACAGCGGGTATTACGACGACTTCAATACCACCAGCTATATCCAGCAGGAAGAGACCAATAATCCAGGTCGCAAAATGCGCTCGTATAACACCACCTTCAACAACCAGAACCAGATTTTCCTCGGCGATCATACGTTGACCCTCGGCGGGCAGTATCGGTATGAGAAACTGCGCGACAAGGGCAATCAGCTGGAAGCTGCGGACGGCCTGAACAAACTGACGCGCTGGAGCTGGGCCCTGTTTGCCGAAGATGAATGGTCAATGACGGAAAGCTTTACATTGACCGGCGGCCTGCGTATGGACAAAGACCAAAACTACGGGACGAACTGGACGCCGCGCGGTTACGGCGTATGGCACCTGGCCGATCACTGGACGTTGAAAGGCGGGGTTTCGGCTGGCTATCGTGCGCCGGATCTGCGGCAGTCGTCTGCCAGTTGGGGCCAGGTAACGGGTGGCGGCCGTCTTGACGGTATCATCGTTGGCAACCCGGATCTGAAACCAGAGAAGAGCCTGAGCGAAGAGCTCGCCCTGCTCTGGGATAACAACGATAACCTGAATGCCGGCGTGACGCTGTTTAATACCGACTTCAAGGACAAGATTACGGAAGTTCGCCGCTGTAACAGCAGCGCCGATCCCGCCTGTACGATTGGCGATCACAGCTATGATTTCGTGAGCGACCGCGTTAACGTGGACAAAGCCAACATGCGCGGCGTGGAGTCCTCCTTCGGCTGGAAAATCTCGCGCGATGTAAACTGGACCGCAAACTATACCTATACCGAATCTGAGCAGAAGAGCGGTCAGTTCTCAGGCAAGCCGCTGAACAAGATGCCGAAGCACATGTTCAACACTACCCTGGACTGGCAGGCGACGCCCGACGTAGGTTTCTGGAGCCGTCTGAACCTTCGCGGTAAAACGTCTGAGTACCTGAGCCGCACGTCAATGTCCCAGGGCACACCGTCCTACACTCAGGTTGATGTCGGTCTGCGCTACAACGCGAACAAAAACCTGCTGGTTACGGCCGGTGTGTATAACGTGCTGGATAAGCAGATTGACTACGACACGTATGACACCGTGCTGGACGGGCGTCGCTATACGGTTGGCATGACGTACAGCTTCTGATCTGCCCATAAAAAAGCCCGCTCGGTTGAGCGGGCTGAAAGAGAGGAAGCGCGGTTATTGTTTAAATCGTTCCGGGAAATCCATTTCACTGTAGCGAACGAAGCGGGTTCCTTTCGTCACTTTGTAGCCAAACCAGATGATCAGGAACAGCGGAATACCAATGTAGGTCGCCGTGACGGCACCCCAGTCAATGGTGTCCGCAAGGAAGGCCTCATAGTTCTGACCCAGAGTAATGATCAGGCACAGAACGAAGGCGAAAATCGGCCCCAGCGGGAAGAACCCTGAACGGTACGGCAGGTTATTCAGGTCATGACCCTGCATGACGTAGCCGCGACGGAAACGGTAGTGGCTGATGGCAATGCCCAGCCAGGCGATAAAGCCCGTCATCCCGGAGGTGTTAAGCAGCCACAGGTACACCGTCTGGTTGCCGAACATGGAGGTCAGGAAGCACAGGCCGGCAATCACCGTGGTGGCATACAGCGCGTTGCGCGGTACGCCGCCGCGGGACAGTTTCGAGAAAATGCGTGGCGCTTTGCCGTCGCAGGCCAGGGTATAAAGCATACGGGTGGAGGCGTACATGCCGGAGTTACCCGCCGACAGCACCGCCGTCAGGATCACCGCATTCATTACCGCCGCCGCTGAGAGCAGGCCCGCGTGCTGGAAGACCAGGGTGAACGGGCTGACGCTGATGTCTTTCACATCGTTACGCAGCAGGCTTGGATCGGTATACGGAATGATCAGGCTGATAATCAAAATAGCGAACACGTAGAACAGCAGGATACGCCAGAACACCTGACGCACCGCGCGCGGAATGTTCTTCTCCGGGTTTTCGGATTCACCGGCCGCGATACCAATCAGCTCCGTTCCCTGGAAGGAGAAGCCGACAATCATCGCCACGCCAATCATCGCCGAGAAGCCCCCGGCAAACGGCGCGTCGCCGATGGTCCAGTTACTCCAGCCCGCAGGTTCAGCCCCTTTGAAAATACCCACGATCATCGCCACGCCGACGACGATAAAGATGATGACGGTTGCTACTTTGATCAAAGAGAACCAGTATTCCGCTTCGCCAAAGCCGCGCACGGAGATGTAGTTCAGCAGGAAGATGACGGCGAGGAACAGGGCGCTCCAGATCCAGCCCGGCGTGTCCGGGAACCACCAGGTCATCACCAGCTGCGCGGCGACGAGGTCCACGGCGATGGTGACGGCCCAGTTGTACCAGTAATTCCAGCCCAGCGCGAAGCCGAAGCCTTCCTCAACGTATTTTTGTCCGTAGGTCGAAAACGAACCTGACACCGGCATGTATGCCGCCAGTTCGCCCAGGCTGGTCATCAGGAAATAAACCATCAGACCAATCAGGATATAAGAGAATAATGCCCCACCCGGGCCGGCTGCCGAAATCGTTGCGCCAGAGGCAACGAAAAGACCTGTACCGATTGAGCCGCCAATGGCGATCATCGTCAGGTGACGCGCCTTGAGTTCACGACGTAGCGTGGGCGCTTCTGTGGTTTTAGTTTCTGAAACCATGTGAAAATGCTGTCCATTTAATAAATGAGGCGCGATTGTAGCAGACGATCTGCGTTCCTTCCGGCAGAAATACCCTGTTATAAGAGAGCTTCATGACGCGTCCAGGATTATAAGTAACGCATTATTTTTCCCTCTCCCCTTTGGGGTGAGGGGCGCTTTTACATCTCGCAGTAGCGCAGAAAACGCTGCAGCGAACTGGACAGGTGTTTCTGACGATGGTGGATGCACCACAGCGTGCGCACCAGTTTTGGCAGCGGAACGGGGATTTCCACCAGCGATCCGGTCTCCAGCTGTTCGGCAATCACCCGCCGGGAAAGACAGCTGATGCCCAGGCCATGACGCACCGCGTGCTTAATCGCCTCTGAGTTTCCCAGCTCCATTCCCAGCTGGAAATGCGGCAGATGCGACAGCAGCAGGTAGTCGACAATCTCACGCGTGCCGGAACCCTGCTCGCGGAGGATCCACTGCGCCTGCGCCAGCCGCTCCAGCGTCACCTCGCCCTGCAATAACGACGAGGCCGGAGACGCAAACACCACCAGCTCATCCTCCAGCCAGGGCTCGGCAATGATATCGACGTTGTGGCAAGGACCTTCGATAAGTCCGATATCCACGCGGAAATCAATCACCGCGTTGATCACGTCCTGGCTGTTACCCACGCTCAACTCCAGCGGCAGGGTCGGGAAATCCCGGCGGTAGCGGGCAATCACTTCCGGCAGGATGTAGTTGCCGATGGTGCTGCTGGCAAATACGCGGATCGCGCCGTTGTCCTCGCGGAACAGCTGCTCGATTTCAATAGCCTGCTCCAGCAGCGCCAGCGCGCGCGGGTAAAGCAGGCGGCCATGTTCGTTGACCACCAGTCGCTTCCCTACCCTGTCAAACAGCTGGACGCCCAGCTGGCCTTCGAGATCGGTCAACGCCGCGCTGACGGCAGACTGCGAGAGCGCCAGCATTTGTGACGCCTGGGTCGTCGAGCCGCTTTTCAGCACCTCGGCAAACACTTCCAGCTGACGCAATGTAATGTGCATGGTTGCTTACCACTTATAAAGATTGATTATAAATATATAATCAATTTTATTTTTAAGCCAGCGCGCCGTAACCTTTAGCCAGACAAAGGAGAAGGTTATGTCAGAAATCACCTTACAACATCATCGTACAGTGTGGCACTTCGTGCCCGGCCTTGCGCTCAGCGCCGTCGTCACCGTCGTGGCCTTATGGGGCGGCAGTATTCCGGCAGTGGCCGGTGCAGGGTTCAGCGCGTTAACGCTGGCCATTTTGCTCGGCATGGTAGTCGGGAACACCGTTTACCCCCACATCTGGAAATCCTGCGACGGCGGCGTGATTTTCGCCAAGCAGCATTTATTACGTCTCGGGATTATCCTTTACGGCTTCCGTCTCACCTTTTCGCAGATTGCCGACGTGGGCGTCAGCGGGATTGCCATTGACGTCCTGACGTTGACCAGCACCTTTTTACTGGCGTGCTTTATTGGTCAGAAAGTGTTTGGCCTGGATAAACAAACCAGCTGGTTAATCGGCGCAGGCAGCAGCATCTGCGGCGCGGCCGCGGTGCTTGCAACAGAACCCGTCGTTAAAGCCGAAGCCAGTAAAGTGACGGTGGCGGTCGCGACGGTGGTTATCTTCGGTACGCTGGCAATCTTCCTGTATCCGGCCATGTACCCGCTGGTGGCGCACTGGTTTAGCCCGGAAACCTACGGCATCTATATTGGCTCAACCATGCACGAAGTGGCGCAGGTGGTGGCGGCAGGTCACGCCATTAACCCGGAAGCGGAAAACGCAGCGGTCATTGCCAAAATGCTGCGCGTGATGATGCTGGCCCCGTTCCTGATTTTCCTCGCGGCCCGTGTTAAACAGCTGGCACCGGCTGGCGGCAGCGAGAAGAGCAAAATCACCATTCCGTGGTTTGCGATCCTGTTCATTGTGGTCGCTATCTTTAACTCCTTCCACCTGCTGCCAAAAGCGGTAGTGGAAATGCTGGTGACGCTGGATACGGTGCTGCTGGCGATGGCGATGGCGGCGCTGGGGGTGACCACGCACGTCAGCGCGCTGAAAAAAGCCGGTGCGAAGCCGCTGCTGATGGCGCTGGTGCTCTTCATCTGGCTGATTGTCGGCGGCGGAGCGATTAACCTCGCCGTGCACAGCCTGATGGCATAAACCATCTCGTCCTTCTCCTGTTAACCCGCTATCATAAGCGTTTCGGGTTAACAGGAGTTTTTTTATGAAATACGTTGGAGCGCACGTCAGCGCTGCAGGTGGCCTGGCGAATGCCGCCATTCGCGCCGCCGAAATCGAGGCGACCGCTTTCGCCCTGTTCACCAAAAACCAGCGCCAGTGGCGCGCCGCGCCGCTCACCGCTGAGGTCATTGACGATTTCAAAGCCGCCTGTGAAAAATACCATTACGGGCCGGGCCAGATCCTTCCCCACGACAGCTATCTGATTAACCTCGGGCATCCGGTGCAGGAAGCGCTGGATAAGTCCCGCGAGGCGTTCCTTGATGAAGTGCAGCGCTGCGAACAGCTCGGGCTGACGCTGCTGAACTTCCATCCGGGTAGTCATCTGATGCAGATTGATGAAGATGCCTGTCTGGCGCGCATTGCCGAATCCATCAACATGACGCTGGATAAGACCAAAGGCGTCACCGCAGTGATTGAAAACACGGCTGGTCAGGGCAGCAACCTCGGCTTTAGGTTTGAACATCTGGCGGCAATCATTGACGGCGTGGAAGATAAGTCTCGCGTGGGCGTATGCATTGATACCTGCCACGCGTTTGCCGCCGGGTATGACCTGCGCACCACCGAGGCCACGAAAAATACTTTCGAGGAGTTCGAGCGCGTTGTTGGCTTTAAGTATCTTCGCGGTATGCACCTGAACGATGCGAAAAGCGCGTTCGGCAGCCGCGTTGACCGCCACCACAGCCTGGGCGAAGGCAATATCGGTCACGATGCCTTCCGCTTTATTATGCAGGACGCCCGCTTCGACGGTATTCCGATGGTGCTGGAAACCATCAATCCGGATATCTGGGCGGAGGAGATTGCCTGGCTGAAGGCGCAGCAAACCGCAGAACAGGCGGCATAAAAAAAGCCGGGTTGCATTAGCACCCGGCTTTTTTATTGCTTACTGCTTACGCTGCTTTTGCCACAACTTCCGCTTCCGGACGTTTCAACACCGCGTAAGACAGGCCTGCCACCAGCGTACCGGCAACAATCGCCAGCAGATAACCCAGTACCGGGGTGATGGCGCCAGGGATCAGCAGGACGAACAGACCGCCGTGCGGCGCCATCAGCTTCGCGCCAATCGCCATGGAGATGGCGCCCGTTACCGCGCCGCCGACGATACAGCACGGCAGAACACGCATTGGGTCACGCGCCGCGAACGGAATCGCACCTTCGGTGATGAAGCACAGGCCCAGCACCAGCGCCGCTTTACCGCCTTCCTGCTGCGCTTTGTCGAACTTACGACGGGCAATAATCGTCGCCAGGCCAAGCGCCAGCGGTGGCACCATACCGGCCGCCATGATCGCCGCCATCGGCGCGTAAGTCTGGGTACTCAGGAGGCCAACGCCAAAGGCGTATGCCGCTTTGTTCACCGGGCCACCCATGTCGGTACACATCATGCCGCCGAGGATTGCGCCCAGCAGCACCGCGTTCGCCGTACCCATGGTTTGCAGCCAGTGGGTCAGGCCCGCCAGGATACCCGCAACCGGCTTACCAATCAGGTAGATCATCGCCAGACCGACCACCAGGCTGGAGATGAGCGGAATGATCAGGATTGGCTTCAGCGCCTCCATACTCTGCGGCAGCTTCAGCTTCGAGCTAATCAGCTTCGCAACGTAACCCGCGAGGAAACCGGCGATGATACCGCCAATAAAGCCGGAGCCGGTGCTCACTGCCAGCATACCGCCGATAAGACCCGGGGTCAGACCCGGACGGTCAGCGATGGAGAAGGCGATAAAGCCCGCCAGCACCGGCACCATCAGCGCGAACGCTGAACCGCCGCCGATCTGCATCAGCGCAGCCGCAAGCGTCCCTTCTTCTTTAAATGCCGTAATACCAAACGCGAACGACAGTGCGATACACAGGCCGCCCGCAACCACCATCGGCAGCATGTAGGACACGCCGGTCAGCAGGTGACGGTATGCGCCCGCAGACTCTTTTTTACCTTCGGTCGGCGTTTTTGCTGCGCCGGTGGCCTGATACGGTTTGGCTTCTGCCAGGGCCTTATCAAACTCCTGTGCGGTCTTTTTCAGCGCCAGGCCGGTAGAGGTGCGGTACATTGGTTTGCCGGCAAATTTCGCCAGATCCACTTCGATATCTGCCGCCACAATCACCAGATCGGCCTCAGCGACCTCTTCCGGCGTAATGGCATTGCCCGCACCCACGGAGCCACGGGTTTCAACCTTCACCCACCAGCCGCGTTTTTTCGCTTCGGTTTCAATGGCTTCAGCCGCCATAAAGGTGTGCGCCACGCCCGTCGGGCAGGCCGTGACCGCGACAACGCGTTTCGGACCCGAGGCCGCAGCCGGAGCCGCTGCGACAGGCGCGCTGTAGACGGTCGCGTGACCTTTCGCTTCGCTCAGGAACAGTTCCGGGTGTGCCACCGCGCGATTAATATCGCCCAGCCACACTTTTTTGCCGTTCAGCGCGCTGTCAGCGGGAATTTTATCGCCCAGGACAATCGCCAGTTCGGCATCGCCTGGGTTATCAATGATGTCCAGGTGTGCTTTTTGTGCCGCCGCGCCCAGCAGGGTCTTCGCCATGTAGGCGCGAGCCTGTCCGAGACCGGAGTCAATGATCAGCAGCGTTTTCATTATTCCTCTCCTGCTGTTAGTTAAAAGGTTTTAAGTCAACGCGCGCCATCATCGCGGCTAACTGGGTACGATCGGTAATACCGACATTGCTCTGGCTCACGGCCAGGGCTGCAACGGCGGTGGCAAGACGTAACGTATGTTCACTGGATTCACGCATCAGCAGGCCGTAAATCAGGCCGCCAACCATAGAATCCCCTGCGCCAACGGTGCTCACCACTTCCATTGACGGCGGTTTGGCAATCCATTCACCTGAAGCGTTAACCCACAGCGCCCCTTCTGCACCCAGCGAGATCACCACGTGAGCAATACCCTGCTCGCGCAGCGCATGGGCGGCCTCAATCACATCTTTTAATTCCGGCAGCTTGCGTCCTGCCCAGATCTCCAGCTCGCGGCGGTTTGGCTTCACCAGCCACGGAGAGGCTTTCAGACCCGCCACCAGCGCATCGCGGCTGCTGTCGAAGATAATGCACGGGCACTGGCTGCGCAGGCGCGTCATCCAGTCGGTAAACGCTTCCGGGCTGACGCCGGACGGCAGGCTGCCGCTGACGCACACCATGTCGAACTGGCCCAGCCAGGTCAGGGAGTCGGTCACAAAGCGCTCCCAGTCAGCTGGCGTCACTTCGAAACCGGAGAAGTTAAGATCGGTCACTTCGCCGTCTTTTTCCGTCAGCTTAACGTTGATGCGGGTACGGCCCTGCACAACCTGGAAACGGTTGGCAATGCCCAGCTCGCTGAACAGCTGCTGGAAGCCATCCTGGTTATCTTTACCGAGGAATCCGCCCACGGTGACGTCGATACCGAGATCCTTGAGCACCTTCGCGACGTTAATCCCTTTGCCCGCAGCATGCAGGCCAGTGGTACGCACGAGGTTAACTTCGCCGCGCTCAATTTCCGGGCAAAACCCCACCAGGTCATAAGCCGGGTTCAGCGTAATAGTCGCAACACGTCTGCTCATTATGCGCCCTCCCCCAGACCTGCCGCGATGGCGTCGCCAATTGCTTTCAGCGCCTGTTCAGCATCTGCGCCCTGCGCGGTGAAGCGCAGGCGATGGCCTTTCTTCACGCCCAGCGCGACGACTTTCATCAGGCTACGGCCGTTGGCCGGTTTGCCCGAACCATCCAGGTTGGTCACGGTAATCTCGCTTTCAAATTGTTTAATGGTATTGACCAGCATGGTGCCCGGACGGGCATGCAGGCCGTGTTCGTTACGCACCACGAACTCGGCGTTCAGCACGTCGTCCGTTAGCGCGTCGTCGCTGGTCAGCAGCGCCAGCACGGTTGCCGCATCGGCGTTCAGCAGTTTTTCAGCTTTATTGTTCAGCAGCAGATCGCCCAGACGCTTCAGCACCGAAACCGGCTGCTCATCGTTCATCGCCACGGTCACCAGCATGGCTGCTGTCTCGCCCTCAACGTCGAACGCGGTGGCGGCGCGGCTCACTGCAATTGCGCTGCGCAGGTTGCCTTCAGCGCTGTCGTTCAGCCAGATACCCTGGCCGAGATTCAGCGGTTTATCGTTAATCACGCGCGTCACAAAGGTGGCATCAGCGGCACCCGCTTCTTTCAGGCGACCCGCGTTCAACGCCTGCAGCGTGACCAGGTCGGAGGCCACAACATCCAGCGTCAGCGTGTCGTTATCCAGCTTCAGCGCTTCACTCTGTTTTTCGCCCATCAGCAACGCCCGCAGCTCTTCAGCGGTTGTTGCAGACTTCAGCTGTTCCGCCACGGAGTCATCGCTCAGGACATGCGTCAACTGACGCAGCAGGCCTAAGTGTTCGTCGCTGCTCGCCGCGATACCGATAGCAACATAAGCCACCTGGCCGTCGCCCCAGAGCACGCCCTGCGGGAACTGATAGACCTTAACGCCGGTTTTCAGCACCTGGTCGCGGGTGTCGGTTGTGCCGTGCGGAATAGCAATGCCATTGCCGAGGAAGGTGGAGGTCTGCTGCTCGCGCGCCAGCATACCGTTTACGTAGCCGTCCGCGACGTTACCCGCCTGCACAAGGGCAGCGGCAACCTGACGAATAGCCTCTTCTTTATCCCCGGCCTGAGCGCCCGGGTGAATATCCTGAACAGATAACTGGAACATGGTTCTCCTCTCCTGCTGAAAGTGAATCGTTTCAGCTTACATGAGAAAAAATGCGCTAGCCTGCTCCGTTTGTTAAAACAAGATAGCGCTGAAACGTTTCAAAAAGTCTTGCGCTTTCTGCAATGGCTTGCAAGAAATGTCGTATTTCCGATATCAGAATTTAGAGATACTGCACATTTCTTCTGCGTTCAGCTAAATTTTGCTGAACTTCAGCAAACCAGTTTCAGCTAAGTTCAGCCAGGTGGGGAGTAAATTGAAATGCCATTTTGATTTTTCGTGGGGTAATTGACTTCACCCACTGTTTATTTTTTAACTGACGGCGTAAACTCCGCCCCTCTCTGTTACTCGCTAATTATAAAACATGCATAACACCCCTGCGGCCACCGCGCCGAAGCCCTTTGATTTGACGTCAACGGCGTTCTTGATTGTTGCCTTCTTTACGGGCATCGCCGGTGCGTTGCAAACCCCGACGCTGAGCCTGTTCCTGACCAACGAAGTTCACGCCCGTCCGGCGATGGTTGGCTTCTTTTTTACCGGAAGCGCCATCATCGGCATTCTCGTCAGCCAGTTTCTCGCCGGTCGTTCCGACCGCAAAGGCGATCGTAAAAGCCTGATCGTTTTCTGCTGTCTGCTGGGGGTGCTGGCCTGCATCCTGTTTGCCTGGAACCGTAACTATTTCATTCTGCTGTTCATCGGCGTTTTTCTGAGCAGCTTTGGCTCAACCGCCAACCCGCAGCTGTTTGCCCTTGCCCGCGAACATGCCGACCATACCGGGCGGGAAGCGGTGATGTTCAGCTCGATATTGCGCGCTCAGGTGTCGCTGGCATGGGTAATTGGCCCGCCGCTGGCCTACGCGCTGGCAATGGGGTTTGGCTTTACGGTGATGTACCTGAGCGCGGCGGTCGCGTTTGTGGCGTGCGGCGCAATGGTATGGTTTTTTCTGCCGTCAATGCGCAAAGAGCCCAAAGTGGCAACGGGCGTACTGGAAGCGCCGCGTCGTAACCGCCGCGATGCCCTGCTCCTGTTTGTTATCTGCACGCTGATGTGGGGCACCAACAGCCTGTATATCATTAACATGCCGCTGTTTATTATTGATGAGCTACACCTGCCGGAGAAGCTGGCCGGCATTATGATGGGCACCGCCGCGGGTCTTGAGATCCCGACCATGCTGATTGCAGGCTATTATGCGAAGCGTTTTGGAAAGCGTTTTTTAATGCGCATCGCGGCCGTCGCCGGGCTGCTATTCTACGTTGGCATGCTGACGGTCCATACGCCAGCCCTGCTTCTTGCTTTACAGCTGCTGAACGCCGTGTATATCGGCATCCTGGCGGGGATTGGCATGCTCTACTTCCAGGATTTGATGCCGGGGCAGGCAGGTGCCGCCACCACCCTTTATACTAATACCACCCGCGTGGGCTGGATTATCGCGGGCTCGATGGCCGGTATCGTTGCCGAGATCTGGAACTACCACACGGTGTTCTGGATTGCGCTGGTGATGTGTACGCTGACGATTGGCTGTCTGGCGAGGATCAAAGACGTTTAAGGCGCAGTGAGCGCTTCCAGCTCCAGCAGCCATGTCATTGCCTGCGCGCGCGTGCTGCCGCACATTTCAGCTGATGGCTGAAGCCCGGAACACACCTTCGGGCGCAGGGGAGACTCAAAGATCATACACAGGTTGGATTCAGAGAGCTGAACGCAGCGGGTATTGGCGGGCTTGCCTTCAGGCATGCCTGGAATGGGGCTTGAAATGGACGGAGCGGTACAGCACGCGCCGCAATCTGGACGACAATCCATACATGCTCTCTCGGTGGCGAACACCCGTACAGTCGGGCATCGGGCGCACAGTAACACCTTTTGCGTATTGATAGCAAAAGCCACGAATTCCACTTGCCTGAAAGGCCGCGCGCGAGTAATTTGGCGCGATATTTTTTACCTCCCGTAGACAGGATTACTGCAATGCCAAGAGCGAACGAAATTAAGAAAGGTATGGTACTGAATTACAACGGCAAATTGCTGATTGTGAAAGACATCGACATTCAGGCACCAAGCGCCCGTGGTGCAGCGACGCTGTACAAAATGCGTTTCGCCGATGTGCGTACCGGCCTGAAGGTGGAAGAACGTTTTAAAGGTGACGATATCGTTGATACCGTGACCCTGACCCGCCGCTACGTTGATTTCTCCTACATCGACGGCAACGAATACGTGTTCATGGATAAAGAAGATTACACCCCGTACATCTTCACCAAAGATCAGATCGAAGAAGAGCTGCTGTTCATTCCTGAAGGCGGTATGCCAGACATGCAGGTGCTGACCTGGGACGGCGTGCTGCTGGCGCTTGAACTGCCGCAGACCGTGGATCTGGAAATCGTTGAAACCGCGCCGGGCATCAAAGGCGCGTCAGCAAGTGCGCGCAACAAACCAGCGACCCTGACCACCGGGCTGGTTGTGCAGGTGCCGGAATATCTCTCCGCTGGCGAGAAGATCCGCATCCATATTGAAGAAAAACGCTATATGGGTCGTGCTGACTGATTATGGCATTTGTCGGGTGGCGGCTTCGCCACCCGACAATTCCGGTTACAGAAGCTCCGGATACTTCGTCATCTTCAGCGCCAGCTCGACCCCTCGCACTTCCGCCATCCCCTTCAGGCGGCCAATCGCCGAATAGCCCGGGTTGGTTTTCTTACGCAGATCGTCCAGCATCTGGTGTCCGTGATCCGGACGGAACGGAATAGGACGCACATCGCCCGCCTGCTTGCGACGCGCCTCTTCAGCCAGAATAGCGTCGACCACCGCCACCATGTTTACGTCGCCACCCAGATGCGCCGCCTCGTGGAAGGTTTTTGGGTTCTCTTCACGGCAGGTCGCACGCAGATGCGTAAAGTGAATGCGATCGCCAAAGGTTTCTATCATCCGCACGAGGTCATTATCAGCGCGCACGCCGTAGGAGCCGGTACACATGGTAAAGCCGTTGTGGATGCTGTCGACCGTCTCTTTCAGCCATTGCATATCTTCAATCGTGGAAACGATACGCGGCAGGCCAAGGATAGGACGCGGCGGATCGTCCGGGTGTACCGCCAGACGCACGCCGGCTTCTTCCGCAACCGGAACGATAGCGCGCAGGAAATACGCCATGTTTTCACGCAGCTGCTGCTTATCAATATTGCCGTATTCCGCCAGACGCGCGCGGAACTGATCCAGCGTGTACCCCTCTTCCGCACCCGGCAGGCCAGCAATGATATTGCGGGTCAGCTTCTCAACGTCCGCTTCACTGGCGGCATTGAACCATTCAAGGGCCTGCTGCTGCTCTTCAGCGGTGTAATCCGCTTCGGCGCCCGGGCGTTTCAGAATGTGCAGCTCAAACGCCGCAAAGGCAATCTGGTCAAAACGCAGCGCTTTCGAGCCGTCCGGCATCTGATATTCCAGGTCGGTACGCGTCCAGTCCAGAATCGGCATGAAGTTATAGCAGACCGTATCAATGCCGCAGGCCGCCAGGTTGCGAATGCTCTGCTGATAGTTTGCAATCCAGGTCCGGTATTCCCCGGAATGGGTTTTGATATCTTCGTGAACCGGAATGCTTTCTACCACAGACCAGGTTAACCCCTTCTCCGCCAGCAGCGCCTGACGCTGTTGAATCTCCTCAACCGGCCATACCTGGCCGTTAGGAATGTGATGCAGCGCCGTGACGACACCCGTTGCGCCAGCCTGACGCACATCATCAAGAGAAACCGGATCGTTCGGCCCGTACCAACGCCAGGTTTGTTCCATTGCCTCATCCTCTCAAGTTGTTATACCAATATGGGTTACTGCAATGACGACTACCATACATGTTTGCCGTGAAGGGTCAACACGCCGCCACACATTGATTGATCAAACTCACAGAACGGGGATATTTACGGCTTACCAATTTTATTTGCTGTCATATAACTTTAGACTGGCATTGTTAATTAATGGTTAATCAGGTGTGTATTTCATGAAGACAATTGCCTCAACCGCCCTTCCAGCCCAGGTTCAACAACCGCGCTACGATCGTCATCAACTGCGCTCCCGCATCGTCCATTTCGGCTTCGGTGCGTTTCACCGCGCGCATCAGGCATTGTTAACAAACCGGGTGCTGAATGAAAAAGGCGGCGACTGGGGAATTTGTGAGATTAGCCTGTTCAGCGGCGACGTGCTGATGAGCCAGCTGCGCGCGCAGGATCACCTGTTTACCGTGCTGGAGAAAGGAGCTGAAGGAAATCAGCCGATTATTGTCGGGGCCGTACATGAATGCCTGAATGCAAAGCTGGACTCTCTGCCCGCGATAATAGAGAAGTTTTGCGAGCCGCAGGTGGCGATTGTGTCGCTCACCATTACGGAGAAAGGCTACTGCATCGATCCCGCGACCGGTAAGCTGGATTTACAAAACGCCCGGATCGTCCACGATCTGGAAAATCCCGCTGAGCCGCATTCCGCGCCGGGGATCCTGGTCGAAGCCCTTAATCGCCGCCGCGAGCGCGGCTTGCCTGCGTTTACCGTGCTTTCCTGCGACAACATTCCGGACAACGGCCACGTGGTGAAAAATGCGGTGCTTGGCATGGCGCATAAGCGCTCCCCGGCATTGGCGGAGTGGATCGAGGGCCACGTGAGTTTTCCGGGAACGATGGTCGACAGAATTGTTCCCGCCGCGACGGAGGCCTCGCTTGCAGAAATCGCCGACGCGCTCGGCGTTGACGATCCGTGCGCCATAAGCTGCGAGCCGTTTATTCAGTGGGTAGTGGAAGATAATTTTGTCGCCGGGCGTCCGGAGTGGGAAGTGGCGGGCGTTCAGATGGTGCAGGACGTTCTGCCGTGGGAGCAGATGAAATTACGCATGCTTAACGGCAGCCACTCTTTCCTGGCGTATCTGGGGTATCTCGCTGGGTACGCGCATATTAATGAATGCATGGAGGACGCCACCTTCCGCGAAGCTGCCCGGCGGCTAATGCTGGATGAACAGGCGCCTACGCTGCGTATAAAGGATGTCGACCTGACTGCCTATGCCGACAGGCTGATTGATCGCTTTGCTAACCCGGCGCTGCAGCACCGTACCTGGCAAATCGCGATGGACGGTAGCCAGAAGCTGCCGCAGCGAATGCTGGATGGCATCCGCGTCCACCTTGAGCGTAAAACAGAATGGCCGCTGCTGGCGCTGGGCGTCGCTGGCTGGATACGCTACGTCAGCGGGTTCGACGAACGCGGCAACGCGATTGACGTTCGCGATCCCCTCAGCGATAAAATCCGCACGATTGTCGAGGCCAGCAGCGACGCCGACCGCGTCAATGCGCTGCTGGGGCTGAGCGAGGTCTTCGGTCACGATCTCGCGCAAAATAGCGTTTTCGCTGAGGCTGTTAGCCAGGCCTACCAGCGCATCACCCGCCGTGGCGCACGCCAGGCTGTTATTGAAACGTTAAATCTTTAGCGATTATTGCGCTTAATGCGAACGGACATTGCCTCCGTTCGCCCTCCCCCTTCTCATTGCGCCCGTTTTTCGCCAGGATAAGAGCATAGTGTTATAGCATCACAATTCTCTTGCGGAGCGCACGTGACCAAAACCAACCTCATCACCGGTTTTCTCGGCAGCGGTAAAACCACCTCTATTCTTCATCAGCTGGCGAATAAAGATCCCGCCGAGAAATGGGCCGTGCTGGTCAATGAATTCGGCGAAGTGGGCATTGATGGCGCGTTGCTATCATCCAGCGGCGCAATGATTAAAGAGATCCCCGGCGGATGCATGTGCTGCGTAAACGGCTTACCGATGCAGGTAGGCCTCAATACGCTGCTGCGTCAGGGCAAACCGGACCGCCTGCTGATTGAACCTACCGGTCTGGGCCACCCGAAGCAGATCCTCGATTTACTGACCGCCCCGGTTTACGAGCCGTGGATCGATCTTCGCGCCACGCTGTGCCTGCTCGATCCGCGTCAGCTTCTGGATGAAAAAGCGGTGGCCAATGAGAACTTTCGCGATCAGCTCGCCGCAGCAGACGTTATTGTCGCCAATAAAGAAGATCGCGCCACGGCGGAAAGCCGGGCCGCGCTGGACGCGTGGTGGCAGCATTTCGGCGGCAATCGGACGCGGGTGCAGGCCACGCAGGGGAATATTGATAGCGCCCTGCTGGATCTTCCCCGCCTGAACCTGGCGCAACTCCCGGCCAGTGCAGAGCATGCGCATCACCATTCTGCAAAGCAGGGTCTGGCCGCGCTTAGCCTGCCGGAACACCAGCGCTGGCGTCGTAACCTTAACAGCGGTCAGGGGTATCAGGCCTGCGGATGGATTTTCGATGCCGATACCGTTTTCGATACCATTGGCATCCTTGAGTGGGCCAGGCTTGCGCCAGTCGACCGCGTGAAAGGGATCATGCGCACGCCAGACGGACTGGTGCGGATCAACCGCCAGGGCGACGATTTCTTTATCGAAACGCAAAACGTCGCGCCACCTGACAGCCGAATAGAGTTAATTAGTGCGGTTAATGCCGACTGGAATGCCCTGCAGTCCAGCCTGTTGAAGCTTCGTTTAAGTTCGGGCGGCTAACGTTGCCCCAGTTTTCACTCAATGCAGAACGTTATGACGACTCGAATTCCCCAGATACTACTGCTTAATGTCGCCGGTCTGGCGCTCTTTTTCTCCTGGTATATCCCGGTGAATCACGGTTTCTGGTTCCCGCTGGATTCATCCCTGTTTCATTTCTTCAACCAGGGGCTGGTGAAGAGTGACGCCTTTCTGTGGCTGGTGGCAATTACCAATAACCGCGCCTTTGACGGCTTTTCCCTGCTGGCCATGGGCTGCCTGATGCTCTCTTTCTGGCTCAAAGAGGATGACACGGGGCGTCGCCGCATCCTGATTATCGGACTGGTGATGCTTCTGGCTGCGGTGATCATTAATCAGCTGGCGCAACATCTGATGCCGGTAAAACGTGCAAGTCCTTCGCTCTCTTTCCCGAATATTTATCGCGTGAGTGAACTGCTGCATATTCCAACAAAAGATGCCTCGAAGGACAGTTTCCCGGGCGATCACGGCATGATGCTGCTTATTTTTTCTGGGTTTATGCTGCGCTATTTCGGTAAGAAGGCGTTCGCAATCGCCCTGCTTATTGTGGTGATATTTGCCTTCCCACGCGTGATGATTGGCGCGCACTGGCTGACGGATATTGTCGTGGGTTCCCTTTCCGCGGTGCTGATTGGTCTGCCGTGGGTTCTGATGACGCCTTTGAGCGATCGCCTAATTACCCTTTTCGATCGCTATCTTCCGCGTAGAAAGCAACAAAAATTGAACAAATAATTACCGTTTTTTAACGTAAACTATCGGGGATCATCACGATCCCTGATAATGCCCTTCCCGCGATCTTTCTGCGCTGTCATATTCTTGTCATCACATTCGTGATAAAAATGAAGCAATTGCACGATTACGCGGCGGATCTGCCGCTATTTTGTGCAATGACAAATTTTTACTTTCTGTATCACAATTTCTTATAAAAAAAAGGCTCTTTTTACTCGCATTAGCCCTGGCAATCGGTTAATCTCGAACTCGTTTTGCCCCATGGAGATAATTATTTCGATGGTGAATAATTTTGTGCGCTGCACCACAAATGTCACCAGAAACAATTGTCTCAATGTGAACAGATAATTAGTCTTGTCACGTTTGGCATTTTTATAACGATATTTGTCGTTAAGGACTTCAAGGGAAAATAAACAAAATGGTCAAATCTCAACCGTTTCTGAGATATATCTTACGGGGGATCCCGGCGATAGCAGTCGCGGTACTGTTATCTGCATGTAGTACATCGAACACCGCAAAGAATATGCATCCTGAGACGCGTGTTGTGGGAATGGAAGATTCCTCTTCACTGCAAGCCTCTCAGGATGAATTTGAAAATATGGTACGTAATCTGGACGTGAAGTCCCGCATTATGGACCAGTATGCTGACTGGAAAGGCGTGCGTTACCGTCTTGGCGGCAGCACTAAAAAAGGCATTGATTGTTCCGGCTTTGTACAGCGTACCTTCCGCGAGCAATTTGGGTTAGATCTTCCGCGTTCGACCTACGAACAGCAGGAGATGGGCAAGTCGATTTCACGTACCAAACTGCGCACCGGCGATTTAGTGCTGTTCCGTGCAGGTTCTACCGGTCGACATGTGGGCATCTACATTGGTAATGACCAGTTTGTACATGCCTCCACCAGCAGCGGTGTGACCATTTCCAGCATGAATGAACCGTACTGGAAGAAGCGCTACAACGAAGCGCGCCGCGTACTGACCCGCAGTTAATACGATAATTGTATCGTTGGTTATCCCTTGGCTGGCGATACAATAAAAAAAAGCACTGCTTCGGCGGTGTTTTTTTTTGCCCGTTACAATGAATACAATCAGCGGCAATTCAGGAACCACGACGTTTATGCTCACCCGCTACTTCTCCAGTCATCGAAAGATACTGTTCCTCAGTATCATTACCGGCCTGATCGCCGCCCTGCTCCTGGGTTCATTGCAATTTTTCTGGAGCTACCACAAGCGGGAAATCCGATTCGATACGTTGATCATGGATGTGCGCATCTACATGGAGAGCTATTTTGACGAGCTGAAAGCCTCCATCGACGTGCTCCAGCCGCTGACGCTCAATAATTGCCAGGACGTTAACGCGGAGCTGACCTCGCGCGCGGCCTTCAGCCTCAACGTACGCGCCTTCCTGCTGGTCAGAGACAAAATGGCGTTCTGCTCGTCAGCCACAGGCCCAATGAATGCCACGATGGAGGAGCTGATACCCGAGCTGCACATCAACAAGCAGGTTGATATCGCACTGCTCCCCGGCACGCCCATGCTGCCCAATAAGCCCGCGATTGCCATCTGGTATCGTAATCCGCTTGTGAAGGACGGCGGCGTATTCACCTCGGTGAATCTCAACCTGACGCCTTACCTGCTTTACACCGCGCGCCAGGACGAGTTTGCAGGCATCGCGATCGTCATCGGCGACAATGCGTTATCCACTGCCTCAAGCGCCCTCGTCAAAGCGAAGGATTTACATGAAACGCCGGCGCGCACCGCGACGCTCAAAGACGTTCCTCTGACCATCAACCTGTACGCCGAGGAGTGGACGACCGATGAGATACTTTACGCTCTGTTCTTCGGGCTGGTGTGCGGGATTGCGGCAGGGTCGCTTAACTTCTACATCCTCACGACGCGTCTCAATCCGGGCAAAGAGATTCTGAGCGCCATCAAGCGCGGCCAGTTTTATGTGGTTTATCAGCCCGTTGTCGACGCCAAATCGCTCAGGATGACCGGGCTTGAAGTGCTGATGCGCTGGAAGCACCCGACCATGGGTGAGATCCCGCCGGACGCCTTTATCAATTTTGCCGAAGCGCAGAAGCTGATTGTTCCGCTCACGCTGCATCTTTTTGACCTGATTATTCACGATGCGCCAGTGCTACAGACCGTGCTGCCGCCGGGTGCCAAAGTGGGCATTAATATCGCGCCGGGGCATCTGCATGCGGAAAGTTTCAAAGACGATATGCGCACCTTCAAAGCCCTGCTGCCGCCTGATTACTTCCAGATCGTACTGGAAATTACCGAGCGCGACATGCTGAACCATCGGGAAGCTAACAGCCTCTTCGAATGGCTGCATAACGAAGGGTTTGAAATTGCCATCGACGATTTCGGCACCGGCCACAGCGCGCTGATTTATCTTGAACATTTCACCATGGACTACCTGAAAATCGACCGTGGCTTTGTCAACGCCATTGGCACAGAAACCGTGACCTCCCCGGTGCTGGATGCCGTACTGACGCTGGCAAGACGACTGAATATGTCGACCGTTGCGGAAGGGGTGGAAACACCGGAACAGGCGGCCTGGCTGCGCGAGCATGGGGTTAATTATCTGCAGGGTTACTGGATTAGCCGCCCGATGCCGCTGGAGCAGTTCCGCACGTGGCAAAATACAGTGTCGCCTGACGGGGAATAATTTCACATTGCCCGTGGCGTCACTTATTATTCAGCTTAACTGAGCCGGTCTGTAAAAGAGGGAGCCGCCGCGAGATGTTTATGCGCTTTATGTTGCTTTGGTTGGCAGTCGTGAGCCTGTCCAGCCAGGCGCAAACCATCAAAGAGAACATCGCGTTCGCCGTGATTGGCGAGCCAAAATACGCGGTCAATTTTACGCACTTCGATTACGTCAATCCTGCCGCCCCTAAGGGTGGAAAGGTCACGCTCTCGGCTACCGGAACGTTCGACAACTTTAACCGCTTCGCCCTGCGCGGCGTGGCCGCGGCGCGAACGGAATCGCTCTATGACACGCTTTTTGTCACGTCGGATGATGAACCCGGCAGCTATTACCCGCTGATTGCCGATAACGTGCGCTATGCGGATAACTTCGCCTGGGCCGAAATTACCCTAAACCCCCGGGCCCGCTTTCACGACGGCACGCCGGTCAAGGCCAGCGACGTCGCTTTTACGTTTCATAAATTTATGACCGAAGGCGTTCCCCAGTTCCGCATTGTGTATAAAGGCGCAACGGTGCGCGCCATTGCGCCCCTCACCGTACGCATTGAGCTGAGCGAACCGAACAAAGAGAATATGCTTAGCCTGTTCTCGCTGCCGGTTATGCCTGAATCGTTCTGGAAAAACCATAAGTTAAGTGACCCGCTCTCCACGCCGCCGCTGGCCGGTGGCCCTTACCGCATTACCGACTGGCGCATGGGGCAGTACGTGGTCTATTCCCGCGTGAAAGATTACTGGGCGGCTAACCTGCCGGTAAACCGCGGGCGCTGGAATTTCGACACCCTTCGCTATGACTACTACCTCGACGATAACGTGGCGTTTGAAGCGTTCAAGGCCGGCGCCTTCGATTTACGCGTGGAGAACAGCGCCAAAAACTGGGCGACCCGCTATATCGGCAAAAACTTCACGAAAGGCTACATCGTCAAAGACGAGCACAAAAACGAATCCGCCCAGGACACGCGCTGGCTGGCGTTTAATATTCAGCGCCCGGTATTTACCGACCGCCGCGTTCGGGAAGCCATTTCCCTGGCCTTCGATTTTGAATGGATGAACAAAGCCCTGTTTTACGGGGCGTACAGCCGCGCGAACAGCTATTTCCAGAACACCGAATATGCCGCGCGCGACTACCCTAAAGCCGACGAACTGCTCCTGCTGGCGCCGCTGAAAGCGGAAGTGCCGCCGGAGGTGTTTACCACGGTGTTTCAGCCGCCCGCTTCAAAGGGTGACGGCTACGACCGCGACAACCTGCTGAAGGCCAGCAAGCTGCTGG
The DNA here is from genome assembly GCF_014982345.1 of Enterobacter cloacae complex sp. P1B. Lineage (NCBI taxonomy): Bacteria > Pseudomonadati > Pseudomonadota > Gammaproteobacteria > Enterobacterales > Enterobacteriaceae > Enterobacter > Enterobacter cloacae complex sp. P1B. The sequence goes on along the minus strand of NZ_JADCLF010000008.1, from coordinate 341,113 downwards.
ATGAGGCAGGCTGGCAGCTGAAGAACCAGAAACGCGTCAATGCGAAAACCGGCAAGCCTTTAAGCTTTGAACTGCTGCTCTCCTCCGGCGGCAACGATCAGTGGGTGCTGCCGTTTAAGCACAACCTTGCGCGGCTGGGGATCACCATGAACATTCGCCAGGTCGATAACGCGCAGATTACCAACCGCATGCGCAGCCGCGATTACGACATGATGCAACGCCTGTGGCCCGCACAGCCGTGGCCCAGCTCGGATCTGCAAATCTCCTGGGCCTCCAGCTACATCGACTCCTCGTACAATGCGCCAGGCGTAAAAAGCCCGGCGATTGATGCCCTGATTGCGAAAATTGTGGCGGCGCAGGGCGATAAAGATAAGCTCTTGCCGCTTGGTCGCGCCCTCGACAGGGTGTTAACCTGGAACTACTACATGCTGCCCATGTGGTATATGGGCGAAGACCGCCTTGCGCGCTGGGACAAGTTCTCCGTGCCTGCCGTGCGCCCTGTCTATTCTCTGGGCTTTGACACCTGGTGGTATGACGTGAATAAAGCCGCCAGACTGCCCGCCGAGCGGCGATAAGGAATTATCATGGGTGCCTATTTAATACGCCGACTTCTGCTGGTCATTCCCACGCTGTGGGCCATTATCACCATTAACTTTTTTATCGTGCAAATTGCCCCGGGCGGGCCGGTCGACCAGGCCATTGCCGCCATTGAGTTTGGCAACAGCGGCGGCATGCCCGGCGGCGGCGGAGAAGGCATGGGTGCCAGCCATGCGCGAACCGGCGTGGGGAATATCAGTGAAAGCCACTACCGCGGCGGGCGCGGGCTGGATCCTGAAGTGATCGCCGAGATCACCCATCGCTACGGCTTTGATAAGCCGATACACGAGCGCTATTTCAAGATGCTCTGGGATTATATCCGCTTTGATTTTGGCGATAGCCTGTTCCGCAGTGCGTCCGTATTAACGTTGATCAAGCAAAGCCTGCCGGTTTCGGTCACGCTGGGGCTGTGGGGGACGCTGATTATCTATCTGGTCTCTATACCGCTCGGGATCCGAAAAGCGGTGCATAACGGCAGCCGCTTCGATATCTGGAGCAGCACCTTCATCATCATCGGCTATGCTATTCCGGCGTTTCTGTTTGCCGTTCTGCTGATTGTCTTCTTTGCCGGAGGCAGCTATTTCGACATCTTTCCGCTGCGGGGGCTGGTCTCCGCCGATTTCAGCACGCTGCCGTGGTACCAGAAAATCACCGACTATCTCTGGCATATCACGCTGCCGGTGCTGGCGACGGTGATCGGCGGGTTTGCCGCCCTGACCATGTTAACGAAAAACGCCTTTCTCGATGAAATCCGCAAGCAGTATGTCGTGACCGCCCGCGCCAAAGGGGTCAGCGAGAAGCAGATTATGTGGAAACACGTTTTCCGCAACGCCATGCTGCTGGTGATTGCCGGATTTCCAGCCACGTTCATCAGCATGTTTTTTACCGGCTCGCTGCTGATTGAGGTGATGTTCTCGCTCAACGGTCTCGGCCTGCTGGGCTACGAAGCCACCGTATCGCGCGATTATCCGGTAATGTTTGGCACGCTCTATATTTTCACCCTGATTGGCCTGCTGCTGAATATCATCAGCGATATCAGCTATACGCTGGTCGATCCCCGAATTGATTTTGAGGGCCGCTGATGCCGCGTTTAAGCCCCGTTAACCAGGCCCGCTGGGCCCGTTTTCGCCATAACCGCCGCGGCTACTGGTCGCTGTGGATTTTTGCTGTCCTGTTTGTCCTGAGCATGTGTTCGGAGCTGATCGCCAACGACAAACCGTTGCTGGTGCACTTTAACGACCGCTGGTACGTGCCGGTACTGGCTAACTACAGTGAAAGCGACTTCGGCGGCCCGTTTGCCACCCCGGCGGAGTACCAGGATCCGTGGCTGCGTCAGCAGATCGAACAGCACGGCTGGGCCCTCTGGGCTCCGGTACGCTTTGGCGCCAACAGCATTAACTTCGCGACCACAACCCCCTTCCCTTCTCCGCCCTCTGCGCAAAACTGGCTGGGGACGGACGCCAACGGCGGCGACGTGCTGGCGCGCATCCTCTACGGTACGCGGATTTCTATTCTCTTTGGATTGATGCTGACCGTCTTCTCCAGCGTAATGGGCGTAGTGGCCGGCGCCGTTCAGGGCTACTACGGCGGAAAAATTGACCTGTGGGGGCAGCGTATCATCGAAGTCTGGTCCGGTATGCCAACGCTGTTTCTGATCATTCTGCTTTCCAGCGTGGTACAGCCGGGCTTCTGGTGGCTGCTGGGCATCACCGTTCTGTTTGGCTGGATGGCTCTGGTGGGCGTGGTGCGGGCAGAGTTTCTGCGCACCCGTAATTTCGACTATATTCGCGCCGCGCAGGCGTTAGGCGTGAGCGATCGCGCAATCATCTTCCGCCATATGCTTCCCAATGCGGTAGTGGCGACCCTCACCTTCCTGCCCTTTATTCTGTGCAGCTCCATCACCACCCTCACCTCGCTGGACTTTCTGGGCTTCGGCCTGCCGCTGGGGTCGCCGTCGCTCGGCGAACTGCTGCTGCAGGGCAAGAACAACCTGCAGGCGCCGTGGCTGGGCATCACCGCCTTTCTTTCCGTGGCCGTGCTGCTTTCGCTGCTGATTTTTATTGGCGAAGCCGTGCGCGATGCCTTCGATCCCAACAAGGCGGTATAAGATGACGCAGCCTCTTCTCAGTATTGATCGCCTGTCGATTGCCTTCTCGAAGCAGGGCGAGACCCGTACCGTGGTCACCGACCTGTCGCTGCAGATCCAGCGCGGTGAAACGCTGGCGCTGGTGGGTGAATCCGGTTCGGGCAAGAGCGTCTCGGCGCTCTCCATCCTGCGTCTGCTGCCCTCCCCGCCCGTGAGCTATCCGCAAGGGGATATTCTGTTCCACGGCAGTTCGCTGCTGCACGCTGATGAACATACCCTGCGCGGTATTCGCGGCAATAAGATTGCCATGATCTTCCAGGAGCCGATGGTGTCGCTCAACCCACTGCATACGCTGGAAAAACAGCTCTATGAAGTGCTGTCACTTCATCGGGGGATGCGCAAAGAGGCCGCGCGGGGCGAAATTCTGGATTGTCTGGAACGTACAGGCATACGCAACGCGGCCAAACGGCTGAATGATTTTCCGCATCAGCTCTCCGGCGGCGAACGCCAGCGGGTAATGATTGCCATGGCCCTGCTCACGCGCCCCGAACTGTTGATTGCCGACGAGCCGACGACAGCGCTGGACGTCACGGTGCAGGCGCAAATTCTGACGCTCTTGAGGGAGCTGCGTGACGAGCTGGACATGAGCCTGCTGTTTATCACGCACAACCTGAGCATCGTGAAAAAGCTGGCCGACAGCGTCGCGGTCATGCAAAACGGGCGCTGCGTTGAACAGAATACCGCGTCCACGCTGCTGAACGCGCCGCAGCATCCCTATACGCAGCGCCTGCTCGACAGCGAACCTTCCGGCGACCCGGTGCCTCTCACGGCAGACAGCACACCGCTGCTGCGCGTCGATGATTTATCCGTCTCGTTCCCGATCCGCAAAGGCATTCTGCGGCGCATCGTTGATCAGAACCCGGTGCTGAAAAATATCCGCTTCTCGCTGCGACCGGGTGAATCCCTGGGGCTGGTGGGCGAATCCGGTTCGGGGAAAAGCACTACCGGTCTGGCGCTGCTGCGCTTAATTGCCTCTCAGGGCGAGATCCTGTTTGACGATATGCCGCTGCACCGCTGGAACCGCCGCCAGATGCTGCCCGTGCGGCCCCGCATGCAGGTGGTATTTCAGGATCCCAACTCCTCGCTTAACCCGCGCCTCAGCGTGTTGCAGATTATCGAAGAGGGCCTGCGCGTTCACCAGCCTGGCCTGAGTGCGCAACAGCGGGAACAGGAGGTCATGCGGGTGATGGCGGAAGTGGGCTTAGATCCCGACACTCGCCACCGCTACCCTGCGGAATTTTCCGGCGGACAGCGCCAGCGTATCGCCATCGCCCGCGCGCTGATCCTGAAACCGGAGCTGATTATTCTGGATGAACCGACCTCGTCTCTGGACAGAACCGTACAGGCGCAGATCCTGGCGCTACTCAAAGGGCTACAGGAAAAGCACCGGCTGGCCTATATCTTTATCAGCCATGATCTACAGGTGGTTCGGGCGCTATGCCATCAGGTGATTGTGCTACGACAGGGTGAGGTGGTCGAACAGGGTGATTGCCAGCGCGTATTTACTGCGCCAACGCAGAGCTACACGCGCCAGCTGCTCGCGGCAGACTAGCGCTTAAAACGGATACTGGCCGGAGAAAGGTTCAGCAATCGCAACGCCAAAGTTTTTCAGGCGGCAGGTCGCGGCGAATTCGTCCTGGCTTTTGACAAACAGGCACGGCTCCCCTTCGCACTCCAGTACGGAGCTGTCCACTTCGATATCCGTCAGGGCCTGGCTGAGACGCTCCATCACCCGCCACGCATTTTCGTCGCTCGGGCTCAGCAGCTTGAGCGCCACCAGACAATTCTCACAGCCCGCGACGCTTTGCGGAATCGGTTCAACTTTCGAACCTGCAAAACCCGCCGACCAGCGATAGCTCTGGGGCAAGCGATGGACAATGGAGAGTTGTAATGTATTCACGTTCGTTCCCCGGAAGCAAAATTTACTTCACAATTTATTTACATTTATAGTAACACATCATCGCCAACCTGCACTATTCAGCGCTTTTTTATCGGTATCGAGGCTCGCGTCGGCGCTATATGTACCCGTTTCTGCGATCTAACTCAACCTTTTTGAATACAATGATGTGACTTTTTACATAAATAGATTTTACATAAAATAAACAAACACGGAATAAACGAACGCGAGTTTGGTTGATATGCGTCAACAAAAAAGGCCCTTTCGGGCCTTATCTGCGCGTTAGTGCGCCGCTTTTCGCGGCCGGCTGGCGTAAAGACAGAAAAGCACAGAGCTGGTTGCGCAAAAAGCCATCGCCCACAGCATAGGCCAGGCCGTAGTAAAGGTCGCCATAGAGAGTAACGCCCCGACGATGGCACCAATCCCGAAGCGGAAGGTTCCCGCCAGTGACGATGCGGTTCCCGCCATATGCGGGAATTCGTCGAGGATCACCGCCATCGCATTGGATGAGATCATCGACACGCAGCCGACAAAGGCCGCCACGCCGATCACCAGCGCCCAGAAGCCCACGTCCAGAAACGCGCTCACCACCAGCCAGACCGCCATCACAAACTGGATCCACAGCCCGGCGCGGAACATGTTCAGCGCGCCCACCCGCCGGACAAAGCGGCTGTTAATGATGGTCAGGACAAACAGGAAGACGATATTGAGCGCAAAATAATAGCCAAAGTGCTGCGGCGAAACGTGGTTCAGCTCGATATAGACAAACGGCCCGGCACTCAGGAAGGAGAACATTCCGGCGAAGCTGAACCCGCTCGCCAGCATGTAGCTCAGCACCCGCTTGTGGCGAAACAGCGAGGCAAAGTTGCCTATCGTGGTTCGAATATGAAATTTCTGGCGGCGCTCGACGGGCAGCGTTTCATCAATAAAGAAGAAAATCATCGCCGAGGCCAGCAGCGCGGCCAGCGCCAGGATCCAGAAAATCGCGTGCCAGCTAAACCACACCAGCACCGCACCACCGGCCATCGGTGCCACCAGCGGCGCAATCGTCGTCACCAGCATGACGAACGACATCATGCGGGAGAACTCTTCTTTCGGGTAGATATCACGCATCAGGGCGTTGATCACCACGCTCGCGGCAGCGGCGGCCAACCCGTGCAGGAAGCGCATGATAATCAGCTGATCGATACTCTGCGCCAGCGCACAGGCGACCGCTGCGGCCGCAAAGACCAGCGTCCCGCCAAGAATAACCGGCTTACGCCCCAGGCTGTCGGCCATTGGGCCATACAGCAGCTGTCCGAGCGCGAAACCGAGAATATAGGTGCTGAGCGTCATCTGCGCGCTGCCTGCCGGTACGCCAAACTGGGCGGAAATCACCGGCAGCGCAGGCAGATACATGTCGATAGACAGCGGCATCAGCATCGCCAGCAGGCCAAGAATGAAGACAATTTTGAACGACGAGTGTGGCCTGGTGGTCACAGGGTTCTCCTGAAATTAGTGCGAAGGCAGACCGACGCTGGCAATCTCTTCTTCCGTCAGCGGACGATATTCACCAGGCGCCAGGTCGGGATCGAGCGCAATCGCACCGATGCGTTCACGGTGCAGGCCCACAACGTGGTTACCCACGGCGGCAAACATGCGTTTCACCTGATGGTAGCGTCCTTCGCTGATGGTCAAACGGACCTCCGTCGGGGTGATGACCTCAAGCACGGCGGGTTTGGTCAGATCCTTTTCATTATGCAGCTGAACGCCTTTCGCGAATTGCTCTGCCGTGTCATCCGCAACCGGTGACTCCAGCGTGACCAGATAGGTTTTCTCGCAGTGGTGGCGCGGGGAAGTGATGCGATGCGACCACTGACCGTCGTCGGTCATCAGCACCAGACCGGTAGTGTCGATGTCGAGGCGGCCCGCGGCGTGCAGCTTATGCGCCACCGGCTCGTCGAGGAAATAGAGCACCGTCGGGTGATCCGGATCGTCCGTTGAGCAGACATAGCCTTCCGGCTTATTGAGCATGAAATAGCGGGGACCGTGCTGCTGGGTCAGCGGATTGCCGTCGTACTCAACCTGATGGTCAGGCTGCAGTTTGAACGCGCTGTCTCGCACAATGTCGCCATCCACGGTAACGCGGTTGGCGCGAATTTCGCGCCCGGCAATAGCGCGGCTTACGCCGAGTTGCTGAGCGATAAACTTATCAAGTCGCATGAAATCTTTTTAGCCTTAATGGTGCTGGATGTCGGACCGTGCGTCCGAAAAAAGAAGCAGTCAGGAACGGTTCAGTATAATGGTCTGGTTGCGCCACTCAAGGGAAAAAGTTTCGTGGCATACTATATGCGGATTAACGAAACCGAGACCCCATGACTTTTACACTTCGTCCCTATCAGCAGGAAGCCGTTGACGCGACGCTCGCCTGGTTCCGTAAACACCGGGAACCGGCGGTCATTGTCCTCCCGACCGGTGCAGGCAAGAGCCTGGTCATTGCCGAACTGGCGCGCCTGGCGCGTGGTCGCGTGCTGGTATTGGCCCACGTCAAAGAGTTGGTGGCGCAAAACCATGCCAAATATTGTGCGCTGGGGCTGGAAGCCGACATTTTCGCCGCTGGGCTGAAGCGCAAAGAGAGCCACGGCAAAGTGGTTTTCGGCAGCGTACAGTCGGTGGCCCGTAACCTGGATCTGTTCCGCAGCGAGTTTTCGCTGCTGATTGTCGACGAATGTCACCGCATCAGCGATGACGACGACAGCCAGTATCAGCAAATCCTCACTCACCTTAAAGAGGTGAACCCTCACTTACGCCTGCTCGGCCTGACGGCAACCCCGTTTCGTCTGGGCAAAGGCTGGATCTACCGCTTTCATTATCACGGCATGGTGCGCGGCGACGAGAAAGCGCTGTTCAGCGACTGTATCTATGAACTTCCGCTGCGCTACATGATTAAGCACGGCTACCTGACGCCGCCCGAGCGGCTGGATATGCCGGTCGTGCAGTACGATTTCAGCCGCTTACAGGCGCAGAGCAACGGGCTGTTCAGCGAGGCGGATCTTAACCATGAGCTGAAAAAACAGAAGCGGATCACGCCGCATATCATCAGCCAGATTGAAGAGTTCGCGCAAACGCGTAAAGGGGTGATGATTTTTGCTGCCACCGTCGAACACGCGCGCGAAATCACGGGACTGCTACCCGCTGACGACGCAGCGCTGATCACTGGCGAAACGCCCGGCCCGGAGCGCGACAGGCTGATTGAGGCTTTCAAAGCCCAGCAGTTCCGCTACCTGGTGAATGTCTCCGTATTAACCACCGGGTTTGACGCCCCGCACGTCGACCTGATTGCGATTCTGCGCCCGACGGAATCCGTCAGCCTGTATCAGCAGATTGTCGGCCGTGGCCTGCGCCTGGCGCCGGGCAAAACCGACTGCCTGATACTGGATTACGCCGGCAACCCGCACGATCTGTACTCCCCGGAAGTGGGCGCGCCAAAAGGCAAAAGCGACAACGTGCCGGTACAGGTGTTTTGCCCGGCCTGCGGCTTTGCCAACACCTTCTGGGGAAAAACCACCGCCGACGGCACGCTGGTTGAACACTTTGGCCGCCGCTGTCAGGGCTGGTTTGAGGATGATGAGGGACATCGCGAGCAGTGCGATTTCCGCTTCCGCTTCAAAAACTGCCCGCAGTGCAACGCCGAAAATGACATCGCCGCCCGCCGCTGCCGCGAGTGCGACACGGTGCTGGTGGACCCGGACGACATGCTGAAAGCGGCGCTGAAGCTGAAAGATGCGCTGGTGCTGCGCTGCTCCGGCATGGCGCTGCAGCCCGGCGCGGATGAAAAAGGCGAATGGCTGAAAATCACCTATTACGACGAGGATGGCGCTGACGTCAGCGAACGGTTCAGGGTTCAGACGCCTGCCCAGCGCACGGCATTTGAGCAGCTGTTTATCCGGCCGCATACCCGCACGCCTGGCGTGCCGCTGCGCTGGATAACCGTGGCGGATATCGTGCATCAGCAGGCGCTGCTGCGCCACCCCGACTTCGTGGTCGCCCGTAAGAAAGGCCAGTTCTGGCAGGTTCGCGAGAAGGTCTTTGACTATGAAGGTCGCTTCCGTCGGGCAAATGAATTGCGCGGTTAACGGGACTTTTCATTGATGTGCGGGGCATTTGAGTATAAAATGCCGCCCGCTTCACATCCGTGGGGCAGAACACTCACCTGCTGCTGGGTCGCCTGTAGTAGGGTTTTAAATACAGAGAGAAATCAATGTTCACTATCGAAGCAGAAGTACGTAACGTGCAGGGTAAGGGTGCGAGCCGCCGCCTGCGTAACGCTAACAAGTTCCCGGCTATCGTTTACGGTGGCGAAGCTGCTCCAGTTGCTATCGAACTGGATCACGACAAAGTGTGGAACATGCAGACCAAAGCTGAGTTCTACAGCGAAGTTCTGACCATCGTTGTTGGCGGTAAAGAAGAAAAAGTGAAGGTTCAGGCTGTTCAGCGTCACGCGTTCAAGCCAAAACTGACTCACATCGACTTCGTTCGCGCGTAATCGCAAACCTGTCGAGAAAACCCCGCTTCGGCGGGGTTTTTTTATGGCTGCTATTTACCGCCAGACGTGCGGCGCTGAAGCTGATCGCGCAGGTTCGGCGGCGTACCTTTGATGGTCAGGGTATCGGTGGCCGGATCCCAGAAGATGCGTTCCCCCAACAGCATGGCGTCAAAGTTGATGGTTAACCCACCGCCGCTGCCGGCAAATTTGGTTAACTGACGCAGCGTGCTGCGATCCGCCGGGAAGCTCTCCTCAAGCTCATAGCCCTTCTCCGCGGTGAATTCCTGGAAGCTCACTTCGCTGACGCCCGCCAGCTCTTTTGACAGGGACTCCAGTTCAATCTCTTCCCCCGCCTGCAGCTGTTCGTTGCAGTAGCTGTAAACCTGCTGACGCACGGTCTGGCGTTCAGATTTATCGAGCTGCGCTTCCGCCGTGAAGTCATCAACGGCCTGCAGCAGCCCTTTGTTCTGCGCTTTGGCGTTCAGGCCTTCGCTGGCACCGAGGAAGTCCATAAAGAAATCCGCCACTTTGCGGCCCACCCGCCCCTTCAGGAAGGTGAGGTAGCGGGTCGACTCCGGGTTAGTTTCCCACTCGGTCAAATCAATACGCGCCACAATATCCGCATGGTTGATATCCAGATAGTGCGTTGAGCTGATGTCCAGTTGCTCGTTCACGCGCATGCTGCTTAAGTTATTCAGCACGGTAACCAGCAGGTACTCGACCGCCAGGTAACGATAGTGGCAGAACAGGACAATACCGCCGTCGGCGAACGGATATTTCGCCAGCTCGTCGCGCAGACGCCCGGTTGCCGCGCGGCTAAACGCCAGGAAATCCTCTTCGCCCTGACGCTGCAGGCGCAGGCTATCGGCCAGCTCACTCTCTTCGCTGAACAGACCATAGGCTTTATTTTTAGCGCTGTAGACGCGATGCAGCTCTGCCATCATTTCCACAACGGTTGCCGTGGGTTCCAGTAACGAATCGCGTAGCACCACTTCAAGGGTTTGCTCATCACGCTTGATAAGCTGGTGCAAGGCAATCTGGTTGATTTCCAGACTCATGATAAACTCTCCTTTTAGACCGGGCGGTATTCAACCACCACCAGGACATGTGTGCAACAACAGATAAAAAAGGGGAAAAAAAGCTGTTGCTACGGTAATATGTTGCCCTTTCATCAACAAACTGATTTTGATTTATGCCACAACATTCCCGCTACAGTGATGAACACGTTGAACAACTGCTCAGTGAGCTGGTCAACGTACTGGAAAAACATAAAACGCCGACCGATCTCTCCCTGATGGTTTTGGGAAATATGGTCACCAACCTTATCAACACCAGCGTTGCTCCGGCTCAGCGTCAGGCGATCGCCAAATCTTTCGCCCAGGCGTTACAGTCATCCGTCAGCAACGACCAGGCCCATTAAGGGAAACGAACAACAGTTTATGGTGACGAATCGTCAGCGCTACCGTGAAAAAGTCTCCCAGATGGTCAGCTGGGGACACTGGTTTGCCCTGTTCAACATTCTGCTAGCGACGGTAATTGGCTGTCGTTATCTGTTTGTCGCAGACTGGCCCACAACGCTAACCGGGCGTATCTACTCCTGGATAAGCGTTGTTGGTCACTTTAGCTTTTTGGTATTCGCCACCTATCTGCTGATCCTGTTTCCTCTGACGTTTATCGTCATGTCGCAGCGTTTGATGCGGTTCTTGTCCGCAATCCTTGCGACGGTGGGGATGACGCTGCTGCTTATCGACAGTGAAGTGTTCACCCGCTTCCACCTGCATCTCAACCCTATCGTCTGGGAACTGGTGATCAACCCCGACCAGAACGAAACGGCCCGCGACTGGCAGCTGATGTTCATCAGCGTTCCGGTGATCCTGTTGATCGAGATGCTGTTTGCCACCTGGAGCTGGCAAAAGCTCCGCAGCCTGACCCGACGCCGCCATTACGCGAAGCCCGTCGCCGCGCTCTTTTTCGTCTCATTTATCAGTTCGCACCTCATGTATATCTGGGCGGATGCGAACTTCTATCGCCCTATTACCATGCAGCGCGCTAACCTGCCGCTCTCTTATCCGATGACGGCCCGTCGTTTCCTTGAGAAACACGGCCTGCTTGATGCCCAGGAGTACCAGCGCCGTCTGGTCGAACAGGGTAATCCGGAAGCGGTTAGCGTGCAGTATCCACTGAGCGATCTGCGCTATCGCGATATGGGTCGCGGGCAAAACGTCCTGCTGATTACCGTCGATGGCCTCAACTATTCTCGTTACGAGAAGCAGATGCCTGCGCTGGCCGATTTCGCGAGTCAGAACGTGTCGTTTACCCAGCATATGAGTTCAGGTAACTCAACCGATGCGGGTATCTTTGGCCTGTTCTATGGCATTTCTGCCGGATACATGGACGGCGTGCTGTCTGCGCGCATTCCTGCGGCGCTGATCACCGGGCTTAATCAGCAGGGCTATCAGTTAGGGCTGTTCTCATCGGACGGCTTCAACAGTTCACTGTACCGCCAGGCGCTGCTCTCTGATTTCTCATTGCCTGCCGCGCAGAGCCAGTCTGATGCCCAGACCGCAAACCAGTGGATAAACTGGCTGCAGCGCTACGCGCAGGAAGATAACCGCTGGTTCTCGTGGGTGGCCTTTAACGGCACAACGCTTAACGACAGCAACCAGGCTGGCTTTGCGCGCCGCTACGGCCGCGCGGCCAGCGATGTTGACGCACAGATTGGCCGCGTGCTGGACGCGCTACGTGAATCAGGCAAGCTTGATAACACGGTCGTGATTGTGACCGCGGGGCATGGCGTACCGTTAGGCGACGAGACGAAGAGCATGAGCTGGTCACGTCCAAACCTGCATGTTCCGCTGGTGATCCACTGGCCGGGAACGCCGGCGCAGCGCATCAATATGCTCACAGAACATAAAGACGTCATGACGACCCTGATGCAGCGCCTGCTGCACGTCAGTACGCCAGCAAACGAGTATTCGCAGGGGCAGGATCTCTTCAGCGCCACGCGCCGCCATAACTGGGTGACTGCAGCTGACGGCAACACGCTGGTGGTGACCACGCCGAAGCTGACGCTGGTGCTGAACAGCAACGGGAACTATCAGACCTATAATCTGCAGGGTGAACGGCTGAAGGACCAGAAACCACAGCTGAGCCTGCTGTTACAGGTTCTGACGGATGAGAAGCGCTTCATCGCTAACTGATTAATAATAAACCAGTTAGCGACGGATTCCCTTGCATTCGAAACGGAATCGAGTAGTATTCTTTCTATGCGTCGGCACGTAGCGCAGCCTGGTAGCGCACCGTCATGGGGTGTCGGGGGTCGGAGGTTCAAATCCTCTCGTGCCGACCAAAAACACATTGAAAACCAGCCTCTTACGGCTGGTTTTTTATTTTGCCTCGTCCGGTGTTTTGCGCAGGTACATCAGTGTAACCAGACAAATCACGGCTCCGGCATAAAACGTATATTCCGCGCCAAACGTTTCCCAGATGGCCCCGGCGCCCAGGCTGGCGACTAATAATCCCACGCCGCTAACCAGACTAAAAATGCCGTAGGCGGTACCGCGCAGATCCGCAGGTGCCGTTTTTGCGATCATTGCCGCCAGCAGCCCCTGCGTCATCCCCATATGCACTCCCCAAAGCGCAACGCCCAGAAGCATTCCAGCCCAGTGGGTGCTTAGCGCCAGCACAATATCTGCCCCAATCAGCATCACCAGGCCCCACTGCAGTAGTCGGGTGTGGCTCATCCCGTCCGATAACTTGCCAAACGGATAGGCTGAAAGGAAATAGAGCAAATTCATGGCCACCATCACCAGCGGGATCAGCGCCAGCGGCACCCCCGACTGCTGTGCGCGCAGGACAAGAAAGGCTTCACTGAAACGTGCGAGCGTGAAGATGGCGCCCAGGCCAATAACCCACCAGCAGCCTTTCCCGAGGCGCCTGAGGTTCTCTTTTTTGATGGGGTTCGTGCGTTTATGTTCGACGGGCGTTTTCGGCTCATGCAGGCCGAAGAAAAGCAGCGCCACGGCGAGGACGCCGGGGATCACCGCAATCCAGAAGATAGTACGGAAATCATCGTTCCACAGCAGCATTAAGCCTACGGCCAGCAGCGGCCCGAGAAATGCGCCGACGGTATCCATCGACTGACGCAGCCCAAAGGCCGCGCCGCGAAGTTCCGGCGGCGTAACGTCAGCGACCAGCGCATCGCGCGGCGCGCCCCGGATCCCCTTCCCTACCCGGTCGATTAAGCGTGCCCCCAGAATCATGCCCGACGAAGAGGCGATAGCGAACAGCGGCTTACTCAGCGCGCCAAGACCGTAGCCCAGCACCGCCAGTCCTTTACGTTTACCCAGGTAGTCACTGATGGCACCGGAAAAAACTTTGATAAACAGCGCGGTGGCTTCAGCCAGGCCTTCAATCAAGCCAATGAAAATCACGCTGGCTCCCAGCGTCGTGACCATAAACAGCGGCAGCAGGCTGTGAATGATCTCCGAGGAGATATCCATCAGCATACTGACCCCACCCACAACCCAGACGCCTTTCGGGATCCGGCTGAGCGTTGCAAACCGGGATAACATTGAACATCTCCTGCTTTATGTCGAACGACCTTGTTCGACACAGAATACCTTGGAAATGCGAATAAATATCATCACATATAAAAAAGCCAGCCCGCAGGCTGGCTTCATATAGCAGGTGAATGCTCAGTGTTTTTCACGTCCGCCCAGGAAGAAAATGCCCAGCGGGATGGCCAGCAGAACGGTGAAGACAAGGCTGTAAACGAAGATCATCGCCGACTGCAGCACATACATGCTGGTAGTCCAGGCGGAGAGAGGGATGTTGTACTGTTCAATGACGCCAACAATGGTGGCCCGCCCGACGCACGCGGCAGCAATCATAAACACGACGAGTAGCGCCAGGAGGAACTTGCGGCCTTCAGGTGTTTTCAGTTTTGCACGAACCATCTCTCTTCCCTTTCACAGATGAATAACATTATCGATGGACTAAAATAACACGAACGCCCGTCACACTCCACACAAGTACAAACACCTGCCAAAACGGTTAATTCTAAGTTTATTACGCTGCATATAATGAAAATGTAAGTAAATCACACCAATCATTCATGCTCATTATGTTAGTCTGTTCAGGACCGTTTTGACATAAAGGAATGACAATGAAAAACGCACCTAAATTTGCCATCGCGCTTCTCGCCGCCGCGTGCGTCAGCACCAGCGCTTTCGCCAGCGACGCCCAAAAAGCGCAGCCGCTGGAAAAAGTTGCACCCTATCCGCAAGCGGAAAAAGGCATGAAGCGTCAGGTGATTCAACTGCCGGTTCAGCAGGACGAAGCGAATTACAAAGTCGAACTGTTAATTGGCAAGACGCTGGAAGTGGACTGCAATCAGCATCGTCTGGGCGGCCAGCTGGAAAGCAAAACCCTGGAAGGCTGGGGTTATGACTATTACGTCTTTGATAAAGTGACCTCTCCGGTCTCTACCATGATGGCCTGCCCGGACGGCAAGAAAGAGAAGAAATTTGTAACGGCCTATCTGGGCGACAACAGCCTGCTGCGCTACAACAGCAAGTTGCCGATCGTGGTATATACGCCTGAAAACGTGGAAGTAAAATATCGCGTGTGGAAGGCAGAAGAGACGGTCGGACAAGCGGTAGTACGTTAAAAACAAGTCGGGTGGCGGCTTCGCCTTACCCGACCTGCTAAACTAAAAACGGTAACAGATGTTACCGTTTTGCTTTTACCTTACAGCGCGATATCCGCAACCGGCTTGTTTTCCGGCTGAGGCTTCAGCTCCGCCTTCGGCGCAGCATCCGCAGCCTGCGGCTTCACGTACTGCAGCTGCAGCACGCGGCTGGTGTACTCCAGCTCTTGTTCCGTCGCATCCACGTTACCGTTCAGCTTCGTGCCGTAGGATGGAATAATGGTTTTCAGCTTCGCCTGCCATTCCGGGCTGGCAACTTTGTCTTTAAACACTTTTTCCATCAGGTGCAGCATAATTGGCGCAGCGGTAGATGCACCCGGTGACGCACCCAGCAGCGCGGCAATCGTGCCATCCTTATCGCTCACCACTTCGGTACCCAGACGCAGCACGCCGCCCTCTTTCGGATCGCGCTTGATGATCTGCACGCGCTGACCCGCCTGCCACAGACGCCAGTCTTCTTTCTTCGCCTGCGGATAGTACTCTTTCAGCGCCTCGAAGCGTTCTTCATCAGAAAGCATCACCTGGCTAATCAGGTATTTCACCAGGTCGAAATTATCCAGGCCCACGTCCATCATCGGTTTGACGTTAGAGGTGGTGGTCGCGCTCAGCAGATCCCAGAGGGAGCCGTTTTTCAGGAACTTGGTTGAGAAGGTCGCGAACGGTCCGAACAGCACCACGCGTTTACCGTCAAGCATACGGGTATCGATATGCGGGACGGACATCGGTGGCGCACCGACGGAAGCCTGACCGTACACTTTTGCCAGGTGACGGTTCACCACTTCCGGGTTCTCGGACACCAGGAACTGGCCGCCGACCGGGAAGCCCGCGTAGTCGTCAGCTTCAGGAATACCGGACTCCTGCAGTAGCTTCAGCGCCGCGCCGCCCGCACCGATGAAGACAAATTTCGCCTTAATGACGTGCTCGGCTTCATTGTTTTTCAGATCGGCAACCGTCACGCTCCAGCTGTTGTCCGCATTGCGCTTAAAGCCGCGCACTTCGGTGCTGAGCTGCAAATTGAAGTTATCTTTCTTCTTCAGGGACGCCACCAGCTGACGGGTAATTTCGCCGTAGTTCACGTCGGTGCCAATTTCGGTACGGGTCGCCGCCACTTTCTGGTTCGGGTCACGGCCTTCCATGACCAGCGGAGCCCACTCTTTAATCTGCGCGTGGTCTTCGGAGTATTTCATCCCGCGGAACAGGGTGCTCTGCTGCAGTGCAGCGTAGCGCGCGCGCAGGAAATTCACGTTTTGCTCGCCCCACACAAAGCTCATGTGCGGCACGGTATTGATGAAGGAGTGCGGGTCGTGCATCACGCCGCTGTTGACCTGGTGAGACCAGAACTGACGCGAGATCTGAAACGCTTCGTTGATCTCTACCGCCTTCTCGATACTAATGGAACCGTCCTTTTTCTGCGGCGTATAGTTCAGTTCCATGAGTGCCGAATGGCCCGTACCAGCGTTATTCCAGCCGTTCGAACTCTCCTGCGCCACGCCATCGAGGCGCTCGACCATGGTCATGGACCAGTCCGGCTGCAGTTCTTGCAGATAGGTTCCCAGCGTGGCGCTCATGATGCCGCCACCAATTAAAAGGACGTCCGTTTCCTGCTCTTTTGGTGCGTCTGCTTTCGCTGCCATTGAGACGGCGTTGAGCCCGACGGCCAGAGAAAAGAGCATGGCAGTCATTTTTTTCATAATTTATGCCTTAGTGTAAAAGTGCTTGATGCGTGGAAATTGCAGGTGAAAAAAGCTGCGTGGGCACGGTAACAACTTTTAAATATTGTTTAAAGGTTACGAAATTATTGTAATTGTGAAATTTAATGATGGATTGTTTGTAGGGGATTGCGGCGCGCAACTGGTATAAGGAGGAATTTATGGCTACTATGCTGCACTTTGTGATCGCGCGCACGGAAGCCTGCCCTAACCAGCGAACTGTTATGTCCTTACCTCATTCTGCCGTATCCCCTGAAGACAGTGTAGCCAGCGTGCTGCACTCCCCTAAACAACTGGCGCGTGAAACGCTGGCGGGCGTGATTACCGCTCTGGCGCTGATCCCCGAAGTGATCTCATTTTCCGTGGTGGCGGGCGTTGACCCGAAGGTCAGCCTGATCGCCTCCGTGGTGCTGTGTCTTGCTCTCTCCGTGCTGGGCGGTCGTCCGGCGATGGTCACGGCTGCGGCGGGTTCCGTAGCGCTGGTGATTGGCCCGATGGTGCATCAGCACGGGGTACAGTACATTCTTCCGGCCGTGCTGATGGCTGGCGTGATCCAGATTCTGTTTGGTGTGCTGGGCATGGCAAGGCTGATGCGCTTTATTCCCCAGTCGGTAATGACCGGATTTGTTAACGCCCTTGGCATTTTGATTTTCTTCGCTCAGGTTCCGCATTTCTGGAGCCGAAGCCCGCTGATTGTGGGCCTGTTCGTGCTGACGCTGCTGATTGTGCTGTGGGTGCCGCGCTATATTAAAAGCGTCCCTTCCCCGCTGATTGCGATTGTGCTGTTAACCCTTTTCACCGTCACCACCGGTCAGATCCTGCCGACTGTCGGTGATGAAGGCTCAATGACTGGCGGTCTGCCTGGATTTACCGAGCTGCTGGTGCCGCTTAATTTACAGACGCTGAACATTATCTGGCCGTGCGCGTTGAGTATTGCCTTCGTCGGTCTGCTGGAGTCCCTGCTGACGGCAAAACTGGTGGACGAACTGACGGTTACGCCCTCCAGCAAGCGTCGCGAGAGCATCGGGCTGGGCGTGGGGAATATCATGGCCGGGCTCTACGGTGGCATTGCGGGCTGCGCGATGATCGGACAAACCATCGTTAACGTGGAGATGGGAAAAGGACGAAGCCGCATTTCAACCATTGCGGCGGGCATCGTGCTGCTGCTCCTGGTAACGGCGCTCAGCGAAGTGATGGCCAAAATCCCGATGGCGGTGCTGGCGGGGATTATGGCGATTGTTGCCGTCAAAACCTTCAGCTGGCACAGCCTTCAGCCCGCCACGATAAAAAATGCCCCGGTTGCCGAAACGGTGGTGATGCTGGTGACGGTAGCCGCCACGGTATCAACCGGCAATCTGGCGGTTGGCGTGCTGGGCGGGATTATCGTCATGGCACTGATCCCCGCCCGCATTAAGCGTCGGGTTAAAGCAGAAAAATCGTTGCCAGCCCAAGAAAAATAAAGAAACCGCCGGTATCGGTGATGGCGGTGATCATCACGCTCGACCCCACCGCGGGGTCGCGCCCCAGTTTGGTCATCGTCAGCGGGATAATGACGCCCATCATCGATGCCACCAGCAAATTCAGCACCATCGCCAGCATCATCACGCCGCCTAAGGCCATATCGTCATACAGCCACCACGTGATGCCGCCCATAATGCCGCCCCATACCAGGCCGTTAATCAGCGCCACGCCCATTTCCCTGAAGATCAGAAAGGCGAAGTTACCGGGCTGAATATTTTCCAGAGCCAGCGCGCGGACGATCATGGTGATGGTCTGGTTTCCGGTGTTGCCGCCAATTCCGGCCACAATCGGCATCAGCGAGGCCAGCGCCACCAGCTGCGAGATGGTGTGTTCAAAGCCGTCAATCACACGGGAGGCGATGAAGGCGGTACACAGGTTAATAGCCAGCCAGGCCCAGCGTGTTTTCACCGCCTTACCGACGGAGGCGTGGACGTCATCTTCGGCGCTGATCCCGCCTAGCGCGCGCAGGTCGTTATCGGTCTCTTCATAAACCACGTCAACGATTTCATCGATGGTCAGACGGCCCATCAGCTTGCCAACGGAGTCTACGACCGCCGCACTCACAAGGTCATCACGTTCAAAGGTACGCGCCGCTTTTTCCGCATCGTCTTCCGGGGAGAAGACCATCGGCTCGTTTTCCATCACCTCGCTCACCCGCTGCTGGGCGCTGTTGAGCAGGATGGTTTTCAGCTCCAGCTCGCCAAGCAGGGTTTTATCCCGCGAGGTGACAAACAGCTTATCGGTGTTGTCCGGCATTTTGCCCAGGCGGCGCAGGTAGCGCTGCACGGTACCGAGCGTGACGTCCGGACGTACCGTGATAACGCCGAACTCCATGATCGCGCCGACGCTGTTTTTCTCGTAGTGCATCACCTGACGCACGCGCGCACGTTCATCGGCAGGCAGAGAGGCCAGCAGGCGGCCGGTCAGGTTACGCGGCAGATGCTGTACAAGGTAAATCTGCTCGTCAATATCCAGGGTTTGCAGGGCGTCGAGGATATCCCGATCGCTCATCTCGTCGATCAGGTCATCCCAGACGTTTTCGGAGGCTTCAAGCAGAACCTGGCCGCGCTCGTGATCCTGTACCAGGCGCCAGAGGGCGTGACGCTCTTCCGAAGGAAGCGCTTCCAGGGTATCCGCCAGATCCGGCGGCGGTAAATGAGCAACCAGCGCACCTACCTCAGCAATATCGTCGGCTAAGGTGCCGACATCATATTGCTCAGCCAGGGTCAGTTTGCCTAATAGCGTAGACGTGACCGCTTTATCGGTCGTGAGAAGCCAGATGAGTCGCGCACGTTCCTGGTCACGCTGCCTGGCGCTGTTTTTCTTTAATACCGACATCAATCATAAATCCATTAAATGAGTTGAGACTAAGCATAGCGCGAGGATATGTAAATAAGAATAAACAGCGAGGCGGGATGGAGAAAAAAGCGGCATTAAGGCCACGATTATCCCCTCTCCCCGTGGGAGAGGGTTAAAGTGAGGGCATCAGGCCGTGCGCGCCACCGCATCACGCGACGCCGCATCGCGCTCGTCGCCGGTCAGCTCGCTCAGCCTGCCGTCGCGCATCTCCAGCAGACGGTCGGCGTGAATGAAGTAATGATCGTCGTGGCTGATGGCGAAAATGGTCTTGCCCATCTCCTGCATCAGCGGCAGCAGCACCTGATAAAACTCGCGGCGGAAGTGCGGGTCTTGATCCGCCGCCCATTCATCCAGCAGGATGATGTCACGCTCTTCCGCCAGCGCCAGCAGCAGCGCCACGCGCTTCTTCTGACCCTTAGAGAGCTTGAGGTTCAGGATTTTGCCGTCCTGGAGCTCCAGCTTGTGCGACATCTGCAGCTGCGCAAGCCATTTCTCAACCAGCGCCGGATTGGCCTGCTGCCCTTCCGGCCCAAGCAGCTGGTCAAACAGCCAGACATCGGTGAATACCGCTGAGAAAAGCTTGCGGTAATCCTCGGGTTTCTCCGCGCTCAGCGCCTTACCGTCCAGCAGGATCTCGCCCGACTGCGGCTGGTAAAGTCCGGTGAGTAACATCGCCAGCGTGGATTTTCCGCTACCGTTGCCGCCGATGAGGAACAGCAGTTCGCCGCGGTGAATCGTCAGGTTGACCGGTCCTACGGAGAAGGCGTTGTCCTGATAGCGGAACGTCACGTCGCGCAGCTCCAGGGTCTGCCAGTTCGGGAAGGCCTGCGGGCGCGGGAATTCAGCCTTAAATGGCGCCAGGTCGAACTTCTTAAGCTTGTTAAACGCCACCTGCGCGCTCAGCAAGGTTGGCAATGCGCCGACGGCCGAGAGCAGCGGCGTACGCAGAAACAGCAGGGTCAGCGAGTAGGTCGCCGCCACGTTGGTATCCGCCCAGCCCAGGCTGTTCGCCATCCAGAATACCAGGCCAATGGCGCCCAGCATCATAATGTTGGACCAGTTCACCGCGCTCAGGTGGAAGGTATCGGCGCGAATAATGTGGTGCCGGTATTCGCGCGCGTCCGGGATATAGAGGTTATTGAAGATATGCTCGGCACGCTCGCGGTTGAGGGTCAGCTCTTTGCGCCCTTCCAGCACCGTCTGGTAATCGTTATAGAGCTTATCTTCCGTTTCGCGCAGAACCGCCATGTGTTTATAGACGCGCGACACCAGCACGAAACCGCCCCAGATGGTGATGGCAATCCACACCGCGGTCACCGCCAGCATTTTGGTCGAAAGCCAGGCGAGATAGGCCGCCGAGCCAAAGGTCAGGATGATCCCCTGCACCAGCTCCGGCAGGCGGACAAACGCGATGGTAATCGCGCGCACGTCGCTGGTCAGCCCCGCCAGCAGGGAGGCGCTGCCGAGCTGCTCCACGCGCTCAACCTGCGTGTCGAGGATCCGCTTGATGAACTCGCTGCGCAGGCGGAAAACGAAATGGTGGCCGAGCGCGGTCAGCGCCAGCTGAGAGCCGAGCGTAACCGCCATCAACAGCAGCAGCAGGCCGAGAAACTCCGGCAGAACCGAGAGTGAGGTATCGACCATTTCGATCAGCCGCACGTTTATAAACGCTATCAGGCCAATACCCAGCGCCGCGCTGGCAAGGCTTAAGGCCATTACGGCAATGAAGGGCCAGCGGTACTGACGCCAGACAAGAAGAAGTAGTTGCATGCAGGCAATCCGGACAATAAAAATCAGCCAGCAGTGTAAACTGCCCGGCGCGGACATCAAGAATAATTCTTATTTTTGTTTGCTCAAACCCGCCTGACGGAATGTAAGGTTAAATCGGTATTCGCCAGTAAGGGGATGAACCCCGGGCTTCAGGGGCTGAATGCCGTGATAGTACAACCGTGACTCCCTGCCCCACACCACCACGTCGCCGTGCTCCAGCATAATGCGCCTGAGCGGATCGTTGCGGCGCAATCCGCCAAACTGGAAGACGGCGGGCAGACCCAACGATACCGAGACGATAGGCGCGCGCAGATCGGGCTCATCTTTGTCCTGATGCAGCGAGAGCTTCGCACCGATGGCGTAGCGGTTAATCAGGCAGGCATCCGGCCGGAAGTCAGGGTAATCTGCTGCAACGGCAGCCTCATGACAAAGCGCCTGAAACACCGCAGGCATGGGAGGCCACGGCCGGCCGGTCGTGGGATCGTTCGGGGCATACACATACCCACGTTCGTTCGTCGCCCACCCCAGTTCGCCGCAGTTGGCCATGGCCACCGACATGGTGTAGCCGCCCGGCGTCACCATATGGCGAAACGGTGAAACCGCCGTGACCTCTTCAATACCGACAAGCAATGCCGCCGCACGGGAGAGTGCAAAGCGGCGCAGGATCACTGCCCCGGGCGCAAGCGGCTCCTGCCACGGTTCAGCATCCGCAAAAAGATCGAGCATTATCCCTCCCGGCGTTTCGCCTCACGTTTCAGTAATAGCGCTTTTCGCGCCGCCCCCCAGCGATAGCCCGACAGCGCGCCGTCGTTGCGGACCACGCGGTGACAGGGGATCACAATCGCCAGCCTGTTTGCCGCACAGGCACCCGCGACGGCACGCACCGCGTTGGGCTGGCCAATCGCCTTCGCCACCTGCTGATAGCTGGCCGTTTCCCCGCAGGGGATGTCACGAAGGGCCTGCCAGACCCGCTGCTGGAACGCGGTGCCGCGTATATCCAGCGGCAGCGCCAGCGGCACCGTGTGGTTATCAATACTGGCAATGACCTGGCTGATACGCTGGGCAAAGGCATCTTCCTGCGGGGCATGCTCCGCGTTTGGAAACAGCGTCGCAAATTCTTCTGCCAGTTTGGTATCGTTGTCGCCCAGCAGTATCGCGCAAATCCCCCGCTCGCTTTCCGCAACCAGGCAGCGTCCTAGCGAACAGTCGCCGATGGCGTAATGCACCGCCACCTCGCCTTTGCGGTACTGCTTCGCCGTCATGCCCAGCGCATCGTTGGCTTTGCGGTAATAGCTGCTGCTGTCGGGAAACCCTGCCGCCAGCACGGCATCGGTAATTTTATTTCCCTGCGCAAGCGCCGCGCGCAGACGCTGCCCCCGCGCCGCCTGCTGCCAGGCTTTTGGCGTCATCCCGGTGACGGACTTAAACAGCCGGTGGAAATGGAAAGGACTCATGGCGACCTGCTGCGCCAGGCCTTCAAGCGTCAGCGCGGGATCCTGCTCCAGAAGGCGACAGGCGTGCTCCACTTTCGCCAGCTTTTGCTGATTCGGATCGCGTTTGTCCGGCATGCAGCGCTTGCACGGGCGAAACCCTGCCTGAACGGCATGCTGGACATCGGGATAAAAGCAGACGTTTTTACGCAGCGCGTGACGGGCGCGGCATGACGGGCGGCAGAAAATTCCCGTCGTCTTCACGGCAAAGACAAACCGATCGTCAGCGCGCGGATCGCGAGCCAGAACGGCCTGCCAGCGATCCTCATCATTCATATAGGTTGGATTTTTCATCATCAGCTCCTCTTACAAGCATACCTTTAGCGTGCCCGAGTGCCAGTGATAAAAAACCCGCAACCTTGCTTTTTAATTTTTGTCGCTCACCAGGAAGCTGTTGAACTGCGGCGAGCTCCAGGTTTTGAACCCGTCGCCCTCTTTAGTGATCATATAAACCGCCAGCCCTTCCTGACGAACCACCTCTTTGGCTTTTTCCGGGCCGAGAACCATTAATCCGGTATCCCAGGCGTCGGCTTCCAGCGCAGTCGGCGCAATCACGGTCACCGAGACCAGGTTATGCGTGATGGGACGTCCGGTCAGCGGATCGATCACGTGCGAAATTCGCTTCCCGTCGAGTTCGTAATAGTTACGGTAGCTCCCGGAAGTGCTGATGCCGTGCCCGTTAATATCCACAATGGCCTGTACGGCGTTTTGCCGATCGGTCGGTTTTTGAATCGCCACGCGCCACGGTTTACCGCTGGCGTTCATGCCCCGGCTGACTAACGCGCCGCCCACGGAGACCAGGTAGCGCGATATCCCTTCCTGCGTCATCAGCGCGGCAAGGTGATCCGCCGCGTAACCTTCACCTACCGTCGACAGATCGACAAACAGATCGGGGATGTCTTTCTGCAGATACTGCTGGCCGTACTGGTTGATCACCGTCAGATGCTTTAGCCCTGTCCGGGCGCGGGCATCATCAATAGCCGCCTGATCGGGTGTGGTATCCGGCTGTTTGTTCGGGCCAAACCCCCAGAGATTGACCAGAGGCCCGACGGTGACATCCATCGCGCCGTTGGTTTTATATCCCACGCGCATTGATTCGGTGACGATATCGGCCATCGCTTCGCTCACCGGCCACAGGGAGGTACTGGTGGAAAGATTGAAGCGCATCAGCGCCGAGTCATTTTTATAGGTTGAGAGCAGCTGGTCGTCGGCGTCCAGCTGAGACTGGATTTTACCGCGAAGTTCATCAGCGCGCGTTTTATCCAGGCCCATCACGCTGACGCGCCAGAAGGTGCCCATCGTTTTGCCTTCGAGCACCGTCGCGGCGGGTGCATCGGTTTTCGCCACGGGCGCGGAATCGTCACACGCGGTCAGGAAAAAAAGCATAGCCAGAAAGCTGGCGCGTAAAAAAGTCATGTCCATTCATTATTATCCTCATGCCAGGGCGGCAAGAGTACACCAAAACGGTTGCGTTGTGAGGCCAAAAAAAAGCACAAAAAAGGGGCCTTCAGGCCCCTTAGTCACACGATGACGCGATTAGAACTGGTAAACCAGACCCAGCGCGACGATATCATC
The DNA here is from genome assembly GCF_014982345.1 of Enterobacter cloacae complex sp. P1B. Lineage (NCBI taxonomy): Bacteria > Pseudomonadati > Pseudomonadota > Gammaproteobacteria > Enterobacterales > Enterobacteriaceae > Enterobacter > Enterobacter cloacae complex sp. P1B. Next base: position 316,814 of record NZ_JADCLF010000008.1, on the reverse strand, counting down.
AGTGCCGATACCGGCCTGACGGGTGAACTCATTTTCATCAACCAGGTTGATTTTGTAATCCACGTAGGTGGACATGTTTTTGTTGAAGTAGTAAGTCGCACCCACATCAACATATTTCAGCAGATCCTGATCGCCGTAACCTTCGATGTCTTTACCTTTGGACTGCAGGTAAGCCACGGATGGACGCAGGCCGAAATCGAACTGGTATTGAGCAACCACTTCGAAGTTCTGCGCTTTGTTAGCAAAACCGTAAGCGGTAGTCGGGCTGCTGCCGTTAGAGGTACCGAAGCGGGTTGCGTTGTAGGTCTGAGAGTACTGCGCAGCCAGGTAGATGTTGTTGGCATCGTATTTCAGGCCGCCAGAATAGACTTCTGCGTGATCGCCGTTACCGTAAACGCCCGGTGCGTTCTGGTCAGCGGTACGTTTGGAGGAGGACATCGCACCACCCACGCTGAAGCCTTCGCCCAGGTTATAGGTTACGGATGCACCGTAGCCGTCGCCGTTCTGTTTCAGCAGGCTGCGTCCACCGACGTTTTCGCCGCTTACGCTACCGTTTTTACCCTGATACTGCAGCGCAAAGTTCAGGCCATCCACCAAACCAAAGAAGTCCTGGTTACGATAGGTCGCCACGCCGTTAGCACGAGACTGCAGGAAGTTGTCTGAGCCGTAGGTATCGCCGCCAAATTCTGGCAGAACGTCAGTCCAGGAAGTTACGTCGTAGATCACGCCGTAGTTACGACCGTAATCGAAAGAGCCCGCTTCAGCGAATTTCAGACCAGCAAACGCCACACGCGTCCAGGACTGGTTATCGCTTTCAGTCGTGTTGCCCTGGATCTGGTATTCCCACTGGCCGTAACCGGTCAGCTGATCGTTAACCTGAGTTTCGCCTTTGAAGCCAAGACGCATGTAGGTCTGGTCGCCGTCAGCACTCTTGTCGTCAGAGAAATAGTGCAGACCATCAACTTTGCCGTACAGATCTAATTTGTTGCCATCTTTATTATAAATTTCGGCCGCATTTGCTGCGCCTGCTACCAGCAGTGCTGGTACCAGGAGGGACAGTACTTTAACTTTCATTTTATTAACCCTCTGTTATATGCCTTATAATTGCCACTGCTTACTGGTTAACCCTCATTAACCAGTCGGCAAATTCATTCTCCGCAAAATTACAGAATAATCCAATGCGAATATGATACGAAAACTTTGAAGATGTTTCATTTATCCATCAACATGTTTCAAGATGTAAATGAAAAGGAACTTTTACAAAGCACAAAAAGCTTAGAAATTTAGCACTTATAATCAAAACGAAAAATGACCCAATACATATCAAAGAGTTAAAATAAAAAACGTTACCGCACTGAATGACAAAACAAGATCGACTCCAGTCTCTAAAATAACTCTCGCTATCATCATTAACTTTATTTATTACCGTCATTCAGCTTTGAATGTCTGTTTATCCCTAATTCAACCGGATGCGTCGCATTCGGTTTTTTTTTACCCTTCTTTACGTAACTTTTCCTTTTTTGTGCTACCGCCGCGTAATTGTAACGACTATTAACTAAATTCACGCTCGCCTCTGTGCATAGCGGGAAAATTCGCTCAAAACTTAATTTCTTGTTAATTCGTGCTATTTTCTGACGAAATGCATTTTTTATTTGTACATGCATTATGCTCTTGTACACATTTAAGACGTACTTCCTCTCTCGCACGGGTCATCGAAAAAGTCGCTTGTTCAAGGACAGTGGCGCTGGAAATTCAGTTATTACCCTTTATACTGCCCTATCGCCACAGAGCACGACCATCACGGGTTAAAGATATCAATGAGTCAGACTGAAACTACCGCCCAAAGCAAATTCTCCCTTCTGCCCGGGAGCATCACCCGTTTCTTTCTTCTTTTGATCGTGGTGCTGTTAGTCACAATGGGCGTGATGGTGCAGAGCGCGGTTAACGCCTGGCTGAAGGATAAGAGCTATCAGGTGGTGGATATTACCCACGCCGTACACAAGCGCATTGATACCTGGCGCTACGCCACCTGGCAGATTTATGACAACATTGCGGCAGCGCCTGCCAGCTCATCCGGAGATGGACTTCAGGAGACGCGGCTGAAACAGGATGTCTACTATCTCGAAAAACCGCAGCGTAAGACTGAAGCGCTTATCTTTGGCTCTCACGACAGCGCGACCCTTGAGATGACGCAGCGTATTTCGACCTACCTGGATACCCTCTGGGGCGCCGAAACGGTGCCGTGGTCGATGTACTATCTGAACGGTCAGGACAACAGCATGATCCTGATCTCGACGCTGCCGTTGAAAGATCTCTCTTCCGGATTTAAAGAGACGACGGTCGGCAGCATTGTCGACTCCCGCCGGGCAGAAATGCTGCAGCAGGCCAACGCCCTTGATGAACGTGAGAGCTTCTCATCGCTGCGCCGGCTGGCCTGGCAGAATGGTCACTATTTTACCCTGCGTACCACCTTTAACCAGCCGGGTCATCTGGCGACGGTCGTGGCCTTCGATTTACCCATTAATGATTTGATCCCGCCGGATATGCCGCTCGACAGCTTCCGTCTGGAGCCGGACAGCAGCACCCAGAACATGCGTGCGGCGTCCGACAAAGAGGCCGCAGAGAGCGTCACCATCTCCTTTAACGGCTCGAAAATTGAAATTGCCTCGTCGCTGAACTCAACCGGCATGCGTCTGGTGTGGCAGGTACCGTTCGGCACGCTGCTGCTTGATACCCTGCAAAATATTCTGCTGCCGCTGCTGCTGAATATTGGTCTGCTGGCGCTGGCCCTGTTTGGCTACAGCACCTTCCGCTTCCAGCCGGGACGCCAGAGCGACGCGTCTGCGGTCTCCGCAGGCAACACCAACGAGCTGCGCGTATTGCGCGCGCTCAATGAAGAGATTGTCTCCGTGCTGCCGCTAGGGGTGTTAGTTCACGATCAGGAATCGAATCGCACGGTGATGAGCAATAAAATTGCTGACCATCTGCTGCCGCACCTTAACCTGCAGAACATCACCACTATGGCGGATCAGCACCAGGGGGTTATTCAGGCCACCATTAACAATGAACTGTACGAGATCCGTCAGTTCCGCAGCCAGGTGGCACCGCGTACGCAAATCTTCATCATTCGCGATCAGGATCGCGAAGTGCTGGTGAATAAAAAGCTCAAGCAGGCGCAAAGGCTGTATGAGAAGAACCAGCAGGGGCGCGCGGCATTCATGCAGAATATTGGCGATGCCTTCAAGCAGCCGTTAAAAACGCTGGCGACCCAGGCGGCAGCGTTAAACACGTCTGAAAGCCACCAGCTCGCCTGCCAGGCCGACTCGCTGGTCCGCATGGTGGATGAGATCCAGCTGGCAAATATGCTGGAGAATGATTTCTGGAAAGGCACCCCTTCTCTCTTCTCCATTCAGGATCTGATCGATGAAGTGGTTCCCGAAGTCCTGCCCGTAATTAAGCGTAAAGGGCTGCAGCTGCTGATCAACAACCATTTACCCGCCAATGACGAACGTCACGGCGACCGCGAGGCGCTGCGTCGTATTCTGCTGATGATTATTCAGTACGCCGTGACCACCACGCAAATCGGCAAGATCACCCTGGAAGTGAGCACCGACGAGTCGGCGGAAGATCGCCTGACGTTCCGCATTCTGGACACCGGGGAAGGCGTGACGGCGAGTGAAATTGATAATCTGCACTTCCCGTTCCTGAATGACACGCAAAGCGATCATTACGGCAAGGCTAACGCCCTGACCTTCTGGCTGTGCGATCAGCTGGCGCGTAAGCTCGGCGGCCATCTGAATATCAAGGCCCGTGAATCGCTCGGCACCCGTTACTCTCTGCACGTGAAAATGGCCGCCAATCCACAGGAAGAAGATGAAGAACGCCTGCTGGATGACGTCGTGGTGATGGTGGATGTGACCTCAAACGAGATCCGCAATATTGTGGTTCGTCAGCTCGAAAACTGGGGCGCGGCCTGCATCACGCCGGATGAAAGGCTGGCAAGTCAAGAATTTGATCTGTTTTTAACTGATAATCCGTCTAATCTTACTGCCTCGGGCTTGCTTTTAAGCGATGATGAGTCACGCGTGCGGAAAATCGGCCCTGGCCAGCTGCGCGTCAACTTTAATATAAGCAATGCGATGCAGGAAGCTGTACTACAACTAATAGAAGAGCAGCTGGCGCAGGAAGAGATAACGGAATCCCCGTTAGGCGGTAATGAAAATGCCGAGCTTCACGCCAGCGGATACTATTCCCTCTTTGTTGATACAGTACCAGATGATGTGAAGCGGTTGTATACTGAGTCCGCTGCGAATGATTTTGCAGCGCTGGCACAGACAGCACACCGGCTTAAAGGGGTGTTTGCCATGCTTAATCTGGTTCCCGGCAAGCAGTTATGTGAAACGCTGGAACATCTAATTCGTGAGAAAGATGCCTCTGGCATTGAAAAATACATCAGCGACATTGACGCCTACGTCAAAAGCTTGCTGTAGCAAGGTAGCCTTATACATGAACAATATGAACGTAATTATTGCCGATGACCATCCGATTGTACTGTTCGGTATTCGCAAATCACTTGAACAGATCGAGTGGGTGAATGTAGTCGGTGAATTTGAAGACTCTACAGCACTGATCAATAACCTCCCAAAGCTTGATGCGCACGTGCTCATTACCGATCTCTCTATGCCTGGAGACAAATACGGTGATGGGATCACGCTCATCAAATATATTAAACGTCACTTCCCTGACATCTCGATTATTGTTCTGACCATGAACAACAACCCGGCGATCCTGAGCGCCGTGCTGGATCTGGATATCGAAGGGATTGTGCTGAAGCAAGGCGCCCCGACCGATCTGCCAAAAGCGCTGGCTGCGCTGCAGAAAGGCAAGAAGTTCACGCCTGAGAGCGTCTCTCGTCTGCTGGAAAAAATCAGCGCGGGTGGCTACGGTGACAAACGCCTGTCGCCGAAAGAGAGCGAAGTTCTGCGCCTGTTCGCCGAAGGTTTCCTGGTGACCGAGATTGCCAAGAAGCTGAACCGCAGCATTAAAACCATCAGCAGCCAGAAAAAATCAGCAATGATGAAGCTGGGCGTGGACAACGATATTGCCCTGCTGAACTATCTCTCCTCCGTTACGCTGAGCGCATCGGATAAGGATTGATCCCCCACTGTAAATGCCGGATGGCGCTCACGCTTACCCGGCCTACAGAACCCGTAGGCCCGCGCAAGCGCAGCGCCGCCGGGCAAATAAAAAAGGCCCTTACGGGCCTTTTTTATATTCTGGTTTTTCTCACGCGATCCGCATAAACAGACAGCGTTTGTTTGAGCACGTCCAGCGTCACCGGTTTCGACAGGCAGCTGTCCATGCCCGACTCCAGACAGCGCTGTTTCTCTTCCGCCAGCGCGTTCGCCGTCACGCCCACGACAGGCAGCGTCAGGCCAAGCTGTCGGATGCGCTGCGTCAGCCGGTAGCCGTCCATGTTAGGCATGTTGACGTCGCTCAGCACGATATCAATATGATTTTTACTCAGCACATTCAGCGCATCCACGCCGTCATTGGCGGTTTTGCACTGATAGCCCAGCGATCCAAGCTGGTCAGCCAGCAGGCGGCGGTTAATCGGATGGTCATCCACCACCAGAATCATCATATCGTCATTCACTGACGCCAGACCTTCCGGTGACGGCAGCGCGACTGCACCGTCGTTCTCTTCCAGCTCGACTTTATAGATACGGGCCAGCAGGCTCAACAGCTCATGCGGCGTTGCGACGCTGTGCACCCATTCCCCCGGCGCACGTTCAACCGGTATGCCAATGTGGCGACGGCAGAAGAGCGCCGTTCCTCTCCCCTGCCACGGCTGTTCCGGCATCTCGTCGGCGATGAGCACATCGTCCACGTCCGGCGTTTGGCCTTCATAGCGGCAGACCCTCACGCCGCTATGGGCGAGCAGCGCCGTCAGATAGTCATTCAGCGAGGCATTATTGACCGCCAGCCAGCAGCGCTTATCGTTCAGCCCATCAACCGTGGCTTTTGCCGGATACTGCGCGGAATAGAGCGGAATGCGGATGGTGAACTGGCTGCCCATGCCGGGCTCGGTATCCACGGAAATGTCGCCGTCCATCATGCTGACGAGCTTCTCGCAAATCGCCAGCCCCAGACCGGTGCCCTGGAAGTTACGCTGCACGCCGGTGCCGACCTGGAAGAACGGATCGAACAGACGCACCACCTCTTTGGCCGGTATGCCCACCCCCGTGTCGCGCACGCGGATGCTGAGGTAATCTCCCGCCCGGCAGACGTGTAGCACAATGCAGCCGATATCGGTGAATTTGATGGCATTGCTGAGCAGGTTAGAGATGACCTGCTGCAGGCGCATCGGGTCGCCGTGCAGCGTCAGCGGCACATCCGGTTCGATGAAGCAGTAGAGCCCCAGCTGTTTACGCACCACCAGCGGCAGATAGTTGGCGCTGATGTGGTTCATGACCTCACGCGGCGAAAACTCACGCGGCTCGATTTTCAGCTGCTCAGACTCAATTTTAGAGAAGTCGAGAATATCGCTGATGATCTTCAGCAGCAGGCTGGAGGAGTTGTTCATCGCCGTTACCAGCCGGTCGACGCCTTTCGGCAATTCCTTCGTCTGCAGCAGATCGAGGTTACCGATAATCCCGTACAGCGGCGTACGTAGCTCGTGACTGACGGTAGCCAGGAACATGGATTTCGACTGGCTGGCCTGCTCCGCGGCCTGCGCCATCTCCTGCAGCGACTCTTCCATCTTCACGCGCGCGGAGACATCCACCAGCACGCAAATCGCTACGTTTTCATTGCGATAGCGGGAATGAACAAAGCTGATCTGCAGGTTAGTGTGGGTGCTGGTGAGTACGTCGACAAAGTTCACCTGCTGGCCGCAGATGATTTGCGTCAGCCTTTGCCGGTCCTCGTGCGTCAGCATGTTCAGGTAGTTGTGCGCCAGCTCGTTACTCAGGATGTTGGTCCCGTCCTGGGTACGAAGAATGCAGATCCCCACCGGAGCCGAGGCGACAATCTTGCGGTTGAACTGCTCGTGCTCCTCCAGACGCTGGGCGTCACTTTCGGCGGGAATAAAGATTCTCCGCTCATACATGCGCGCCAGCGTAAACAGCGCCCCGCCCACCAGCAGGTTCAGCAGGATCGCATTCATAATAAGAATGCGTATCCGCTCAAGGACCATATCCACCGGCAGCGAGTAAACAATGCTCAGCGACGATGGCGGCAGGCTTTTTTTCAGCACCAGCTCGCGGAAGCCGGAGGTGTAGCCAAACCATGAGCGTTCCTGCATCCAGTGCGGATCGACGTTCAAACTTTTATCCGGCCCGGCGAGTGAGATCAGCTGATGCCCGTTTTCATCCAGAATGGTCACGCCCATCGGCAGGCTGCCCGGCGTGAAGAAGTTTTCCATGCGGATGGTCTGCTCAATCCCCAGCAGCGCCTGCAGACGATTGCCCAGGTAGACCGGCGTCAGCGCGTAGAAATAGCCCACGCCCATGCGCGGCCCCTGGCTAATCCAGAAAATGTTGTTCCCGCGCTCGTCCTGCGGCGCATTGCGATATTTCACAATACGCTCGTGCAGGCTTTTCAGCGCATCATCGCGCTCGACGGGCACATCGCGCAGGCCAAAGTCAGCCATGCAGAGGTTTTCACTGCCAATCAGGAATACGCGGTTAAGGTCGTAGGCGGCGGAGAAGTTGTCGCGCCAGTAGCGCATAAACCAGGCGAGGGATTCCAGCGACCCGCGCCAAGTGCTGCTCATGGTGGAGCAATCCGAGTCCGGGAACAGCGGCTGGAAGTCCGGCACTTCGGTTTTGTCATTGCGCCCGCGCAGGGCAAGGATACCGTTTTCTGCCGTCAGCCGATTTTCGGCAATATACTTCAGCTCCTTCATCACGTCAGACGTTCGCTGAATGTAGCGCTGGGCCTGATCGGAGCTTAAATTAAACTCCTGGCGGATCTCCGCTTCTTTCTGGTTCAGCGCATTGACGATGTAAAACACCGATAGCAAGGCTACCAGCAGCCAAAGCAGGAGCGCCAGCGCCCGGAAAAGATAGCGAGAAACTTTCAGCGTGGTACGAAAGGAGACGAGGTATTTCAAAGGGGCGAGGCTCCGCCGTCGGGGTCAAAAGAATGTGGTTAAGGTAGCGGTAAACGCGGCTTGTCGCAACGTTCACGTATCTGCATCTGCAAAAGAAAAGGGCCGGAATCCGGCCCTTTATGCGTCAGAAGAGATTACTCGTCAGCGTCATCCGCTGCGTCGTCGTCGCTCTCTGCTTCCGGTGCGATTTCATCATCACCTTCCGCGACGCTGCCGTCGATGGAATCGAGCTCTTCGTCGTCCACCGGCTCAGCAACGCGCTGCAGACCGACCACGTTTTCATCTTCCGCCGTACGGATGAGGATAACGCCCTGGGTGTTACGGCCCACCACGCTGATCTCGGATACGCGCGTACGCACCAGCGTACCGGCATCGGTGATCATCATGATCTGGTCGGCATCGTCCACCTGCACCGCGCCCACAACGGACCCGTTGCGCTCGGTAACCTTGATGGAGATAACGCCCTGCGTGCCGCGTGACTTGGTCGGGTATTCGCTTTCCGCCGTACGTTTACCGTAGCCGTTCTGGGTGACGGTCAGGATTGCGCCTTCGCCACGTGGAACGATCAGGGAAACAACGGAGTCTTCACCCGCCAGCTTGATACCGCGCACGCCGGTCGCCGTACGACCCATTGCGCGCACGGCGTTCTCTTTGAAGCGCACCACTTTACCGGCCGCAGAGAACAGCATCACTTCATCAGAACCAGAGGTCAGATCCACACCGATCAGCTCGTCGCCTTCGTTCAGGTTTACCGCAATAATACCGGCAGAACGCGGACGGCTGAACTCGGTCAGCGCGGTTTTCTTCACGGTACCGCTGGCGGTCGCCATAAAGACGTTCACGCCCTCTTCGTACTCGCGTACCGGCAGGATGGCGGTGATACGTTCGTTCGCTTCCAGCGGCAGCAGGTTGACGATTGGACGACCGCGCGCACCGCGGCTCGCTTCCGGCAGCTGATAGACCTTCATCCAGTACAGACGGCCACGGCTGGAGAAGCAGAGGATCGTATCGTGGGTGTTAGCCACCAGCAGACGGTCAATGAAGTCTTCTTCTTTAATACGTGCCGCAGATTTACCTTTACCGCCACGACGCTGTGCTTCGTAGTCGGTCAACGGCTGATACTTCACGTAGCCCTGGTGAGACAGGGTCACTACCACGTCTTCGCGGTTGATCAGATCTTCAATGTTGATATCAGAGCTGTTCGCGGTGATTTCGGTGCGGCGCTCGTCGCCGAACTGATCGCGGACCAGCTCAAGCTCTTCGCGGATCACTTCCATCAGGCGCTCGGCGCTACCCAGGATGTGCAGCAGCTCAGCAATTTGCTCCAGCAGCTCTTTGTACTCGTCGAGCAGTTTTTCATGCTCAAGGCCGGTCAGCTTCTGCAGGCGCAGATCCAGAATCGCCTGGGCCTGCTGTTCAGTCAGGTAGTACTGACCGTCACGCACGCCGAATTCAGGCTCGAGCCACTCAGGACGCGCGGCGTCATCGCCCGCACGTTCCAGCATCGCCGCCACGTTGCCCAGATCCCACGGACGCGCAACAAGCGAGGCTTTCGCTTCTGCCGGCGTCGGCGCACGGCGGATCAGCTCGATGATCGGGTCGATGTTCGCCAGCGCAACGGCCAGCGCTTCAAGGATATGAGCGCGATCGCGCGCTTTGCGCAGTTCGAAGATGGTACGACGGGTCACCACTTCGCGGCGGTGACGCACGAACGCACTCAGGATCTCTTTCAGGTTCATGATCTTCGGCTGACCATGGTGCAGCGCAACCATGTTGATACCGAAGGAGACCTGAAGCTGAGTCTGGGAGTACAGGTTGTTCAGCACAACCTCACCCACCGCGTCGCGCTTGATTTCAATCACGATGCGCATACCGTCTTTGTCAGACTCGTCACGCAGCGCGCTGATGCCTTCAACGCGTTTCTCTTTTACCAGCTCGGCGATTTTTTCAATCAGACGCGCTTTGTTCACCTGATACGGGATCTCGTGAACAATGATAGTTTCACGGCCGGTTTTGGCGTCCGCTTCTACTTCGGCGCGGGCACGGATGTAAATCTTGCCGCGACCGGTTCGGTACGCTTCTTCAATGCCGCGACGACCGTTGATGATCGCCGCCGTCGGGAAGTCCGGGCCCGGGATGTGTTCCATCAGCCCTTCAATGCTGATGTCTTCATCGTCGATATAGGCCAGGCAGCCGTTGATCACTTCTGTGATGTTGTGCGGCGGAATGTTGGTCGCCATACCCACGGCGATACCGGACGAGCCGTTCACCAGCAGGTTAGGGATCTTCGTTGGCATAACGTCAGGAATTTTTTCCGTGCCGTCGTAGTTATCAACGAAATCAACCGTCTCTTTTTCCAGGTCGGCCATCAGCTCATGGGCAATCTTCGCCAGACGGATTTCCGTATAACGCATTGCCGCGGCGGAGTCGCCGTCGATAGAACCAAAGTTACCCTGACCATCTACCAGCATGTAACGCAGCGAGAACGGCTGCGCCATACGGACAATGGTGTCGTACACCGCGGAATCACCATGGGGATGGTATTTACCGATTACGTCACCAACGACACGGGCAGATTTTTTGTAGGCTTTATTCCAGTCATTGCCCAATACGTTCATGGCGTATAGTACGCGACGGTGTACCGGCTTCAGGCCATCGCGGACATCCGGCAGCGCACGGCCAACAATGACCGACATCGCATAGTCCAGATAGGAGCTTTTCAGCTCTTCCTCGATGTTAACCGGTGTAATTTCTCTCGCAAGGTCGCTCATCTAACCGCTATCCCTCTACTGTATCCCGGATTCAAAGGTCGCAAATTATAACACAGCCGCGGTGATACAGGTAAACCTATACGCTTTATTCACAGGGATTGCCTGATATACTCATTTGTCTTGCTAAATAAGGAGTAAAAGCGCCCATGAATGCCGAAAAATCCCCGGTGGCACACAACGTTGACCACGAAGAGATTGCCAAATTTGAAGCGGTGGCGTCCCGCTGGTGGGATCTCGAAGGTGAGTTCAAACCGCTGCATCGCATTAACCCGCTGCGTCTGGGCTATATCGCGGAGCGTTCCGGCGGTCTGTTCGGTAAGAAAGTGCTCGACGTCGGCTGCGGCGGCGGCATCCTGGCGGAGAGCATGGCGCGCGAAGGGGCCACCGTCACCGGCCTGGATATGGGCTTCGAGCCTCTACAGGTTGCCCGTCTTCATGCGCTGGAGTCCGGTATACAGGTGGAATATGTGCAGGAAACCGTGGAAGAGCACGCGGCAAAACATGCTCACCAGTACGATGTGGTGACCTGCATGGAGATGCTGGAGCACGTTCCGGATCCGCAGTCCGTGGTAAACGCCTGTGCAAAACTGGTGAAGCCGGGCGGCCAGGTCTTCTTCTCGACAATTAACCGCAACGGTAAAGCCTGGCTGATGGCCGTGGTCGGCGCAGAATATGTGCTGCGCATGGTGCCGAAAGGGACGCACGACGTGAAGAAGTTTATCAAGCCTGCCGAACTGCTGGGCTGGGTTGACCAGACGTGGCTTAAGGAGCAGCACATCACGGGCCTGCACTACTACCCGCTAACGGATAAATTCAAACTTGCCCCGGGCGTGGATGTTAACTATATGTTGCATACAACCGCCAAAAACGACTAACGTCATCCGTTATTCTTATAATGATTGCGCGACATCATGTTGCGCAATTCTGACCTCCCGTTGAAGAAATCAGCACTCGATCAAATTTTGAATTTTTTTTCTAAATTATTGACATCTCTTCCAGGCCTTACGGTACGAGGACTTACGCTTTTTTACCCTTTCACAACCTCAATTTAACCTCAAAATCAACCCTTGTGCTGAAAAGATTCGATACTAGAATACTCACCATATAGCGTTTTTCTTATCGCAAACCCCCTATATGTAGTATTTATCCACAGAGTTAGTCACAAGACGGATCTGTGGATAAGCGGGGGATATTTTTTATTTCACGGACAGGTAAAACCCACATGAATCAGAGTCTGCTGGTGACAAAGCGCGACGGTACTACCGAGCGTATCAATCTGGACAAAATCCATCGAGTTCTCGACTGGGCAGCAGAAGGACTGAATAACGTATCTATATCCCAGGTTGAACTGCGTTCTCACATTCAGTTCTACGACGGCATCAAAACGTCTGATATCCACGAAACCATTATCAAAGCAGCGGCGGATCTGATCTCCCGCGACGCACCGGATTATCAGTACCTCGCTGCGCGTCTGGCGATTTTCCACCTGCGTAAGAAAGCCTACGGCCAGTTCGAGCCGCCGAAGCTTTACGATCACGTGGTGAAAATGGTTGAGCTGGGCAAATACGACACGCATCTGCTGGAAGACTATACGGAAGAAGAGTTCGAGCAGATGAACGGGTTTATCGATCACTGGCGCGACATGAACTTCTCCTACGCGGCGGTGAAGCAGCTCGAAGGCAAATACCTGGTTCAGAACCGTGTGACCGGTGAGATCTACGAAAGCGCCCAGTTCCTCTATATTCTGGTGGCTGCCTGCCTGTTCTCAAACTACCCGCGCGACACCCGTCTGGACTACGTGAAGCGTTTCTACGATGCGGTATCGACGTTCAAAATTTCTCTGCCAACGCCGATCATGTCTGGCGTGCGCACTCCTACCCGTCAGTTCAGCTCCTGCGTACTGATCGAGTGTGGTGACAGCCTGGATTCCATCAACGCCACCTCCAGCGCCATCGTGAAATACGTCTCCCAGCGTGCCGGTATCGGCATCAACGCCGGTCGCATCCGCGCGCTGGGCAGCCCGATTCGCGGCGGTGAAGCGTTCCACACCGGCTGTATCCCGTTCTATAAGCACTTCCAGACGGCGGTAAAATCCTGCTCTCAGGGCGGCGTGCGCGGCGGCGCAGCGACCCTGTTCTACCCAATGTGGCACCTGGAAGTGGAAAGCCTGCTGGTACTGAAAAACAACCGCGGCGTGGAAGGCAACCGCGTGCGTCACATGGACTACGGCGTACAGATCAACAAGCTGATGTACACCCGTCTGCTGAAAGGGGAAGACATCACCCTGTTCAGCCCGTCCGACGTCCCGGGCCTGTATGACGCGTTCTTCGCCGATCAGGACGAGTTCGAGCGTCTGTACACCAAATATGAAAAAGACGACAGCATCCGTAAACAGCGCCTGAAGGCGGTAGACCTGTTCTCCCTGATGATGCAGGAGCGCGCCTCTACCGGCCGTATCTACATCCAGAACGTTGACCACTGCAACACCCATAGCCCGTTTGATCCGGCGGTTGCGCCAGTGCGCCAGTCTAACCTGTGCCTGGAGATCGCCCTGCCAACCAAACCGCTGGAAGACGTGAACGACGAAAACGGCGAAATTGCCCTGTGTACGCTCTCCGCGTTCAACCTGGGTGCGATTAAGAGCCTGGACGAGCTGGAAGAGCTGGCCGTGCTGGCGGTACGTGCGCTGGATGCCCTGCTGGACTACCAGGATTACCCAATCCCGGCCGCTAAACGCGGCGCAATGGGCCGTCGTACCCTGGGTATCGGCGTGATCAACTTCGCCTACTGGCTGGCGAAAAACGGCAAGCGTTACTCCGACGGCAGCGCTAACAACCTGACGCACCAGACGTTCGAAGCGATTCAGTACTACCTGATGAAAGCCTCTAACGAGCTGGCGAAAGAGCAAGGCGCGTGCCCGTGGTTCAACGAAACCACCTATGCAAAAGGCATTCTGCCGATCGACACCTATAAGAAAGACCTGGATGCGATCGTCAGCGAGCCGCTGCACCTGGACTGGGAAGGCCTGCGCGAGTCCATCAAAACGCACGGCCTGCGTAACTCCACGCTCTCTGCCCTGATGCCGTCCGAGACCTCTTCGCAGATCTCCAACGCCACCAACGGTATTGAGCCACCGCGCGGCCACGTCAGCATTAAAGCGTCGAAAGACGGCGTGCTGCGTCAGGTGGTGCCGGATTACGAAACGCTGGGCAACAACTATGAGCTGCTGTGGGAGATGCCAAACAACGACGGCTACCTGCAGCTGGTGGGTATCATGCAGAAGTTTATCGACCAGTCGATCTCTGCCAATACTAACTACGACCCGACGCGCTTCCCGTCCGGCAAGGTACCAATGCAGCAGCTGTTGAAAGACCTGCTGACCGCCTACAAATTTGGCGTGAAAACGCTGTACTATCACAACACCCGTGACGGTGCAGAAGACGCGCAGGACGACCTGGTACCGTCAATTCAGGACGATGGCTGCGAAAGCGGCGCATGTAAGATCTAATGAAGGGCGGGGATATCCCCGCCTTTATTTCGTAAGACAGGACACACTCATGGCATATACCACCTTTTCACAGACGAAAAACGACCAGCTCAAAGAGCCAATGTTCTTCGGCCAGCCGGTCAACGTGGCACGCTACGATCAGCAAAAATATGACATCTTCGAAAAGCTGATTGAAAAGCAACTCTCCTTCTTCTGGCGTCCGGAAGAAGTTGACGTTTCCCGCGACCGTATTGATTACCAGTCGCTGCCGGATCACGAAAAGCATATTTTCATCAGCAATCTGAAGTACCAGACGCTGCTGGACTCCATTCAGGGCCGTAGCCCGAACGTGGCGCTGTTGCCGCTGATCTCGATTCCTGAGCTGGAAACCTGGGTGGAAACCTGGGCGTTCTCTGAGACGATCCACTCCCGCTCTTACACCCACATCATCCGCAACATCGTGAACGATCCGGCGGTGGTGTTTGACGATATCGTCACTAACGAGCAGATCCAGAAGCGCGCGGAAGGCATTGCGCACTACTACGACGAGCTGATCGAGATGACCAGCTACTGGCATCTGCTGGGCGAAGGCACCCACAGCGTGAACGGCAAAACCGTTACCGTGAACCTGCGCGCGCTGAAAAAGCAGCTGTACCTCTGCCTGATGAGCGTTAACGCCCTGGAAGCGATCCGCTTCTACGTGAGCTTCGCCTGCTCCTTCGCCTTTGCCGAGCGCAAGCTGATGGAAGGCAACGCCAAAATCATCCGTCTGATCGCTCGTGACGAAGCCCTGCACCTGACCGGCACCCAGCACATGCTGAACCTGCTGCGCAGCGGTACGGACGACCCGGAGATGGCGGAAATCGCTGAAGAGTGCAAGCAGGAGTGCTACGACCTGTTCGTGCTGGCCGCTCAGCAGGAGAAAGAGTGGGCTGATTACCTGTTCCGCGACGGCTCCATGATTGGCCTGAACAAAGATATTCTGTGCCAGTACGTGGAGTACATCACCAACATCCGCATGCAGGCGGTTGGTCTGGACCTGCCGTTCCAGACGCGCTCTAACCCGATTCCGTGGATCAACACCTGGCTGGTATCCGATAACGTGCAGGTTGCGCCGCAGGAAGTGGAAGTGAGCTCTTATCTGGTCGGTCAGATTGATTCTGAAGTCAACACCGACGACCTGAGCGACTTCCAGCTCTGATGACGCGCGTAACGCTGAGCCTTTCTGGCACCGAAGTGCTGTGCCAGGAAGAGCACCCTTCCCTGCTGGTGGCGCTTGAAGCGCATCAGGTGGAGGTAGAGTACCAGTGTCGTGAAGGCTATTGCGGCTCCTGCCGCTGCCGTCTGGTCGCAGGCCAGGTGGACTGGCTAACCGAACCGCTGGCCTTTATCAGTGAAGGGGAAATTTTGCCCTGCTGCTGCCGGGCAAAAGGCGATATTGAGATCGAGATGTAAAAAAGGGCCTTACGGCCCTTTTTCTATTTTAAGAACGTCACCGCTTTATCCGGGAAATCCGTAAACAGCCCGTCCACGTCCGCCTGCTTATACAACACCTCGTAAAGCTGATTCACATCGGTGGCATATGGCGGCAGCTGGTCGGCACGCACCGTGTACGGATGCACCTGCATCTTGCTGGCGTGCGCCTCTTTCACCATCGCCGTCAGCTTCACGTGGCCAGGCGTTGAGCCTTCCGCCACCAGCATGTGATAATCCGGCCCGATGCCGTCAGCATACTGCGCAATCTGCTTCATCGCGCCCGGCTTGAACATCCAGTCGTAGCTGTAGTTCACCCACTTCCCGTCCGGCTGTTTCTCCTGGGTTTCGTTCCAGTCGGTGTAGGCAATCAGCTGCACCAGATTGAGATCCATCCCCATCTTCGGCTCCAGCTCGGTTTTGATGCGCTTCAGTTCGGCGGCGTCAAAACACTGCAGGTAAACTTTGTCCTTCTTGCTGGTGTAGCCGTACTGTTTCAGCACCTCCAGCGTCTTCGCGGCAATGTCCTTCCCTTCCTGATGGTGGAACCACGGCGCTTTGATTTCCGGGTAGATACCGATATTTTTACCGGTCGAGTGATTCAGCCCCTGAACAAACTCAATCTCTTCCTGGAAGGTATGGATCCGGAAGTCAGATTTGCCCATCGGGAAGCGTCCCGGGTAGACCTGCACCTTCTTGCCGTTTTCAATCTCAAAGCCTTCGGTAAACTTCAGAGAGCGAATTTCATCCAGGGTAAAGTCGATGGCGTAGTAACGACCGTCTTTGCGCGCGCGGTCCGGGAAACGCTCCGCCACGTCCGTGACGCGGTCAAGATAGTGGTCATGCAGGACGACCAGCTGGTCGTCCTTCGTCATCACCAGATCCTGCTCCAGGTAATCCGCGCCCTGGGCATAGGCCATCGCTTTCGCCGGCAGCGTATGCTCCGGCAGATAGCCGCTGGCACCGCGGTGGGCGATAACGATTTTATCCGCCGCCAGGGCAGAGCCTGTCATCAGGCCTGCCAGCAGCAGGCCGGTGGTTAATGGAGTTAATTTCATCGCAATGCTCCTTATTGACGACGCGCCAGCACTTCCGCGTGGTGACGTTTCTCGCCGATCATCACAACAACCAGCAGCAGAACCGCCAGCACGCTGCCGCCGATCATCACCATAAAGCCGCCGTCCCAGCCGAAGAAGTCAACGGTGTAGCCCACGATAGCGCTCGCCGCGACGGAACCGCCGAGGTAGCCAAACAGACCGGTAAAGCCTGCCGCCGTGCCCGCCGCTTTTTTCGGCGCCAGCTCAAGCGCGTGCAGACCGATCAGCATCACCGGGCCGTAAATCAGGAAGCCGATAACGATCATACAGGCCATGTCTACTGATGGGTTACCCGGCGGGTTAAGCCAGTAAACGACAGTCGCGATGGTCACCAGGGTCATAAAGAACACGCCCGTTGCGCCGCGGTTGCCTTTAAACACTTTGTCCGACATCCAGCCGCAAATCAGCGTGCCCGGGATCCCGGCGTATTCATACAGGAAGTACGCCCAGGAGGATTTATCCAGCGCGAAGTGCTTCACCTCTTTCAGGTAGGTCGGGGACCAGTCGAGAATGCCGTAGCGCAGCAGGTATACGAACACGTTCGCCACCGCGATGTACCACAGCAGCTTGTTCGGCAGCACGTACTTCATGAAGATCTGTTTCGCGGTCAGCTCTTCTTCGTGCTTCTCGCTGTAGTCATCCGGATAGTCGTTTTTGTACTCTTCGATTGGCGGCAGCCCGCAGGACTGCGGTGTGTCGCGCATCAGGGCGAAGGCAATAATCGCCACCAGAATAGCACCAAAGGCAGGCATGTAGAGCGCCGCGTGCCAGTCGTTGAACCAGGCCATCCCCAGCAGGAACAGCAGAGGTGGAAGCCCGCCCCCGACGTTATGCGCGCAGTTCCACACCGACACAATGCCGCCACGCTCCTTCTGCGACCACCAGTGCACCATGGTACGTCCGCACGGCGGCCACCCCATCCCCTGGAACCAGCCGCAGAGGAACAGCAGCACGAACATGATGGCAATGCTGGACGTCGCCCACGGCACAAAGCCCATGAACAGCATGACCGCTGCCGCGAGGATCAGACCGGCGGGCAGGAACACACGCGGATTCGAGCGGTCCGACACAGAACCCATGATGAATTTAGAAAAACCGTAGGCGATGGAGATCCCCGACAGCGCGAAGCCCAGGTCGCCGCGTGAGAAGCCCTGCTCCACCAGATACGGCATGGCGAGCGCAAAGTTTTTACGTACAAGATAGTACGCCGCATACCCGAAGAAGATCCCGAGGAAGATTTGCCAACGCAGACGGCGGTAGAGAGGATCGATCTCTGCCTCTGGCAGTCGCGCCCGATGCGGCGCAGGTTTGAAGATACTGAGCATAACAGCCTCCGTGGCCTTTCAAAAAATGACCAGGCATCTCGCGCCCGGTTACAGAGGCGGGGATGTTAAAAAAACATGCGGTTTGTTACTGTGAATCAACGCACAAATTGTTACAGAAATATGACAGAATGCGCAAAAAGGCGCATGAAATCACGTTTCAGTTTCGAATTTCGCGCGTTTATGTTCGAAATCAAACAAACCACACGATCTATGTGGCTAAATGCTAAAAAACGAACATAGAGGAAAGGCAATGACAATTCACGATCCACGCTACAGCGATGTGATTATCATTGGCGGTGGCGCAACCGGCGCCGGCATCGCACGCGACTGCGCCCTTCGCGGCTTAAGCGTCACGCTTCTGGAGCGCCACGATATCGCCACCGGCGCGACGGGGCGTAACCACGGCCTGCTGCACAGCGGCGCGCGGTATGCGGTCACCGACGGTGAATCCGCGCGCGAATGTATCGCTGAAAACCAGATCCTCAAGCGTATCGCCCGACACTGCATAGAGCCAACCGACGGCCTCTTTATTACCCTTCCCGAAGATGACCTCGCCTTTCAGTCAACCTTTATAACCGCCTGTACTGCAGCGGGCATTCAGGCTGAGGCTATGGATCCGGCGCTGGCCCGGCGGCTGGAGCCGTCGGTGAACCCGACGCTGATCGGCGCGGTGAAGGTGCCTGACGGCACCGTCGATCCGTTCCGCCTGACCGCCGCCAACATGCTGGACGCCCGCGAGCATGGCGCGCGCATTCTGACCGGACATGAAGTGACCGGGCTTATCCGCGAGGGTCATCGCATCTGCGGCGTGCGGGTGTTTGATACGCAGTACAACGAGCACAGCGAGCTGCACGCCGCCGTGGTGGTCAACGCGGCGGGGATCTGGGGCCAGCGCATCGCGGAATACGCCGATTTATCCATCCGCATGTTCCCGGCCAAAGGTTCGCTGCTGATCCTTGACCACCGCATCAATAACCACGTCATCAACCGCTGCCGCAAACCGTCTGACGCCGACATTCTGGTGCCGGGCGACACCATTTCGCTCATCGGTACGACGTCAACGCACGTTGACTACAGCGACATTGACGTCAACCGGGTCACCGCCGAAGAAGTGGATATTCTGCTGCGCGAAGGGGAAAAGCTGGCGCCGGTGATGGCGCAGACGCGTATTCTGCGCGCCTACGCGGGCGTGCGTCCCCTTGTCGCCAGCGATAACGATCCTAGCGGACGTAACGTCAGCCGGGGCATCGTGCTGCTCGATCACGCCGAGCGCGACGGCATGGACGGGTTTATCACCATTACCGGCGGCAAGCTGATGACCTACCGGCTGATGGCCGAGTGGGCGACCGATGCCGTCTGCCGCAAGCTCGGAAATACCGAACCGTGCGTTACCGCAGAACAGCCGCTGCCGGGATCGCGCCAGTCTACCGAAAAAACGCTGCAAAAAATCATCTCCCTGCCCGCGCCGCTGCGCGGTTCGGCCATCTACCGCCACGGCGACAGAACGCCGCAGTGGCTCGGTGAAGGACGACTGAGCCGCAGCCTGGTGTGCGAGTGCGAAGCCGTTACCGCAGGCGAAGTGCAGTACGCGGTAGAGAACCTGACGGTCAACAGCCTGTTGGATCTCCGCCGCCGCACCCGCGTCGGAATGGGGACCTGTCAGGGCGAACTGTGCGCCTGTCGTGCCGCCGGGCTGCTACAGCGTTTTCATACCACCACCGCCACCCAGTCGCTCGATCAGCTCAGCGCGTTTCTGAACGAGCGCTGGAAAGGCATTCAGCCTGTCGCCTGGGGCGATGCCCTGCGCGAAAGCGAATTTACCCGCTGGGTCTATCAGGGGCTTTGCGGCCTGGAGAAGGAGCAACACGATGAAATTTGATACCGTAATCGTCGGCGGCGGGCTGGCAGGCTTGCTCTGCGGCATCAAACTCACGAAGCAGGGGCTTCGCTGCGCCATTATCACCCGCGGCCAGAGCGCCCTGCACTTCTCGTCGGGATCGCTGGATCTGGTGGACGAAGCGTACCGCGACAGGCTGCCGCCGGAGCACCCCTATCACCTGGTTGGCGCGCAGCATATTGACCGCTTTGCGCTGGAAGCCGAAGCGCTGCTGGCGGGCTGCGGCGCGCGTCTGAAGGGAAGCGCCAGGCAAAATCACCAGCGCATCACGCCGCTCGGCACCCTGCGCTCCGCGTGGCTCAGCCCGGAGGAAGTCCCCGTGGCCCCCGTCAGCGCGGGACGAGTGCGGGTGGTGGGTATTAGCGGCTTTCTGGATTTTCAACCCCATCTCGCGGCGGCCTCGCTCTGTCGCCAGGGCATCAACGCCGACACGGCAGAAATAGAGCTGCCCGAGCTGGATGTCCTGCGCGATAACCCGAGCGAGTTTCGCGCGGTGAATATCGCCCGTTTTCTGGATAACGAGGACAAATGGCCGCTGCTGTATGACGCGCTCAGGCCGCTCGGTGAAACCTGCGAAGCCCTGTTAATGCCCGCCTGCTTTGGTTTAAACGACAACCGGCTCTGGCGCTGGCTCTCGGATCGTCTGCCCTGCACGCTCGGTTTACTGCCGACGCTTCCCCCTTCCGTACCCGGCATTCGTCTGCACACCCAGCTTCAGCGCCAGTTTGTTGCGCAGGGCGGCGTATGGATGGCGGGTGACGAGGTGAAAAAAATCACCCTGACCGACGGCGCGGTGAGCGAAATCTGGACGCGCAACCACGAGGATATTCCGCTTCGCGCCCGCTATACGGTGCTGGCGAGCGGGAGCTTCTTCAGCAACGGGCTGCTGAGCAGCCGGGAGGGCATCCGGGAAGCGATTATGGGGCTGGATGTGCGGCAAACCGCTTCCCGCGCGGACTGGTATCAGTGTGATTTCTTCACGCCGCAGCCCTGGCAGCAGTTTGGCGTAATTGTCGATAACCGGCTACATCCGCAGCTTTCCGGTATGCCCGTCGGTAATCTTTTTGCCATCGGCTCGCTGCTGGGCGGATACGATCCGATCCCCCAGGGATGCGGCGGCGGGGTTTGCGCC
Organism: Enterobacter cloacae complex sp. P1B; assembly: GCF_014982345.1. NCBI lineage: Bacteria > Pseudomonadati > Pseudomonadota > Gammaproteobacteria > Enterobacterales > Enterobacteriaceae > Enterobacter > Enterobacter cloacae complex sp. P1B. The sequence continues at coordinate 295,516 of NZ_JADCLF010000008.1, read as the reverse complement.
GTCACGGCGCTGTATGTAGCCGAGCAGATTATCCAGCGCGTGGAGGCTGAACAATGAACGACACCCGTTTCGAAAGCTGCATTAAATGCACGGTCTGTACCACCGTCTGCCCGGTCAGCGGCGTAAACCCGCGCTACCCTGGGCCAAAGCAGGCCGGGCCGGACGGCGAGCGCCTGCGCCTGAAGGACGGCAGGCTGTACGACGAGGCGCTGAAATACTGCATCAACTGCAAGCGCTGCGAGGTCGCCTGCCCGTCGGACGTAAAAATCGGCGACATCATCCAGCGCGCCCGGGCGCGCTACAGCACGCAAAAGCCGACACTGCGCGATGCGATCCTGAGCCATACCGATCTGATGGGCAGCGTCTCCACGCCGTTTGCCCCGCTGGTGAATGCCGCAACCTCACTCAAGCCGGTGCGTCAGCTGCTGGATGCCACGCTTAAAATAGACCATCACCGCAGCCTGCCAAAATATTCTCACGGCACCTTCCGTCGCTGGTATAAAACCGTCGCGGAGCAGCAGGCGCAGTACGACGATCGGGTAGCCTTTTTCCACGGCTGCTATGTGAACTACAACCACCCGCAGCTGGGAAAAGACCTGCTGAAGGTGCTGAACGCCATGGGAACCGGCGTACAGCTGCTTAGCAAAGAGAAGTGCTGCGGCGTGCCGCTGATTGCCAACGGGTTTACCGATAAAGCGCGCAGGCAGGCCAAAAGCAACGTCACCTCCCTGCGCGAAGCGATTGTCGATAAAGGCATGCCGGTGCTGGCGACGTCGTCCACCTGCACCTTCACCCTGCGCGATGAGTATCCGCACCTGCTGGACGTGGATAACGCCGGACTGCGCGAGCACATCGAGCTGGCGACGCGCTTCCTCTGGCGCAAGCTGGACAGCGGAAAGACATTGCCGCTGGGAACATTGCGGCTGAAGGTGGTCTACCACACCCCGTGTCATATGGAGAAAATGGGCTGGTCGCTCTATACGCTGGAGCTGCTGCGGTTAATTCCGGGGCTGGAGCTGACGGTGCTGGATTCGCGCTGCTGCGGCATCGCAGGCACCTACGGCTTTAAGCGTGAAAACTACGAAACCTCGCAGGCAATTGGTGCCCCGCTGTTCCGCCAGATTGAAGAGAGCGGCGCGGATATCGTGGTGACGGACTGCGAAACCTGTAAATGGCAGATTGAGATGTCCACCAGCAAGCGCTGCGAACATCCGATTACCCTGCTGGCGAAAGCGCTGGGCTGAACGTTGCCGGGGCGAAAGGCCCCGGCACAGGCATTACTCAACGAACAGCGACTCGACAACGTTAATCCAGCCGTGCTCGCTGGCGACCTCTTTGCCGTTGAGCCAGCGGCGCAGCATATTCAGCGCCATCATGGCGCACACCTCCTGACGCACTGCCAGGCTGTGGCGGGTGATGCTCATTTTTACCCGCAGCGCCCAGGTGCCTTCCGGCGTCGCCAGCGCGAAGTTGAGGTAATCCTCATCCAGCCCGCCGACAAACAGCGCCAGACCGGCAAAATGCTTCACCCTTCTTTCGGAAGCCCAGCGGGCGGTTTGCGCCAGGGTCTCCTGCTGAAACGGCACCACTTCGCTGGCGAGCAGCGGCGCGTTGACGCGCGACAATTGCAGCGCCAGCAGGCCACCGGTGAACTGCTCGCTTAAGGTCACGCTGAGCTGGCGAGTCTGCAGATGTTTTGCAATCTGCTCAGGCAACCCTTCCGTCCCTTCAAAAATCAGGCTTTCGCCCGCCACGCGCTGCACCTCAGGCCACAGGGCCAGCATCGCCTCTTTCTGCGTGGCCGGTCCTGTTAATTTGAGTTCAATGATCGGCATAGAGGAGCGATAGCCCATGGAGACGCCCGGCGGCAGCGGAAGGTGGTCAAGGCTCTGGGCCAGATCGCTTTCCGAGCGGCCAAAGGTGGTCAGGCGCAGGCACAGCGGAGGTTCAGGCAGGGTAAAACGCTGGCGAAGGCGCGGCAGGATTTGCTGCTCGACCATTACCTTAAATTCGGAGGGCACGCCCGGCGTGAAGAACATTAGGCAGCGGTTCAGCTGCATGGCAAACCCGCATGCGGTACCGACCGGGTTATCAACCAGCTCGGCGCTGGCGGGAATTTCAGCCTGTTTACGGTTGCTGGGGGCCATGACGCGGCCACGTTCGGTGAAAAAGCGCTCCATCTGCGAAAGCCACGCCTCGTGCAGCATCAGCCCTTCGCCTTTTGCGGTCGCGGCGGCCAGCGCGCTGAGATCGTCACCGGTGGGGCCGAGCCCGCCGTTCACAATCAGCACGTCGCACTGTTCACTGCGCTCGCGCAGAACAGCGACCAGTGACTCCAGATTGTCGCCCACGGTATTGCGGCGCGTTAACGGTAATCCTTGCTCAAAGAAAAGATCGGCAAGCCAGGCAGCATTGGTATCAATAATCTGTCCGTGCAGCACTTCGTCGCCGGTGGATAACATCTCCACGTTAATCATTGTGTTCTCCCGCTTATTTGGTCAAAACACTATAGCGCAAACGCGGGGTGGAGATGAGAGAAACTGGCGCGACGGAACGCCGCGCCGGGACGATTAGAAGCCTGCGCTCACGCCCACGTACGGGCCGTCAGCCAGCGCGTTATCGCGGTTGCCGTCTTTACCGGCCAGGTTCAGATAACGGTAGCCCGCTTCGATGGTAATCGGACGCATGATGGTCCAGCGCGCGCCGGCGTTGGCTTCTTCATAGCTGTCGATGCCGCTGGAGAGGGAATCCGGAGAGTAGTAGTACTCGCCAAACAGGCCGAAGCTGTCGCCAATTTTCCACTGCAGGCCGCCGCCCACAGCCGCCGCATACCCTTCATCACCGTCATTTGGGTTGGTGTAGATACCTTTACCGCCAACGGTGGCCAGGAATGGGCCAAGAGGAATATTCAGACCGAGGCCGAGGCTTGCCGCGTCGCCGTCGTCATCGTTGTGCGTCCAGCCGCCGGTCATTGCCAGACCGGAGGTGTCAGTACCCATGCCAAAACCGAGGTGAGTATAGTCCTGACCCGCCGAACCATTAATGCTAATGGCGTTAGCCGCCGCAGATACAACCATCAGGCCGAGGCCCAGTAATGCCACTTTTTTCATTGTCGCGATCCTGCATAATTATAGAGAAGTCCCCAAAACCGCGAGATTTTAACCTGAGTCTGCGGGGGATCAAGCACTCTGCGTGCGGCGGACAGGAAGATTGTAACGATTTGAAACCCCGGCTTTTTTACGTAAGCAGCAGAAAGCGCATTTTGACGCAAAGGCCACCCAGCGTTTCGCTGCGAGTCAGCTGCAAATGGCTGCGGTGCAGCCGGGCGATATCCCCCGCCAGCGCCAGCCCAATCCCGGAACCGGCGGCGTTCCCGACGTTGTCCAGACGGTGGAAAGGCTGCATCGCCTGGTAGATCTGATCCTCTTCAATGCCGGGGCCGCTGTCCTCAACGCTCAGCTCAACGGCGCCGCCATCCACGCGCAGGAATACGGTCACGGTCCCGCCTGCAGGCGTATATTTAATCGCGTTCTCCAGCAGGTTGGCGCACAGCTCGCCCAGCAGAACGTCATCGCCTTCGATCGTGACCGGCTGCTGTACACCGTCATATCCTAAATCAATCGCCTTGCTCCGCGCCTGCGCCAGCCGGGAAAAGCAGCAGTTCTGCACCACCTGAACCAGATCCACAGGCGTAAAATGACGATCCCCCTGCTCTTTTCCCTTCACCGCTGAAAGCTGCAGCAGCCGCTCGGTGAGCACGATAGTGTCGTCCAGGGTGACATTCATTGCCCGCAGGCTCTCCTGCCACAGGGCGGGATCCTGACGCGCGAGGGCGACGGAGACCTGGGTTTTAAGCACCGCCAGCGGCGTTTTGAGCTGGTGCGACGCATCCGCGTTAAAGCGTTCCTGACGCGAAAGCACGCCGCGCAGCCGGTCGATATAGCGGTTAAAGGCGACTATCAGCAGCCGGGTCTCGGACCAGGGCAGCAGCTCCGGCAGCGGTGCGAGCAGGCCCGGCTCGCGCCGCACCATCAGTGACGAAAGCTGGCGCATTGGGCGCAGCACGCGGCGCAGCAGCCATGCGGTCAGCACCAGCGTCAGCAGCACCAGCAGCCCCTGTGAAACCCAGGATGAAAAGAGCAGCTGGCTGGCGAGATAGCGGCGGGACTGGAGCGTCTCGGCGACGTAAATCTCCGCCATGCCAAAAACATTATCTTCATTTACGGGCTGCAGCAGGCGCGCCACCCGAATCGCCTGGCCGCGATATTCGGTGTGGTAAAACCAGGCCAGCGCCGGATAGAGCGTGGTGCGCGACGTCGCAGGCGGCATCTTCGGCAGATCGTCATAGCCGGAGATCACCCGGCCTTCGGGGTCGACCACCTTATAGTAGAGCCGGTCGTTCATGTTGAGCTCAAAGCTGTCGAGCACCACCCAGGGCACGTCCACCGCCAGCCTGCTGTTGCGCACCTCCAGCCGCTCGGAGATGGTGCGGGCAGAGGATAACAGCGTGCGATCGTAGGCCTGCGTGGCCGCCTGCAGTGCGCTAACGTAGCTGTTAAAGGCCGACAATCCCCACAGCAGCAGCAGCGGCAGACCCAGGAAAAGCAACAGCTGCAGATAGAGCGACTGCGGCTTAACCCACCTCATCGCCGCACTCCAGCACGTACCCAAGCCCCCGAAGGGTGGTGATCCGCACGCCGCTGCCGGTCAGCTTCTTACGCAGCCGGTGAATATAGAGATCGATGCTTTCAGGGCTGACGTCGTCGTTCAGGCTGAACACCTGATCGAAAAGCTGCTGTCGTGAAACCGGACGGGTCCGGCGGTGCATCAGCACTTTCAGCAGGGAGAGCTCCCGCGGCGTCAGGGAAAGCGGTTCATCGCGCAGCAGGAAAAAGCCCTCGTCGTCATACTCCAGCTCCCCAAGGCGCTGGCGCTCCTGCGTTCGACCCTCGCTTCGGCGCAACAGGGCGCGCAGACGCGCGTCAAGCTCCTCCAGCTCAAACGGTTTTGGCAGATAGTCATCTGCCCCGGCGTTCAGTCCCTTCACCCGATCCGCCACGTTGCTGCGGGCGGTAAGAAACAGCACCGGCAGCGTTTGCCCCCGTTTTCTGAGGCGGTGGACCACTTCCAGGCCGTCAAAACCGGGCATGCCGATGTCCAGAATAGCGACCGCGTAGTTTTCACCCTGCAGCAGATGGTCGGCGGCACGTCCGTCGGAGACGCAGTCCACGGCAAAGCCTTCCTGCACCAGCGCTTTCTCCAGCCAGTGAGCCAGCTCACGATTATCTTCTGCTAGTAAGAGACGCATGTCACATCCTGTAAAGTTGGTGTCCCGTTGAAAGGTAAATGAAAGGTTATTGTTTTAACAATCACGCAACGGAACCGCTACAAGGTGGTTCACATAATCAGAAAAAAAGCCCCGTACCCCCGGCGTGAGGATAAACGATGAAAAAACAATTACTTTCTACCCTTGCTGCAAGCGTATTGCTGTTGAGTACCTCTGTCGTTCAGGCCCAGGACGCTCCGTCCCGTACCGAATGTATCGCCCCGGCCAAACCGGGCGGCGGTTTCGATCTCACCTGCAAGCTTATTCAGGTCAGCCTGCTGGAGACGAAGGCCATTGAGAAACCGATGCGCGTCACCTACATGCCAGGCGGCGTGGGCGCGGTGGCCTATAACGCGATTGTCGCGCAACGTCCGGCGGAAGCGGGAACGGTGGTGGCCTTCTCCGGCGGCTCGCTGCTGAACCTGTCGCAGGGCAAGTTTGGCCGCTACGGTGTGGACGACGTGCGCTGGCTGGCGACCGTCGGCACCGACTACGGAATGATTGCCGTGCGTGCCGATTCCCCGTGGAAATCCCTGAAAGATCTGCTGACCGCTATGGAAAAAGATCCGAACAGCGTGGTGATTGGCGCAGGGGCGTCTATCGGCAGCCAGGACTGGATGAAAGCGGCCCTTCTCGCCCAGCAGGCGAAGGTTGACCCGCACAAGATGCGCTACGTGGCCTTTGAGGGCGGCGGCGAACCGGTCACGGCGCTGATGGGCAACCACGTTCAGGCCGTTTCCGGCGATCTCAGCGAGATGGTGCCGTACCTGAGCGGGGATAAAATCCGCGTGCTGGCGGTCTTCTCGGAAAACCGTCTGCCGGGCCAGCTGGCGAACGTCCCGACCGCCAAAGAACAGGGTTATAACCTGGTCTGGCCGATCATCCGCGGCTTCTTCGTCGGGCCAAAAGTGACCGACGCCGAGTACCAGTGGTGGGTCGACGCGTTCAACAAGCTCCAGCAGACCGAAGAGTTTAAGAAACAGCGCGATCTGCGCGGACTGTTTGAGTTCAACCTGACCGGTAAGCCACTGGATGAGTACGTCAAAAAACAGGTGAATGACTACCGCGAACAGGCGAAAGCCTTTGGCCTGGCGAAATAACCGGAGGCGCTATGAGCGATCGTATTTTTGCCGGGATATGGCTGCTGCTCTGCGTTGGCGGGATGTTTGTCGCCTGGCAGATCCACAGCGAATACAGCTATGAACCCGTGGGACCCCGCCCCTTCCCGATGGGCATCGTCGGCCTGATGCTGCTCTGCTCGGTGGCGCTGCTGCTTCGCCACCCGGATACCGTCGACTGGCCGCCGCGTCGCATTCTGCAGCGTCTGCTGGTGATGGTGATTGTCCTGCTGATGTATGCCTGGGGCTTTGAGTGGCTCGGCTTCCCGGTGGCGACCGCCATTCTGACGATGGTCATCGGCATGCTGTTTAACGCCACCCTCCCCGCGGCGGGGATCTCAGGCGTGGTGATGGGGATTTTACTGTGGTACGCCTTTGACCGCCTGCTGGACGTGACGTTACCGCTCGGCGCCTGGCTTAATTAACGGAGCACGCTATGGATACCTGGATTTACCTCTCGCAGGGGTTCGCCGTGGCGATGACCCCGGAAAACCTGGTGATCGCCCTGATCGGCTGTTTCGTGGGCACGATTGTCGGCCTGCTGCCGGGCCTTGGGCCGATCAACGGCGTGGCGATTTTACTCCCGCTGGCGTTTGCCCTGCATCTGCCTGCGGAATCGGCGCTGATCCTGCTGGCAACGGTCTACATCGGCTGTGAATATGGCGGACGCATTTCGTCGATCCTGCTTAACGTGCCGGGGGATGCGGCGGCGATCATGACCGCGCTGGACGGCTACCCAATGGCGCGGCAGGGACGCGGCGGCGTGGCGCTCTCCATCTCTGCGGTCAGTTCATTCTTTGGCTCACTGATTGCCATTGGCGGCATCATTCTGTTCGCTCCTGCGCTGGCCCAGTGGTCGCTGGCGTTTGGTCCGGCAGAATATTTTGCCCTGATGGTGTTCGCCATTGCCTGCCTCGGCAGCATGATGGCGCAAAATCCGCTGAAGTCGTTTTTATCCGCGCTGATTGGATTAGGGTTAGCCACCGTCGGCGTGGATGCCAACACCGGGGTCTATCGCTTTACCTTCGACAGCGTTCACCTGTCCGATGGCGTGCAGTTCATTGTCGTCGTGATCGGCCTGTTCTCTGTCTCTGAGATCTTACTGATGCTGGAGCATACCAGCAGCGGGCAGACGCTGGTGCGCAAAACCGGCCGGATGCTCTTTAGCGCTAAAGAGGGCGCGCAGTGCATCGGCGCCACGCTGCGCTCGTCGGTGATTGGCTTCTTCGTCGGCATCCTGCCGGGCGCCGGGGCCACTATCGCCAGCGCCATCACCTACATGACCGAGAAGAAGCTCAGCGGCAATAGCGACAGCTTTGGAAAAGGCGATATTCGCGGCGTCGCCGCGCCTGAGGCGGCCAATAACGCCTCGGCCTGCGGCTCGTTTATCCCGATGCTGACCCTGGGCGTGCCGGGATCCGGCACCACGGCGGTGATGATGGGCGCGCTGACGCTCTATAACATTACGCCCGGCCCGGCGATGTTTACCGAGCAGCCTGATATTGTCTGGGGGCTGATTGCCGCGCTGCTGATCGCCAACGTCATGCTACTGGTGATGAATATCCCGCTGATTGGGCTGTTCACCCGCATGCTGACGATTCCGCTGTGGTTCCTGGTGCCCGCCATTGCCGCCGTCTCTGCGGTGGGGGTTTACGCGGTGCACAGCACCACGTTTGACCTAGTGCTGATGGTGGTCCTCGGCGTGTTCGGCTACATCTTGCGAAAAATGCACTTCCCAATGTCTCCGCTGATTTTGGGCTTTGTGCTGGGTGAGATGCTGGAGCAGAACCTGCGCCGCGCCCTGTCCATCAGCAACGGTAATGTGTCGATACTGTGGGACAGCAGCGTCGCGAAGGTTCTGTTAGCGCTCGCGGTCATGGTGATTGTGGTGCCGCCGGTGTTGCGCCTGCTGCGTCGTCGCCAGCGCAAACCGGAGCCGGATATCGGCTAACTATACGGACAGCTGGGCATTGACCCACTGCTTTAACGCCTGGCGGGAGATCTTAATCCCGCCATTTTTTAGCTCAGCCGGCAGCACCAGCCAGTGAACGGGCTGCTCAAAGCGCGCCAGCCTGCCCTGTACCCAGGTCGGGAAACGGGTGATATCCGTTCCCGGCTCGCACTCCACCACCGCCACCGGACGCTGTCCAAACTCGGCGTCATCCAGCGGGACGATAAACACCTGGTTAATCTGCGGATGCGCGGCGATAACGAGCTCCAGCGATTCCGGCTGGATCCCCTCTCCACCGCTGAAAAAGAGATTGTCCATGCGGCCTAAAATCGTCAGACGGTCGCCATGCCATTCCCCGCGATCGCGAGTGGCAAACCAGCCCTGCGCGTTGGTCAGCGGTATCAGCGCGCCGTCCCGCCAGTAGCCGGAAGCCATGTTCTGCGCTTTGATCCAGACTTCACCGTTAACGACCTGCACCTCTCTGCCCGGCAGTGCACGGCCCACGTCCGGATCGCCGTCAGCCTCTTTTGCGCAGACGGTAGAGGCAAACTCGGTGAGGCCGTAGCCGCAGTACGTCCGAACGCCCAGTTCCCGGGCCTTTTGCGTCAGCGTCACGGGAATGGCCGCCCCGCCGAGCAGCACCGCTTTCAGTGCGATGTGGCTTTCGCTATTCAGGAGACGCCAGAGCTGGGTCGGCACCAGCGAGGCGTGGGTGCAGCCGCGTAGCGCCTGCTCCAGCGGCTGCTTCTCGCGCACGGTTAAGCGCGCACCGGCCTGCAGCCAGCGCCATAAAATCCCCTGGCCGGAAACGTGAAACAGCGGCAGCGAAAGCAGCCAGTCGTCATTATCCCCGTAGGGCATCAGCGACAGCACGCCGCGGGCGCTGGCAAGATGGGCGGCGCAGGTATGCACCGCCGCCTTCGGCAGCCCGGTGGAGCCGGAGGTGAGCGTCATGGTGGCCAGCCGCGCCGGCTGCCACGCAGCGCAGTACGCATCCGCTGGCTCGCACATGCTCAGGCCGTGAAGGCCGTCGTAGCTGCCGTCCAGCACCAGCGCAAAGCGCAGCGTCATCTGCGGGATCAGCACGTCGAGCAGCGGGCGCGGCAGCTGCGGATTAACGGGAAGAATACGTGCCCCGCACTGAAGCAGCGCCAGCCATGCCAGCAGCGTTTGCGGGTGGTTATAGGCCAGCAGCAGTACGCCGTCGCCCTCCGCCACGCCCTTCTGGTGAAACCCTGCCGCAAGGCGGTCGACGCGCACGCACAACTGCTGCCAGGTGAGCGCTTCATCATTCAGCCGCAGGGCCGGTTTATCGGCAAAAAGCGCGCGCCAGTGACGCCAGGGCCAGTCGGTAAAACTCATAGCAACGGCTCCAGCGCCTCTGCGTCGAGGCACGGCAGCGTGCTGGCAGGCCACTCGCGGAGAAGCTGAGCCTGCATCAGGTTCAGCGTGTCGAGGCCGGGAACCGTGTCCGGTGTTAACCAGGCGGCAATGCGCGCCAGCTGGGTCAGCCCCAGGCTGGACTCTATCGACGAGCTGATCACCGCCGTCAGCCCCAGCGCGTGCGCCGCCGAGACCTGCTCGCGCACCTTCGCCAGGCTGCCGGTTAGCGTCGGCTTAATCACCACCGCGCTGACGCCGGGCTCGGCGACAAATTCAAAATCGTCCTCGCGCAGGCTTTCATCCCAGGCGATGGCGATCCCCGTTTCGCGGGCAAAGGCGCGCGAATCATCACGGGTTTTGCACGGTTCTTCGAGGAAGGCAATGCGGCTGCGGTACGCCGGGTTGACGTACTTCGCGAACTGCAGCGCCTTAAGCGGCGTCCACGCGCGGTTGGCATCCAGACGCAGGTGCAGATCGGGGATTGCTTCCAGCAGCAGGTTGGCGACCATGCCGTCACGCACCGCTTCGTAGAGACCGACTTTGATTTTCGCCACTTTCTCGCCCGGCATGGCGGCGAGCAGCGCGAACAGCTCGTCCGGGTCGCCCGTGCAGAGCGGTGCCGCGCGATAGTTAGCCTCTTCCGGCAGGCTACCGTCCAGCTCCGCCAGCGCGCAGCTGATGCCAAAGGCGGCGGAACGCGCGTCCGGTAATGCCGGGTTTGCGCCCTCACGCCACGCCTTTACCCACGTCAGCAATGCAGACTGCGCCTCATCCAGCGACTCCAGGCTAAAGCCCGGCAGAGGCGAAATCTCGCCCCAGCCTTCCCGCTCGCCCTGCTGCAAATGCACGAAGAAGCCGTCACGGGTTTTTAAACGCCGTTCACGCAGCACCACGCCCGCGTCCATCGGTATCTGCCAGCGGTAAACCTGCGCGCGACGCATTACGGGTTCCGTTTGTATTTGCTGAAGTCCGGCTGGCGTTTTTCGTTAAACGCGTTGCGTCCTTCCTGACCCTCTTCGGTCATGTAGAACAGCATGGTGGCGTTACCCGCCAACTCCTGCAGACCCGCCTGACCGTCACAGTCGGCATTAAGTGCCGCTTTCAGGCAACGCAGCGCCATCGGGCTGTTTTGCAGCATCTCGCGGCACCAGCGCACGGTCTCTTTTTCGAGATCGGCAAGCGGCACCACGGTATTCACCAGGCCCATATCCAGCGCTTCCTGTGCGTTGTACTGGCGGCACAGGAACCAGATTTCGCGGGCTTTTTTCTGCCCGACGATGCGCGCCATGTAAGAGGCACCCCAGCCGCCATCGAAGGAGCCCACTTTCGGGCCGGTCTGGCCGAAGATGGCGTTTTCAGCAGCGATGGTCAGGTCGCACATCATGTGCAGCACGTGGCCGCCGCCGATGGAGTAGCCCGCCACCATCGCCACCACCGGTTTCGGGCAGGTGCGGATCTGGCGCTGGAAATCGAGGACGTTCAGGTGGTGCGTGCCCGCATCATCCTGGTATCCGCCGTAGTCGCCGCGCACCTTCTGATCGCCACCGGAGCAGAAGGCCTTCTCGCCTTCACCGGTCAGCACGATCACGCCGATACTGTCGTCATAGCGCGCATCCGCCAGGGCCTGAATCATCTCTTTGACGGTCAGCGGACGGAAGGCGTTACGCACCTGCGGACGGTTGATGGTGATCTTGGCAATGCCGTCGGCGGATTTGTGGTAACGAATGTCGGTGTAGCCTTCGGAGCAGTCCTGCCATTCAACCGGCGCATAAAGCATATGTTCATCAGGATAGATCATAGAGTGTCCTTTATTCGAAGACGCAGTATCTGAGCCAGACTCGCGGCAACCGCGTCGGGGTTTTCCCGGTGGGCGTTGTGTCCGGCGTTTGGAATCGCATGGCGAACGGCGTCCAGTTCAGCGGCCAGGGCCGCGAACTTCTGGTCACGTTCACCGTAGATATAGTCAAAAGGGAAATTGCATACGCTAATCGCGGCACGCAAATCGGGCTGCACGGCCAGCGACGTTGCTTCGAGCATCTTCGCCAGCGTCGCGCCGTTGTTCTGGCTGCGCAGGGCAATAAGCGCCTTGCGCTGGTGGTCAGTGAGGGAAGCAAATACCGGCTGTTGATACCAGTCGGTAAAGACCTTTTCCAGCGGTTCGGTGCGAAAACGCGTCGCCCAGCGGCGGTCGGATGTCCACCGCGCGTGACGCTCATCCTCAACCGGAAGGCCCGGATGTCCACCTTCAACGATCACCCCCAGCAGCCCCTTTGGCTGCTGGCAGGCATGAAACATCGCAATGCGGCCGCCGAGGGAGTACCCCACCAGCCAGTAGTTCAGTATGTTGTAACTAAGCAGAGTTCGGGTAAGTAACGTGCTCATTTCGTCGAACCCCGTCACGGCAATATCCCCGGACGCACCGTGGCCCGGCAGGTCAAGATAGAGCCGGGAATACTCGCCGAGTTGCTTCCCGACAGCCTGCCACTCGCGGCAGTCGCCGGAAAAACCGTGCAAAAAGACCAGCCAGGGATAGCCTGGTTTTCCGGCCTGCTGCACGCCCGAGAGGATCACAGCTGGCTCACCTGCGCCAGCAGGCTTTGCAGGGTCTGCGCGCCGTCGGCCTCGTTCACCACCAGCTCAATCAGCGTCGCGCCCGGCTGCTTCCAGGCGGTGCTTAACGCCGCTTCCAGCTGTTCCCAGCTTTCCGGGCGATGGTATTTCAGGCTGAACATCGCCGCGGCGTGTTCAAACTGCACGTTCTGCGGCATCAGGTAGAAGCGCTCGCGCTCGCTCTGGGGCGTTGGTAACAGGGAGAAAATCTGCCCACCGTTGTTGTTGACCACAATCAGCACAAACGGCGCGGACGCCTGACGCAGTAGCACCAGCGCGTTGAGATCGTAGAGCGCGGAGAGATCGCCCACGATCGCCAGCGTCGATTTCGCGCTGGCGCGCTGCACCCCCGCCGCCGTCGAGATCAGCCCGTCGATGCCGCTGGCACCGCGGTTGCTGTACACCGGGTAGCCCACCGGCAGCTTCGAAAAGGCATCGATCAGCCGCACGACCAGGCTATTGCCGACAAACAGCTGCCCCTGTTCTGGCAGGTATTGGCGAATACGGTGCGCCAGCCCGGCCTCGCTGAATGTCTCACAGCGCGCTTTGGTGATTTCCCACGCCTGACGCGACAGCTCAGGGATCGCCATCGCCCATGGCTGACGTTTTTCCGCCGGGTGCAGTTCCAGCCAGCTATCAATTTTGCTCACCAGACGACGGCCGCGATGGTGCGCCGGGTCGAGCCGCCCTTCCAGCGCGTCCACCACCCAGTACTCTTCCGGCGTGCAGGTCGCCTGCCACTGCAGCAGACGTTTTCCGGTCAGGCTTGCGCCGATCTGGACCACAATCTGCGCCTGCGAAAGCTCAGTAACCGCTTTCGCGTTACCCAGCCAGAGATCGGCGCACGGCAGCGGCTGGCCGGTCTGGGAAAGCACGTCGCCAATCAGCGGCCAGCCGAGGGTTTGCGCCCATTCGGCGACCAGCCTGCCTTCGGCGGCGCTCATGCGCCCGGCGATGACCACGCCTCGCTTCTGCCGCCAGAAGAACCAGTCGCGCTGTTTCACGCTCTCAAGATGCGTCTGCTCGCGCAGCCACGGCTTTTCGCTCTGCCACCATTCGCCGAGCGACCGCTGCCAGTCAAGGCCGGTATCGTCCAGCTCGCCGTACAGCGGCTCGGCAAACGGGCAGTTGATATGCAGCGCCCCGCTGCGCAATGTCGCCATGGCGTGATCGACGGTGGAGACCAGCCAGCTTGCAGGAATATCCTGGGTGGGACGCGGTAACGAAACCGTCTGCGAAGGGTGCGTAGAAAAAAGTCCGGGCTGGCGAATGGCCTGATTGGCGCCGCAGTCGATTAGCTCAGGCGGACGGTCGGCCGTCAGCAGGATCAGTTTTTCACCGGTTAACCCGGCTTCAATCAGGGCCGGATAGAGGTTCGCCACGGCGGTACCGGAAGTGACAATCACCGCCACGGGTTCTTTGCTGACCTTCGCCAGCCCGAGCGCGAGATGTCCCAAACCTCGCTCGTCAAAGTGGGTGTGGTGAACAAACGCCCGGTTTTCAGCCGCCGCCAGCGTCAGCGGCGTTGAGCGAGAACCCGGTGCAATACACACGTGCCTGACGCCATGGCGCGTCAGGGCTTCAAGGATCACCGCCGCCCAGCGTCGGTTAAAAGAACTTACTGACATGAGATTGTCCGGTATCAAGAATGCGACACAGTATAAATAATAGAAAAAATTGGAATTTTGATATGAATCGGGATTGCGCGAATCAGTATTAATCCCTTAGGAGCAGAGAGCGCAATCCGGCGGCTTTGTTTTCGATCTCCTGCCACTCCTGCTCCGGGTCAGAGCCGCTGACAATGCCCGCTCCGGCGTAAAGCCGCAGAGCGTCTTCCTGTACGCGCGCCGAGCGCAGCGCCACGCAGAATTCGCTTTGTTCGGGGGATAAATACCCGGCCGAACCGGCGTACCACTCGCGGTTAAAAGGTTCAACGTGCTGAATAAACTCGCGCGCTGGCTGTCGCGGAAGCCCGGCAACCGCCGCCGTCGGCTGTAGCACGTGCAGGCACAGCTCATCGTCGGCCTGCTTGAGCTCGGTCCAGATACAGCGGCGTAAGTGCTGCACTTTGCGCAGGCGGACGACCTGAGCCGGCAACACCTCAAGCGTCTGCGTATGGTGTTGAAGACGCTGGCAGATATCTTCCACCACCAGCATATTTTCGCGCTGGTTTTTATCGTCATTCAACAGCCACTCGCCCAGACGCTGCGCCTGTTTATCGTCAGTATGGCTGGCGACGGTGCCCGCCAGCGCTTCGGTGCGCAGCAGCTTACCGCGCCGCCGCCAGAGACGCTCGGGCGTGGAGCCGAGAAACGCGTTGGTGGCGTCGAATATCATGCAGAAATGATAGCAGTTTAAATTCAGGGCGCGGCTGGCGGCCATCAGCGCGACGGGGTTAACGCGCTGTTTACACTGCAGGTCGGTGGCTCGGGCGAGAACGACCTTTTCGAAATCACCTCGTGCAATCGTCTCTGTCGCTTTGCCGATAAGGCTAAGCCATTGCGGTTTTTCCGGGTGATGGGTTTCGCGCTCAACCTGCACGGAGAGCGGACGGATCGGTCTGGCGGGAAGCAGTTGCTGTAAGAACGCCCGCGCGGTGTCGGCATCGTCCTCAAGCGAGCTGTCGCTCCACAGCTGCAGACGCAACGTGGCGTTGCCAGCGGTACGTCGCCACAGCAGACGCGGTAAAAAGAGGCTGCCCTGCTCCGGGTTAAACGCGTTCAGGCCGCAGATTCGGGTATCTTCAGGGCCGTGTTGCGCACTTAAAAACTGCGAGGCTAACGCCAGAGAGGAGAATTGGACGACCGCTCCCAGCGCGGCCAGCTCTTCATCGCCGTTACGCTGTTGCCAATAAAACTGGGGATAGCACTGCTGCTCGCCCAGCCAGGCAAGGGGATCGAAGGCATCGTTTAACGGGAAAGAGACGTCGAAATGACGCAGGCCGGATGTGGCAGGTAACGCTTGCGAAAGATGGCTACGCAATTGTTCCAGCGCGAGGAAAATCGAATTCACGCGAACCTCTCCCTGTTAAAACCTCATATTATACGGGGTACCATAAGAAATATCAGTACCCACGTATAGGGAGTGGTTAAACGGCTTAACGACGGGCCAGCAGCAGCCCCAGCACCAGCCCTACGGCTGCGCCCACCCCAATGCCCTGCCACGGTTTTTCATGGACGTAATCATCGGCACGATAAACCGCTTTTTTGGCGCGGTAGTAGTATGTATCAGACGCATGGCTGACGCGGTTTTTAACGTCGTGGAGCGCCTGCTCGGCACGGGCTTTCAGCTCGATATATTTCTGATCGGCAGGGTCGCCCGAGGAACGTAACACCTCTTCCAGCGTTTCGCTCAGTAAGGTCAGGTCGTCGTCGATACGGGTATCCCAGGATTGAAATGACATATTTTTCTCCATGTTAGTACACCAGTCCGCTAACTATAGACAACGACGCGCCATTACGCCTGTTTCGCTTCCCGCGCCATGCCGATGTGCGGAATACCGTCTTCGACGTAGATGTCGGTGACCGGCATAAAACCGAAATGACCGTAGAAGGATTGCAGGTGCGCCTGCGCGCCCAGGTATAACGCCTTGTCCGGCCACTGTTTCTGGCATGACTCCAGCGTTTTTTCCATCAGCTGATAGCCCAGTTTTTCACCCCGCGCGTGACCGCTGATAATGACGCGGCCTATCACCACGGGCTCGACATCGTCCTCGCTTTTCAGAATCCTCGCATACGCCACCAGCTCGTTATCCTTCCAGCCGAGGATATGGCGGTTTTCGCCAACGAGGTCATCGCCGTCGATGTCCTGATACGGGCACGTCTGTTCAACCACAAACACTTCGCAGCGCAGTTTAAGCAGCGCGTAGAGCGAATGAACGGTGAGCTCACTATGATGTAAATCTTGCCACTGGATCATCTCTTTCTCCTTCCTGGGGTTCACCACGTTATACTAAACCCCTCCCCGTTCGGCAAAGGGCTGATTGCGTTATGGAACTGATTTTTCTGGGTACGTCCGCTGGCGTGCCAACCCGCTCACGAAACGTGACGGCAATTCTGCTGGATCTTAAGCACCCCACCCGCGGCGGGCTGTGGCTGTTTGACTGCGGTGAAGGGACGCAGCATCAGCTGCTGCACACCGCGTATCACCCCGGCAAGCTGGATAAAATTTTTATTACTCACCTGCACGGCGACCATCTGTTTGGCCTGCCGGGCCTGCTGTGCAGCCGCTCCATGGCCGGCAACGCCAATCCGCTGACGATTTACGGGCCTGCGGGTGTGCGTGAATTTGTTGAAACCGCGCTGCGCCTGAGCGGATCATGGACGGATTATCCGCTGGAGATCGTTGAGATTAGCGAAGGCCTGGTTTTCGATGACGGTGATTATAAGGTTAGCGCGCAGCCGCTGAATCATCCCGTTGAGTGCTATGGCTATCGCATTGAAGCGCATGACAAACCCGGCGCGCTGGACGCCGCCGCGCTGATGGCCGCTGGCGTAAAACCCGGACCGCTGTTCCAGCGCCTGAAGCACGGCGAGACCGTCACGCTGGAGGGCGGTCGCGTCATCAACGGTCAGGATTATCTCGCCGCGCCCGAGCCGGGCAAGAAGCTGGCTATCTTTGGCGACACGGCCCCGTGCCCTGCCGCCCTTCAGCTTGCCCGGGGCGTTGACGTGATGGTGCACGAAGCCACGCTGGAAACGGCGATGGAAGAGAAAGCCAACGGCCGCGGCCATAGCTCAACGCGTCAGGCGGCGCAGCTTGCCCGCTACGCAGGCGTCGGGAGGCTGATCGTCACTCACGTCAGTTCCCGCTACGACGCGCGGGGGTGTGCAAGCCTGCTGGCAGAGTGCCTGGCGGTGTTCCCGGCGTGCGAGCTGGCCGAAGATTTCGCTAAGGTCAGCGTTTAGCCCTTCATTTTTCTCTCAGAATGCCGATAACGATTAAAAGGTCAGCATTTCTCTCGAGGGTAGAATGGATAATTTCCAGAAAGATATTGATGACAGGGCGAATCTCACCCTGTCGAACCGTTTTGAATTGTTGCTGTTCCGTCTTGGCACCTCTCTGAACGAAAATAAATCCGAGCTGTTTGGCATTAACGTCTTTAAGCTGCGTGAAATTGTGCCGATGCCGGAATTCACAAAACCCGCCGGGATGAAATCACCGCTGATGGGGATGGTGAATATTCGCGATCAGGTGATCCCGGTGATCGACCTGGCCGCCGTGGCGGGCTGTAAGCCTACCACCGGGCTGAACATCCTGCTTATCACCGAATATGCCCGCAGCGTGCAGGCCTTTGCCGTGGAGTCGGTTGAAAACATCATGCGTCTGGACTGGAAGCAGGTGCACGCGGCGGAGACCGCCGTCAGCGGCCGCTATATCACCAGCATTGCCTGCCTGGATGAGAAAACGGATACCAACGATCTGGCGATGGTGCTGGACGTTGAGCAGATCCTCTATGACATCACCCCAGCCAACCACGATCTGCACGCCACCAATCTGAAAACCACCAAGTTCAACATCAAGCCGGGCGCAGTCGCGATTGTGGCGGAAGATTCCAAAGTGGCGCGTTCGATGCTGGAGAAAGGTCTGCAGGCGATGGAGATCCCAGCGCAGCTGCACATCACCGGCAAAGACGCGTGGGAAAAAATTGGCGTCCTGGCCGCACAGGCGCAGGCTGAGGGCGTGCCGATCACCGATAAGATCGCGCTGGTGCTGACCGACCTCGAAATGCCGGAGATGGACGGATTTACGCTGACGCGCAAAATCAAAACCGACCCGGTTCTGAAAGATATTCCGGTGGTGATCCACTCCTCCCTTTCCGGCAACGCCAACGAAGATCATATTCGCAAGGTGAAGGCGGACGGGTACGTGGCGAAGTTTGAGCTGAACGAGCTCTCGTCGGTGATTGAGGAAGTGCTGGATCGTTCGATGAAGAAGATTGGCGGGCCGCTTATAAGCAGGAAGCAGCTGGCTTAGGTCCTGTGCGGGCTGGTGCCCTCACCCCATCCCTCTCCCACAGGGAGAGGGCGCAAACCATAAAAAACCCGCCGAGGCGGGTTTTTTGTTTTTACATTAATGGCATCGCTCGCTGCACGATATCAATCAGCGGCTGCGGATAGATACCGAAGATCAGCACCAGCAGCGCGGAGATAAGCACTACGATACCACCGGCGCTGTACTGCCAGTTGCCTGGAGCATCACGGTTGAGCTGCTGAGGCGCGCTCAGGTACAGGCTCACGGCCACACGCAGGTAGTAGTACAGACCAATCGCGGAGCCGATAACGACACCGGCAGTCAGCCACCACAGGTGCGCCTGCACACCGACGGCCAGCACGTAGAACTTACCGATAAAGCCCAGCGTCATCGGGATACCCGCCAGAGAGAGCATCATCACGGTCATTACCGCGGACAGAATTGGACGGTGCCAGAACAGACCACGGTAGGAGAACAGTGAATCGGCATCCGGACCACGGTACGGGCTGGACATCAGGCTCACCACACCGAAGGCGCCGAGGCTGCTGAACAGGTAACCGGCCAGATACACGCCTACGGCTTCCATCGACATCTCACCGCTCTGCAGCGCAATCAGCGCCACCAGCAGGTAGCCCAGATGAGAGATAGACGAGTAGCCCAGCAGACGCTTGATGTTGGTCTGGCTCAGCGCCATCAGGTTACCGAAGATGATGGAGACGAACGCGATGATGCCCAGCACCACGCGAACGGCTTCACTATCACCCACCGGCGCGTACAGGAACAGACGCATGACCACACCGAAGATAGCGATCTTGCTCGCCGTCGCCAGGAAGGTCGACACCGGAGCAGGCGCCCCCTGGTATACGTCTGGCGTCCACAGGTGGAACGGAACCAGAGAGAGCTTGAAGCCGAGGCCAACGATCATCATGCCCAGACCCGCCAGCAGCAGCGGCTCATGCAGCATGCCGTCGCCGAGGCTCTTGCCGAGCGCCATGAAGGAGAGGTTACCGGACTGTGCGTACAGCAGCGCAATACCAAACAGCAGGAAGGACGACGCGGCAGCAGACAGAATGGTGTACTTGATGCTCGCTTCCAGAGAGCGCTTCTGACGGAAGGCGTAACCAATCAGGCCGAACAGCGGCAGAGAGATCAGCTCAATACCGAGGAACAGCGCGGCAAGATGGTTGGCATTCGCCAGCAGAATACCGCCCAGCGCGGCAATCAGAACCAGCAGGTAAAACTCTTCTTTGTTGTCGTTGTAGCCTTCAAGCCACGGGTAAGCAAAGGTACAGGTTGCCAGGCTCGCCAGCAGCACCAGCCCGGTGTAGAGCATGGCGTAACCGTCAACGCGCATCAGCGGCGTGACGTCCATCGCCCCGCCCTGGCCAACAAACCAGAGTGAGACTAACGCGGCATTCAGGCCGATGACCGACAGCGTGGCATTCAGGAAGTGATTGCGTCGCCACGCAATGGAGAGCATCACAACCACCACCGTCAATCCGACGATCAGCAGCGGTAGCAGCGCGATCAGTTGTTGTGGAGTTATTGTCATGGCGAATTACGGCCTTGTAGTAGAAACAGAATTAACAAACCACTGCTGGATATTGCCCATCGCGCTGTGCGAGGTATCCAGAATCGGCTGTGGGAAGAAGCCCAACAGCACCAGCAGTACGACCAGCAGCAGGATGATGAACAGCTCACGCAGCGACATCCCCGGCAGTTCTTGTGCAGCAATTTCGCTCTTCGCTTTACCGAAGTAAGCGCGGTGCAGCATCGCCAGCGAGTACACGGAAGCAAACACCAGACCAAAGGTGGAGATCACGGTAATCACCGGTACCACTTTGAAGCTGCCGAACAGAATCATGAATTCGCCGACGAAGTTACCGGTGCCCGGCATCCCCAGGGTAGCCACCGCGAAGAACATGGAGAGCGCTGGCAGCCATTTAATTTTGCTCCACAGACCGCCCATCATACGCATGTCGCGGGTATGCAGACGTTCGTACAGCTGGCCGCACAGGATGAAGAGACCGGCTGCGGACAGACCGTGCGCAATCATCTGGATCACCGCGCCCTGGTACGCCAGCTGGCTGCCGGTGTAGATAGCAATCAGCACGAAGCCCATGTGGGAAACGGAGGTATAAGCAATCAGACGCTTGATGTCGTATTGCGTGAAGGCCATCCAGGCACCGTAGAAGATACCGATCACACCCAGCCACATGGCAATCGGTGCGAACTCCGCGGAGGCATTCGGGAACAGCGGCAGTGCGAAACGCAGCAGACCGTAGGCCGCCGTTTTCAGCAGGATGCCCGCCAGGTCAACGGAACCCGCCGTTGGTGCCTGGGAGTGCGCGTCTGGCAGCCAGCCGTGCAGAGGAACCACCGGCATTTTCACCGCGAAGGCAATGAAGAAGCCCAGCATCAGCAGGTATTCAACGCCGTGTGACATCGGGGTCTTCAGCAGGTCTTCGTAGTTGAAGGTCCAGGTGCCGGTTGCGTTGTGATGAACGAACACCAGCGCCAGAATGGCAATCAGCATTACCAGACCGCTCGCCTGGGTATAGATGAAGAACTTGGTTGCCGCCGTGATACGCGTTTTACCGTCGGACGCCTTGTGGCCCCACAGCGCGATCAGGAAGTACATCGGCACCAGCATCATCTCCCAGAAGAAGAAGAACAGGAACATGTCGATGGCAAGGAACACGCCGATCACGCCGCCCAGGATCCACATCAGGTTCAGGTGGAAGAAGCCCTGGTATTTTTCGATTTCTCGCCAGGAGCAGAGTACCGCCAGAACGCCGAGCAGACCGGTCAGCACCACCATCAGCAGCGACAGACCGTCAATCGCCAGGTGGATCGTAATGCCGAAACGCGGGATCCACGGCAGGATGAACTCAGACTGCCACTGCGGAATGCCCGCAGACTGGGTCAGTGAGTAACCGCCCTGCAACCACAGTTGCAGGCCAAGCGCGAGCGTCAATCCCATGGTGATCAGCGCGATCCAGCGCGGCATCTTCACGCCAAAGCGTTCGGTTTGCCAGCACAGGAAGCCGCCGATGAAGGGAATTAATATTAGCCAGGGTAGTAACATGGCGATTTACATTCCTTTTTAAGGCCCCCAGCAGGGGCCTGATTTTCAACGAATTCGAATAAAATTCACTTAACGATCAACGCAATACCATCAGCAGCGCCAGCACGACAACCGCACCGATGCTCATGGACGCCACATACCAGCGCAGGTAACCGTTCTCGCTGTATAGCAGGCCTTTACCTGCAAAGCGGGAGAGGATCGCCGGGATGTTCATCAGGCTGTTCAGCGGGTCGCGCTTCAGCAGCCACGCAACGCCCAGGAACGGCTTAACGAAGATCATGTCGTACAGCCAGTCGAAGCCCCACGCGTTGTACCACCAGGTGCCCAGCAGGCGGCCCGGCGCACTGTTGGCCACGGCAGTGACCAGCGTACGTTTGCCCAGCCACAGCCATGCTGCAATCAGGATACCCGCGATAGCGACCACACCGGAGGTGATTTCAAGCGTCAGAACGCGACCGTGCTCAAGCTCGGTTGTCGCCGGCAGTACGCCCTGCAGCGGTGGCACAATCATCGCGCCAACGAAGGTGGAGAGTACCAGCAGCACAATCAACGGCAGGTGGTGGGTAATCCCCTTCCCTGCGTGAGCGTGAATTTGTTCTTTACCGTGGAATACGATGAAAATCATACGGAAGGTATACAGGGAGGTCATGAACGCACCGACCAGACCCGCAACCATCAGATTGATATGACCATTCGCCATGGCACCCGCAAGGATTTCGTCCTTACTGAAGAAGCCCGCGGTGATCAGCGGCAGTGCCGCCAGCGCCGCGCCGCCCACCAGGAAGCAGACGTAGACCAGCGGGATGGACTTACGCAGTCCGCCCATCTTGAAGATGTTCTGCTCGTGATGGCAGGCCAGAATCACCGAACCGGATGAGAGGAATAGCAGCGCTTTGAAGAACGCGTGCGTCATCAGGTGGAAAATGGCCGCGTCCCACGCCTGAACACCCAGCGCCAGGAACATGTAACCAATCTGGCTCATGGTGGAGTACGCGAGAACGCGCTTGATGTCGGTCTGAACCAGCGCGGCAAAGCCTGCCAGCACCAGCGTGACCGCACCGACGATACCCACCAGATGCAGAATTTCCGGGGTCATCAGGAACAGGCCATGGGTACGCGCAATCAGGTAAACACCGGCGGTTACCATGGTCGCAGCGTGGATCAGCGCGGAGACAGGGGTTGGACCCGCCATCGCGTCGGCCAGCCATGTCTGCAGCGGCAGCTGCGCGGATTTACCCACGGCACCACCCAGCAGCATCAGCGTTGCCCACCACAGCATGTTGTTGCCTGCGGCGAAGTGTGCTGGCGCCAGTTCCACCATTTCGCGGAAGTTCAGCGTGCCCAGTTCGTTGTAGAGAATGAACAGCGCGAAAGCGAGGAACACGTCACCCACGCGGGTCACGACGAACGCTTTCATGGCCGCTGCGCCATTCTTCGGATCGGTATAGTAGAAACCGATCAGCAGGTAAGAGCACAGGCCCACGCCTTCCCAGCCCAGATACATCAGCAGCAGGTTATCGGCCAGCACCAGAACGACCATGCTGGCAATAAACAGGTTGGTGTAGGCGAAGAAGCGGGAGTAACCCTCTTCACCGCGCATATACCAGGAGGCAAACATGTGGATCAGGAAGCCGACGCCGGTGACCACGGAGAGCATGGTCAGCGAGAGACCGTCCAGCACCAGGTTGAAACCGATGTTGAAATCACCGACCGACATCCAGGTCCACAGCGGCACGCTGAAAGGCTGGCGTCCGTTGTTAAAGAAGTCGATACCCGCATACGCTGTGACCAGCGCGGCCAGGCCGACAGAGCCCATGCCAACGGTCGCGGACAGATTCTCAGACCAGCGGCCGCGAGAAAACGCCAGCAGCACGAAGCCAATCAGCGGAAAAATAATGGTTAAGGCAAGCATGTTCATCCACGCAACTCACTTACTGAATCGATGTTCAGATTCTGGCGGCGACGATGGAGCTGCAGCAACAGCGCCAGGCCAATACTCGCTTCAGCAGCCGCGAGGCTGATGGCGAGAATGTACATCACCTGACCATCGGTCTGGCCCCAGTAGCTTCCGGCGACCACGAAGGCCAGCGCGGAGGCGTTAATCATGATTTCCAGGCCGATCAGCATAAACAGCAGATTGCGGCGGATAACCAGACCGGTCAGACCCAGAACGAATAAAATCGCAGCGAGGATCAGTCCATGTGTTAAGGGGATCATGCGCGCTCCTCCGTTTTTCTTTTCGCGCGGTCGTCAGTGCGGTTGCTCAGCACCTCGCCAGCACGCTCTTCGCGGCCAACGTGGAAAGCCACAACCAGGCCTGCCAGCAGCAGCATTGAGGCCAGTTCCACCGCCAGAACGTATGGGCCAAAGAGCGTGATACCCACCTCTTTCGCACCAATTGGCGTGCCGTCGATGCCCTGATCGTTCACGCCCAGAATGGCGTAAACGATCACCACCAGCATGATGGCCGACAAAATTGCCGGGCCAATCCACACCTGCGGTTTTAACCACTGACGTTCCTGCTCAATTTCAGAGCCGCCCAGGTTCAGCATCATCACGACGAACACGAACAGCACCATGATGGCCCCGGCGTAAACGATGATCTCCAGCGCACCGGCGAAGTGCGCGCCCAGTGCGAAGAACACCCCGGAAATAGCCAGCAGCGAAATGATTAAGTACAGCAGCGCATGCACCGGATTGGTGTGCGTAATCACTCGCAGCGTAGCCAGGATGGCGATAAGGCCACAGATATAAAAAGCGAATTCCATTGCCCTCTCCTTACGGTAACAGGCTCTTGACGTCGATAGGCTTAGCTTCGTTCTCTGCTTCGCCCTTATCTTTGCCGTCGATTGCCATACCCGCCATCCGGTAGAAGTTATATTCCGGGTATTTGCCCGGACCGGAAATCAGCAGATCCTCTTTCTCGTACACCAGGTCCTGACGCTTGTACTCACCCAACTCGAAGTCTGGAGTCAGCTGAATCGCCGTGGTTGGGCACGCTTCTTCACACAGACCGCAGAAGATGCAGCGTGAGAAGTTGATGCGGAAGAACTCAGGGTACCAGCGGCCGTCTACCGTCTCGGCTTTCTGCAGAGAGATACAGCCGACCGGACACGCTACCGCACACAGGTTACAGGCAACGCAGCGCTCGGAACCGTCCGGGTCGCGCGTCAGCACGATACGGCCACGGTAGCGCGGCGGCAGATATACCGGCTCTTCCGGGTACATCCGGGTTTCGCGTTTAGCAAACGCGTGCAGGCCGATCATCCAGATACTGCGTACCTGGGTACCGAAACCTACCAGTAATTCTTTTAAGGTCATGGTCTATAGCCCCTTATGGCTGCTGCCAGAGAATGACAGCTGCCGTTACCAACAAGTTGACGAGCGTCAGCGGCAGGCACACTTTCCAGCCGAAGGACATTACCTGGTCATAACGTGGACGCGGTAACGCTGCGCGAATCAAAATGAACATCATCATGAAGAACGCGGTTTTCAGCGCGAACCAGATGAACGGCGGTAAGAACGGGCCATGCCAGCCACCAAAGAACAGCGTTACCATCAACGCGGAAATGGTGACGATACCGATGTACTCGCCCACAAAGAACAGACCGAACTTCATGCCGGAATATTCAATGTGGTAACCGTCGGCCAGTTCCTGTTCGGCTTCCGGCTGGTCAAACGGGTGACGGTGACACACGGCCACGCCCGCGATAGCAAAGGTAATAAACCCAAAGAACTGCGGAATCACGTTCCAGATGTCGGCCTGATTGTTGACGATGTCGGTCATGTTGAATGAACCGGCCTGCGCCACCACGCCCATCAGGGAGAGCCCCAGGAACACTTCGTAGCTCAGCGTCTGCGCGGAAGCACGCATCGCACCCAGCAGCGAGTATTTGTTGTTACTGGACCAGCCTGCGAACAGGACCGCGTAAACCGCGAGACCAGCCATCATCAGGAAGAACAGAATGCCGATGTTCAGGTCAGCGACCACCCAGGTCGGGCTGACCGGAACGATAGCAAACGCCAGCAGCAGCGAGGTGAAGGCGATCATCGGTGCCAGAGTAAAGATCACGCGATCAGAGAAGCGCGGGATCCAGTCCTCTTTAAAGAACATCTTGATCATGTCCGCGACCAGCTGGAGTGAACCACCCCAGCCCACGCGGTTCGGTCCGTAACGGTTCTGGAACAGACCGAGAAGACGACGTTCACCAAAGCTCATGAACGCGCCGCAGGTGACCACCACCAGCAGGATCACAATCGCTTTCAGAATGCTCAGCAGGATGTCGATAAGATCCGGCGTTAACCAACTCATGCTTTTGCCTCCTGCAGATTATCAAGACGCGCACCCGCCAGAACCGGCGCGATGCCAGGCATACCCATCGGCAGACCGACCTGCCCTGCTGTCAGATTTTCAGAAATAATCAGCGGCAGGCTGATGGTCTGGCCGTCATAGCTAAAGGCGATGTTCGCACCCGCGTTCACGCCAAGCTTCGCAGCATCCGCCGGGTTGAGCTTGATGTACGGCTGCGGCATACGGGTCTGGAAGACCGGTGAACGCTGGGACAGCTCGTCGCTACCGAACAGATGGTAGTACGGGGCAATACGCCAGCTACCGTCCTGCGCCTGGAAGCTCGCCGGTACGGTGGTGAAGAAGTCCAGACCGGTTTCGGAAGCTTCAATCAGACGCACGCCCGGATCGCCGTGGCGCAGGGATCCGCCCACTTCAGCCTGGAACTTGTTCCACGCCTGCGGGGAGTTCCAGCCCGGAGCCCATGCGAACGGGATTTGCGAACGCGGGGCAGACGGCTGGTTGTTCCCTTCCATGGAGAAGGCGAACATGGTGTCTTTATCCTGCGGCTGGCGCGGTTCGTGCACGCTGATATTGGCGCGCATGGCGGTACGGCCGCTGTAGCGGTGCGGTTCACGCGCCAGCTTCTGGCCGCGGATGCGGAAGCTTGCTTCAGGTGCGGCATCTTTAATGCCTGCCAGCTGAGGCAGTTTTTCGACTACCGCGTCGATAACGTGGTCGAGCTGCGTCCAGTCCACTTCACGGCTCTGCACGGTGCTGTGCAGGGAGTGCAACCAGCGCCAGCTTTCCAGCATCACGGTGTTGCTGTCGTAGTACGCCGGGTCATAAACCTGGAAGAAACGCTGGGCGCGGCCTTCGTTGTTGATAACGGTACCGTCGCTTTCTGCGAAACTTGCCGCAGAGAGCACCAGGTGCGCTTTGTCCATGATCGCGGTGCGCTGATGGTCAATCACCATCACCAGCGGCGCTTTGGAGAGCGCGGCGTCAACGCGAGCGGCAGACGCATGACGATGCAGATCGTTTTCCAGCACCACCACGGCGTCAGCGGCACCGGATTCCAGTTCGCTTAACGCTTCTTCCAGCGAGCCGCCGCCAATCATGCCGAGACCGATGCTGTTTACCGCACGGGCAATCATGGTCACGCCGACATCTGCACCGCGGCCTTTCAAGGCTTTGGCAACGTTCGCGGCGGCCTGAATGATCTCCGCGCTTCCGGCGTTGGTTCCGGAGATAATCAGCGGTTTCTTCGCACCTGCGAGGGCCTGAACAATCACGTCGACCTTGTTTTGCAGGTCGCGATCCAGCTCAACGGCCGGTGAGCTGTTGTCCAGCGCGTGGGCAATGGCAAAGCCAAGACGCGCCTGGTCTTCAACCGGCGCGCAGTAGGTCCACGCCGCGATATCGTCCAGACGGGTATTGTCGACGTTGGTCACAAACAGAGGATGCTTCGCGCGCTGACCGATGTTGAGGATCGCCGCAATCTGCCAGTCAGCCACTTTCTGCGCAGCTGCCATTTCACGTGCTTTACCCTTCACCGCCTGACGAACCGCCAGGGCCGCGCGGGCGCCGGTCTGCGTCAGGTCTTCACCCAGCACCAGAACCGCATCATAGGATTCAATTTCGCGCAGCGCAGGGGTATGGATACCGCCTTCACGCAGCACTTTCAGTACAAGCTGAAGACGTTCCTGTTCGCCCTGGGCGATACCGGTATAGAAGTTTTCCGCCCCGACCAGCTCGCGCAGCGCGAAGTTGCTTTCGATGCTGGCGCGCGGGGAGCCGATACCGATCACTTTCTTCGACTGGCGCAGAATATCTGCCGCGCCCTGCATCGCCTGTTCAGCGTTCAGGGTAATGACGTCGTCGCCACGGCGCTGAACCGGCTGACGCGGACGGTCTTTCAGGTTCACATAGCCATAGCCGAAACGACCGCGGTCGCACAGGAAGTAGTGGTTAACGGTACCGTTGTAACGGTTTTCGATACGACGCAGTTCGCCGTAGCGCTCACCCGGACTGGTGTTACAGCCGAGGGAACACTGCTGGCAGATGCTTGGCGCAAACTGCATGTCCCATTTACGGTTGTAACGCTCGGAGTGGGTTTTATCCGTGAATACGCCGGTCGGACAGATTTCTACCAGGTTACCGGAGAATTCGCTCTCCAGCACGCCGTCTTCCGGACGGCCGAAGTAGACGTTGTCGTGCGCGCCATAGACGCCCAGATCCTGACCGTCCGCGTAGTCTTTGTAGTAACGCACGCAGCGGTAGCAGGCGATGCAGCGGTTCATTTCGTGAGAGATGAACGGCCCCAGATCCTGGTTACGGTGGGTACGCTTGGTAAAGCGATAGCGACGGAAGCTGTGACCGGTCATCACGGTCATATCCTGAAGGTGGCAGTTACCGCCCTCTTCACAAACCGGACAGTCGTGCGGGTGGTTGGTCATCAACCACTCCACCACGCTTTCGCGGAACTGTTTGGCTTCTTCGTCATCAATCGAAATAAAGGTGCCTTCGGCGGCTGGCGTCATACAGGACATCACCAGGCGACCACGCGTGTCTTCCGCGTTTTGATATTGCTTCACCGCACACTGGCGGCAAGCACCGACGCTGCCCAGCGCCGGATGCCAGCAAAAGTACGGAATATCGAGGCCAAGAGACAGACAAGCTTCCAGCAGGTTGTCCGCCCCGTTGACTTCGTATTCTTTGCCGTCTACATGAATCGTAGCCATTAGCATGCTTCCAGTTGGCTCAGTCGAAACCGAGCGTTAATCAAAATTCTTGTCGTTACCAGCGCGCTTTCAGCAGGTTCGGCTGAATACCATTGATCGAATGGGTATTGCTGAACGGCTGCTTGATGCCTGCTTCGAATTCGTCGCGGAAATATTTAATCGCGCTCTGCAGCGGCTCGACGGCACCCGGTGCGTGGGCGCAGAAGGTTTTACCTGGCCCTAAGAATCGACACAGTTGCTCAAGCGTCTCGATATCGCCCGGCTGGCCTTCGCCGCGCTCGATGGCGCGCAGGATCTTCACGCTCCACGGCAGACCGTCACGGCACGGTGTACACCAGCCGCAGGACTCACGGGCAAAGAACTCTTCCAGGTTACGTACCAGCGAGACCATGCCGATCTCGTGGTCGACGGCCATCGCCAGCGCCGTACCCAGACGGCTGCCTGCTTTACCAATGCTTTCGAATTCCATCGGCAGGTCAAGGTGGGCTTCGGTCAGGAAGTCCGTCCCTGCCCCGCCCGGCTGCCAGGCTTTAAATTTCAGGCCATCGCGCATGCCGCCGGCGTAGTCTTCAAGAATTTCGCGTGCGGTGGTACCGAACGGCAGTTCCCAGACGCCAGGGTTTTTAACGCGACCGGAGAAGCCCATCAGCTTGGTACCGGCATCTTTGCTTGAGGAGATGCCCTGATACCACTCCACGCCGTTGGCGAGGATAGCCGGGACGTTACACAGGGTTTCGACGTTGTTTACGCAGGTCGGTTTACCCCACACGCCGGAGCTTGCCGGGAACGGTGGCTTGGAACGCGGGTTCGCACGGCGGCCTTCCAGGGAGTTAATCAGCGCAGTTTCTTCACCGCAGATGTAACGCCCGGCACCGGTGTGCACGAACAGTTCGAAGTCAAACCCGGTACCCAGGATGTTTTTACCCAGAAGGCCGGCTTCGGTGGCTTCGGCAATCGCGCGACGCAGGTTTTCTGCCGCTTCGATGTACTCACCGCGCAGGAAGATGTAGCCACGGTACGCTTTCAGCGCAAACGCGGAGATCAGCATGCCTTCCACCAGCAGGTGCGGCAGCTGCTCCATCAGCAGGCGGTCTTTATAGGTGCCTGGCTCCATTTCATCGGCGTTACACAGCAGGTAACGGATGTTCATGGATTCGTCTTTTGGCATCAGGCTCCACTTCAGACCAGTGGAGAAGCCCGCACCGCCGCGGCCTTTCAGGCCGGAATCTTTCACCGCATTAACGATGTCGTCCGGCGCCATGCCGCCGAGGGCTTTACGCGCACCGGCATAGCCGTTTTTGCTCTGGTATTCGTCGAGCCATACCGGCTGTTTGTCATCGCGCAGACGCCAGGTCAGCGGATGCGTCTCAGCAGTACGAATTACAGTTTTCATTTGTACTGCTCCAGCAGGTCAGGAATCGCTTCCGGCGTCAGATGGCTGTGAGTGTCCTCATCAATCATCATGGTCGGCCCCTTGTCGCAGTTACCCAGGCAGCAGGTTGGCAGCAGAGTAAAGCGTCCATCGAACGTGGTCTGGCCCGGCTTAATATTGAGCTTTTTCTCAATCGCAGCCTGAATGCCCTGATAGCCGGTAATGTGGCAGACGACGCTGTCACAGTAGCGGATCACATGGCGGCCAACCGGCTGACGGAAGATCTGGCTGTAGAACGTGGCTACGCCCTCTACGTCACTTGCCGGAATGCCCAGCACTTTTGCGATCTCGTAAATCGCCCCATCCGGCACCCAACCACGCTGTTTCTGTACGATTTTCAGCGCTTCAATGGACGCCGCACGCGGGTCTTCGTAGTGGTGCATCTCGTGCTCAATGGCGGCACGCTCTGCTTCACTCAGCTCAAAAGCCTCGGTTTGTGGTTGTTGATTCTCGTGCATAATTAGCGGTCCACATCTGACATAACAAAATCGATACTACCCAGATACACAATCAGGTCAGAGACCAGACTGCCGCGGATGGCGGACGGGATCTGCTGCAGGTGCGCAAAGCTCGGCGTACGTACGCGGGTACGGTAGCTCATGGTGCTGCCGTCGCTGGTCAGGTAGTAACTGTTAATACCCTTGGTCGCTTCAATCATCTGGAAGGATTCTTGCGCCGGCATGACCGGGCCCCAGGAAACCTGCAGGAAGTGGGTGATCAGGGTTTCGATATGCTGCAGCGTGCGCTCTTTCGGCGGCGGCGTCGTCAGCGGGTGATCCGCCTTGAACGGGCCTTCCGGCATGTTGTTGAGGCACTGCTCGAGGATGCGCAGACTCTGGCGCAGCTCTTCCACTTTCAGCATCACGCGGGTGTAGCAGTCGGAAACACCGCCGCCAACCGGCACTTCAAAGTCGAAGTTCTCGTAGCCAGAGTAAGGACGGGCTTTACGCACGTCGAAATCAATACCGGTCGCGCGCAGGCCAGCACCTGTGGTCCCCCACTCCAGCGCTTCTTTCGCGCCATAGGCAGCAACGCCCTGGGAACGGCCTTTCAGGATGGTGTTGCGCAGCGCGGCTTTCTCGTAAGACGCCAGACGCTTCGGCATCCAGTCGAGGAATTCACGCAGCAGGCGGTCCCAGCCGCGCGGCAGATCGTGCGCCACACCGCCAATACGGAACCAGGCCGGGTGCATACGGAAGCCGGTAATCGCTTCCACCAGATCGTAGATTTTCTGACGATCGGTAAAGGCGAAGAAGACCGGGGTCATCGCGCCCACGTCCTGAATGAACGTGGAGATGTACAGCAGGTGGCTGTTGATGCGGAACAGTTCTGACAGCATAACGCGAATCACGTTAACGCGATCCGGTACGGTGATGCCTGCCAGTTTCTCAACGGCCAGCACGTATGGCATTTCGTTTACGCAGCCGCCGAGGTACTCAATACGGTCGGTATACGGAATGTAGCTGTGCCAGGACTGACGCTCGCCCATCTTCTCAGCACCGCGGTGGTGGTAGCCGATGTCAGGGACGCAGTCGACAATCTCTTCGCCATCAAGCTGAAGAATAATACGGAATGCACCGTGCGCAGACGGGTGGTTCGGACCGAGGTTGAGGAACATGAAGTCCTCGTTTTCAGTACCGCGCTTCATGCCCCAGTCTTCCGGCTTGAAGGTCAGCGCTTCCATCTCCAGATCCTGCTTGGCTTTGGTCAGCTCAAACGGATCGAATTCGGTCGCACGTGCCGGGTAGTCTTTACGCAGCGGGTGGCCGGTCCAGGTCTGCGGCATCATGATGCGCGTCAGGTGCGGGTGGCCGTCGAAGGTCATGCCGAACATTTCCCAGGTTTCACGCTCATACCAGTTAGCGTTCGGGAAAAGTTTGGTGATCGTCGGCAGATGCATGTCGTTTTCAGACAATGCCACCTTGAGCATGATATCCGTGTTGCGGTCTATTGAGATCAGGTGGTAGAAAACGGAAAAATCCGCAGCAGGGAGACCCTGGCGGTGCGTTCTCAGACGTTCGTCCATGCCGTGTAAGTCAAACAGCATGACGTAAGGTTTTGGCAATTTCTTGAGGAAATCGACAACTTCCAGCAATTGTTCACGCTTCACCCAAACAACGGGTACCCCGGTGCGGGTCGCCTGAACGGTAAAGGCATCCGGCCCAAAACGGTTGCGCAGTTCGCCAATAACGGGGTCATCAAGATGATCCCGGGTCTGCCAGGCGGCTTCTTGCGCGGTTAAGTCGGTCATATTGTTCACCATTGCAAATGGTCCGTGGTGACTGTTAAGCCTGGCTTCGCGCTATTTGAGTAGTGATATGCGAAGGTTTTCTCCAGGCCTACAGGCGCAAATTAAATTTCGTCAGGCGTACGCAGGTTGGTGACGGCAATACGTTCACCGCGTTTACGCTCGCGCTCGGACTGCATGTTCGCGCGATAGACACCCTGATCGCCAACAACCCATGAGAGTGGGCGACGTTCTTTACCGATAGACTCCTGCAGCAGCATCAGCGCCTGCATATAGGCTTCTGGGCGCGGCGGGCAGCCCGGGATGTAAACATCCACCGGAATGAACTTATCAACGCCCTGTACAACGGAATAAATGTCGTACATACCGCCGGAGTTTGCACATGCGCCCATGGAAATAACCCATTTTGGCTCCAGCATCTGGTCATACAGACGCTGAATAACAGGTGCCATTTTGGTAAAGCAGGTACCGGCCACCACCATCAGGTCAGCCTGACGTGGGGAAGCACGCAGTACCTCGGCCCCAAAACGCGCAACGTCATGCACCGCAGTGAATGACGTCACCATTTCAACGTAGCAGCAAGAAAGGCCAAAGTTGTATGGCCAGATGGAGTTCTTACGACCCCAGTTGACCATATCGTGCATGGCATGTTCGAGTTTGCCCATGTACACGCTTTTGTTGACTTCTTGCTCCAGGGGGTCGGTTACGATCTCCTGTTTTTGCAGGGGGTAACGGTCATTCTCACCGTTAGGATCTATGCGGGTGAGCGTATAATCCATCTTATTGCCTCGCTGTTACTGCTGACGATTAGAGATACTGTTTTCCGGGTTGATGTGTTCACGACGTGAACGCGCAGGCGTCCAGTCAAGCGCGCCAATACGCACCAGATAAACCAGACCGGCCAGTAGCACTAAAATGAAAATTGCGGCCTCGACAAAGCCCACCCAACCACTTTCGCGAATGGAGGTCGACCATGCGAACAGGTAGAGCGCTTCCACGTCAAAGATGACGAAGAACATCGCTACCAGATAGAACTTGGCAGACAGGCGTAAGCGAGCGGAACCTACTGAATCAATACCTGATTCGAAAGGTGTGTTTTTGTGCCTTGCACGGGCGCGACCGCCCAGGAACCAGCCGCCGACTAACATCAGGCAGCACAGGCCAATGGCTACAATAAGAAAGATTGCGAATGCCCAGTGATGAGCGATGACTTCTGTGGATGTTGACATACTCATTGCTTACTCATCAAAAGTGATACCGACGACACTGCTCTTGCTGGCAGATGGGCATCACATCGATTCATGGGGAGGAACAAATAACCTTACACTAACTGTCTGAAATGAGACGTAGACAGCAAAATGATGGGGTTTTTTACTCCTTTCTATAACCTATTGTCAACTTTAACAAAGGTTTCTTCACATTAAATTACATCGAGCGATTCTCATTAACATTTGGTGCCCTTTAACCCTGGTGGTTACCTGACTTTTCGTCAAATGCATGTTGTTGAATCGTGTCCGTTTTGGAAGTAAAAAAAATAACCCTCCTATTTTGACAGGATTTGCCAACGATTCCTCCCCCCAAATAGGAGTATTTTCTTGATCTGAGACACGCTTTTGTTAATTCACCCAAAAAACCGGCAACATATTTGCTGCTTTTTTAACATCAAGGGGTTATGGATGAAGTAAGAACGGAAAGTGAACAAGATTTAAGCAGAAGCATTTATTCCCTTGATATGTATGTTTTAATTATGAAAACCCTGTAACGAAAGAGGATAATAATGGCAAAAAAAAGCCACTGCGTGCGAAAACGGCACGAGTGGCTTTTTTTTACACTTACAATTTGTTACCAGAATTTTGAGCTTTTGATCACTCAAAGTCACCTTCAACGATGAGGGAATCATCCCCCCCTTCGGAGGTAACATGCTCGAACTGCCATGGGTTATGGTAATTTTCCATCGCCTCAAACACCACCTTCGCCAGCTCGTTATGACTGGACGCGTTATGGCAAAGCAGATACTCGGTATCCGGCAGTGCTGGGAGACCATCAGATTTACCGAGAACGCGCAGATCGGGGCTCATCATCTCTACCGGACGGGCCGTTACGCCAAGACCCGCTTTCACGGCGGCACGCACCGCGGGCAGCGTGGACGCTACATAGGCCAGACGCCACGGAATGTTGGCTTCATTTAACGCCGTAAGCACCATATCCCGGAAAGGACTCGGATCGTCCAGTAAAACCAGCGGTACGGGTTCCCCTTTTTGCAACACGTATTCCGCTGCGCAATACCAGTGCGTTGGCGATGTGCGCAAGGTCAGACAATCAAACTGTCCGGGACGATGCGTCGTGACCACCAGGTCGACCTTGTTCTCATTTAACATCTCAACCATAAAGGCATTACGCTTTACGCTTACATCCAGCGCAAGCTTCGGATAAACCGAGCTAATTCGGTTGAGAAGAAACGGCAATATTGTATCCGCTGACTCATCAGATGCCCCTAAGGTTAACACCCCCTGAAGGTTGCTAAACATTAATGACATACATGCTTCATCATTAAAGCGAAGAATTTTCCTGGCATAACCCAGTAGCTGAATACCGTGTTCCGTTAAGAGCTTATTACGCCCGTGACGGGCAAAAAGCTCTTTCCCAACCAGTTGCTCCAGCCGCTGCATTTGCTGGCTAACGGCGGACTGAGTTCGGCAGACGGCGGCAGCAGCTGCTGCAAAAGTGTTGAGATCGGCGACCGCAACAAACGTTCTCAGCAGATCGAGGTCGAGATTCATTATCGGACGATTTGCATTTATCATATCTATTCACTTTCAGGTTGCTCGTGCGGAGCTGCCCGGGTTGAAGCTGTGTGTAACAGTTAAGCAATTCCTTCTGAAGGTTTTCCCTCGCATCCCGGCCCGGCAGACTGCCTGACAGATAGTTATTGTGCTGCTTTATATCAACAGTCAGAAAGCACGTTTCATGACGTTATTTTTATTCTCTTAAACGTTCAGGATATTTAGATGTTCGCAGGGTTATGTAAATTACATTAAAGGCGTAACACTTTTTCTGCCATCTTTTTCGCAGCGCTGTCAACGTAGCAGGAGATGTTTGACACATTCCAGCCAGAGATAACTCCAACAATAACAATCAATTAAATCGGAAAATCAGTTTCAAAAATGCAAAACCACTGCATCTTTCTACTGCTTTCCGTATAGACATCTTAACCCAAATCCACTTTATTTATAAGTCTTATTGCAATATTCGGGATTAAAGAGGTTTGTTAAGCTTCTAAACTAATTTTATTAGAATTAACTAAAGTTGCATTTTGTTGGTTAATAATAAATAAATTTTAATTTAGATTATGGTCATTCATTAATAACACTTAACATTAATTTCACATGATTAACTTTTAGCCGCTTCGGGCTATTACTGCAAGGTCCCTTCAACACTCAGGTTTTACGAAATGTCACCCAGCGTAACTTCTGCTTGTTGTCTGCACATTTTTTATTTTCCATCAGAACAATATACATAATTCACATAAATCAGTAGCACAATCAACCTTTATTTATGGTTTGTACATGACGTTAAGGCAGTGAAAGCGTCAGTCAATAGTTAAAAAGATTCATCACAATTTCGCTATGAGCACAAAATCTTCTTCTGCACACCCTTCAAAACGAAGCGTGGGGGGAGTACATTATTCCGTGCTGACTTCCACGGCAGGGAGTGGCAATAATAGCGAAAAGGTTAAAGGTTCATGTCCCCTATCGAAAAATCCAGCAAGCTAGATAACGTCTGTTATGACATCCGTGGCCCGGTTCTGAAAGAGGCAAAACGCCTTGAAGAAGAAGGCAACAAGGTTCTGAAGCTCAACATCGGCAACCCCGCGCCATTTGGTTTTGAAGCGCCGGATGAAATTCTGGTTGATGTGATCCGCAACCTGCCTACGGCACAAGGCTATTGTGACTCAAAGGGACTTTACTCCGCCCGTAAAGCCATTATGCAGCACTACCAGGCGCGCAGTATGCGTGACGTTACCGTCGAAGATATCTATATCGGCAACGGCGTCTCCGAACTTATTGTTCAGGCCATGCAGGCGCTGCTGAACAGCGGTGACGAAATGCTGGTTCCCGCGCCGGACTATCCGCTGTGGACCGCTGCCGTATCGCTCTCCAGCGGTAAAGCGGTACATTATCTTTGCGACGAATCCTCTGACTGGTTCCCGGATCTGGATGACATTCGCGCGAAAATCACGCCTCGCACGCGTGGGATTGTGATCATCAACCCGAACAACCCGACGGGCGCGGTCTATTCAAAAGAGCTGCTGATGGAGATCGTGGAGATTGCCCGCCAGCACAACCTGATCATCTTCGCTGACGAAATCTACGACAAGATCCTGTACGACGCGGCGCAGCACCACTCTATCGCCGCGCTGGCACCCGACCTGCTGACCGTCACCTTTAACGGACTGTCTAAAACCTACCGCGTGGCCGGTTTCCGTCAGGGCTGGATGGTGCTGAACGGCCCGAAAAAGCACGCAAAAGGCTATATTGAAGGGCTTGAGATGCTGGCGTCGATGCGTCTTTGCGCCAACGTGCCTGCTCAGCACGCGATCCAGACGGCGCTGGGCGGCTACCAGAGCATCAGCGAGTTTATCGTCCCTGGCGGTCGCCTGTACGAACAGCGTAACCGCGCATGGGAACTGATCAACGATATCCCGGGCGTCTCCTGCGTGAAGCCGAACGGGGCGCTGTATATGTTCCCGAAAATTGACGCGAAGCGCTTCAATATCCACGACGATCAGAAAATGGTGCTCGATTTCCTGTTGCAGGAAAAAGTGCTGCTGGTTCAGGGAACGGCGTTTAACTGGCCGTGGCCGGACCACGTGCGTATCGTGACCCTGCCACGTGAAGACGATCTCGAAATGGCTATCAGCCGCTTCGGGCGATTCCTCTCTGGATACCATCAGTAATCTTAAAATCAGGCTACTTCGGTAGCCTGATTTGCATCTTCCCTCCCCTCCCCGCACAATGAAGTCCTGTCGCAGTGAAGACAAAAGGTAACCTATGAGTCAGAGCCATTTCTTTGCCCACCTCTCCCGCC
Source organism: Enterobacter cloacae complex sp. P1B (assembly GCF_014982345.1). Classification (NCBI taxonomy): domain Bacteria; kingdom Pseudomonadati; phylum Pseudomonadota; class Gammaproteobacteria; order Enterobacterales; family Enterobacteriaceae; genus Enterobacter; species Enterobacter cloacae complex sp. P1B. The sequence goes on along the minus strand of NZ_JADCLF010000008.1, from coordinate 258,267 downwards.
TGAAACTGATCAACCGCTGGCCGCTGATGCGCAACGTGCGTACAGAGAACGTGTCTGAGCATAGCCTGCAGGTTGCTATGGTTGCTCATGCGCTGGCTGCCATTAAGAATCGCAAATTTAACGGGCAGGTGAATGCCGAGCGCATCGCTTTGCTGGCGATGTACCACGACGCATCAGAGGTGCTGACCGGCGACCTGCCTACGCCAGTGAAATATTTCAATTCTCAGATTGCTCAGGAATATAAGGCTATCGAGAAGATTGCCCAGCAGAAGCTTATCGAGATGGTGCCCGAAGAGCTGCGCGATATCTTTGAACCGCTCATCGACGAGCATCAGTATACGGAAGATGAAAAGTCGCTGGTCAAACAGGCCGACGCGCTGTGCGCCTATCTGAAGTGTCTGGAAGAGCTGTCTGCGGGCAATAATGAGTTTTTACTGGCAAAAACGCGTCTGGAAAAAACGCTGGAATCCCGCCGCAGCGAAGAGATGGACTACTTCATGCAGGTATTTGTGCCGAGCTTCCATCTATCGCTGGACGAGATTAGCCAGGATTCACCGTTGTAATTTTAGCCGGGTGGCGGCTTCGCCTTACCCGGCCTACGTTTCTGCGCTCACGCTAAAACGGGAATAAAACCGGAATTAACACCACGCACACCACCATCACCAGCACGGTGAACGGCACGCCCAGCTTCACGAAATCGCTGAACTTATAATTCCCCGGCCCCAGCACCAGCGTGTTCACCGGCGATGAAACCGGCGTCATAAACGCCGCGGATGCCGCCATCGCGACCATCATCGCAAACGGGTACGGCGACACCCCCATGGATTTCGCCATCGCCAGCGCAATGGGCGCCATCAGCACCGCCGTCGCGGTATTCGAGATAAATAACCCTATCGTGGCGCACATGACAAACAGACAGACCATCATCATGTACGGTCCATACCCGCCGCCCACGTCCATCAAGCCTTTTACGATCAGATCTACCCCGCCGGTTTTTTGCAGTGCCAGGGCAAAGGGCATCATCCCGACGATAAGAATAATGCTCGGCCAGTGAATGGCTTTATACGCGCTTTCGGCGTCAATGCAGCGGAATTTCCCCATCAGCAGGCAGGCGATAATGGCCGCGACCGGATTAGGGATTTCATCGGTCAGCATCAGCGCCACCATCAGCACCAGACAGAAAATCGCATGGGGCGCCTGGCTGTGCGCCGGGGAGGCATCGCTCTCCTCGACCGGCATGTTGAGCACCACAAAATCACGCCCTTTTTGCCCGAGCTGGCTTATCAGCTTCCAGTTGCCGACCACGAGAAAGATATCGCCCAGCAGGATCGGCTCATCGACGACGGCCCCTTCCATCGCCACGCCATCACGCTTCAGCCCCACTACGTTCAGGCCATAGCGGGTACGGAACCCCATTTCACGCACGGTTTTACCCAGCAGTTCCGATTCCGGTATCAGCGACACTTCGGCCATCCCCACATCCAGCGCCTGGTCGGAGAAATACTCGCCGCGTAGCACCATCGGCTCCAGCAGCTGCTCGCTACAGAACTCTCGCAGATCCACGTCCGCCGTTGACATATCAATCAGCAGGACGTCACGCGCGCGGAACTCTGATACCCCGTTCACGTTAACGATCACCCGGCGAAAACGACGCCAGCGCTCAACCCCGATCACGTTCGCGCCATAACGCTCGCGCAGCTTAAGGTCGTCGAGCCGCTGGCCGACCATCGGCGAGCCGGGGCGAATGGCCAGACGGCGCGCCCGCCCGGTGAGGCGGTACTCTTTGATCAGATCGCGGAAGGTACGTCGCTTCCACCCCTCTTTATTCTTATCCTGTTTGTCGCCTTTGAGGGCAAAACGGGTCAGCAGCATGTAGACCACGCCCATCGCCAGAATCACCAGCCCAAGCGGGGTAACGCTGAAAAAGCTGAAGCCCTGAAACCCTTCACGAATCAGCTCGCTGTTGACAACCAGGTTCGGCGGCGTCGCCACCAGCGTCATCATTCCGCTGATCAAACCGGCAAAGCTCAGGGGCATCATCAGGCGCGACGGCGAGCTCTGCATCCGCATTGAAACGCTCAGCACCACCGGAATAAAAATAGCGACCACGCCCGTTGAGCTCATAAACGCCCCCAGTCCGGCGACCGTCAGCATCAGGTAGATCAGCATTTTGGTTTCACTGCTGCCGGCCACCTTAACCAACCACGCGCCCATGATGGTCGCCACGCCGGTGCGAACAAGGCCGTCGCCGATGATAAACAGGGCAGCTATAAGGATAACGTTGGGGTCGCTGAACCCGGAGAAGGCTTCCGGTAGCGTGAGCGTGCCGCTCAGCACAAACGCGACGATGACAAACAGGGCGACGGCATCCATGCGCACCTTGCCTGTGGCGAAGAGAATAATGGCGATTAAAAGCAGGCTCAGAACCCAGATCAGTTCACCGTTCACAACCTATCCTTGTCAGTGGAAGATGAGAAATTTTGCCATAAAAAAGCCCCAGCAGCGTGGGGCTATATCATGGGATTACATTTTTAGCGAGACGGTTACAACTCCGTCGGGCGCTTTTGACACCGCCAGCGCCGTCAGGGAATGAATCACAAAGTCCGCCTCGTCCAGGCGTGGAGATCCAGCCGGAACGTTAACGGCAATGACGTGGCTCCCGGCGTTCAGCCCGGCCAGCACGCCAGCGGCCGCATCTTCCACCACCACACACTCTGCAGGCGCGAAGCCCAGCATTTCTGCACCAAGCAGAAACGCATCCGGCTCCGGCTTGCCGCGTTTAACGCGCTCAGCCGTAATGAACACCTCTGGCTTCGGTAAACCGGCCGCCTTATGGCGGGCATGCGCGACCGGAACAGAGCCGGAGGTGACGATAGCCCACGGGATCTGCGCTTCATTCAGATGCTCAAGCAGTTCGCGCGCCCCGGGCAGCGCGGTAATGCCCTCGGTGTCGGTGGCCTCAATCTGCTCCAGGTATTTGAACTCCGCCTGGATCTCTTCCTCAGAACGCCCCGCTAAAAAGTGCCGCAATGAGGTAATGGCCTGTTTGCCATGGATAAAATTCAGCACGTCCTGGTGGTCGATGCCGTGCCGGTCGGCCCAGTGGCACCACGAGCGTTCCACCACCGGCAGCGAATCCACCAGCGTACCGTCCAGATCAAACAGAAAACCTTTACACTGCACACGCACCTCCGTCAGGCATTAATGATTTGTTGAATTTCGTTGCTGCTTAAATGGTACTGACGCGGGCAGGCGTGCCACGCGCTCAGCATACGTTGATATTTATCCCACATGGGGGTTTGGGCGTTGAAGCCGTGCGTTCCCGCATCAAAATGGGTGTAGCGCCCTTCGGTGTTCACCATAAAGCGAACATAGCTCAGATAGCGCGCTTCCGTCGCGGCATCAAAGCCTAAGAAGGTCACGCGACGTTCGTCAATGGTCTGCTGGTCTTTGAGGTTCGTCCAGGAGACGTGCAGAGCGTGATACATCTCCATAATGTCGATCACGATGCGGCAGGTTTCTTCTTTCAGCTCGCCAAACTCGCGGTCCAGTTCGCGCATTTGCAAACCAAAACCGCGTTCGACGATGGTTTGCAGGCGGCTGTAGCGCGCAGCGTTATCGGGATCAAGCATAGTCATCATCTTGTACTGGTTAGACAAAATCAGACGTTGAGCATGGGTCATTTCCATCTTTCGACTCCTGTAGCGCATTGCACTGTAAAAAAAAGACACGGTAACGGTGTGTTACTGTGCCTTCTTTTGTTAGTCGTTTCGATGATCAATCACAAGTCATCGAGGAATGTTTTATCCAGCTGCTTAAAAGCACGCTTTAACGTGTCCGCCAGCGCCTGGTAATCCGGCTTGCCTTCAACCGGGGCCAGCGCCTGCCCGGCCTCCTCCAGTTTTCCACGCACTTCATAAAACCAGTGTAAAATAGAAGGCGGAAGCGGCGTTATGGAGCGTTTGCCTAACCACCACAGCCCCTGCATCGGCAGACTTAACGCGAAGAGCGCCGTTGCGACGGCAGGACCTAGCTGTCCACCGAGGGCGATTTGCCAGCACAGAGTAAAGATAGCGACCGGAGGCATAAAGCGAATCGCATAGCGCGTGGCGCGGATCGTGCGATTCTCAATAAACATTGGCGCAAGGCGCTTTTCCATTGGCCACGTCTTTGCGTAATGCTGTCCCCGACGAAACAGACTGAAAAAGCTCACGGACGGGATTTCGGGTGTCGACATGGCTGTACCTCAACTTCACATATAAAAATTAAAATTTTTGTGCAAAACCACAACAGGCTATGACAACGTTCAAAATATTTTGTCATCGCTACCCCGTATCGGGTATTCTGTGCCAGCCTGATAGGGCCGTAGACGAGAAGCGTTAACTCGTCAAATTATCGCATATTATGCCATTGTCTGAAAAATGTTCAAAATGGCTTAAAATCATAGGTATTTCTTCCATCCTGCCAGAATGTTCGTTTGGCATGATGTTAATCATAAACGTCTGGGTCAGCTTGCGTTACGCTTTTAGGCTCATTGACGTTTTTTTAGCCACGTATCAATTATAGGTACTTCCATGTCGAGTAAGTTAGTACTGGTTCTGAACTGCGGTAGCTCTTCACTGAAATTCGCCATCATCGATGCGCTCAACGGTGACGAGTACCTCTCTGGTTTGGCCGAATGTTTCCATCTGCCTGAAGCACGTATCAAGTGGAAGATGGACGGCAGCAAACAAGAAGCGGCTTTAGGTGCAGGCGCCGCTCACAGTGAAGCGCTGAACTTTATCGTTAACACTATTCTGGCACAAAAACCAGAACTGTCTGCTCAGCTGACTGCGATTGGTCACCGTATCGTCCACGGCGGCGAAAAATACACCAGCTCCGTTGTCATCGACGACTCTGTTATCCAGGGCATCAAAGACTCTGCCTCTTTTGCTCCGCTGCATAACCCGGCGCACCTGATCGGTATCGCTGAAGCGCTGAAGTCCTTCCCGAATCTGAAAGACAAAAACGTGGCCGTGTTTGACACCGCGTTCCATCAGACCATGCCGGAAGAGTCTTACCTCTATGCCCTGCCGTACAGCCTGTACAAAGAGCACGGCGTTCGTCGCTACGGCGCGCACGGCACCAGCCACTTCTATGTGACTCAGGAAGCCGCAAAAGTCCTGAACAAGCCGGTTGAAGAAGTCAACATCATCACCTGCCACCTGGGCAACGGTGGTTCTGTTTCTGCTATCCGCAACGGTAAATGTGTTGATACCTCTATGGGTCTGACCCCGCTGGAAGGTCTGGTGATGGGTACCCGTTCCGGTGACATCGACCCGGCGATCATCTTCCACCTGCACGACACTCTGGGCATGAGCGTTGACGACATCAACAAAATGCTGACCAAAGAGTCTGGCCTGCTGGGTCTGACCGAAGTCACCAGCGACTGCCGTTACGTTGAAGACAACTACGACAGCAAAGAAGACGCGAAGCGTGCAATGGACGTTTACTGCCACCGTCTGGCGAAGTACATCGGTTCTTACACCGCGCTGATGGATGGTCGTCTGGACGCGGTTATCTTCACCGGCGGCATCGGTGAGAACGCGGCAATGGTACGTGAACTGTCCCTGGGCAAACTGGGCGTACTGGGCTTCGAAGTCGATCACGAGCGTAACCTGGCTGCCCGCTTCGGCAAGTCTGGCTTCATCAACAAAGAAGGCACCCGCCCGGCTATCGTTATCCCAACTAACGAAGAGCTGGTCATCGCGCAAGACGCGTGCCGCCTGACTGCCTGATTCCACACCGCCAGCAATGCTGGCGGTGCTGTTTTGTAACCCGCCCAACGCGGCGGTAACGAAAGAGGATAAACCGTGTCCCGTACTATTATGCTGATCCCTACCGGAACCAGCGTCGGCCTGACCAGCGTCAGCCTCGGCGTGATCCGCGCTATGGAACGCAAAGGCGTTCGTCTGAGCGTCTTTAAGCCTATTGCCCAGCCTCGTGCCGGTGGCGATGCGCCAGACCAGACCACCACCATCGTGCGTAAGAATTCCAATCTACCTGCGGCTGAACCGCTGAAGATGAGCCACGTTGAGTCTCTGCTCTCCAGCAACCAGAAAGACGTGCTGATGGAAGAGATCATCGCCAACTACCACGCTAACGCGCAGGACGCGGAAGTGGTGCTGGTTGAAGGCCTGGTCCCGACCCGCAAACACCAGTTTGCCCAGTCCCTGAACTTTGAAATCGCGAAAACCCTGAACGCAGAGATCGTTTTCGTGATGTCTCAGGGGACTGATACCCCAGAGCAGCTGAAAGAGCGTATCGAACTGACGCGCAGCAGCTTCGGCGGCGCGAAAAACACCAGCATCACCGGCGTGATCGTTAACAAACTGAACGCACCGGTTGATGAACAGGGCCGTACGCGTCCTGACCTGTCCGAAATCTTCGACGACTCTTCCAAAGCGAAAGTCATCAAGGTTGATCCGGCAAAGCTGCAGGAATCCAGCCCGCTGCCTGTACTCGGCGCAGTGCCATGGAGCTTCGATCTGATTGCCACCCGTGCAATCGATATGGCGCGTCACCTGAACGCGACCATCGTTAACGAAGGCGATATCAACACCCGCCGCGTGAAGTCCGTGACCTTCTGTGCGCGCAGCATTCCGCACATGCTGGAGCACTTCCGCGCAGGTTCCCTGCTGGTGACCTCCGCAGACCGTCCGGACGTGCTGGTTGCTGCCTGCCTGGCGGCGATGAACGGCGTGGAAATCGGTGCAATCCTGCTGACCGGCGGCTACGAAATGGACGCGCGCATCAGCAAGCTGTGCGAACGAGCGTTCGCTACCGGCCTGCCAGTCTTCATGGTCAACACCAACACCTGGCAGACCTCTCTGAGCCTGCAAAGCTTCAACCTGGAAGTGCCGGTTGATGACCACGAGCGTATCGAGAAAGTTCAGGAATACGTTGCGGGCTACATCAACGCGGACTGGATCGAATCCCTGACCGCGACCTCCGAGCGCAGCCGCCGTCTGTCTCCTCCAGCCTTCCGCTACCAGCTGACCGAGCTGGCGCGTAAAGCGGGCAAACGCGTGGTTCTGCCAGAAGGCGACGAGCCACGTACCGTTAAAGCGGCGGCTATCTGTGCAGAGCGCGGCATCGCGACCTGCGTGCTGCTGGGTAACCCGGATGAGATCAACCGCGTTGCGGCGTCTCAGGGCGTTGAGCTGGGCACAGGCATCGAAATCGTTGACCCGGAAGTGGTTCGCGAAAGCTACGTTGCCCGTCTGGTTGAGCTGCGTAAGAACAAGGGCATGACCGAAGCGGTTGCGCGCGAGCAGCTGGAAGACAACGTCGTGCTGGGCACACTGATGCTGGAGCAGGACGAAGTTGACGGTCTGGTTTCCGGTGCGGTTCACACCACCGCGAACACCATCCGTCCACCGTTGCAGCTGATCAAAACCGCACCGGGCAGCTCGCTGGTCTCCTCCGTGTTCTTCATGCTGCTGCCTGAACAGGTTTACGTTTACGGCGACTGCGCGATCAACCCGGATCCTACCGCAGAACAGCTGGCAGAAATCGCTATCCAGTCTGCGGACTCCGCGACCGCTTTCGGTATCGAGCCGCGCGTAGCAATGCTCTCCTACTCCACCGGCACCTCTGGTGCAGGTAGCGACGTAGAGAAAGTCCGTGAAGCGACCCGTATTGCGCAGGAAAAACGTCCAGACCTGATGATCGACGGCCCGCTGCAGTACGACGCCGCGGTAATGGCTGACGTGGCGAAATCCAAAGCGCCGAACTCGCCGGTTGCCGGTCGCGCTACCGTGTTCATCTTCCCGGATCTGAACACCGGTAACACCACCTACAAAGCGGTACAGCGTTCTGCCGACCTGATCTCCATCGGGCCAATGCTGCAGGGCATGCGCAAGCCTGTGAACGACCTGTCCCGCGGTGCGCTGGTTGACGATATCGTCTACACCATCGCGCTGACGGCGATTCAGTCTTCGCAGCAGCAGTAATGTTTTGCCGGATGGCGCTTCGCTTATCCGGCCTACAGGACCGTAGACCCGGTAAGCGCCAGCGCCACCGGGCAACAAAAAGGCGACCACACGGTCGCCTTTTTTTATTACAGCAGCTCCCGCGCCGCCGACACAATGTCATGCGCCGTCAGGCCATACTCTTTTTGCAGGAAGTCCTGTGTGCCCACCTGGCCGTAACGCTCCTTCACGCCCACGCGACGCATCGGCACCGGGCAGGTCTCCACCAGCACTTCCGCCACCGCTGACCCGAGACCGTTGTGAATACTGTGGTTTTCGCAGGTCACAATACGCCCGGTTTTCTCGGCATAGTTTTTCACCAGCATCCGATCGATGGGCTTCAGGGTAAACATGTCGATGACCGCTGCGCTTACCCCCTCCTGTTCCAGCTGGCGCGCCGCCTCCAGCGCTTCCGCCACCATGACGCCGTTGGCAATCAGCGTGATATCGCTTCCCTCGCGCAACACGTTGCCTTTGCCAATGGTGAAGGTTGAGCCCGGCGCATAGACGCTCGGCGCCTGCTTGCGGATGGTGCGCACCCAGTAGAAGCCTTCGAGATCGATAAGCTGACGCAGCACATCCTCGAACATCACCGCATCGGTAACTTCCAGCACCACCGAATGCGCCAGACCGCGCACGATGCCCATATCCTCGAAGGACATGTGCGTCCCACCGTTGTGGCAGGCCGTCACGCCCGCATCCGAGGCAATCACCTTCACGTTGTTGCGCTGGTAGTCCAGGGACATAAACAGCTGGTCGAAGCAGCGGCGGCTGGCAAACGCGGTGAAAGTGTGCACGAACGGCTTACGGCCGGTGAGCGACAGCCCCGCCGCAGTGCCGATGACGTTGGCCTCCATAATGCCGCAGTTAATCACGTGCTGCGGATAATCGCGCGCTACGCCGTCCATCGCCATTGAACTCATCAGGTCCGCTTCCAGGGCGATAATCTCGCTGCCGGCCTCAATCTGCTTTGCCACAAAGCCCGCGTAGACCTTGCGCATCTCAACGGCGTCTTTCTGTCCTGCCGGTGCAACCTTAATCATGTGAAGCCTCCAGTTGGCGAATCGTCTCATTGAGGGCCGCTTTGCTCTCCGCGGTCAATCGCAGGTGGTGCGAGTTGCTGAGCTGTTCCAGGTAAGGCACGCCCTGCCCTTTGATGCTGTCGAGGATCACCACCCGCGGACGCGCATCGGCCTCCGGTACCCTTGAAGTCACCTTCAGCAGTGCCGGAATGTCATCCCCTTTGACCGTCACCACGTCAAAGCCAAAGGCGCGGAATTTGCCCTCCAGGTCGAAGGCACAGATGATTTCGTCCAGTTCGCCGTCGAGCTGCTGTTTGTTCCAGTCCACGAACACGGTCAGGTTGTTCAGACGATGGTGAGCGATAAACTGGAACGCTTCCCAGCACTGGCCTTCGTTCAGCTCGCCGTCGCCAACGATGCAGAAGACCCGATTCGGTCGCCCGGCCAGCCTGTGCGAGAGTGCCATACCGCCCGCAATGGAGATCCCCTGCCCCAGCGAGCCGGTGGTGGCATCCACGCCGCGCGTTTTCAGGCGGTCCGGGTGGCTGGGCAGACGCGTGCCGTTCTGGTTCAGCGTGCTCAACTCTTCAACCGGGAAGTAGCCCTTAATCGCCAGGGTGCTGTAGAGCGCCGGGCCTGCATGACCTTTCGACAGCACAAAGTAATCGCGCTCAGGCCAGTCCGGATCCGCCGGGTCGATCTTCATCACGGCGCCGTACAGCACCGCCAGGGTTTCCACCACCGACATGCTGCCGCCGTAGTGCCCAAAGCCCAGCTGCGTCAGGGATTTGAGGGTTTCAAGACGGATCTGACGCGCCAGTTCGGTTATCTTGTTCTCATTCATGATTTGGCTCCGGTATTTTCCTGCGCGTTACTACCCGCAGGTTTGTTTTTCGCGAAGATGTTGTAGGCCACCAGCAGCGCGAACAGCGCCACAACCAGCCCGGTGATGGCAAGCGGTGACAGGAAGCGCGCCAGGTTGCCCAGCACAATCCCGACCGCGCCGAAGTCGGCGTCCGAGAAGGTGGTGTTAGCAAAGCCAATCGCACCCAGTACCGGCAGCAGCAGGACCGGGAGGAAGGTAATCAGCAGGCCGTTAGCAAAGGCGCCTATCATTGCCCCGCGGCGTCCACCGGTGGCGTTACCGAACACGCCCGCCGTTGCGCCGGTGAAGAAGTGCGGCACTACGCCCGGCAGGATCAGCACCCAGCTAAACTGACCGCAGATCAACAACCCCACAATTCCCCCGAGGAAGCTGAACAGGAAGCCAATCAGCACCGCGTTTGGCGCATACGGGTAGACCACCGGGCAGTCCAGCGCCGGACGCGCGTTCGGCACCAGTTTTTCTGAGAAGCCGGTAAAGGCCGGGACGATTTCCGCCAGAATCAGGCGCACGCCCTGCAGGATGATGAACACGCCCGCCGCGAAGGTGATCGCCATGATGATGGCGTAGACCAGGTAGTTTTGCCCGCCGCTGAAGGTGGACTCCACGTACTCACGCCCGGCGCTTACCGCCATGATCAGGTAGATAATCATCATGGTCAGGGAGATGGAGATCGAACTGTCGCGCAGGAAGCTGAGGTTTTTCGGCAGGTTCATCTCTTCGGTGGAGCGCGAGCCTTTGCCGACCCTGCTGCCAATCCAGCCGGACAGCACGTAGCCCAGCGTACCGAAATGACCGAAGGCGATCTCATCGTTGCCGGTAATACGCTTCATATAGCGCTGCGCAATCGCCGGGAAAAAGGCCATAATCAGGCCGAGGATCAGCGAACCGGTAAATACCAGCCCTACTCCCTCGAAGCCTGCGACCGTCAGGATCACGCCAATCATGCACGCCATGTAGAAGGTGTGGTGCCCGGTCAGGAAGATGTACTTCAGGCGGGTAAAGCGCGCGACGACAATGTTCGCCACCATGCCGAAGGCCATGATCAGCGCGGTCGAGGCACCGTATTTTTCCAGCGCGATCGACACAATCGCTTCATTGTTTGGAATAATGCCCTGGATATTAAAAGCGTGCTCAAACATACCGCCTAACGGGTTTAACGACCCCACCAGCACCGTGGCGCCACCGCCCAGTACAATAAAGCCGAGAATCGTTTTAATTGTGCCTTTTACGACATCAGAAAACGCTTTTTTCTGCGCGACCAGACCAATTAACGCAATTAAACCCACCAGCACCGAAGGGACTTTTAAAATATCGACAACGAAATTCAGCGTTTCAAGGATAAACATATCCACCTCGCCTTATCAGGGTTATTGTCTGTCGAACCAGGCGCGCAGCTGCGCTTCGAGTTCGTTGATATCAATGATGTTGTTGATCACCACCAGCTGGCTTTCCGGCACGCTGGCGCTGGCCGCAATGTCTTTCGCCATCACGAACAGGTCCGCCGCGCCCGGCGTGGCGGAGGAGAGATCGGAGTGTTCAACCTCGGCCTCAATGTCCAGCTTTTTAAGCACTTTTTTAATGTTCATTTCGACCATAAAACTGCTGCCCAGGCCAGAACCGCAAATAGCCATGATTTTCATTGTTGTCCCCTTATTTTGAGTAGAGCACGCCCCATCACGCTGGCGCGTAATGTTGTGAATAATCGGATTAAAAAATTAAATCAGAAGCGGTCAATAATGGTTTTAATGTCCTCCAGGGTATTCGCCTGATGTAATTTCTCCATATCTTCGTCGCTGGAAAATAATTCAGCGAGCGCGGATATCATTTCGATATGGCTATGTTTATCCGGTGCCGCAAGCATAATAATCAGATCGACAGGGTCAAACTCTCCGGCACCAAAAGAGACGCCCTGTTTTAGTTTTAGTAATGACAAGCCCAGTCCTTTGGCGCCTTCCTCCGGCCGCGCATGCGGCATGGCTAGCCCTGGTGCCAGCACATAATAGGGTCCTAACGTATGGTGCTGCTGAATGATTGCCGTCACGTACTCCGGTGCAATCACCTGCAGATCCAGCAGCGGTTTCGCGCATATCTCCAGCGCCTGTGGCCAGCTTTCCACGCTATCCTGCAGCGTGATGGTTGTATCATATATCCACTTTTTGAGCATTTTCCCTCCCGCCAAACGCTAAAGATGGGCAAACTTTATTCAACCCATCAATCATTGACTGCGATCGCGATCACAAAGATAGCGCTACCAATTACCAACATGCAGAAATGTGATAGCGCTATCAAAATGTAATCATGGTGTGAAATCACAGCAAAAAAAGGGATTTAAGGCGTATACTGCCTGTCACCTGAAATGAAGGAAAAAAGAACGCGTCTGGTCAGCAGGAAGGTGTATGTCTTTAACCCGAAAACGGCGCAGTACCGGAAAAGTCACGCTCGCTGATGTCGCGCAGCTTGCCGGAGTCGGCACGATGACCGTCTCCCGTGCGCTCCGCACGCCCGAACAGGTTTCCGATAAACTGCGTGAAAAAATTGAAGCTGCGGTGCAGGAGCTGGGTTATATGCCCAATCTCGCCGCCAGCGCACTGGCATCCGCGTCCTCATGGACGATTGCGATGGTTGTTCCCAACCTTTCCGAAGCCGGTTGCTCTGAAATGTTTGCGGGCCTACAGCAGGTGCTGCAGCCCGCCGGATACCAGATCATGCTGGCAGAGTCCCAGCATCGGCTTGAGCAGGAAGAGAAGCTGCTTGAGACCCTGCTGGCGTCAAATATCGCCGCCGCGATTTTGCTCAGCGTCGAGCACACCGACACTGTTCGCCACTGGCTGAAAAACGCCTCGATTCCGGTAATGGAGATGGGTGCGATGCGCGCCGATCCGATCGATATGAATATCGGGATCGATAACGTGGCGGCCATGTACGAGCTGACAGAAATGGTGATTAGGCGCGGCTACCAGAATATCGGCCTGCTGTGCGCCAACCAGGAGCAGTGGATTTTCCAGCAGCATTTGCAGGGCTGGTACAAGGCGATGCTGCGCCATCATCTGTCGCCAAACCGGGTGATTAACGCGGCGATGCCGCCGAGCTTCTCGACTGGCGCGGCACAGCTGCCAGAGTTCTTGCTGGCGTGGCCGGAGCTGGATGCGCTGGTGTGCGTATCAGACGAGCTGGCCTGCGGCGCGCTGTATGAGTGTCAGCGTCGACGCATTAAAGTGCCGGACGATCTGGCTGTCGTGGGCTTTGGCGATAGCGACGTGAGCCGCGTCTGCCAGCCGCCGCTGACGACGATGGCGGTACCGCATCGAAAGATTGGGATTGAGGCAGGTAAAGCGCTACTGGAACGTCTGAATGACGGAGACTGGCGCGACCAAAAACCCATCGCGTCCAGCCTGTGCCTGCGGGAAAGCTGTTAAGGCTTACTCAGCCTCTTCCTCTTTTTCCGCTTTGTTTTCCGGCTTAGCGGATTCGTTTTTGGCGTTGCGGGTCATCCACAGCGCCAGCGCTTTTAACGAATCCGGCGTGAACTCGTCGCAGCGGGCGGTAATCTCTTCCGGCGTCATCCAGCAGACTTCGCTCACTTCCTCTTCCTGCAGGGCGAAAGGCCCATGGGAAACGCAGCTAAACAGTCCACCCCAGACGCGGCAATGTTCGTCTTCGAAATAGAACTGCCCGTGCTCGGCAAACGGCACCCCGGCGATACCTAACTCTTCTTCCGCTTCACGACGTGCGGAATCCAGCAGCACTTCATCGGCCTGCACGACGCCGCCTGCGGTGGCATCAAGCATGCCCGGAAGAAAATCTTTGGTGTCCGTGCGGCGCTGGACCAGAATCTTGCCCATGCCGTCATGCACAACGATGTACGTTGCACGGTGACGCAGGCGCTCTGCACGCATTTGTTCGCGGCTCGCCTGCGCGATCACTTCATTTTCTTCGCTGACAATGTCAACCCATTCAGTACTTGCCAAATGATTCTGCTCCACCATCGGGAAACCTTCTCGTCTAAGCGCTCTTTCGGCGCGTTTGCAGTTGTGGTGTAACTTACGGATTAATCGCTACCTGCGCAATAACTTGCTGATCATTAAGTGCGATAACGCTCAGGGTATTTCCATCCAGCAGGCCATAGCTCGCAGGATATCCGCCTTTCGGGATGCTGACCGACCCCGGATTAAAGTGATAAATCTCACCGCGTTTTTCAGCCACCGGAATATGAGTATGGCCGTAAACCAGGACATCGCCAGCCGCGAGCGCCGGGAGATTATCCGGGCCGAAAAGGTGTCCGTGGGTCAGAAACAGGCGGCTGTTTTCCAGCAGAACCTGTTGCCATGGCGCGGTAAGGGGAAAATGCAGCAGCATCTGGTCGACTTCGCTGTCGCAATTACCGCGAACGGCGATAATGCGCGAGGCAAACGGGTTAAGCTTTTCCGCCACCTGCGCCGGGGCATAGCCTTCCGGCAGCGCATTACGCGGACCATGATTTAACACATCCCCCAGAATCACCAGCCATTGGGCCCCGCTTTGCGAAAACAGAGAAAGCACTCGCTCGGTCGCGGGCAGCGATCCATGGATATCTGACGCAAACATCAGTTTCATCCGTCACTCCCTGGTAAAAAAACTCCCCTTATCATACCTGAAGCGTCAGGGCTTATCAGCCCGCGCGCTTAGCGGAGAGTGCCACATAGCGCTGTACGGAGGCTCGCTGCCACTGGAACGCCGCATAGTCCACCAGCAGTTGAGGGACCTCATCGCCGTTGAGGATCAAACGGTTCAGCATCAGCGCCAGATCGGTATCGGCAATACACCATTCACCGAACAGGTTCGGGTTGCCGTGAGCGAGCAGCGAGGCTGCAGTTTCAATCAGCTTTTGCGCGCTGTCGACGCCTTCTGCGCTGAGCGCTGGCTTTTTCACACCGGCAAACACGACATCCGTGGAGCGCTCGACGCGAATCGGCACCAGGTCGCTACGCAGCCACGCCTGGATCTGCCGGGCGCGGGCGCGCTTTTGCAGATCGTGAGGATAGATGCGCTCCCACTCCGGCGGCGCAAAACGATCTTCCAGATATTCATCGATCGCCGAGGATTCGCTCAGTGCAAAACCATCCAGTTCCAGCACCGGCACGCGTCGCGTCAGGTCGTAACCCTGCCACTGGGGTTTGAGGTGTTCACCACCGTCGAGATCGACGGTCTTCAGCGTAAAAGAGAGCCCCTTTTCGGCCAGCGCGACGTAAACGCTCATAACATAGGGAGAAAAGAAATTTGCATCGGACCACAACGTAATTACGGGCTGGTTCATAACATCCTCATCGGCTGATCGGTTTTTACTCAACATATAATCTCTTTGCTTCGCTGTCACTTGATGAAAACTCACGATTTACAACAAGCACCTATACTCATTTGTCATGGCACCACTATTCGCATGGACAGGAGTTGAGAATGATTGACCTTTATTACGCCCCTACCCCAAACGGCCACAAGATCACCCTCTTTCTCGAAGAAGCCGAACTGGATTACAGAATCATCCGCGTGGATATCAGCAAAGGCGAACAGTTCAACCCTGTGTTTTTGGCTATTTCGCCCAACAATAAAATTCCGGCCATTATTGATAGCCAGCCGGCGGACGGAGGCAGGCCGTTGAGCCTGTTTGAATCCGGTGAAATTTTGCTTTATCTGGCAGAGAAAACCGGCAAGCTGCTGAGCGGTGAACTGCGCGAGCGTCACCACACTCTGCAGTGGCTTTTCTGGCAGTCAAGCGGCTTTGGGCCGATGCTGGGGCAGAACCACCACTTCACCGCCTTCGCGCCGCAGACCATTCCTTACGCCATTGAGCGATATCAGGTTGAAACCCAGCGTCTTTACGGCGTTCTGAACCAGCGGCTGGAGAAAACGCCGTGGCTCGGGGGCGACCATTACAGCATTGCCGATATCGCCTGCTGGCCGTGGGTAAATACGCATGATAAACACCGGATTGACTTAGCGTCTTACCCGGCGGTGAACAACTGGTTTGAGCGTATCCGGACCCGCCCGGCCACCGAACGCGCAATGCAAAAAATCCAGCAGGTTTAATCACCTATGAGGCTGGGTGGCTGAGAGGCTCTCATGTATTATGGGCGGGAAATACTGACACGGAGAAGACCTGCAATGTCACAGCCAGACGCTATTATTCGTATAAAAAATTTACGCTTGCGCACGTTCATTGGTATCAAAGAGGAAGAGATTGCCAACCGTCAGGATATTGTCATTAATGTGGTGATTCACTACCCGGCAGACAAAGCGCGGGCCAGTGAAGACATCAATGACGCGCTGAACTATCGCACGATCACTAAAAACATCATCCAGTACGTGGAAAACAACCGCTTCTCTCTGCTGGAAAAATTAACCCAGGATGTGCTCGATATCGCACGCGATCATCACTGGGTCACTTATGCTGAAGTAGAGATCGATAAACTTCACGCCCTGCGCTATGCCGACTCCGTCTCCATGACGTTAAGCTGGCGACGCCAGGCGTAAACCTGGAGGTTGTATGAAGATTCTGCTGACCGGCGGTACTGGCCTGATTGGGCGCCATCTCATTGCGCGTTTGGAGGCGCTGCATCATGACATTACCGTAGTGACCCGCAGCCCGGAGAAAGCGCGCCAGGTGCTGGGCGCGGGGGTCGATATCTGGAAAGGGCTGGCCGATCGGCAGAATCTGGACGGCTTCGACGCCGTCATCAACCTTGCGGGTGAACCCATCGCCGATAAGCGCTGGACCGAAGAGCAGAAACAGCGGTTGTGCAGCAGCCGCTGGAACATCACCGAGAAGCTGGTTGAGCTGATTCGCAACAGCCAGACCCCGCCGTCGGTGCTGATTTCAGGCTCTGCGACGGGCTATTACGGCGATCTCGGCGAAGTGGTGGTGACCGAGGAAGAGCCGCCCCACAACGAGTTCACCCATAAACTCTGCGCCCAGTGGGAGCGCATCGCCTGCGCGGCGCAAAGCGATAATACCCGCGTCTGCCTGCTGCGTACCGGCGTGGTGCTTGCGCCGAAAGGCGGCATTCTGGGTAAAATGCTTCCGCCCTTCAGGCTGGGGCTCGGCGGGCCGATCGGCAACGGGCGACAGTACCTGGCCTGGATCCATATCGACGATATGGTGAACGGCATTATCTGGCTGCTGGATAACGATCTGCGCGGGCCGTTTAACATGGTTGCGCCGTATCCGGTGCGAAATGAACAGTTTGCCCACGCGCTGGGCCATGCCCTGCATCGCCCGGCGATATTGCGCGTGCCTGCGACGGCAATTCGCCTGTTGATGGGCGAAGCGTCCGTGCTAGTGCTGGGCGGTCAGCGCGCGCTGCCAAAACGGCTGGAAGCGGCGGGGTTTGCGTTTCGCTGGTATGACTTAGAAGAGGCGCTGGGGGATGTGGTACGCTGAATATGTTACAGTGATACGCCATGTTCCGATGAAATGGCGTAACAATGGCAACCATCACCACTCCCCGGCTTCACCTCACCCCTTTCGAACCCTCTGACTGGGCGTTCTTCCGCTCGCTGCGCGAAAACCGCGATATTATGCGCTATATGGCCGCGATTGCGCCTGAGAAAGAGACCCGACGCGTGTTTGCCGCACGCCTGATGGCGGAGCATGTCTTCGTGATCCGCTTTCTGAATGAAGATACGCCACTCGGCGATATCGGCCTGCAAATCAGTCCTGAGAATCGTGAAGAGGCGGACATCGGTTATACGGTTGTGCCCGCCGCGCAGGGAAAAGGGATTGCCAGCGAGGCGCTGCGCGCGGTGTGTGATTATGCGTTCAACCAGACCGGCGTGAAGGCGATTAACGCGTACGTACTGGCGGACAACGGCGGGTCGGTGCGCGTGCTGGAGAAAGCCGGGTTTGTGCGTACGCAGGTGCTGGAAAAGGCGTATGAGATTGACGGCGTGCGCTATGACGACTGGGTCTATCGGCTGGAGTGTGGTGCGGCCTGATGCCCTCACCCGGCCCGTAGGCCCGGTAAGCGAAGCGCCACCGGGCGATTGGGCTATACTGCGATCTGATTGCCCTCACCCCACCCCTCTCCCACAGGGAGAGGGAGAACTCCCGTTACTTCAGGGAGCCTTTAAGGAACTGCTGCAAACGCGGGCTCTGCGGGTTTGCCAGCACCTCGTCAGGGTGCCCCTGCTCTTCAATTTTCCCCTGATGCAGGAAAATCACGTGGTTCGAGACGTTACGGGCGAAGCCCATCTCGTGCGTCACCACCACCATCGTTTTGCCCTCTTCGGCCAGCTTCTGCATGATGCGCAGCACTTCGCCTACGAGTTCCGGGTCCAGCGCGGAGGTCGGTTCGTCGAACAGCAGCACTTCCGGCTCCATCGCCAGCGCGCGGGCGATGGAGACACGCTGCTGCTGGCCGCCGGAGAGGTGTACCGGATACTTCATCTGCTGGCGCTCATCGATCCCCACTTTCGCCAGGTATTTCACCGCGCGTTCCCGGGCTTCCTGCTTGCTTAGGCCGAGCACCTGAACCGGCGCTTCCATCACGTTCTCCAGCACCGTCATGTGGCTCCAGAGGTTGAAATGCTGGAACACCATCGTCAGGCGCGTACGCAGCAGGCGCAGCTGATTCTTATCCGCCACCTTCAGCTGGCCGTCTTTGTCACGCACCAGGTTGATGTTCTGCCCGCTCACCACAATCGAGCCTTCGCTCGGCTTTTCGAGGAAGTTAATGCAGCGCAGGAAGGTACTTTTACCCGAGCCGGATGAACCGATGATACTGATTACGTCGCCTGCGTTAGCCTGCAGCGACACCCCTTTCAGCACTTCATGTTCGCCGTAGCGTTTGTGCAAATCAATAACGTTTAATTTGTTCTCAGCCATCATCTTTCTCAGTGCGTCGAAGAAGGTTTTATATGCTGCAACCAGCGTTTTTCAGCCTTACGGAACAGGCTAATCAGAACATAAGAGATAATTAAATAGAGCACCGCCGCAATGCCAAACGCGGTAAACGGCTGATAGGTCGCGGAGTTGATATCGCGCGCGATTTTGAGCAGGTCCGGCACCGTGGCGGTAAAGGCGAGCGCGGTGGAGTGCAGCATCAAAATCACTTCGTTGCTGTAGGCCGGTAGCGCAATGCGCAGCGCCGACGGCAGAATAATGCAGCGGTAAAGCTTCACCGAGGAGAAGCCGTACGCGCGCGCGGCCTCGATCTCACCGTGCGGCACGGAACGAATGGCCCCGGCGAAAATCTCGGTGGTATAGGCGCAGGTATTGAGCGTTAGCGCCAGCACCGTACAGTTCAAGCCACTGCGGAAGAACGCATTCAGCATTTCCGTGCCTTTTACGATCTCCAGCGTATACATCCCCGAATAGAACACCAGCAGCTGCACGTACAGCGGCGTGCCGCGAAACACATAGGTAAACAGCCAAATCGGGAACTGAATAAATTTATTGTTCGACACGCGACCGATGGCGAGAAACACCGCCAGAATGCCGCCCATCACCACGGAAGAAATCAGCAGCCAGAGCGTGATCGCCACGCCGGTAAAGCGGTAGCCATCCGTCCACAGCAGGGATTTCCAGTATTCCTGAATAATCTCAATCACAGGTCAGCCCTCTTCACACCCACGGAGTAGCGACGCTCGAGCAGAAGCAGCACACCATTGGAGACGGTCGTAAAGACCAGATAGATCGCGCCGCAGACCACCGCAAAGTAGAACGGCTCCCAGGTGCTCTTGCCCGCCAGCTGAGTCGCTTTCACGACGTCTTCCAGACCGAGCAGCGAGACCAGCGCCGTCGCTTTGAGGATAACCTGCCAGTTGTTACCGATGCCCGGCAGCGCATAGCGCATCATGGCCGGGAACATAATCCGGCGAAACGTTTGTGAAGAGGTAAAACCAAATGCGGTTGCCGCTTCAATGTGTCCTCTGGGAACCGCCATATAAGCGCCACGGAAGGTTTCCGTGAAGTAGGCACCGTAGATAAAACCGAGGGTGATAATACCGGCCACCATCGGGTCGATATCAATTTGTCCCATGCCCATCGCATCCGTCACGCTGTTCAGGGCAATCTGCAGGCCGTAAAAAATAAGCAGCATCAGCACCAGATCGGGTACGCCGCGAATGAGCGTGGTATAGCCTTCGAAAATGAGCGCCAGCGGTTTGTTAGCCGAAAGCTTCGCCCCTGCGCCCGCCAGACCTATCAGCACCGCCAGCACCACGGAGCTGATAGCCAGCTCAAGGGTGACAAGCGCGCCCTGTAAAATAACGCCAGAAAATCCGTACAGCATACCGCGAGCCCTGTCGTATCGTGAGTGGTAAACCGTGTCTTATCCCCTCCCCCAGCGGGAGGGGCCGCACGTTATTTGACGGAGCGATTAGCCGCCGTACACATTGAAATCGAAGTACTTTTTCGCCAGCTTATCGTAGGTACCGTCAGCGCGCATTTCAGCAAACGCTTTGTTCAGCGCCTCACGCAGTTCGTTGTCTTCCTTACGCAGGCCCATACCGGTACCCACGCCAAAGAGCTTCTCATCCTTAATGGACGGACCGCCGAACTTGTAATCTTTACCCACCGGCGTTTTCAGGAAACCTTCGCTTGCCGCGACTTCATCCTGGAATGCCGCATCAATACGGCCTGCCGTCAGGTCTGCGTAAATATTTTCCTGGCCCTGATAGGAGACGATTTCAATCCCCTTCGGCGCCCAGTGTTCGTTACCGTAGGTTTCCTGCGTGGTGCCCTGCAGCACGCCTACGCGTTTCCCCTTCAGCGACTCGAGGGTCGGTTGAATGTCAGAAGACTTAGCCACTACCAGACGTGAATCGGCCGCATAGAGCTTGTCGGTGAAGGCAATCTCTTGCTGACGTTTCTCGGTGATGGAAAGCGAGGACATAATCACGTCTATTTTTTTAGCTTTCAGTGAAGGGATCAGCGCATCCAGCGGGTTCTCTACATAAGTACACTGTGCTTTGATGCGTTTGCACAGCTCATTGGCCAGATCGATGTCAAAACCCACCAGTTCACCCTTTGAATTCTTCGATTCAAACGGCGCGTAGGTTGGATCGGTGCCAATACGAATTTTCTGCGGAATGGCTGCGAAGGCCGCGGTGGCGCTGGAAAAGGCCAGTACCAGAGATAATGACAACACGAGTTTTTTCATATTTGTCCTCAACAAACTGTCTTCATACGGTTTTTTTACGACGACGGGGTGGGGTTAATGTGCCATTAATCCACGCTGTCAGGCAAAGAATAATGCCTATCAGACGGGAATTTTTGCATTATAAATGCTTAAGTATGCACGTAGCGACCCAATATGGTGCGCAAATTGCACCATATTGAATCATCCACACCCGCGACGCACCACGCTGGTGCGTTAGTCACCGTAGACGTTGAAGTCGAAGTATTTCTTCGCCAGTTTGTCGTAGGTACCGTCTTTGCGCAGCTCCGTGAATGCTTTGTCAAAGGCGGCTTTCAGCTCTTTATCGTCCTTACGCAGGCCGATGCCGGTGCCATCACCAAAGTATTTTTTGTCTTTCACGGACGGGCCCGCAAAGGCGTAATCTTTACCGGCCGGCTGCTTCAGGAAGCCTTCGCTCGCCGCGACTTCATCCTGGAACGCGGCATCCAGACGGCCTGCCGCCAGGTCAGAGTAGATCAGATCCTGGTTCTGGTAAGCCACCACGTCGACGCCCTTCTCGCGCCAGTTGGCATTCGCGTAACCTTCCTGGGTCGAGCCCTGGAGCACGCCCACATGCTTGCCTTTCAGCGAGTCGATGGTCGGCTGGATCGGGGAACCTTTCGCGGCAATCAGACGCGAATCCGCAGCGTAGAGCTTGTCAGAGAAGGCAATCTCCTGCTGGCGTTTTTCGGTGATGGAGAGAGAAGAGATAATGGCGTCGATTTTCTTTGCCTTCAGCGACGGGATTAACGCGTCGAAGTCGCTGCCCACCCATGTGCATTTCACTTCCATACGTTTGCACATTTCATTTCCCAGATCGATATCAAACCCCACGAAATCGCCTTTCGCATCCTTGGAAGAGAATGGCGCGTAGGTTGCGTCTGTACCGATACGAACCGTCTGTGGAAGCGCTGCGTAGCTACCTGCCGCCGCACTTAACCCCACCAGCAAAGACAGAGCCAGAACCGTCTTCTTCATACATTTACCCTCAAGTACCGTGATTTTATTATGTATTGTGTTGTGTGTTGTGTTGCAGGCTTCTCTTGCAGGTCTTATGCCACATTGCCGTCTGGTCAAAAGTTCGACGTTAAATATGTTAATAAAACGTTGCGATATTGCCTTAATGGTGAAAGATAGCAGGTCTGCCGAACGAACCGGAAAGAGAAAAAGGGAAAAAGCGAATTAAATGTCGAGGATATGATCGCCGTTGCATAATTGCCCTGAAACAGGGCAACGTCTCTTTTCATGCACAGCATTTGTGCACAGAATCAGGCTCCCTGCCAGCGGGTGAAGAGGTCTTCGGGCAGGTCGATGTCAAACTGATCCAGCACGCGATTGACGGTCTGATTGATCACATCGTCCAGCGACTGCGGTCGGTGATAGAACGCCGGCACCGGCGGCATGATCACTGCACCCAGCTCGGCGGCCTGGGTCATGAGGCGCAGATGGCCCAGGTGCAGCGGCGTTTCCCGCACGCAGAGCACCAGCGGGCGGCGCTCCTTCAGCACCACGTCCGCTGCGCGCGTTACCAGCGTGTCGGTATAGCTGTTCACAATCCCGGAGAGCGTTTTGATTGAACAGGGCAGGATCACCATACCGGCGGTTTTAAACGAGCCTGAGGAGATGCTGGCGGCGATATCGCGGGCATCGTGAACCACGTCCGCCATCGCCTGGACATCGCGCAGGGAGAGATCCGTTTCAAGGGAGAGGGTTTGCCGCGCCGCCTGGCTCATCACCAGATGCGTTTCCACTTCTGCCACGTTACGCAAAACCTGTAGCAGGCGTACGCCGTAAATCGCGCCGCTGGCACCGCTGATGCCTATTATGAGTCGTTTCATGATTTCGCCCTTGCTGAATTCTGGGCTGACTGTGCAGGATTTTGCGGGGAGTTGCAAGTGAGGGCGAGCGCCCTCACCTGCGGAGAGATTAACCTTCGTTGTGCATCTCTAAGCTTTCGAGATCGTTTTGCAGCTGAACGGCTTTCGCATCGTCGTTGCGCAGCGAATCAAGGTAGTCGAGGTACTGCTGGTCAACGTCTTTCGTCACGTAGACGCCATTGAACACGGAGCATTCGAACTGCTGAATCTCCGGATTCTCGGCGCGCACCGCGTCGATGAGATCGTTCAGATCCTGGAAAATAAGGCCGTCGGCACCGATGATCTGGCGAATCTCATCCACTTCACGGCCGTGAGCAATCAGCTCGTTGGCGGTTGGCATATCAATGCCGTACACGTTCGGGAAGCGAATCTCCGGCGCGGCAGACGCCAGGTAGACTTTTTTCGCACCCGCTTCGCGCGCCATCTCGATAATCTGCTCAGAGGTGGTGCCGCGAACGATGGAGTCATCCACCAGCAGAACGTTTTTGTCGCGGAATTCTGCGCGGTTGGCGTTCAGCTTACGGCGCACCGACTTACGGCGCAGGTGCTGGCCCGGCATGATAAACGTGCGGCCAACGTAGCGGTTCTTCACGAAGCCCTGACGGTACGGCTTGTCCAGAATGCGGGCGATCTCCAGGGCGATATCGCAGGAGGTTTCCGGGATAGGAATCACCACGTCAATGTCGAGATCGTCCCACTCGCGGGCAATCTTCTCGCCGAGCTTCGTGCCCATATTGACGCGCGCGCTGTAGACGGAAATCTTGTCGATGAACGAATCCGGACGGGCAAAATAGACGTATTCAAACAGGCACGGGTTGCTGACCGGGTTGTCGGCACACTGACGGGTGAACAGCTGGCCCTTCTCGGTGATATACACCGCTTCGCCCGGCGCAACGTCGCGCAGGAATTCGAAGCCCAGGGTATCCAGCGCCACGCTCTCAGAGGCAACCATATATTCGGTACGGCCATCGCCGAGGTCGCGCTTGCCCAGCACCAGCGGACGAATGCCGTTTGGATCGCGGAAGGCGACCATGCCGTGACCGATGATCATCGCCACGCAGGCGTACGCACCGCGGATCTGGCGGTTGGTCGCGGCAATGGCAGCGAAGATATTGTCTGCTTCCAGCGGGTAGTGACGGAAGTTATCCAGCTCGCTGGCGAACACATTGAGCAGGATTTCTGAATCAGAGGTGGTGTTAATGTGGCGACGTTTCTCTTCGAACAGCTTCTTACGCAGCTCATGAGCGTTGGTCAGGTTGCCGTTATGGGCAAGCGTGATGCCATACGGTGAGTTGACGTAGAAAGGCTGTGCCTCAGAGGCGCTGGAACTGCCAGCAGTAGGATAACGAACGTGACCGATCCCCATATTACCTTGCAGACGCTGCATATGGCGGGCTTCAAACACATCGTTTACCAGGCCATTGGCCTTACGTAAACGGAAGCAGTTGTTTGCATCAATGGTGATGATACCCGCAGCATCCTGCCCACGGTGCTGAAGCACCGTTAACGCGTCATAAATCGACTGGTTTACCGGCATGAAACCGGCGATACCGACAATACCGCACATTCGTCTTTTCCTCGTTAAGCCACATCTCAGGGTTTATGCCCTGGGCAAAAAACTCGACGAGCTTTGCAGATAGTCAAAGAACCATCTGATGATGAAGCTGAACTCTGGAATGAGCTGCGATTTTTGCCAGTCTTCGCTTTTGGAGAACCCGGTGAAGGTATCCAGGAAGAACAGGATCGCGGCCACAATCAGCACGCCTCGTAATGCCCCGAAACAGATCCCGAGTACCCTGTCCGTTCCTGACAGACCGGTTTTCTCGACCAGCTGACCTATCACGTAATTCACGATAGCGCCGACAATCAGCGTCGCGATAAACAGCACCGCGATGGCGATTCCATTTCGGACCAGTTCATCTTCAAAGCCCGTGAACCAGACAGACAGGTAAGTGTAGTAATGACTGGCAACAAAGAAAGCACAACCCCAGGTTACCAGCGATAACGCTTCACGAACAAAGCCACGGATCAGGCTAACCAGACAGGAAAAACCAATCACCGCAATGATGGCGTAATCAATCCAGACCATATGTGTCCCACGATTAAACGCCCTGTCATCCAGTTCGGGGCGAATTCTAACAGAAAAAGAAAACGTTTGCGTAGGGATTTCCTTCCCGCGCGTAAATAAAAAAGGCGCTGAAAAAATGTTCAACGCCGTGGCTTATCGCCTCTCTCTAAAGGAGCAGGTCGTACTTAGTTCGCGCTGTAGCTCATCACCACACCACTCAGCCCGGAGATCTGCTTCAGCTCGCCCAGCGACCCTTTCAGCTTGTCTTTCGACGCCTCCGGCCCCACGAGGATACGGGTAATTTTACCCTGTACCGGCGTGGAAGGTGAAGTGTAAACGCGATAGCCCGCGCTGCGCAGTTTACCCACAACCTCGTTGACTTTATCGGCGTTTTTCAGCGCCCCCAGTTGCACAACGTAGGCTTTGCCGGTCGGCGCTGCGTCTTGCTTCGCAGGTGGTGGGGTTTCAGACGCTGCAGCCAGCTGCTCTGCTGCTTTATCTCGCTGTTGCTGAGGCTTCGGCTGCGGTTTTTCTACCGGCTTCGGTTTTTCAACAGGCTTAGGCTTCTCTACCGGTACCGGATCGATCTCGATGTTGTTATTCGCCGCCAGACGCGACGGGTCGAGTGACGGTGCAGCGGCATCGCCCGCGCGAACTTCTTCCGCCGCCCCTTCAGGCGGCTGAGCAGGCAGCGCCTGAGTCGCCGCAGGCAGCATATCCGGCTCATCGCGGTCGCCCGGCTTCGGCACCAGCGGAATGGCTGCAAACTCGTCCTGATAATGTTTTTTCTGCCCGTCGAGCAGCCCGGGAAGAATAATCACCCCGAGCGCGACCAGCACAATGGTTCCTGTTAAACGGTTCTGAAACTTACTCGCCACCGGTTCTCCCCGCGTCTATCACTTCCATGACATGTGCCACCGTGTGGAAAGAGCCACACACCAGCACGGTATCTTCTGGTTTAGCATCCGCCATCGCGGCATGCCAGGCCTGCGCCACGCTACTGTAGATTGCACCTTTACCGAGATGTTCCATCAACTGCTCAGCAGTCGCACCGCGCGGCCCTTCCAGAGGAGCACAATACCAGCTATCGACCACACTCTCCATGCAGGCCAGCGTGCCGCCGATATCTTTATCATGAAGCATACCGATAACCGCCAGCACGCGCCCGGTTTTTGGTAACGATTTGAGACGTCCTGCGAGATACGCCGCCGCATGCGGGTTGTGCGCCACGTCCAGAATCAGACGCGGTGACTCGCTGACTATCTGGAAACGACCCGGCAGCAGCGCATTCTGAATGCCGTCACGGATCGCCTGCTCACTTACAGCTAATCCGCTGGCGCGCAGTGCCGCCAGCGCGGTTGCCGCGTTAGGCTGTGGCACCTGCGGCAGCGGCAGATTCTCCAGCACGCCCTGCGCATCGCTGAAGCGCCAGCCATTACCCTGCACCTCATACTGCCAGTCAACGCCTCGGCGCAACAGATGTGCGCCCTTCTCTTTCGCCACGTCGGCAATGGTATGCGGCATGTCCGGCTCGCCCACCACGGCGGGCTTATTCGCCCGGAAAATACCGGCCTTTTCGCGGCCAATGCTTTCACGGTCCGGGCCCAGCCAGTCGGTATGATCCAGCGCGATGCTGGTGACCACCGCCACGTCCGCATCCACCATATTGGTGGCATCCAGACGCCCGCCCAGCCCCACTTCCAGGATCACCACGTCCAGCTGCGCCTGTTTGAACAGCCACAGCGCCGACAGGGTGCCGTATTCAAAATAGGTTAATGAGGTTTCCCCGCGCGCCGCTTCGATAGCCGCGAACGATGCCGTATGGGCAGATTCCGCCAGCTCGGTGTTCTGCACCCGCACGCGCTCGGTATAGCGCACCAGATGCGGTGAGCTGTAAACGCCAACCTGGTACCCCGCCGCCATCAGGACTGACTCCAGCGTGCGGCAGGTCGTCCCTTTACCGTTAGTACCTGCAACGGTGAACACGAACGGAGCCGGTTTCAGCACATCGAGACGCGCGGCAACCTGGCTTACGCGCTCAAGGCCCATATCGATGGTTTTACTGTGCAGGTTTTCCAGATAAGAAAGCCACGCGGCCAGGGGCGACGTGGCTTGGGGAATGCTTTTATTTTCCATAATGCCCGGTTGTCATTAACAGGTTATAAAGCAAAAGGGCAGCGCCATCTGGCCCTGCCCTTTTCAGTTATCAGGCCTCGGGTTCCTGATCCGGTACCACCACGCCTTCGCGCGGCTCATCCGGGTTAGGCGCTGGCAGATTCATCAGCTTCGCCAGAATGCTGGCCAGTTTCAGGCGCATTTCCGGACGGCGGACGATCATATCGATAGCGCCTTTCTCAATTAGGAACTCACTGCGCTGGAAGCCCGGCGGCAGTTTTTCACGAACGGTCTGCTCGATGACGCGAGGACCGGCAAAGCCGATCAGCGCTTTTGGCTCAGCGATGTTCAGGTCACCCAGCATCGCGAAGCTTGCGGAGACGCCACCCATGGTTGGGTCGGTCAGCACGGAGATGTACGGCAGACCGCGCTCCTGCATTTTCGCCAGCGCTGCAGAGGTTTTCGCCATCTGCATCAGAGACATCAGCGCTTCCTGCATACGCGCACCACCGGAGGCGGAGAAGCAGATCAGCGGGCAGTTGTCTTCCAGCGCCTGCTCTACGGCACGCACGAAACGCGCGCCGACCACGGAGCCCATTGAGCCGCCCATAAAGGAGAACTCAAACGCAGCGGCAACCACCGGCATCTCGTGCAGGGTGCCCTTCATGACGATCAGCGCGTCTTTCTCGCCGGTCTCTTTCTGTGCAGAGGCCAGACGATCTTTGTATTTTTTGGAATCGCGGAACTTCAGCACGTCTTTTGGCTCAAGCTCGCTGCCCAGTTCTACCAGAGAACCTTCGTCCAGCAGGCTATGCAGGCGGTTGCGCGCCGACATACGCATGTGGTGGTCACACTTCGGACACACCTCAAGATTGCGTTCCAGCTCTGCGCGATACAGAACCTGGCCGCAGCTATCACACTTCGTCCATACCCCTTCAGGAATGCTCGCTTTGCGCGTCGGGGTAATGTTGCTTTTAATTCGTTCAATCCAGCTCATTGATAACCTTTCTGCCTGAACCTGGTCGTATGCCAGTTTTGCTATAAGAGGCGAATAATGCCATTTTTGCCTCCAACAGACCATGAATGTTGCACATTAAAACATAACAGCCCGAAACTTTGGATAAAAAAGTGGTCGAACCGCCAGCGTGCATTTACTTCGCTTGCTTTGCTGCCGCGCGTTTGTGACGAATGATTTCGATAACACCCGGCAGAACGGAAAGCACAATAATCGCTACAATCAGTA
The DNA here is from genome assembly GCF_014982345.1 of Enterobacter cloacae complex sp. P1B. NCBI lineage: Bacteria > Pseudomonadati > Pseudomonadota > Gammaproteobacteria > Enterobacterales > Enterobacteriaceae > Enterobacter > Enterobacter cloacae complex sp. P1B. Next base: position 229,891 of record NZ_JADCLF010000008.1, on the reverse strand, counting down.
ACTTAAGGTTTTCCTGAACCACCGGCAAGTCGCCAAACAGATAGCCTGCATAGGTAAAGAGCAACACCCAAAGCAGTGCGCCCACCACGTTATACATTGCAAAATGACGATAGGACATATGGCCCATTCCCGCCACAAACGGTGCAAATGTGCGCACAATAGGCACAAAACGCGCAAGGATAATGGTTTTTCCACCATGACGTTCATAGAAGGCATGGGTCTTGTCTAAATAGCTGCGGCGGAAAATTTTCGAGTCCGGATTACTGAACAACCGCTCACCGAACACCCGGCCAATCGTATAGTTGACCGCATCCCCGACAATCGCGGCAATCACCATCAACACCACCATCAGATGCACGTTCAAATCATTGGTGGGCAGCGCCGACAACGCACCGGCCACAAACAGCAGCGAGTCTCCCGGCAGGAACGGGGTAACGACCAGACCGGTTTCACAGAACAGAATCAGGAACAGAATGGCGTAAACCCAGACGCCGTACTGTGCGACCAGCTCCGCCAGGTGAACATCAATATGCAGAATGAAATCAATCAGAAAACGTATTACGTCCATATTGTCTAAGCCTTAATTGCACCTTTGTTTAGTCCGCTAAAAACAGCGGGCCCATTGGCGGTTTTGGCAGGTCAAACCGATCCGGATAGTCTACCGAGACCAGATAAAGCCCTTCCGCTTTCGCCGTTGCTGCCGCAAGCGTTCTGTCCTTCGCTGCCAGCAGTTCTGCAATCCAGCTCTCCGGCTGGTGTCCGGCGCCCACTTCCATCAGGCTGCCTACAATATTCCGCACCATATGATGTACAAAGGCATTGGCTTTGATATCCACCACCACATACGCGCCATAACGACTGACGTTAATGTGCATGACGTTACGCCACGGCGTACGGGACTGACACTGCACCGCACGAAACGACGTAAAGTCATTTTCACCAATCAGACACTGCGCCGCGCGATGCATACGTTCTGCATCGAGCGGTTCATAAAAATGCGTCACACCCTGGCTTAACACCGCCGGGCGCAGACGCTGGTTGTAGATGACATAGCGATAGCGACGCGCCGTTGCGCTGAAGCGCGCGTGAAAATCATCCGGCACAGCTTTCACCCAACGCACAGCGATGTCACCAGGTAAATTCGCATTTACACCCAGCGTCCAAGCGGCATCCTTACGCACGGCGGTGGTTTCAAAGTGAACCACCTGCCCCGTGCCATGAACACCCGCGTCCGTACGTCCTGCGCACAGGACGTTAATCGGCTCGTTTGCCACCTGAGAGAGCGCTTTCTCCAGCTTTTCCTGAACGCTGCGCACCTCATTCTGACGCTGCCAGCCATAATATTTACTGCCATCGTACTCAATACCGAGGGCAATTTTATGAACCGGCTTTTGATCCACTTCGGACATCAGTACAGATACTCCTGCACCAGCTTCTCGGCGATCTTGACCGCCATCAGCGCGCCGCCAAAGCGAACGTTATCGGCAACGGACCAGAACTGGACCTGCTCCGGCATACCGTAGTCGTTACGCACGCAGCCAACGGAAAGATGCGCGCTGCCGGTGGCGTCGCCCACCTGGGTCGGGAACTCGCTCTCTTCGGAAAGGACGATATCTTCACCGCGGCCAAACGCGTCGCGCGCTTCCTCTGCTGCCAGCGGGCGCAGGGCTTCAAAACCAACCATCTGCGCGTGGCCGTAGAAGACCGGGGACTGTACGACGCTGGCGGAAATCATCAGCCCCTCGTCCTGCAGAATCTTGCGCGCTTCGTCGACGAGACGACGCTCTTCGCGCACGGAACCTTCACGATCCGGCAGCAGCGGCAGCATGTTGAACGCCAGCTGGCGGCCAAAGAAATCATCTTCGTCGATCGGGATGCCGTTCAGCAGCTTCGCACTCTGCCCGGCCAGCGCGTCAACGGCCTTTTTACCGTTCGCCGACGCGGACAGCAGGCTGGTGACGGTAATGCGCGACAGGCCTCCGTCGTCAATCAGCGGCTTCAGCGCGGTCAGCAGCTGGCTGGTCAGGCTGTTCGGTACCGCGATAACGTTACGGTTGCGGTAGTCAGCCAGCACAAACGGATTGACGTCCGGGACCACCAGAGGCACGTCCGGCTCCAGGGAGAACAGACCGCTCAGGTCGATCACCAGACAGCCCGAATTGGTCGCCTCTTCAATATAAGACGCCGTGGCTTCAGCACCTGCGGCAAAAAACGCCAACTGCGCCTGGGTCCAGTCAAACGCGGCCGCATCCTGAACCATCACGGATTTACCGCCAAAACGCAGATGTTCGCCCGCGCTGTCGGTGCGCGCCAGCGCATAGATATCTCCCACCGGGAACTGACGCTCGGCAAGAGTTTCGAGCAGGGCTTCGCCCACGGCACCCGTGGCACCTAAAATGGCAATGTTCCAGCCTTCAGACATGGTGGTTTACTCCAGAAATAAAAAAGCGTCCCTGTCGGCGTATCCGACAGGGAGCATTAAGAAGACATTAATGCGCCGGGTGATGAACGGCGTTAAAACCCAGTTTCTTGAGCAACGTCGCAGCCGCTGCGTCGTCGCACATCACATACAGGGAAGACCACTCGCGGCGCTCAACGTAGTTCTTGCGCAGCTTATCAAATTCACCCGGGATCCCCGCCACCTTACGCAGCAGCGCATCGTCGCGGCGCACATCATACACCAAATGCACCAGCCTTTTCAGCGTTGCCTGATCGAGCGGGCCATGCAGGGTAATGCGGCCAAATTCAGGCGCGGGGAGTAGAGTATCAAGCGCCACCTGCTGCGGATGGCCGATAAAGGCGCTGTAGGCTTCAAACACCTGCGTCGTGCCGCGAGCTTTGCCTTCAAGCGTATAGCCCGCGATATGCGCGGTGGCAACGTCAACCTTGTTCAGCAGCTCAACGTTGAGATCCGGCTCCGGCTCCCAGACGTCCAGCACCACGCTGAGATCGTGTCCTTCATTCAGACATTTCAGCAGCGCGGCATTATCCACCACCGGGCCACGGCAGGCATTAATCAGAATAGTGCCAGCCTTCAGACGGCGAATCAGCGCCTCGTCCGCCAGATGCAGGGACTTATACGGCCCCTCTTTAAACAGCGGCGTGTGGAACGTCAGCACATCGCACTGTTCAACCAGCTCATCCAGCGCGCGGAAATCCTCGTCGTCACCGTTGTCTTTACGCGGCGGATCGCACAGCAGCGTGCGGATACCTAACGCTTCAAGGCGCTTTTGCAGACGTCCGCCGACGTTACCCACGCCGACAATTCCCACGGTGCGGTCTTTCAGCGCAAAACCATCGCGCTCGGCCAGCATCAGCAGCGAGGAGAAAACGTATTCCACGACGGCAATGGCGTTACAGCCCGGCGCGGCGGAAAAACCGATTCCGGCCTGCTTCAGCCACTGATCATCCACATGATCGGTCCCTGCCGTTGCGGTTCCGACAAACTTAATCGCTTTACCGGCAAGCAACGCCTCATTTACTTTGGTCACCGAGCGCACCATCAGCGCGTCTGCGTCATCCAGTTCGTTAACCGGGATCGGGCGACCAGGGACAGCCTTAACGTCGCCGAGGCGGCTAAACAGCTCGCGGGCGTAAGGCATATTTTCATCAACGAGGATTTTCACGTCTGAGTACCTGTTTGAGAGGAAGAAAACCTGCCAAGTGTGCCATAATCTGGCCGCCAGGCATATACGTATGCCGGGTTTACGCTGAGTTTTGACTTTAAGGATTTTTGACGATGCAGCCCATTTCAGGTACGCCGCCACGCCCTCCGGGTGAAGGCCCTGTCACGCCAAACGTTGCCGGTGAACAGCCACTATCCACGCAACAGCGCACCGTGCTGGAGCGACTGATCACGCGCCTGATAGCGCTGACTTCGCAGCAAAACGCGGAAGTCTGGGCCGGGGTAAAGCATGATTTAGGCGTGAGGAACGACGCACCGCTGCAGTCGCGCCATTTCCCTGCCGCCGAGCAAAATCTCAACCAGCGTATTACGACCGCGCAGCAGAACCACACCACGCGTCAGATTGTCACGCAGTTGACCGAGCTGCTGGGCCAGGGAAATAACCGTCAGGCTGTCAGTGACTTTATCCGTCAGCAGTATGGCCAAACCGCCCTGAGCCAGCTGACGCCAGACCAGCTTAAAACCGTGCTGACGCTGTTGCAGAACAATCAGTTGTCTATTCCGCAGCCTCAGGTGCGCCCCTCAACCGAGCGCCCGCTGCAGCCTGCCGAGCACAACACGCTGAACCAGATGGTGACCAAACTGGCCGCCGCCACCGGCGAGTCGACGAAGCTTATCTGGCAATCCATGCTGGAACTGTCCGGCGTGAAGGCGGGCGAGCTGATTCCGGCCAAACAGTTTACCCATCTGGTGACCTGGCTCCAGGCGCGCCAGACGCTCAGCACCCAGAGCGCCCCTACCCTGCATACCGTTCAGGCGGCGCTTAAACAGCCGCTGGAACCGCACGAGTTCGAGGTGATTCGGGATTACGCCCAGCAGAACTGGCAGGCCACGCCGCAAACGGTACTGACCACCGCGCAGGTGCAGGATGTGCTGAATCAGATCTTTGTTCGCCGCGCCGAGCGGGAAGGCGGCGTGCCGGAGGTAAGAAACGTTCAGCCGATCTACAGCCCGCTGTTTGCGCCCGTTGTGGAGACGTTCAGAACGCTCTCTGCCCGCCCGGGATTAATGTTGATTGCATTATTGATTGCGCTGGCGATTTTCTGGCTGGTTGCCTGAGGATTTGCCCGGTGGCGCTACGCTTACCGGGCCTACAACGGCTCGAACCGTAGGCCCGGTAAGGCGCAGCCGCCACCCGGCGACAACAGTTAATTTCTGCGAAACGCCACCAGCGTCACCACGATCCCCACCACCGCAGAAACCGCGCCGGCCAGGAAAACGGACGGGTAGCCAAACGAGGTGGCTAACAGACCCGCCAGCGGCCCGGTTACGCCGTATGAGATATCCTGAAACGCCGCATAGCCGCCCAGCGCCGTACCGCGGACCTGCGGCGCCACGCGCTTCACCACCTCAACGCCCAGCGCCGGGAAGATCAGCGAGCAGCCGCAGCCGGTTAACGCCGCACCAAGCAGCGCAACGGAGGCGACCGGCGCCTGCCAGAGCAACACCAGCCCAACGGTTTCAATCACCAGCGATGCCACCGCCACCTTCACGCCGCCAAAGCGATCCGGCATCCAGCCGAACAGGACGCGCATCAGGACAAACGCGCCGCCAAAGGCCGTCAGCGTAAAGCCCGCCATTGCCCAGCCGCGGCTCATGAAATAGAGGGAGACGAAGGTACCAATCACCGCAAAGCCTACTCCCTGAAGCGCCAGCCCCAGCCCTGGCTGCCAGATTTGCCCCACCACACTCCACAGCGAAGGACGTTCGCCTTTATGGGCGGGCACCTTGCGTACCGAACCGTTAAAAGCCCACGCCAGCAGCGGTAATACCATGGTGGTTGCTGCCAGTACCGCAAAACCAAACTGGCTGTGGATCAGCAAACCCAGCGGCGCGCCTGCAGCCAGTGCGCCATAAATCGCCATCCCGTTCAATGACATCACTTTGCCGGAGCGCGCAGGCCCCACCAGCCCCATCCCCCAGGTCAGGGTACCGGTCAGCAGCTGGCTTTCACCGAAGCCAAGGATTAAACGGCCCACCACCAGCAGCGCAAATTTATACGCGGCGTCGACCGGCAGGAGAGCGGCCAGCAGCCACGCGCCCCCCGCCAGACCGCAGGCAAACATGCCCTGCAGCGCCGAGCGTTTTGCACCGTGCTGATCGGCCAGCCGTCCTGCGTAGCCGCGGGTTAATACCGTGGCTAAAAACTGAATGCCCACAGCAATGCCGACCATGGTGTTGCCATAGCCGAGTTCCTGATGAACGAACAGTGGGATCACCGGCAGCGGCAGGCCAACGGTCATGTAGGTCAGGAATACCGCAAAGGCGATGCGGAAAAGAGAAAGGTTCCCGGAAGGAGTGCCCTTCTCGGGGGTAACAGCCTTCATGCATAACTCCGTGTTCAGGCATAAAAAAAGGGAGCCTTCCGGCTCCCTTCTATTATACATTCAAACGCTTATGCTTTCAGCTTGCGCATAACCAGCGTGGCGTTGGTGCCGCCGAAGCCGAAGCTGTTGGACATGACGGTGGTCAGCGTCGCTTCCGTTGGTTTGGTCACGATGTTCAGGCCAGCCGCCTGCTCGTCCATCTCGTCGATGTTGATGCTTGGGGCGATAAAGCCGTTTTCCAGCATCAGCAGAGAGTAGATCGCTTCCTGCACGCCCGCCGCACCCAGAGAGTGACCGGTCATGGCTTTGGTGGCAGAGATAGCCGGGCTGTTGTCGCCGAACACTTCGCGGATCGCACCCAGCTCTTTCACGTCACCTACCGGAGTAGAGGTACCGTGGGAGTTCAGGTAGTCGATTGGGGTATCAACGCCGTGCATCGCCATCTTCATGCAGCGCACCGCGCCTTCGCCGGACGGCGCAACCATGTCGGCGCCGTCGGACGTTGCGCCGTAGCCCACGATCTCAGCGTAGATGTGCGCGCCACGCGCCAGCGCGTGCTCAAGCTCTTCAACCACAACCATACCGCCGCCGCCCGCGATGACGAAACCGTCACGGTGCGCGTCATAAGTACGGGAGGCTTTGTCTGGGGTTTCGTTGTACTTGGTGGACAGTGCGCCCATCGCGTCGAACTCACAGGCCATTTCCCAGCCCAGCTCTTCGCCGCCGCCAGCAAATACGATGTCCTGTTTACCCAGCTGGATCTGCTCAACCGCGTTGCCGATACAGTGTGCGGAAGTCGCACACGCGGAGCTGATGGAGTAGTTCACACCGTGGATTTTGAACGGGGTCGCCAGGCACGCGGAAACCGCAGAACCCATGGCTTTAGTCACCACGTACGGACCTACCGCTTTCAGACCACGCGGGCTGCGCATGGCGTCAGCACCGAATACCTGCGCTTTAGAGGAACCGCCGGAACCGGCAATCAGGCCCACGCGCGGGTTGTTCTGATAAACCTCTTCGCTCAGGCCGGAATCTTTGATCGCTTCCTGCATGGAGAGATAAGCATAAATAGAGGCATCGTTCATGAAACGAACCACTTTACGGTCAATCAAACCGGTGGTGTCCAGTTTGACGTTACCCCATACGTGGCTACGCATACCTGAATCTTTAAACTCTTCAGAGAAAGTGATCCCGGAGCGTCCTTCACGCAGAGATGCCAGGACTTCCTGCTGGTTATTACCGATGCTGGAAACAATGCCCAGGCCAGTAATCACTGCACGTTTCATTCAATACCTCTGTAAGTCGCACTATAAAAAGTTTCGAGTCGCACAATAGCGTACACTTGTACGCCGAACAAGTCCGATCAGACATTTTCTGCGGAAATTTGCACCGATGGACTCACATCGTTAAGATCGTGCCACTGCCTGTCAGACGAGTAACTTACGTGAAACAAAACGCGATACAACCCGCCAACCTCGAATTCAACGCTGAGGGTACACCTGTTTCCCGAGATTTTGATGACGTCTACTTTTCTAATGATAACGGACTCGAAGAAACCCGCTATGTTTTCCTCGAGGGAAACCAGCTCAGCGCCCGCTTCCCTGCGCACCCGCGCAGTCTGTTCGTTGTTGCGGAAAGCGGATTCGGCACCGGGCTCAATTTTTTAACCCTCTGGCAGGCGTTTGACCAGTTTCACGCTGCGCACCCTGAGGCTACGCTACAAAGATTACATTTCATCAGTTTTGAAAAATTTCCGCTTACCGCGCACGATCTGCGGCTCGCCCACCAGCGCTGGCCGGAGCTTGCAGCCTGGGCGGAGCAGCTTCAGGCGCAGTGGCCGCCGCATATCGGCGGCTGCCACCGTCTGATTCTGGACGGCGGACGGGTGACGCTGGATTTATGGCTGGGCGACATTAACGACCTGACCGATACGCTCGACGACGCGATGAACCAGACGGTGGACGCGTGGTTCCTTGACGGCTTTGCGCCCGCCAAGAACCCGGACATGTGGAGCCAGCATCTGTTTAGCGCGATGGCCCGGCTGGCGCGTCCCGGCGCAACGCTCGCCACCTTTACCTCGGCCGGCTTTGTTCGCCGCGGCCTGCAGGACGCGGGCTTTACCATGCAGAAGACCAAAGGCTTTGGCCGCAAGCGCGACATGCTGGTCGGCACGATGGAACGGACGTTGGACGTTCCCGCTCGGGCTCCCTGGTTTGCGCGCAGCGCCAGCGCATCGCGCGAAGTGGCGATCGTTGGCGGAGGAATTGCCAGCGCCCTGCTCTCTCTCGCGCTGCTGCACCGGGGCTGGCAGGTGACGCTCTACTGCGCTGACGAGGCACCAGCCAGCGGCGCGTCCGGCAACCGCCAGGGCGCGCTTTACCCGCTTTTAAGCGCGCACGACCCGGCCCTGTTCCAGTTTTTCCCCGCGGCCTTTACCTTCGCCCGTCGCCTGTACGACGCGCTGCCAGTGGCATTCGACCATGACTGGTGCGGCGTGACGCAGCTCGGCTGGGATGAAAAGAGCCAGCAAAAAATCGCCCAGATGCTGTCTCTGGGTCTGCCGGAGGAGATTGCCCGCGCGGCCAGTGCGCAAGAGGTGGCAGACACGGCGGGCGTGGAAACCGGCTGTGGCGGCATTCAATATCCGCTCGGCGGCTGGCTGTGCCCGGCTGAACTGACCGCGGCGGCGATTAGCCTGGCGCAGTCACGCGGGCTGAGGGTGCATTATGCTCATAAGGTTGAATCGCTTAGCCGGTCAGAACGGTGGACTCTGCATTTTGCTGATGGCAAAGCGGCACACCATGCCAGCGTTGTGCTGGCAAACGGACATAACATCAGCCAGTTTATCCAGACCGAGACGTTGCCGGTTTATCCGGTCGGCGGCCAGGTAAGCCATATCCCGACCGCGCCCGAACTGAGCAAGCTGCGCCAGGTGCTGTGCTATGACGGCTATCTGACGCCACAAAATCCGTCTAACGGACATCACTGCATCGGCGCCAGCTATCATCGTGGCGAAGCGGATATGCGCTACAGCGAAGCGGATCAGCAGCAAAACCGCCAGCGCCTGATTGACTGCTTCCCGGACGCGGCGTGGGCGAAAGAGGTTGACGTGAGCGAGGGCGAAGCGCGCTGCGGCGTGCGCTGCGCGACCCGCGATCACCTGCCGATGGCGGGAAACGTGCCGGACTATGAAGCCACGCTTGAACTCTATCAGGATCTGGCAGAAAACAAGGAAACGGCGGTAAGTGCCCCGGTTTATCCGGAACTGTTCATGCTGGGCGGATTAGGATCGCGAGGATTGTGCTCCGCGCCGCTGCTGGCTGAAACGTTAGCCGCGCAAATGAGTAATGAGCCTGTTCCGCTGGACAGAACCACGCTTGCGGGGCTGAACCCGAATCGACTGTGGGTACGGAAACTGCTGAAGGGGAAAATGGTTAAGTAGGGTGCGGTCGAATCCCCTCTCCCCAAAGGGGAGAGGGAAGAGAGGGCAGCGGCTTAGCGTTTAGCCTGCTGGAATAAATTGTCCCACATCCCCAGCACCAGAGACTGGTCGCGCGGAGAGAGCTCCCCGGCCAGAATGGCTTTTTCCAGGCTGCGCGTGACTTCAGCGTGAACGGCGTCGGCAGAGTGATCGTCACCTGCTTCCAGCTCGGCTACCGCCAGCGTCAGGTGACCACGCAGATAACCGCTGGCGAACAGCTCATCATCACTGGCGTGTTCCACCATGTCATCAATTAACGCCAGAATGCGTGATTCAAATTCTGCGATCATCTTCTTTCCTCTGTTAAAGATCTTCCGGCCAAGGGAAGCATTCCGCCGTGATCTCCGGCGTGTGGTAATAATTCTGTAAAGCCTCGATCAGGCGCGCCGGACGTTCCGGGATGCCTTTCTCAAGATACTCCATCACCTGCGCATGCACGCGGCGCTGGAAGACGATACGGTCTGGCTCAAAGTCACCTTCAAGGTTGTCACAGCTCACGTTGAACGGGAAACCCGCCGCCACGCAGAACAGCCATTCCAGCGCCTGCGGCTTCACTTCCACGTCTTCAAACTGGCCCTGGGTGGCGGCGTCGCGCCCGTCCGGACAGTACCAGTAACCGAAGTCCACCAGCTCGCGACGCGCTTTCCCCGCGATGCACCAGTGCGAGATCTCGTGCAAACCGCTGGCGTAAAAGCCGTGGGCAAAGACGATGCGGTTGTACGGAACCTCTGCATCAGCAGGAAGATAGATCGGTTCGTCGTCGCCTTTAATCAGACGGGTATTAAAATCATCAGCAAAACAGCTATCGAAGATCTCAATCAGCTGTTCGTATTTATGCGTACTGTTCATTAGTTCATCCCCAACCAGGTGAGGATCTCCTGTCCATGGCTGTCATAAAGAAGTTTGGCGCTCATCACCGCCGAGACGACAACAATCATCGGGCGGATCAGCTTTTGCCCTTTGCTTAATACCAGACGCGAGCCTGCGCGCGCGCCCAAAAACTGCCCTGCCATCATCACAAACCCGGTTGCCCAGATAACCTTGCCGCCAATGATAAACAGCAGCAGGCCGCCGACGTTCGAGGTCGCATTCAGCACCTTAGCGTGGGCGGTGGATTTGGCGAGGTTAAAGCCGGCCAGCGTCACGAACGCCAGTGCGTAAAACGAGCCTGCCCCCGGGCCAAAGAAGCCGTCGTAAAAGCCGACGCAGCCACCGGCAATCAGCGCAAACGGCAGGCCGTGCAGCCGCCGCGCCCGGTCTTCCTCACCGAGCTTAGGCATCAGCAGGAAATAGAGACCGATGCAGATAACCAGAATCGGCAGGATCTGGCGCAAAATATCCGACTGCACGTGCTGCACCAGCAGCGCGCCCGACGTTGAGCCGATAAAGGTCATCAGGATATTGAGCTTTTGATCGGCGAGATTCACCACCTTGCTGCGGATAAAATAGAGCGACGCCGAAAGCGAGCCGCCGCAGGCCTGCAGCTTATTGGTGGCAAGCGCCTGCGCCGGGCTCATGCCCGCCGCCAGCAGCGCGGGCACGGTTAACAGCCCGCCGCCGCCCGCGAGTGCATCGATAAAACCGGCCAACATGGCCACAAAGAACAGCACCACCAGCAGCAGCGGTGACACCATAAACAGATCGACGAAATTATCCATTAAAGTACATGCTCATCCAGTAGCGCCTGGCAGGAAGGCGGCAACGGAGGCGGTGTCTTCTTCTCAGGCTTAGAGGTTCCAGGTTTTGCCGGCTCAAACCAGCTTTGCAGTTCGTAACCACAGCCATCGCCTGGCGGCGGTAGCGGCTGATCTTCACATTCCAGGCTGTTCGCCGGGCAGCGCAGACGCACGTGCATATGCGCACGATGCTGGAACCACGGGCGCACTTTGCGCAGCCAGTCGCGATCCGTCCCCGCATCCAGACAAAGCTGCTGCTTGATCGCCGGGTTGACGAAAATCCGCGTGACGTCGTTATCTTTCGCCGCCAGCTTGATCAGGCTCGAAATATCCCGTGACCACAGTGATGGCACCACGCTTTTGCCGTCGCGCGACACCAGATCCAGCGCCTGCGGCTTCAGCAGCTGCGCAGACGTCCAGCGCGTTTTCGGCAGCTGCAGGAAGATGTCGACATCCAGTCCGGTCTGGTGGCTGGCGTGCCCGCCGTTAAAGCGGCCACCGGCAGGCATCCCCATATCGCCAATCAGCATCGTCCCCAGCCCCAGGTTATGCACCTGGTTCCCCAGTCGCTGAATGAACAGCACCAGATCAGGGTGGCCGAAGTAACGACGCTGGTCGGTACGCATCACCTGATAGGTATCTGATTGCAGCGGCAGCTCCTGCGCGCCCACGATACAGCCGTTAGAGAAGGCGCCGATGGACTGCGCGCTTCCCGCCACCGGATGGGTGATTTTTTGCCACGGCGTGGCGGCCAGACTGGCTCCACTGGCCAGCAGCGCCAGCAGAGCAATTGCGGTTTTTTTCATGTTTACCAGCGTGGAATGGTGGTCGTCACGTCCGCGTTCTGCGCGCGCTGGCGCAGGAAGTGATCCATCAGCACGATCGCCAGCATCGCTTCCGCGATCGGCACCGCGCGGATCCCCACGCACGGATCGTGACGACCTTTGGTGATCATCTCAACTTCTTCGCCTGAGCGGTTAATCGTGTGGCCCGGCACGGTGATGCTTGAGGTCGGCTTCAGCGCGATGTTGGCAATAATCTGCTGTCCACTGCTGATACCGCCGAGAATGCCGCCCGCATGGTTGCTCTGGAAGCCCGCTTTCGTGATTTCGTCGCGGTTCTGGCTGCCGCGAAGCGCCACCACGTCGAAGCCGTCGCCAATCTCGACGCCCTTCACCGCGTTGATGCTCATCAGCGCGTGGGCGATATCGGCGTCGAGACGGTCAAATACCGGCTCGCCCCAGCCAGCCGGGACGCCATCTGCCACCACGGTGACTTTCGCGCCAATGGAGTCGCCCTCTTTTTTCAGGCCGCGCATCAGTTCGTCCAGCGCGTCAAGCTTATCCGCATCGGCGCAGAAGAACGGGTTTTGCTCGACCTGATCCCAGTCCTTGATCGCCAGCGGAATGTCGCCCATCTGGGTCAGACAGCCGCGAATGACGATGCCAAATTTCTGCTGCAAATACTTTTTAGCAATCGCGCCAGCGGCCACGCGCATCGCGGTTTCACGCGCGGAAGAGCGTCCGCCGCCGCGATAGTCGCGAAAGCCGTACTTTTGCTCGTAGGTGTAGTCGGCATGGCCCGGGCGGAACACGTCTTTGATAGCACCGTAGTCCTGAGAGCGCTGATCGGTGTTTTCAATCAGCAGACCAATGCTGGTGCCGGTGGTGCGGCCTTCAAAAACGCCGGAGAGAATTTTGACCTGGTCCGGCTCGCGACGCTGCGTGGTGTAGCGAGAGGTGCCCGGACGACGGCGGTCAAGGTCGTGCTGTAAATCTGCTTCGGTCAGTTCGATGCCTGGCGGTACGCCATCAACGATACAGCCCAGCGCCAGCCCGTGCGACTCGCCAAAGGTGGTCACGCGGAATAACTGTCCAATACTGTTTCCTGCCATCACGGCTCCGATGTTGTTGTTTGTGTTTGAGCGTTGTGAAACGGGCCGAAGCCCGCTGGATTAATCTTTATAGATGCTGAAGTGTTCGCGCGCGTCGAGCAGCTGCGCTTTGGTCAGCATAAAGACGCCGTCACCGCCGTTGTCGAACTCAAGCCAGGTGAACGGCACATCCGGGTACTGCTCTATCAGATGTACCATGCTGTTGCCCACTTCACAAATCAGAACGCCGTCATCGGTCAGGTAATCCGGCGCGCAGGCCAGAATGCGGCGGGTCAGCTTCAGGCCGTCCGAGCCTGACGCCAGGCCCAGCTCCGGCTCGTGACGATATTCGTTAGGCAGATCGGACATGTCTTCTGCATCGACGTACGGCGGGTTAGTGACGATCAGATCGTACTGCAGCGTCGGCAGGTCGCGGAACAGGTCAGAGCGGATTGGCGTGACGTGATGGATCAGGCCGTGCTCTTCGATGTTGTGTTCGGTCACGGCCAGCGCGTCGGTGGAGATATCGACGGCGTCCACTTCCGCTTCAGGGAAAGCGTAGGCGCAGGCAATAGCGATGCAGCCGCTGCCGGTGCACATATCGAGAATGTGCTGCGGCTGATGGTTAATCAGGCCTTCAAAGTGGTTGTTGATCAGCTCACCAATCGGCGAGCGCGGTACCAGCACGCGTTCATCGACGTAAAACTCGTGGCCGCAGAACCAGGCTTTGTTGGTCAGGTAAGCAACCGGAATGCGCTCGTTTACGCGACGGATCACGCGCTCAACGATGCGATGTTTTTCGCTGGAGGTCAGGCGCGCGGTGCGCATGTCTTCCGGAATGTCCAGCGGCAGGTAAAGAGACGGCAGCACCAGCTGAACGGCCTCGTCCCACGGGTTATCGGTACCGTGACCGTACCAGATATTAGCGGCGCTGAAGCGGCTAACCGACCAGCGCAACATGTCCTGTATGGTATGCAGCTCGTTTACTGCTTCATCGACAAATATTTTATCCACTCTTTCCTCCAGGGCATGCTCGCATAATTTTCGGCGGCTAGTTTGCCATGAAGACGGCGATAAATCAGCAATGACGCGTACCGCTTGAGGTTAAAAAATGCGTTTAGTCGGGTACACTATCGGAAATACGAGATGAGAATGACGAATGAAAAAGAAAACATCGCTCAGCGAGGAGGATCAGGCGCTCTTCCGCCAGCTAATGACCGGGACGCGGAAAATCGCGCAGGACACGATTGTCCACCGTCCGCAGCGTAAAAAAATCAGCGAAGTTCCGGTCAAACGGCTGCTCCAGGAGCAGGCGGATAACAGCCACTATTTTTCAGATGAATTTCAGCCGCTGCTCAATACGCAAGGGGCTGTGAAGTACGTGCGCGAAGACGTCAGCCATTTTGAGCTGAAAAAGTTACGACGCGGAGATTATTCGCCGGAGCTGTTTCTCGATCTGCACGGCTTAACCCAGATGCAGGCGAAACAGGAGCTGGGGGCGTTGATTGCCGCCTGTCGCCGCGAACATGTTTTTTGCGCCTGCGTGATGCACGGCCACGGTAAACACATTCTGAAGCAACAGACGCCGCTGTGGCTGGCTCAGCACCCGCACGTGATGGCGTTTCATCAGGCACCGAAAGAGTACGGCGGCGATGCCGCATTGCTGGTGTTGATTGAAGTTGAGGAGTGGCAGCCGCCAGAGTTGCCCTGACAGAAGGGCGGGAAACACGTAGTACCCCGCCCTGTCACACGTCACGTCAGATGGCTTTTGCCATCTTCAGGTTGCACGGGCTCATTTGCCAGTTGAAGACCCCTTTGCCGGTTTCGTCGAGAGTGACGTTGGCAATGGCGGAAGTGGTGAACATTGGCGGCGTTTCGCCCGGGCACAGCTCAGATACCAGATAGCCGACCAGCGGCAGGTGGGAAATGACCAGTGCGGAAGCGACACCTTCATTGCACAGCGCCTGAAGGTAAGCGCTGACAAGACCGACATCGCCGCATGGCGTCAGCTCAGGGAGAACGTCCACGCTTGATGGCAGGTTCATACACTCCCCTACCACGTCCAGCGTCTGTTCTGCACGCAGGAACGGACTCACCAGAACACGTTCAATGTCCACTTTTTGACCTTTAAGCCACGTCGCCATTTGACGGGATTCGTCACAGCCACAGACGGTTAAAGGACGTACTGAGTCACTGGCGGCATCGAGTGCCGCGTCGCCGTGACGCATGATAAAAACTTGCATATTGCACCGCTTTTGTTAACCAGAATCACCGGCGTTAACTACCCGCGATTAATGCTCTGAGGTAGAAAACCCGATGGCCGGGCATTGTGCCTGATCCATTCAGTGAATGAAACGCTGTTTTTTACCTCAATGGCGTAAGTATAGTCAATCTCTGTTTACAAAATCGCCAGAACAGGTTCATTCACCTCAGGATTTACCCTTCTTTGACTTCAGTTTACGAAATCAGTTTCCCTTGCAGGCCAGAATGTCTGGCCCCGCTCCGCCATCTGCAATAATTCGTCACACGGTGTAAACCGCGGACCGTATTGCGAGGCCAGACGTTGCAAAATGACAACCACTTCACCCGCACCGAGCGTATCCATGTAACGGAACGGGCCGCCAAGGAACGGCGGGAAACCAATACCAAATACCGCGCCGATGTCGCCATCGCGTGCGCTCTTGATCACCTGTTCACCAAAGCAGCGCGCCGCTTCATTGAGCATCATCATGACGCAACGTTCTGCGCACTGAACGGCAGACAGTCTTCCCTGACCGGTGGCCGAAATAAGCCCATAAACCGAAGGGTCGACCTGTTTCTTGCTTTTACGCCCTTTCGCGCCGTAAAGATAGAAACCGCGTTCATTTTTTCTGCCTTTGCGATCGTCCTTCAAAATTGCAGAAACAATGTTTGCAGGCGGGGTAAAACGATCGCCATAAGCCGCTTCCAGCACAGGTATAATTTTAGTGCCGGTGTCTATTCCCACCTCATCCAAAAGTTGGATTGGACCGACGGGGAAGCCAAACTTTACGAGCGCCTCGTCGACGTGCTCGATTTTCTCCCCTTCCGTCAGCAGCCGCATCGCTTCGTTGATATAGGGTGCCAGAATACGGTTGACGTAGAAGCCAGCCTTGTCCGCGACCACAATCGGGGTTTTACCCTGTTTTTTCGCCAGCTTCACCACGGTGGCGATGGTCTGCGGGCTGGTCGTGGCGTGCGGGATCACCTCCACCAGCGGCATTTTTTCGACCGGACTGAAAAAGTGCAGACCAATGACCTGCTCCGGACGAGCAGCTTTCGCCGCGATATCGCCAATCGGTAAAGACGAGGTGTTTGAGGCGAAAATAGTGTGCGGCGCGCAGTGCTGCTCTACGTCGGCCACCATCTGCTGCTTAAGCGCCAGGTCTTCAAATACGGCTTCAATCACCAGGTCCCGGTGCGCAAAACCGCTGTAATCCGTCGTGCCGGAGATCGTCGCCAGGGTTTTATCACGCTCGCTTGCCTTGATATGGCGGCGTTTGACCTTCCGATCAAGGTTCTGCCAGCTGTACTGCAGCGCGTGGTTGATGCCCTTTGCGCTGATGTCTTTGATACGTACGGGCAATTTGCCTTTGCTGGCGGTAACAAACGCGATTCCGCCGCCCATGAGCCCACCGCCCAGCACGCCAACGGCGCGCAGCGGCGCAGGCTCTGCCTCGCTGCCCGGATCTTTTTTCACCTCAGTACTGGCGAAGAAGATGCTGCGCAGCGCCTGCGACTGCGGCGTCATCGCCAGTTCTCCAAAGGCTTTGGCCTCAGCGGCATAGCCGCTGCTGCTGCCCTGCGACAACCCGGTTTCCATCACTTCCAGAATGCGCTTTGCCGCCGGGTAGTTGCCTTTGGTTTTTTGCTCGGTTTTTTTGCCTACCATGTTGAACAGGAGCGCGCGCCCCAGTGGCCCTGCCAGCACGCGCTCGCGTACGGGGAGAGGACGTTTTGTCTGACGTCCCTTCAGCGCCAGCTCAACGGCAGCGTCCAGTAGAATGGTGTGCGGAACGACGTCGTCAACCAACCCCACTTTCAGTGCCTGACGGGGGCGTAGCTGCTTGCCGGTTAAGATCATCTCCAGGGCGGTGCTAACCCCAACCAGACGCGGCAGACGCTGTGTTCCACCCGATCCCGGCAGCAGGCCTAACTGCACTTCTGGCAACCCTAAAACGGTTTTCGGATCGTCAGTGCAGATACGGCTGTGACAGGCCAGCGCCAGCTCCAGCCCGCCGCCCAGGCAGGCACCGTGGATCGCGGCAATAACCGGAATCGGCAGAGCGTTGATTTCAGCCATCACCTGCTGTCCCTGACGCGCCAGATCTTCAGCTTCCTGCGCGCTTTTCGCTCGGGCGATCATGTTGATATCGGCCCCGGCAATAAAGTTATCCGGCTTAGCCGAGATAAAGACCAGACCACGAATCGCTTTATTTTCGCGGATCTGCTTGAGCATGGCGCGAACCTGAGTGCCGAATTCAGCCTTCAGGGTATTCATCTTTTCATCAGGCACATCAATAGTGATAACCGCGACGTTATCGAGGCGAACCGTCAGATTAAATGCAGATGGCATATCCATTATTCAGCCTCCAGAACCATTGCTGCACCAAGGCCGCCCGCCGCGCAGGCGGTGACGAGACCAAACCCGCCGCCGCGGCGACGGAGTTCGTGTAGTGTCTGGGTGATCATTCGCGCGCCCGTGGCCGCAAACGGATGGCCGTAGGCGATCGACCCACCCAGCACGTTGAACTTGCTCTGATCCACTTCGCCGGTGGCATGGGCGCGGCCCAGCACGTCGCGTGCAAAACGCTCGCTTGCCAGCAGCTGGACGTTTGCCAGGGTTTGCGCGGCAAAGGCTTCGTGCATATCAATCAGGGTTAAATCCGCCAGGGTTAGCCCCGCGCGATCCAGCGCCAGCGGCGTGGACCACGCCGGACCTAACAGCATGTCCTGCCAGACATCAATGGCGGTAAAGGCATAGCTGCGCAAATAGCCCAGCGGCGTGATGCCCAGCTCTTTTGCACGCGACTCCGTCATCAGGATCACCGCAGCAGCACCATCGGTCAGCGGCGTACTGTTGGCCGCCGTCACGGTGCCGTGCTTGCGGTCAAACGCCGGACGCAGTTTGGCGTAATCCGCCAGCGTCGAGGTACCACGAATATTGTTGTCTTCAGTAAGAGGCTCTCGATAGGGAGGCGTGTAGGCGGTCATGACCTCGTCGGTGAGTTTGCCCTCCGACCAGGCTTTCGCTGCCAGCTGATGCGAGCGATGCGCCAGCGCATCCTGCTGCTCGCGGGTGATGCCGTAGGTTTTGGCCATCTGCTCGGCGGTATCGCCCATTCGCAGGCCGGTAGAGTATTCCGCGACGGCAGGTGGCACGGGCATGAGATCGCGCAGGCGTAAACGCGAGAAGAGTTTGAGCTTCGCACCGGTGGTGCGGGCTTTATTGGCATCCACCAGAATGCGGGCCAGCTTTTTACTGACGCCAATCGGCAGTACGGAGGAAGAATCGGCGCCACCTGCGATCCCGGCGCGAATGGTGCCCGCCATCAGACTTTCCGCCACGTTTGCTACCGCCTGGAAGCTGGTCGCGCACGCGCGGCTAACGCTGTAGGCATCGGTATGAACGTTCATGCCGGTACCGAGAACAATCTCACGCGCAATGTTAGGGGCTTCAGGCATCTGTACCACCTGGCCGAAGACCAGTTGTTCGATGACCTCAGGCGGAATTTCGCTGCGAGCCAGCATCTCCCCCACTACCATTTTCCCCAGATCGACAGCCGGTATACCGTGAAACGCCGTCGCCTGACGTGCAAACGGCGTACGCAGACCGCTGACAATGGCAATGCGGTCACCTTGTCGGGTGATTAGCGGTAATGCCTGACTCATAACCTTCCCCTGTGAAAAATTTTACATGACTATAAAGTGGTCTGACCTGATAACAGTCTTAACCATTTTTTTACATTCAGCCAATCGGGGAAGCTTAAAAATGCGAGGTAAAACACAGAGAAGAAAAAGAAAATGCCCCTGCATGGCAGAGGCAATTGTGCGGTTTGTTGCCGGGTGGCGACGGTGCCTTACCCGGCCTACACGATCGTAGGCCCGTGCAAGCGAAGCGCCGCTGGGCAAAAAGGATTAACGCAGACCGAGCTGGAAAATCAGCGTTTCAGCTTCGCAGGCAAACACAAAGTCGATATCCAGCTTCACGCCGCCGTCCACTTCCGTGAAGGTAGATTTGATTTCACACGGATCGGACTCCACATCACGCGCGCGCTTGCTCAGCGCGGCCAGCGTTTCTTCGGCTTCGGCGCGGTTGGTGAACACACGGCTGTAAGACGCGGTGCAATCGGTGTTGTCCATGATGGTGCCAACATCCATACAGCAGCAAACCGGGGTTTCATCAGCACTGCATTTACTCATAGCTCAATTTCCTCTGTATTCGCGCAGCGCGCGAGATAAACACGATGCTGATATTTTACGCCCCAGCGCTGGCTCTCTCCAGCCGTTAATGGCGCAAAATCGGATAAGTGACCGATATCACACTAAAAAATGATCTAAAACAAAAACCACCCTTTTGGGTGAGCCGCGATGGTCACAATTTTGCCAACCAGATCTCGTTTCAAGAAACATATTTGAAAATATTAATAAACAAACTTGCAACATTCAGGCTGGTCGGACCTATACTCTGGCCATTGGTCTGATTTGTCTGTCATACCTCAGACCCTACACTTCGCGCTCCTGTTACGGTATGTAACAATTATTGAATAAAAATAACTCAATGAGGTTATGGTCATGAGCCAGAAAACCCTGTTCAACAAGACTGCGCTGGCAGTCGCAGTGGCAATCGTCTCTACTTCCGCCTGGTCAGCGGGCTTTCAGCTAAACGAATTTTCTTCCTCTGGCCTTGGCCGCGCGTATTCAGGGGAAGGTGCAATCGCTGATGATGCGGGTAACGCAAGCCGTAACCCTGCATTAATCATGATGTTCGATCGCCCGACCTTCTCTGCTGGTGCGGTGTATATCGATCCTGATGTCAACATTTCCGGCACGTCACCTTCTGGTGCGAGCCTGAAAGCAGATAACATTGCGCCAACGGCGTGGGTACCTAACCTGCACTTCGTTGCACCAATCAATGAACAATTTGGCTGGGGCGCATCCGTCACGTCTAACTATGGCCTTGCTACCGAGTTCAACAACAACTACCCGGCAGGCGAATACGGCGGTAAAACAGACCTGACAACGCTAAACCTGAACCTGAGCGGTGCTTATCGTCTGAACGACAGCTGGAGCTTCGGTCTGGGCTTTGATGCCGTCTACGCCGATGCAAAAATTGAGCGTTACGCCGGTGAACAAACGGCTCGCCTGCCGAAAAACAGCAACAAAATTGCCAGCCTGAAGGGCGATGAGTGGGGCTATGGCTGGAACGCCGGTATTCTGTACGAGCTGGACAAAAACAACCGCTGGGGCCTGACCTATCGTTCCGAAGTAAAAATTGACTTCGACGGCGATTACAAGAGCGGCATCCTGACGCCGGTCAACAGCCTGGTCCCTGGTGCGGGTACCACTATCCCGTGGGGGACTTCTGGTCAAACTGTCCCTGGCTCACTGTCACTGCATCTGCCAGAAATGTGGGAAGTCTCGGGTTACAACCGCGTAGCGCCACAGTGGGCTATTCACTATAGCCTGGCCTATACCAGCTGGAGCCAGTTCCAGGAGCTGAAAGCGACCGGCACCAACGGTCAAACGCTGTTCTATAAGGACGAGAGCTTCCACGACGCCTATCGCATTGCGTTGGGTACCACCTACTATATGGATGACAACTGGACATTCCGTACCGGTATCGCATTCGATGACAGCCCGGTACCGGCTGATAAGCGCTCCATTTCCATTCCGGATCAGGACCGCTTCTGGGTGAGTGCTGGTGCAACCTACGCGTTCAACGAGAATGCTTCTGTCGATGCGGGCGTATCTTATATGCATGGCCAGAAAGTGACCTTCAAGGAAGGCCCGTACGAATTTACCTCTGAAGGTAAAGCCTGGCTGTTCGGTACTAACTTCAACTACGCGTTCTAATCGCGCAGGGATCAAAAAAGGTGAGCGTTGCTCACCTTTTTTATTTATTCCGAATCAATATCTTTGAGTTCGTTTTCAATTGCCTTCGCGTTTGGATTATCTTCCGGCTTCAGCTTGCCGCCGTTGGCGATAAAGTCATGATTCTGGAAGTACGCTTCACGCACCATAATGTACGGATCGGACGACTGGCGCAGCAGACCGTCTGAATCAAGCAGTTGCGCACGGGTTTCAATCCCTTCCACCGTCCATTTACCCACCGACAGCGGCCAGGTCAGCCACGACAGAACCGGATACAGCGTATCGACCATATCGCCGCCATCATCACGCACGGTGAAGCTGCCATAGAACGGCAGATGGACGTAAGGACCGTAACCGACACCATAATGCCCCAGCGTACTGCCGAAACGGTGCGGCTGTTCACGCTGCAGTTTCGGGTTTGCCATACCTGCAACATCGATAAAACCACCCATACCCAGCAGGGAGTTCAGGAAGAAGCGCGTAAAGTGCACCATCCCCTGATACGGATCGCCCTGCAGGAAATAGTTGACCATCACCGCAGGCTCTTCGAGGTTGCTGGTAAAATTGCTTAACCCGTTACGCGCGGGCTGTGGAACGTAATCGCGCCATGCTACTGCCACCGGGCGAACTACATACGGGTCCAGCACGTTGTAGTTGAAGCTATACATAGAGCGGTTAAATCCTTCGAGAGGATCGGAGCGTCCCGTTTGCTCCCCGGAGCTGGCGCAGCCCACAAGCATCGTCGCGCCCAGCGCAAGCGCCGACAGCCGAAGTTTCATAAATATCTCCCTGTTCAGTATGGCTATCGTTGATTGCCATCCGTAACGGAGCATCTGGCGCTCCGTCTGAAAACGTGCAAGTGATTGTAACAGCACGTTTACCGATGTCTATGAGTACAGTTACGGGCAGTAATCACCGTGACTCTGATCTCAGCATAGCCTGACTTTTGGAATTCGTTTCGCTGGCAATTTTATAATGTCTTTGAACAAGATGTATCACCTTTGTTGTCATTCCCGCCAATTTAAGAGCATCCCCACAGGCATCCCGATAAAAGCCGCTACGCTTAAAAGAAAGATCAACCTCCGGGAGCAGATATGAAAGAAGTGGGTGAAGACAAAATTGGCGAAAGTAATGAGGAACATGAAATTGAAAGCGAGGAGAAAGCGCGCGGTGAGGAGATAGAGATTGATGAGGATCGCCTCCCCTCCCGCGCGATGGCAATTCACGAACATATACGCCAGGACGGCGAAAAGGAGATGGAGCGCGATGCCATGGCCCTCTTCTGGTCAGCTATCGCGGCTGGATTATCAATGGGCGCCTCGCTGCTTGCTAAAGGGATATTTCATGTGCAGCTGGAGGGCGTTCCCGGCGGATTTTTACTGGAGAACCTCGGCTACACCTTCGGCTTTATTATCGTCATCATGGCCCGCCAGCAGCTGTTTACTGAGAACACGGTGACCGCCGTACTGCCGGTGATGCAAAACCCTACCCTCGGCAATTTTGGTTTATTGATGAGGCTCTGGAGCGTGGTTCTGCTGGGAAATATCATCGGCACGGGCATCGCGGCCTGGGCATTTGAATATATGCCGATATTTGATGAACCCACCCGGGACGCGTTTGTGAAGATCGGTATGGATGTGATGAAAAACACGCCAGTCGAAATGTTTTCTAATGCCATCATCTCTGGGTGGATTATCGCCACAATGGTGTGGATGTTCCCTTCTGCCGGTAGCGCTAAAATCGTGGTGATCATACTCATGACTTGGTTAATTGCGCTGGCGGATACCACGCATATCGTGGTCGGTACCGTTGAGATACTCTACCTGGTCTTTAATGGCACGCTTCACTGGAGCGATTTTTTCTGGCCGTTCGCTATTCCGACGCTGGCGGGGAATATCTGCGGCGGAACGTTTATCTTCGCGCTGTTAAGCCATGCCCAAATCCGTAACGACATGTCGAATAAACGCAAAGCCGAGCTTAAGGCGCAGGCAGAAAAGGATAAAGCAGCAAAAAAATCAACCTGAATGGTGACTCTTTGAGCAGTCAGGCGGCAACGCGCTTAACGCAAAGTGTAAATAACGCTATACTCGTGCCGCCTCGTCCCCTTAGTTAAATGGATATAACGAGCCCCTCCTAAGGGCTAGTTGCAGGTTCGATTCCTGCAGGGGACACTTTTATCTTCCTCTGTTTTTAACCCAAATTAGTCTGTTCGCTGCAAAAACTCATTGAGCAGAAGCATCCTGCTTTATTTGAGCATAACGCGTTGCCAGTTGCTTTAGGTGAAGCTCAAGTTGGGTCTTTTCTGCTTCAGGGAGCGCACTTCCTGCAGGATACTGCGACAGGCGCCTGAGCTGCTCTTCAGCGGGTATCGCATGGTTAAATGACTGCATAGTCGAAAAAACCACGGATTTAAGCTCACTCACGGTTATATATTTTCCTTTTTGCTCATCCAGACTACTCAGCCGATCACTCAGTTGCTGAAGCGTCATCATCCCCTGATACCAGCTGTTCATTGCGTCTACAGGCAACGCCGTCGCGTTAAACTTTTTTTGCCACTGTATTATCAGCGCGTTAGCCTCTTCGGGCCGTAATGTCTGGAGCTGCTTTAACAGCTGTAGGCTGTAGGAAATATTCCAGTCAGGAGACAGTTTATCCAGCCGTGTAAGCTGCTGCTGCGTATCTGAGATAAACGTAGACGGTAACGTTCCTCGCTGCGTTAACGCGTCTTGCTGAACAGGTGTAAGCACTTCAGGTAACGGCGCCAGCGAGGCAATGGCCTGAGTCGTTAAGGGATCGGGTCTGGAGAGAAAGCCCCCTCCCCACGCTACGGCGACGCAGACCACCAGCATAGAACACATCCCGGCGACAAAGGGCTTCCACTGCCCGGCAATCCGGGAGGGCATCACAGGTTCCTCACCGTTCGGCTCATTTTTCTGCTGGACAACATATACCCTTTTCACCGCCTGGATCGGTTCATCCTTTTCCAAAGGCGCTTCCCTGTCGGGCTTCATCTCATGCGAATCTGTTATTCCATGATTTTTTTCCAGTCTTGCCGCATTAGAATGTATCACCGTTCGTAATGTCTCGAACTGGCTAAGGTGTTTAAGCTCAAGGGTCTGGAGCACCGCCCCCAGCCTGGAAAGCAACGCTTCAGCGTTATATAGCTCACTCAGATTGCTGTCATCCAAAGTGAGCATACGCATGAGTTGCTGCAGGCGCTGGCTCAGGCTGCTAAGGATTTCCATTCGCACGTGTTGCGAATGCGGCCAGAAAACCTCCCACTGGTGGCTAATCAGAGCCTCCAGGATCGCCAGCCCCTCATTCAGGCCAGCGACTCCAGACTGCTGCGTACGGGCGAGGGTGTACCAGGCTGCAGTCTGCAACTCAACACCGTTTTGCTCGAATAATGAAAGGCAGCGTTTTTCAACGTATACCCAATTCACGTCCGGTCGAGCGGGATGGCTTAATTTACTCAGTTCATCGCGAAGGGCGGCATAATCCGGAAGCGTGCGCGGGTCGCCGCCGGTTTTTAACGTTATATCTATAGTCATTCTGGAGGGCCTGCATATTCGTGTCAGTTGATTTCGTCAGTTGATGAAATAATGTTATCGCTATGGCAACAGCGCTAAAATCAGACCGAAAAAAATACCTTCATCAAATAATTGTCCTGACCGGGATGGTGTATCTGGGGGAGTGAAGATCCAGTCACTTCCCCTCCCTACCCGCATAAAGAGCCGCCCTTGAGAAATAACATTTTCTCCGGAACAGAAAGTCACCTCGACACAACCGGCGACGCCCTGTCCATACAGAAAGATCGGCATAAACTTTACCGCCCGACCGTCATAACGAAGAACAATACCGGAAATCTCAAAAGCCCCTCCCTCCACCAGCAGGTCCGAAACGGAAGCAGAGACAGTGCTCACATTCAGTCCGGTACCGAAGGATGTTCAACCAGGTTGCGGGCTTTTCCTGCTACAGAGGTAATTTGTCCATAGTTCAGCATAAACGAGATCAACAGCCCCGCCCCCCAGAGACCAATGATGGCCGCCAGCGTCCAGGCGAGCGTCTGTTCCCATGCCATACCGACCCGGCGGCCACGTATACGGGTGCAGTCGTCAACGATCCCCTGCCATGTCACCGGCAGAGTCAGGGCATGGCGTTGTGACTCCGGAACATATTTCTCAGCGTCGGCTTTTCCCCCTGACGTATCAGCAGATTTCTTCTCCGGCAGGCTGAACATCAGGCCGCGCAGCGGAACGCGCTGCTGAGCGTCGGAGAGCCATGGCAGCAGTTGCTGAGCCCAGCGGGCGATACCGCCGTCTTTGAGATGCTGGCCAAGACGCAGCAGGAAATCGTGGTTGTTATTCTCCAGTATCTGGTTCACGCCCTGCGCCCGTAGTTCGGGCAGCATCATTTCAAGCTGTCGGGTAATGTCGTCGGCTCTGGCACGGATCGGGAAACTGGCCCCGACCGGCTGTTCAGTGCGTTTAGCCTGTGACCATTTACTGTCGCAAAATTGCCATAACCAAACCGGCGCGGAATAGCGCAGCAGTTCGCTGATTTTTTCAAGCCCGCGTAAATCGTTATCGCTGATTTGTGGAGTCAGATTAAGCGATTGGGGCAATACGCGTACAATACCGTCCAGAGGGCGTCCGCGGCGCAGTTTACGTAGCGCGGTGTATTTCTCTCGGTCAGGCTCAGAGGTCAGACTTCCGCCGTAAATCAGCACGGTACGGTTGCCTTCAAGCCACTGCTGCTGTTGCAGGCCTGGAACAAGCTGTTCGATCGCGGCATCATCACCGGCAACGAGCAGCAGGCGGACGTTATGGCGCCAGAAAAGGGTGTAGCGCTTGCGCAAAGAGCGCGCGATTTCAGCTTTTAATCCCTGCTGTCTTACTTTTTGCTTACGGTGGTTCTCTCTCCCTCCTCGCGTCGAAAGCGTCTTGACATGACATATCTGCCAAAGCTGAACGCCGAGAAAGCCCAGCACAATCAGGCAAACTAACGCAATCCAGGCAATACCGCAGACAATAAGCAGGGGCCGAACCGATTCCCAGCCCAGTGAGACATCAACAGCGAAATACCAGTAGAGAAGCCCCCCACAAAGTATCACCAAAGTGACAACAGCAAGGGCGATAATCACCGTTACGGCAGTCGAGATACTTGCGTCTGGTTTAAGGGCGTTTTCCTTTTCCATGTGGCTTTACAATTCCAAGAGCGAGGGTATGTTGAGGATCGGTACTAATCCAGCCGCAAGGCTGTGCTTCGTTTTGGGCAAAAAGAGCGGCAAGAGAAATAACAATAAGAGGTTCCATGCTTCCCGGCACTCCCCAATAGCTATCCTGAAGATTATGGGTGGTGTTCCAGCCACACTCGTTCATCTGGGGAATTTGAGGATGCGAAAACAAAATGCAGGCGGCTGGCTCCTCCTTAAGTTCACATTGAGTGACCGCGCGTTCGCAGACGATGCTCAATTTGTCTGGATCTGAGGCATCATAAAATTCCCCCCGAGGCATCACCACGTGTGCGTCAGCGCCTATCAGCCACAGTACTGCAGACTCCCCTGCGGGCAACAGGCTATCAGGTGAAGCGGGGCATGAAACGCATCCAACCACAAGATACTGGCTTTTCGCATCCTCCCGAAGCTGGCGATTATTCCAGCCACTACAAAGCAGCGCGGTAATAGCAGCCAGGGTGAAAATGCCAAGGACGCAACGCCAGGTCCGGGCACGGGGAGTGAGTCCTCCCCCTTCCGGTAGCTGTGGCAGGATGAAATCCGGAAGTGGGGAGATCACCGTACTGTCCGTTCCCACCGGGTGCCAGCCAGACACCTGCTGCATGGCGGTATGACGCGACAACCACGCCGTCCAGGCCGATGACGCAAGGCTTCCGGCAAGAATCGGCCCCATTCCCCCCAGCATTGCTGCAGGTGCAATGGCCGGAACATCAGGATTATCATCGATGAATACCGCCTGGACATGCTGATGGAACCAACTCATCAGGCTATTCATCAGCACCTGCTGCTGCATCACAGGCGCACCGCCGGTGGTGACCCATGCGGCAATTGAACAAGGCGCATTCGACTCACGCCAGACAGTCCACCCTTCATCCTCTACACCGCGGCCTTTTACCGCTTCATCAAGCAATGCACATTGTGCAGTGAGGATATGCCTACAGCTGGCTTCATCGAGCTCACTCGCTTTTAGTTCACGCTGAACGCGCTCTACATCAGCGATACAGCGTTCCCATAAGACCCGACCTTCACCTTCCTGAAACAACGGGCCATGGCGAAGGCTGATGACCTGAAGCCAGGTATCCTGCAGCAGTGCGTCAATATCAACAGGCACGGCAATGCCGCGTTTACGCTCACTCATGTTCTCAGTACCGCAAAGAGTTCAAGTTCAGGCTCACCAAGCATGCCCGGGACGTAAAACATGCATGTCCCGCTCTGGAGCATTTCGGCCGCCAAAGGATGCGAGAGGTCGAGACTGAAATACTGATTTTCCAGGCGCAGCGGAATGGCGGCTGGCACATGACGCAGCGGCATCAGCGGTACACCCACGCGGGATGAGTTGACGATCCCACGCACATGGTCAGGACTGCCGACCTTACACTGGCGCGGGAACTGTTCCTGCAACTGCGCCACCGGTATCGGCGACCGTACAGAAAGATAGTAATCCGCTCCTTCGCGCAGACGCGGGTCATGCAGGCGAGCCTGCCAGAAGTGCAGTCGTGGGTCATAGTCGAGCGTCAGAGCCACCACGCGGGACGGCAGACTGGCTTCAAGCAGATCGCTAAGTAAATCAAACAACGGCGGAAATACCGCGTTGAGTTGCTCATGATGCCAGACCGGAATGGCGTTCACCTGGTGCTCCAGAGAAAATGTCAGCAAGCTCCCCGCCAGGCGAGAAAGCTCCGGATACAGACGTTCCGGCGGGCTTTGCAGATTACGCTGGAACTGACCCAGTACGGGCTCAGCGCTATTCAGCGCGTTGAGCAGCCAGAACAGAGAGACATCAGCCACGGCAAAGTCAGCCATACGCTCATTGCTTTCGCGCCGCATTGCCATCAGACGACAGAGTCGGGCCCGTAACTGGGTCATCAACTGTTCCAGTTGCGTCACCAGCCAGCGGCTGCCTTGAATGGCCAACAGAGGGGGGAGAAACGTCTCATCTAATTGCCATGCACCCTGCGAATCTTGCTCCAGCCGGGCGACCGGACAAGTCAGGTAATCGCTGTTGTTCTGATGCGCAAAACGCAGGGTCAGTTCCGGCTGCATTACCGCAATCTGACGGGTGTCTTCTCCATACGCATTGCGCACATCCCGCCAGCGCTGGCGATAACGCACCGGGCGCTCGGCCACTTCATCGGGTTTAAGGCAGTTACCGCCATTCGCCCGCAGTAGCGGAAGCGCCAGCATCACCGTCACCTCCTGCGATTCACTTTCAAGCGACAACACAGGCGGCAGAGAATCTGCATTGTCTGTATCAATCAGCGTTCCGTCCTGAAAACGGACATGCAGATGACGGGCCTGGAGACGTCCAAGCTTGAGAGATTCCGGTTCGAAAGTGGCGTCAATGACCCCCCAGGGTGAGATGAGTCCCAGCCGGGCAATACATTCGGCAGACCAGGCCGCATACGCGACCTGTTGCTGAAAATGCTGGGGAGAGACCATAATGCCCCTACCCCATAACGGTTGTTCCGTTTTCATCGGCTTCCTGCCTGTTTTTACGCTTTCGCTTTCGGCATCTGTGAAACAAGCGACAAATTGACGTCCATCCCTTCCACCTGGAAGTGCGGAATCGCATACAATTTCACGCGGAAGAAGCCCGGGTTATCCTCAATATCTTCCACCACCACTTTCGCGTCACGCAGTGGGTGAGACGCCTGAAGTTCATCGCCCGGATCGGTCATTTCGGTCACCAGACTGCGGACCCAGGTGTTCAGCTCCAGCTCCAGAAGTCGGCGATCCTTAGTGGTGCCAATGTTTTCGCGCTGAATCAGCTTCAGGTAGTGGGCGATACGCGACAGCAGGAAGATGTACGGAAGACGCGCATTGATGCGGCTGTTCGCCGTTGCATCTGCGGTGTCATACAGCGCCGGTTTCTGCGTGGAGTTAGCCGAGAAGAAGCAGGCGTAGTCGCGGTTTTTGTAATAGGACAAAGGAATGAAGCCCAGATTCGCGAATTCGAATTCACGGGTTTCAGGAATCATCACTTCGCTCGGGATTTTTACCTGATTGCCAGTACCGAGATCGTACAGATGGATAGGCAGGTCCTGAACCGCACCACCAGCCTGTGGCCCACGGATCTGTACACACCAGCCATTATTGATGAAGCTGCGCACCATGTTGGACGCAAAAGCAAACGATGCGTTGGTCCACAGGTATTTGTCGTGATCCGGACCTTTGACCTCTTCGACATAATTGAAGCTGCGAACCGGAACGGTATCCGGGCCATACGGCAAACGTCCCAGTACGCGGGGCATCACCAGACCGATGTAGCGCGCGTCGTCCGTATCGCGGAACGATTTCCACTTGATGTACTCGGCGCGGTCAAAATAGTTACCAATATCTTTAATCGCCGCAACGTCTTCCATTGACTCCTTGAGGAAGAATTTCGGGCCTGCCGAGCCAATAAACGGCATATGTGCCGCAGCAGAGACTTTAGAGATATTGCGCAGCAGAGCGACATCCTGCGCTGAAGCGTCGAACTCGTAAGCGGAAATCAGCGCCGCAATCGGCTCGCCGCCCGGGGTATCATATTCGTCGATGTAGGTGTGTTTATAAAGACCACTCTGGATCACCTCCGGACAGTCTTCAAAGTCCTGGCGCAGGTCTTCTTTAGACATACTCAGAAGCTCAATTTTCACGTTCTGGCGAAAATCGGTTTTATCCACCAGCGACTTCACCCCACGCCACAGGCTCTCAACCGCCTGAAATTCATCATGGTGCATTACAGCGTCCAGCTGGCGGCTGATCTGAAAATCAAGCTCAGCGATATGGTGATCAATCAGGCTTTTATCCAGTTTTTCGACTTTCGAGCCTGCTTTGGTCAGACACTCCAGAAAGACCTGCATACCTGCAGTCAGACGTTCATCGGCGGTGGCATCCGACATCGCCTGCGCATCTTGCCAGATATCCAGCGCGCTCAACTCAGAGACCGGGCTCAGATTGATCTTCTCAAACAGGGAAGCGTAAACCCCACCCGCTGCTGGGCGCTCCAGCACCACGCTTTCACCGCCAGTAATATTATTTTGTACAGACATGAGCATTCCTTGATTAATCCGTTAAAACAGCCTGATGGTTAGGATTTTTTTGACGCCAGTGCGGATAATTCATTTCGCAACTCAGCGCTAAGCGACTGGTCAAGAACGATTTTTTCCAGCTCTTTTCGGAAAGTCTGGTTGTCCAAAAGGTTGGCTTTCAAATCACGGAGCAAGTTGCGCATCGCCAGCATCGCCTTCAGTTGCGGTATCTGAGCAGCCACCTGCTCTGGCGTGAAATCTTTCATGCTCTGGAAAGTCAGCTGAATGTTGTCCTCACCGCCATCATCAGCCAGCGTATTTTTAACGGTCAGATTAACTTTTGGGGAATATTCGGAAAGAACGCTATCAAAATTGTTCTTCGTGATATTAACCTTTTCGCGCTCAAATATTGGCGCTGTGTCCTGCCCATTACTAAAATCACCCGCAACAAGCAATTTCAATGGTAATTCCATTTTCTTGCTTGCTCCGCCAGTATGCAGGTCAAGCTTTAGGTTAATACGTGCCTTAGGCACTTCATTCTGAAAACTGTCAGCCATCTCATCATCCCTCTTTGGTTTTGCTATGCCAACTTCACGGTATCGCGTTGATGCGCAATCATAGAATAATGATCGACACAAAATCAAATACGCAGATCATTAACCCGCAATGAGAAATTTCTTAAGAATTTTCTGCTAAACTATTATTGTGTAATGCCCTGCCAAGGCAGAAAAAGGAACTACTCTTTTCGCGCAAACCAAATATTTATATCGTTAAAAGGATCGCAACCAGTGAGATACTAATAAAAACAACTTATTTTGATTTGCATCACGACACCTTGTCAAAAAAGCATGAATTAACTGAAAGAAGCTATTGAGGGACGCAAAAAAGAAGATACGAAAGAAGTATGAAAAGTGAATATTTTATTGATGGCATGAATAATATATAAGATTTTTCCTTGTGAAAATTCTTATTTATTATATGTAGTAAAAAATTCATTTCCGGATACTTAACGAGTCGTCAATCATTAATACCGTGCTTGCTCGTGAATTGACTTTATCCTTGCACAGAGGCTTCAGCTCGTCGCGCAAGAAGGAGGGATGCTCTCAATGCGGCTGTTTATAAAATCTGTAAAATCAAACACCTCCTGGATCGTCGCTTTTTTAATCAAAAACGAGTAATAGCACATATCGTATAACGGTGTTACATTATACCGCCCACCCAACGTCAGCTATGGCCAGGTAACGCCGTAAAGATCGGTAAAGCCTGCAACCATGACCTTGTACTACGGTCTAATAGGCACGTGGTATCGCACTAAGCGTTACTTTCACCGGCTCTACATAGGTTTCTCTATTTTGTCTCAATCCAAATTTCAACGCGCGTTTTTACACCCGCGTTACTGGTTTACATGGTTTGGTCTTGGCGTTCTCTGGCTGCTGGTACAGCTCCCCTACCCTGTGCTGCGTATGCTGGGGTCGAAACTGGGCAGCGCATCCCGCTATTTCCTGAAGCGTCGCGAATCTATCGCGCGTAAAAACATCGAGCTTTGCTTTCCACAGTACAATGCTGAAGAGCGCGAAAAACTGATCTCTGAAAACTTTAAATCCATCGGCATGGCGCTGCTTGAAACCGGCATGGCCTGGTTCTGGCCGGATGAACGCGTCCGCAAATGGTTTGATGTAGAAGGACTGGACAACCTTAAACGCGCTCAGCTGCAAAAACGCGGCGTGATGGTTGTTGGCGTGCACTTTATGTCCCTGGAGCTTGGCGGGCGCGTGATGGGCCTTTGTCAGCCAATGATGGCAACCTACAGACCGCACAACAGTGCACTGATGGAGTGGGTTCAGACGCGAGGCCGCATGCGCTCCAATAAAGCGATGATCAGCCGTAACAACCTGCGCGGTATGGTTGGCGCCCTGAAGAAAGGTGAGGCCGTCTGGTTCGCTCCTGACCAGGATTACGGACGCAAAGGCAGCAGCTTTGCCCCCTTCTTTGCCGTGAAGGATGTAGCGACGACCAACGGGACTTTCGTCATTTCGCGTTTGTCAGGTGCCTCCATGCTGACCGTGACGATGGTGAGAAAAGCGGATAAGTCAGGCTACCGTCTGCACATCTCTCCGGAAATGGCTAACTATCCGGAAAACGAGTGTGAAGCGGCAGCGTTTATCAATAAGGTCATCGAAACTGAAATCATGCGCGCACCGGAGCAATATCTCTGGATGCATCGCCGTTTCAAAACGCGTCCTCTTGGCGAAGCCTCCCTCTATATTTAAGCCCTACATGAAGGTTAGTTTCGCTAAGAAACTAGCCTTTTCAAGCACCTGTCATCTCACTGCAAAACCGTCTTTGATGGCGTCGCCCAAAGTGAATTTATTGCGCTGTGAAATCAAACTGTCGCCGTTCCACGACACTCGTAAGTGGCGGAAATTATTTAAAAAAATCCCTCTTGTCACCCCTCATTTTTAAGCGTACATTAGCGCCGTCTGGCACCAGGAAAGCACAGAATTCTGAGCGGGAGTCATCGGCGTAACGGGAAAATTCTCATTTCTGTTTAGCCGGGATTTCAGTTCTCTATAATCAGTTGGACTCTGTTTTTAAATGCGTACCACAAGATACGCGGAGCGATGAAACGTGAAATATTTCTTTATGGGCATTTCGGTGATCGTTTTAGTCTGGGCCGGAACCTTTGCCCTGATGATCTAGTGAGAACATGCAGTCAAAAAAACAGGAGCCATTTGGCTCCTGTTTTTTTGTCATGAGGACACGGGGTTTTCAGCAACGCTCTTTGCTGAGAGCAGGCCATCGGCCCGGAACATACTCTTGATGCCCCTCACCGCCTGACGAATACGGTCGCTGTTTTCGATTAAAGCAAAGCGCACGTGGGTGTCGCCATAATCACCAAAGCCGATGCCCGGGGACACACACACCTTCGCGTCCTGCAGCAGCTTTTTAGCAAACTCCAGCGAACCCATCGCTGCGTACGGTTCCGGAATTTTCGCCCAGACGTACATGGACGCTTTCGGCATCTCCACCATCCAGCCAGCCTCATGTAACCCTTTTACGAGTACGTCGCGGCGACGTTTATACTGAGCAGCAATGTCGTGAACGCACTGCTGATCGCCCTCCAGAGCGGCAATAGCGGCAACCTGCAGCGGCGTGAAGGTACCGTAATCGTGGTAACTCTTGATGCGCGCCAGTGCACTTACCAGCGTTTTGTTACCCACCATAAAGCCAATACGCCAGCCCGCCATGTTGTAGCTTTTCGACAGGGTAAAGAACTCCACCGCCACGTCACGCGCGCCCGGAACCTGCATTATCGACGGAGCTTTCCAGCCGTCATAGACGATATCGGCGTAGGCTAAATCATGAACCACCAGCACGTCATAACGCTTGGCCAGAGCGACAACTTTCTCGAAGAAATCAAGCTCCACGCACTGGGCCGTTGGGTTCGACGGGAAACCGAGGATCATCATCTTGGGTTTCGGGTAGCTTTCGCGAATGGCACGTTCCAGTTCGTTAAAGAAATCGACGCCTTCCACCAGCGGAACAGAGCGAACCTGCGCCCCGGCAATCACCGCGCCGTAGATATGGATTGGGTAACTTGGATTGGGTACCAGCACCGTATCACCGTGATCCAGCGTGGCCAGCATCAGATGTGCCAGCCCTTCTTTCGAGCCGATGGTGACAATCGCCTCACTTTCAGGATCGATATCAACCTGATAACGATCCTGATACCAGCGCGAGATCGCGCGACGTAACCTGGGAATACCGCGCGAGGTTGAGTAGCCGTGCGTATCCGGACGCTGGGCAACCGTGCAGAGCTTTTCAACGATATGCGGTGGCGTTGGGCCGTCAGGGTTACCCATGCTGAAATCGATAATATCTTCGCCGCGCCGACGCGCAGCCATCTTCAGTTCAGCAGTGATATTGAAAACATAAGGGGGGAGACGATCGATACGCGTAAAACGGCGTTCAGGACTGAATTCAGCCATAGATTCCTCAGATTAACGTTAGCGCCCGGACCGTCCGAGCGACGCTGCCACCGATGTGGCGTGCTTAGAAAATAACCTGAAAAAAATCACGCTGTCGAGAGGGAAATGAAAAAAAAGCGCCCACGTGAAAACCGGAACACTGCAATACATGAAAGTTAAAGCAGGGTTCTGATATTGGCTTTCCGTTAGCCGTTATTTAACACAATGATATCAAAACAGTTACCTGGTGATTTGGCGCTGAGAAAAAATCGGGTAGCATCAATCCTCACCTGACAATCCCCTTTGTAAACTATGGTTTTTCCTCATTTGATAAACCCGACGGATAGCTGGTCAATACGCCCCAGGTTTTTTATCATGGTTCTTTCCCGTTTGCCCAGGTCTGCTCCGTGCACGAGATATTAACTATGCTGCTGGCGGTTTTTGACCGTGCGGCATTAATGCTGATTTGCCTGTTCTTCCTGATTCGCATTCGCCTGTTTCGCGAGCTTTTGCATAAATCCGCACACTCGCCGAAAGAGCTGCTGGCGGTTACCGCCATCTTTTCCCTGTTCGCACTGTTCAGCACCTGGTCCGGGGTGCCGGTAGAGGGTTCGCTGGTTAACGTGCGCATTATCGCCGTCATGTCCGGCGGAATTTTGTTTGGCCCGTGGGTGGGTGTCATCACCGGCGTGATTGCCGGGACCCATCGCTACCTGATTGATATCGGTGGCGTAACGGCAGTGCCATGCTTTATCACCAGCATTATCGCCGGGGTGCTTTCCGGCTGGATCGGCCGCAAGATCCCCAAAAAACAGCGCTGGCGCGCCGGGATTGCTGCGGGCATGGTGTGCGAAACGCTGACCATGATCCTGGTCGTCGTCTGGGCCCCCACCACCGCGCTGGGGCTGGATATCGTCTCGAAAATCGGTATTCCCATGATCCTGGGCAGCGTCTGCATCGGTTTTATCGTGCTGCTGGTGCAGAGCGTTGAAGGGGAAAAAGAGGCCAGCGCCGCCCGTCAGGCCAAGCTGGCGCTGGATATTGCCAACAAAACGCTGCCGCTCTTTCGCCACGTTAACGCGGAGTCGCTGCGCCAGGTCTGCGAGATTATCCGCCACGACATTCACGCTGACGCCGTCGCCATCACCAATATCGACCACGTGCTGGCCTACGTAGGCGTCGGGGAGCACAACTATCGCGACAGTGATGACACCATTAGTCCGACCACCAGACAGGCGATTAACTACGGAAAAATCATCATTAAAAACAATGATGAAGCTCACCGAACGCCGGAAATTCACTCAATGCTGGTGATCCCGCTATGGGAAAAAGGCGTTGTGACGGGCACGCTGAAAATTTATTACTGCCACGCGCATCAGATCACCTCCACGCTGCAGGAGATGGCCATTGGCCTGTCGCAGATTATCTCTACTCAGCTTGAGGTCTCCCGGGCAGAACAGCTGCGTGAGATGGCAAATAAGGCAGAGCTGCGCGCGCTGCAGAGCAAAATTAATCCCCATTTCCTGTTTAACGCGCTCAACGCTATCTCCTCTTCCATTCGTTTGAATCCGGACACCGCGCGCCAGCTGATTTTTAACCTGTCGCGCTATCTGCGCTACAACATCGAACTGAAAGATGACGAGCAGATCGACATTAAAAAAGAGCTTTATCAGATCAAAGACTATATCGCGATTGAGCAGGCGCGCTTTGGCGACAAGCTCACGGTGATTTACGATATTGATGAAGAGGTCAACTGCGTGATCCCGAGCCTGCTGATCCAGCCGCTGGTTGAAAACGCGATTGTTCACGGTATTCAGCCCTGTAAAGGCAAAGGGGTGGTCACCATCAGCATCACCGAAAGCGGCAACCGGGTACGAATTGCGGTACGCGATACCGGCCACGGGATTGACCCAAAAGTCATTGAGCGCGTGGAGTCTAACGAGATGCCCGGGAATAAAATCGGGCTGCTGAACGTGCACCACAGAGTCAAGCTTCTCTACGGCGACGGGCTGCATATTCATCGTCTTGAACCAGGCACTGAAATCGCTTTTTACGTCCCGAATGAGCGCTCCCCTGTTCATGCGGCGACATCTTTATTACCTCAGGGTGAGTAATATGAAAGTCATCATCGTTGAAGATGAATTCCTGGCTCAACAGGAACTAACCTGGCTTATCAAAACCCACAGCCAGATGGAGATTGTGGGTACGTTTGATGATGGTCTGGACGTGCTGAAGTTTCTGCAGCATAACCGGGTTGACGCGATTTTTCTGGATATCAATATTCCCTCGCTGGACGGCGTGCTGCTGGCGCAAAATATCAATCAGTTTGCCCATAAGCCGTTTATTGTGTTCGTTACCGCGTGGAAAGAGCATGCCGTAGAAGCCTTCGAGCTGGAGGCATTTGACTATATTCTGAAGCCTTACCAGGAGTCGCGAATTGTCAGCATGCTGCAAAAGCTGGAGGCCGCATGGCAGCAACAGAGCGCTCCGGCTACCGCCAGCCCGACGATACGGGAAAACGACACCATTAATCTGGTCAAAGATGAGCGCATCATCGTGACCCCGGTCAACGATATCTACTACGCCGAAGCGCACGAAAAGATGACGTTTGTCTATACGCGGCGGGAATCGTATGTCATGGCGATGAACATTACCGAATTCTGCAGCAAGCTTCCGGCAGCCCACTTTTTCCGTTGCCACCGTTCGTATTGCGTCAATTTAAACAAGATCCGCGAGATCGAACCGTGGTTTAACAACACCTATATTTTGCGCCTGAAGGATTTGGATTTTCAGGTGCCGGTGAGCCGCAGCAAAGTGAAAGAGTTCCGCCAGCTGATGCACCTGTAACGAAAGAGCCCTCTCCCGCGGGAGAGGGTAATGAGGCATCAGAGGATTTGGCCGAGAACCTGACGCAGATGGGCACCCGAACCCAGAAGGCCTGGGTTATCATGCACGATGAGATAAACGGGAATGTCCTGTACGTAGCTTCTGAAACGCCCTTTATCTTCAAACCCGCCGCGGAAACCGGAGGCTTTAAAGAAGTCGAGGAAGCGCGGCACGATCCCGCCCGCAATATAGACCCCGCCAAAGGTGCCCAGCGTTAGCGCAAGGTTGCCGCCGAACCGTCCCATAATGACGCAGAACAGCGAAAGAGCGCGACGGCAGTCGATGCAGCTGTCCGCCAGCGCGCGTTCAGTGACGTCTTTCGGCTGCAGATTTTCCGGCAGACGACCGTCTGACTTCACAATCGCACGATACAGGTTCACCAGCCCCGGCCCTGACAGGACGCGCTCGGCGGAAACGTGGCCGATCTCCGCGCGCAATTCTTCGAGGATAATGCCCTCTTCTTCGCTGTTTGGCGCAAAGTCCACATGGCCGCCTTCACCCGGCAGGCTCACCCAGCGCTGAGCAACATGCACCAGGTGAGACACGCCCAGGCCGGTACCGGCCCCGTAAACCGCAATCGGCTTGCCTTCGACAGGTTCAGCGCCGCCAAACTGAATCAGGTGCTCCGGCTTGAGCATCGGGATCGCCATGGACACCGCGGTGAAGTCATTGATGATTTCCAGATGCGCAAAACCGAGATTCTTTTTCATCTCTGCGATGGAGAATGCCCAGGTATGGTTGGTCATTGCGACCCAGTCGCCGGTTATCGGGCAGGCAATGGCGATGCAGCCGTCTTCGACGCTCACCTGATGCTCTTCCAGATAGACGCGAACAACGGCCTCAAGGCTTGGGTAATCCAGCCCTGAGTAGGTCTTCGCCCGGGAAATTTCACCGCTACTTACATCGCATAGTGCGAGACGCGCGTTCGTGCCGCCCACATCGCCTACCAAAGCATACTTTGTCATTCTTCTACTGCTCCGCTAAAGTCAGAATAAATCTTTCGGACACTGTAAATTCAAGGCGTGATAACAACAACGACCGGAAGGTGAATGCCCGTGGATTATCGATCTTCGTCACAGAATAACTTTACCGTTTCAGCACCTTTTGCACTATTGCCATAAGGCTTAATATGCAAAGTAACGTCATTGCATTTTGTACAAGGAAATCATCATGCTCCACCCGCGAGCCAGAACCATGCTGTTGCTGGCAATTCCGGCGCTGATCATTGGCGTGGCCTCAAGCCTGGTCCTTATCGTCGTGATGAAAATCGCGTCGGTGCTGCAAACTCTCTTATGGACAGCGCTTCCGGCAAAACTGGGGGTCACCGCGGATTCTTCGGCGTGGATCATCCTGATGCTGACGTTAACCGGTATTGCGGTGGGTCTGGCGATCCGTTTCAGTCCCGGCCACGCCGGACCGGACCCGGCGCTGGAACCCCTGATTGGCGCTCCGGTTCCCCCCTCTGCACTGCCGGGGCTGATCGTCGCGTTGATCGTGGGCCTGGCGGGCGGCGTCAGCCTGGGTCCCGAGCATCCGATTATGGCGGTGAATATTGGCCTGGCGGTGTTCCTCGGCGCACGCATTCTGCCTCGCGTCGGCGCGCTGGACTGGACCATCCTCGCCTCCGCAGGCACCATCGGGGCGCTTTTTGGCACGCCTGTTGCTGCTGCCCTGATCTTTTCTCAGACGTTGGCCAGTGATAACGACGTCCCGCTCTGGGATAAGCTGTTCGCTCCGCTGATGGCCGCGGCTGCCGGCGCGCTGACGACAAGCCTGTTTTTCCATCCCCATTTTTCCCTCTCTCTGCCGCACTACGGAGAGATGCGGATTGCAGATATATTCAGCGGCGCCATCGTCGTCGCGATCGCCATCGCGCTGGGCATGGTGGCGGTATGGTGTCTTCCGCGCCTGCACCGGCTGGTGCATAAACTCAAACATCCGGTATTGATTCTGGGAACAGGGGGGCTAATCCTCGGTGTTTTAGGCGCAATTGGCGGAACGGTGACCCTGTTCAAAGGTCTGGACGAGATGCAGCAGCTGGCCTTCAGCCAGGTATTTAGCGTGTCCGATTACCTGTTGTTTGCCGTCATCAAGCTGGCGGTGCTTGTCGTTGCTGCAGCGTGCGGTTTCCGCGGCGGGCGTATCTTCCCGGCGGTGTTTGTCGGCGTGGCGCTGGGGCTGATGCTGCACGAGCATGTCGACGCGGTTCCGGCGGCGATTACCGTATCCTGCTCTATTCTGGGGCTGGTACTGGTGGTGACGCGCGATGCATGGCTGAGCCTGTTTATGGCGGCGGTGGTGGTGCCGGATTCGACGCTGTTCCCGCTGCTCTGCATCGTGATGTTGCCCGCCTGGCTCCTGCTGGCGGGCAAACCGATGATGATGGCCTGGCGAAACGACAAATAATCAGGCGCTATTGCGCGCTTCCAGCGCTTTTGTAATCGCCCCCAGCAGCGGCGGGATATCCGCTTTTGGCAGCATCACCTCAATTAGCGAGAGCCGCTCGTGGTGCGCCACTTTTTCCAGCACGTCCGCCAGCTGCTCCGCTTCACTGACTTGCCAGCACTGAGCCTGAGGATCGAGGCTCAGGGCCTGCGGGATTTGCGTCCAGTTCCATAGCGCAATGTCATTGTAACGCTGTTCCGGCCCGTGAATTGCCCTTTCAACCGTGTATCCTTCGTTGTTGAGCACCAGAATGATGGGATGTTGTTTATCACGCAACATTGACCCGAGCTCCTGAATGGTCAGCTGTGCCGCGCCATCCCCCGTCAGCACAATCACCCGCCGGTTCGGGCATGCCGTTTGCGCACCGAACGCCGCGGCCAGGGTGTAGCCGATCGAGCCCCACAGCGGCTGGACGATAAAATTCACGTCGGCAGGCAAACGCAGGTCAATCGCGCCGAAGGCCGAGGTGCCCTGATCGGCCAGGATGATGTCTCCCGGGCGAATAAACGTTTGCAGCGTTTGCCAGAAATTCTCCTGCGTAAGTGAGCCGTCCGGCTGAGGGAAATTCATCGCGCTGTGCGATGCCGGAACAGGCTTATCGTGAATATGCTGTTTGCACAGCTCCAGCAGCGCTTCAATGGCCTGGGCCATCGGGATGCCGGTAAACCAGATATCGCCGACGCGGGCGGCATGAGGCTGGACTTCTATCGTCTGTGCAGGCGTTAACTGATGGGTAAACCCGGCCGTCAGAGTATCGGTAAAACGCGTGCCGATGCACAGCACCGTATCCGCTCCCTCTATCGCCTCTTTTACCGGACCGGCACTGGCTGAACCGCTGTAGGTGCCGTAAAAACCGGCGTTACGTTCGTCGAATATGCCTTTGCCCATCAGCATCGTGGCATGCGCCATCGGCACATCCTTCACCCACTTCTGCAGCGCGTGCTTCAGCCCATGGCGCAGGACAAGAAAATCCGCTAACAGCGCGGTACGCTTACTCGCTGCCAGTTGACGCTCCGCAGCATCCCGGAACGCTTTCAGGCAGGCGCTATCGGCATGGGCATGCCGAAGTGTGAGAGCGTTTACAGGCGGCGTAGCGGCTTTTTTTGCCAC
The DNA here is from genome assembly GCF_014982345.1 of Enterobacter cloacae complex sp. P1B. Classification (NCBI taxonomy): domain Bacteria; kingdom Pseudomonadati; phylum Pseudomonadota; class Gammaproteobacteria; order Enterobacterales; family Enterobacteriaceae; genus Enterobacter; species Enterobacter cloacae complex sp. P1B. Next base: position 189,082 of record NZ_JADCLF010000008.1, on the reverse strand, counting down.
ATCGGCAGGTAACATCAAATAGCCGGGGCGACGTTCCCGGAGCATCGTCGTCAGTACCCGGTCGATTTCATAACAGGCGTTTTGTTCGGTCAGGATCGCCTGTGCAACGGTGATCGGCTCGCTCATTTGGTAAAAATGACGGAACTCACCATCGCCCAGCGTATGGTGCAGCAGTTCCCCCCTTTGTTGAGACGCCATACCCGGCGCGCCAACAATATGCAGCACCGGAACGTGCTCGGCATAGCTGCCCGCAATGCCGTTCATGGCACTTAATTCGCCGACGCCAAACGTCGTCAGCAGCGCGGCGAAGCCCTTACAGCGGGCATATCCGTCAGCGGCATAAGAGGCGTTTAACTCGTTGGCACAGCCCACCCAGCAGATATCCGGGCTGTCTATTACGTGGTCGAGAAACTGCAGGTTATAGTCGCCCGGCACGCCAAACAGATGATCGGCTCCACAATCTGTAAGACGGTCCAGCAGGTAATCGGCGACGCAGTACGGGGTACGCATAAACAGGTATCCTTCTGATGTTGACCTCACTTTGAGTATTAAATAAGCGTGATGGCTGTCCAGAATTGGTGATAAGAAGGCTATGGAAAGAATGCTTTACAAAAAATGCTGGGCTATGCTGCTTTTTTTCACGTTAATGTAAACGTATACACTGATTTTTCTCTTCAGCACGAGAGGTCATACGAATGGGTTATCAGCCGGACAAAAATCGTTATCAGACAATGGAGTATCGCCGCTGTGGGCGAAGCGGACTCAGGTTGCCCGCGGTCTCGCTGGGGCTGTGGCATAACTTTGGTGACGCCACGCTCATCGAAAATAGCCGTCAACTTTTACAGCGCGCGTTCGATCTGGGTATTACGCATTTCGACCTTGCCAATAACTATGGTCCCCCGCCGGGGTCTGCCGAGCGTAATTTCGGCCGTATTTTGCAGGAGGATTTCCTGCCCTGGCGCGACGAGCTGATCGTCTCCACGAAAGCGGGATATACCATGTGGGACGGCCCTTACGGCGACTGGGGATCGCGTAAATATCTGCTGGCAAGCCTCGATCAAAGCCTGAAGCGCATGGGGCTGGAATATGTCGATATCTTCTATCATCACCGTCCTGACCCGGAAACGCCGCTGCAGGAAACCATGAAAGCGCTTGACCATCTGGTGCGCCAGGGCAAAGCCCTGTATGTCGGGTTATCCAACTATCCTGCCGAGCTGGCGCGAAAAGCGATTGATATCCTGAATGACCTGGGCACGCCCTGCCTGATCCACCAGCCGAAATACTCGATGTTCGAACGTTCGCCGGAAGAGGGTTTGCTGGATGTTCTGCAGGAAAAAGGGGTCGGCTGTATTCCCTTCTCGCCGCTGGCAGGGGGACAGTTGACCAACCGGTATCTTAACGGTATTCCCGCCGATTCCCGTGCGGCAAGCGGCAGTCAATTCCTTAACCCGGAACAGATCACCGAAGAGAAGCTTGAGAAGGTGCGCCAGCTAAACGCCCTGGCAGAAAGCCGCGGCCAGAAACTCTCGCAGATGGCGCTTGCCTGGGTGTTACGCCATGAGGAGGTCACGTCGGTACTGATCGGTGCCAGCAAAACGGCTCAGATTGATGATGCCGTGGGTATGCTGGAAAACCGCCAGTTTACCGCAGAAGAACTTTCTCTAATCGACCAGATCCCGAGCAGTTCAAAATAAAACCACTTTTAGCAAAAAGTGCTCTCCCTCGGGAATTCGGAGTTGAGGCGATGAAACGATCCTTTACCAACTCGTAATATTGCGTTAACAGGCCCCACGAAGGCCCCGATCGTGAAGGAGAAAGAGTATGTTCAGGTCACTGATTCTTGCAGCGGTATTACTGGCTTCGGCCCCGCTCGTCGCCACTGCGGGCGAAATCACCCTGTTGCCATCAGTAAAATTACAAATTGGCGATCGTGACGACTACGGCAGATACTGGGACGGTGGCTACTGGCGCGACCGTGATTACTGGCACCGTCATTATGAATGGCGGGGTGACCGCTGGCGCAGGCACGATAACGGCCTGCATCGCGGCTGGTATAAAAACAACGCTTATGAGCGCGGCTACCGCGAAGGCTGGAAAGATCGTGACGACCGCCGCGGCGGCTGGGGTCACGGCGGAAAAGGACGCGGTGGTCACGGTCACGGTCACGGTCATCATTAATGCAAAAAGGAGCCTCCCGGCTCCTTTTTCTTTTATAGCCCCAGCGCGGTGCCAATCAACAGCCACAGATTTAGCGCTACGACGACCACCACGATGGCCCACCCGGCCCGTTTCACCAGCGTCGTATTAACCAGCTCACCCATCAGAGTTTTATTGCTGGTGAAAATCAGCAGCGGCACCAGCGCCAGCGCAATACCAAAGCTCAGCAGCACCTGGCTCATCACCAGAATTCGCGTTGGATCGAGCCCCATCAGAATCACGATAAACGACGGAAGCATGGTGATAAAACGACGCACCCACAATGGAATATGGAAGCGAACAAATCCCTGCATCACCACCTGCCCTGCCAGCGTCCCCACCACCGTGGAGGAGAGACCGGCGGCAACCAGGCTCAGACCAAATATCGTGGCAGCAGCATGGCTCAGTAACGGCTCGAGCGTGAGGTAAGCCTGGTCGAGATCGGCGACGCCAGTATGACCGTTAAAGTGGAAAGCGGCGGCTGCGGTGGCCATCATCGCCAGATTCACAAAACCCGCGATGGTCATGGCGATTGCCACATCCCATTTGGTTGCCGAGTAGCGTTCTTTACGCGTCCCGCCGTGCAGATGCTGGGTCAACGAGGAGTGCAAATAAATGACATGCGGCATAATGGTCGCCCCAAGTACCCCGGCGGCCAGGAAAACCGCTTCCGAGGTTGGCAGGCTTGGGATCACCATGCCTTTCGCGAGCTGCGCCAGATTCGGCTGTGAGAAAATCAGCTCGACGATGTACGCCGCAGCAACAAACAGCAGCAGGCCACCAATGACCTTCTCCAGCGGTTTTTGCCCCCGACGCTGTAACATCAGGATCAGGAATGTGGCAATCCCGGTCAGCACCGCTCCCTGTAACAGCGACACGCCCAGAATCAGCTTAAAGCCGATCGCTGCCCCGATAAATTCAGCGAGATCGGTTGCCATGGCGATAATTTCCGCCTGAACCCAGTAGAGCCACACCGCCGGACGAGGATAATGGTCGCGAATTTGCTCCGCCAGGTTTTTACCCGTGGCAATCCCCAGTTTTGCAGAGAGCATCTGAATCAGCATCGCCATCAGGTTTGCCCAGACGACCACCCACAGCAGCTTATAGCCGAAACTGGCCCCGGCCTGAATATTGGTCGCAAAATTACCCGGATCGATATAGCCGATGGCAGCAATAAAAGCAGGTCCCATTAATGCGAACCGCAACTTGCGCGCGGCTCTATCACTGCTACCCTCTACGCGACTGTTTGTCATTATCTGCCTCTGGAAATATAGCCTTTGCTATGTTTAATGCTATCAAAATGAGAATGATTATCAAGATCATTTAGAGAGTTTAAAATGATTTCTCTGATAGCTAAGAACAATAGACGGGCAGGTGGTGCGACATCACAGAATGTGAAAATGCGCGGTCATTTGTGAAGCGTAGCACACAAACTTAACTTTTCACTCATTTACCTAACATAACAAAAATGTATTGTGGATCACTAATTTTGAGACTCGTCACAGGATGTAACTATAGTGTGTCCCTGATCTCGTTTTCTTTTCGCTTGTTACATAGAATGTGCACGAAAATTAAACCTGCCTCATATTTGGAGCAAATATGGACCGCGTCCTTCATTTTGTCCTGGCACTTGTTGTCGTTACTGCACTCGCATTGCTGGTCAGCACAGACCGCAAAAAAATTCGTATTCGTTATGTTGTCCAGCTGCTGGTCATTGAAGTTTTACTTGCGTGGTTCTTCCTGAACTCCAACGTAGGCCTCGGCTTCGTGAAAGGCTTCTCCGAAATGTTCGAAAAACTGCTCGGATTCGCCAACGAAGGGACAAACTTTGTCTTCGGTAAAATGAACGACGAAGGTCTGGCATTCTTCTTCCTGAAGGTACTGTGCCCAATCGTCTTCATCTCCGCGCTGATCGGTATTCTGCAGCACATCCGCGTTCTGCCGTTCGTTATTCGTGGCATTGGTTTCCTGTTATCCAAAGTAAACGGCATGGGCAAGCTGGAATCTTTCAACGCCGTAAGTTCCCTGATCCTCGGTCAGTCTGAGAACTTCATCGCGTATAAAGATATCCTCGGCAAAATGTCCCGTAACCGCATGTACACCATGGCGGCAACCGCGATGTCTACCGTTTCCATGTCTATCGTGGGCGCGTACATGACCATGCTGGAGCCAAAATATGTGGTTGCAGCGCTGGTTCTGAATATGTTCAGCACCTTTATCGTTCTGTCGCTGATCAACCCGTATCGCGTTGACGCCAGCGAAGAGAACATCCAGATGTCTAACCTGCACGAAGGTCAGAGCTTCTTCGAAATGCTGGGTGAGTACATCCTGGCCGGTTTCAAAGTGGCGATTATCGTTGCCGCGATGCTGATCGGCTTTATCGCCCTGATCTCCGCACTGAACGCCCTGTTCGCCGCAGTGCTGGGCATCTCCTTCCAGGGCATCCTGGGCTACATCTTCTACCCTGTCGCATGGGTGATGGGTGTTCCGGCTCACGAAGCGCTGCAGGTAGGCAGTATCATGGCGACCAAGCTGGTTTCTAACGAATTCGTTGCGATGATGGATCTGCAGAAAATCGCCAGCACGCTCTCTCCACGTGCGGAAGGCATTCTGTCCGTATTCCTGGTCTCCTTCGCGAACTTCTCGTCCATCGGGATTATCGCCGGTGCGATTAAAGGCCTGAACGAAGAACAGGGTAACGTGGTTTCTCGCTTTGGCCTGAAACTGGTTTACGGCTCCACCCTGGTGAGCGTCCTGTCTGCTTCTATTGCTGCGCTGGTTCTGTAACGTTTAGCGTAAAAAAAAAACCGGGAGACTTGCTCCCGGTTTTTTTATGCCCGCAATTCTTCCAGCGGTTTGGGTTTGCCTATCAGGTAGCCCTGGAGATAGTCCACGCCGAAGCGTAGCAGCATCTCCCGCTGCGCTGGCGTCTCAACATATTCTGCCACCACGCACAGTGATTTCGTCTTCGCCAGATTACATATCGACTGGACGATCATTGCGTCCATATCATCAGTACAAATATCTTTCACGAAGCAGCCGTCAATTTTAATGATGTCTGCCTGCAGGCGTCTCAGACGCTCGTAGTTGGCGTAGCCGGTACCAAAATCATCGATGGCAATCCTGAAACCGTAATCCCGCAGCTGCTGAATATTGTGGATGCTGCAGCCGGAATTGGAGAAGGCCTGCTCTTCGGTGATCTCAATCACGACAGCCTGAGGCGCAACGCCGTACCGTTCAAAGAGCGCACAAATCTCAGTCGCCACCTCATTTTGCATCAGCGTAAGCGGCATCAGATTGACAGAGAAACGGGTGCCAGCCTGCGTCGCTGGGTGATCGCGCAGCCACAGCAGTAATTTTTCCATGACGCACATATCAAACCGGTGGCTGAGGTTGAACTGGGCAATCAGGGGAATAAAGCGGTCAGGGGTGATGATCTCGCCCTCGCTCTCCATACGCGCCAGAATTTCGTAGTACCCGCTACCGTCCGCCTTCTGGATCGGCTGCGCATACAAATGGAACTGCCCCCCCTCCAGGGCGTGCTTAATCCGCGCCAGCATCAGGACACGCTCCGTTGTTTGTCCTGATGCAGCTTCCAGGCTATTCGTCAGCGCAAGAACGTTGTGCGCTCCGCAGGATTGCTCGGCCAGCCAGCTCAGTTGCCCCAGCGTGTGGTGCAGTTTCTCACCGTTTTCGACCATTCCCCAGGACGCGCCAAATTCGATATCCAGCCCGGTATTGTTCCAGAAAATCTTACGACTGTTCAGCCGATCAACCATATGCTGGAGGCGCTCGGCCGTTCCCTGCCCAAGCAATACCAGCACCAGCTCGCTTCCCGGCAGCTGGAAAAGCGTCTCATCTTTTTGCAACAGCGGCTGGAGAGAGGACGTGATCATTCGTTTGCAGTGCACCCGCATGAGAATGCCGTAATGGCGGCTCAAAAACTCCAGATTATCCATTCTCAGGCAACACACTTTGGCATCCGGGTGGTCGAGGAGAAAATCTTCCAGCGCACGAATGTTGGGTAATCCGGTCAGCGGATCGGTGAGCGCTCTGTCCTGCCAGCCCTGCTTCAACCATTCGCTTCGCTGATAGATACGCGACATATAAAGCAGGCAGATAGCAAAAGAGATCAGTACCGACAGGATAAAGGAGAGCGAATGGCCCGACTCCACTCCGTTTAGAAAGTTGTAGTTGTAGGTCAACAGCAGAAGCGCAGAAGTGGCCCACAGCAGAGAGATAAGCGCATAGCTCAGACGGCTAATCGCTAACGTAAAGAGAATGAAAATAATCGGCATCAAATAGCCCGCAATAACAGGCGACTCAAAAGGCGCACATAAAATTGCGATGATGGCGATTAACAGCATCAGCCAGACGAATATATATAATGATTTCTTGTGTAAAAACACGGGCTTCACACTTCGCCGCCAGAACTTGATGGCATAACGAGGATTAATAATCATTCTTAACGGATAATAGAACATCATGGTAAAAATCATCGCCGCGCATATCAGGCTTTGAATATCAACAACGTTATAAATTACCGTTCCTTCGCCGAAGAAAGTTGAGATTGTGACCGGAAAATCAAAGAAATAGCCAGCTAGATACATCGACATTTTAATGCCTATCGGCACCATAAAGCCGAGCCAAAATATGCGTAACCCAATGTGCCTGTTGGGCATACAGTAGCGCCAGCGCCGGCCCAGCAGAAGGCGCAGAACACCGCAGGCAGCGAATACGGAGAAAGTCTGACAGAACAGTAATACTGAATATTGTAGCGGTGCTAAATTAACGTTAAATATATTAGCAACCATAAAACTTATCAGAATAGGCAGAATACCGCGGCGCCCCAATAACAGCATAATCGCCAGCATAACGCTTAACGGGAGCCACGCTAAATAAACGTCGTGTTCATTAACAATTGCACGCGGGGAGAGATAACGGGAAACGGGAACCGCAATCAGACAGATCGCCAGAGCAATTATAAATATCTTTACATTATTATACGATTTTCTATTCATTAAGCTGGGGGAGATTATTATCCATTCATATCATTGACCGCATGGATAATAGGTTTATTAATTACGCGAATCAAGTTGAAGTCTATTTATAGACTGATTTATTGATTTCGGTTGAGGTGGGATATGGAAAAAAACCATTTTGGCAACAAAATACGTTTAGGGGTGTTACAAAAACATAAAAAAAACCCTCGTCTTTTGACGAGGGTTTAAAATTTTGGTGGAGCTAAGCGGGATCGAACCGCTGACCTCTTGCATGCCATGCAAGCGCTCTCCCAGCTGAGCTATAGCCCCACATGTTACTTTACTAACCACACTCTGTTGGGTTCAGAGTTTGGTGGAGCTAAGCGGGATCGAACCGCTGACCTCCTGCATGCCATGCAGGCGCTCTCCCAGCTGAGCTATAGCCCCATCGTAAAGCTGTCATGTTGACGGGCGGCATAATATGAATTCCGCCGCGGAGTGTCAACGGCAAAATCAATAGCCGCGGTTCAATCGCCGAAAAATCATGCAAATGAATCACTTTGCGAGCCTGCTCGCAGTCATGAGTTAAGCCTGTCACGTTTTCACGTAAAACGGTGCTATAAAATGAGCCGTTAATTAACCCCACGAATATTCAGGAAATTGCATGATCAAGGAACGAATGACGCCGGAAGAGTTAGCCCTGCTCACTGGCTATAGCCGACAGACCATCAATAAATGGGTACGCAAAGAGGGTTGGATAACGTCGCCTAAGCCCGGTGTCCAGGGGGGTAAAGCGCGTCTGGTGCATGTGAACGAAAAGGTGCGTGACTTTATCCGCAGCGCACGCCGGGCAACGGAAACATCCGCTATGCCTGAGGGCATTAGCACTGACGGTTCGCTGCATACCCTACTCCTGACGCTGGCCAATGAAATGACGCCGGAAGAGCAGAAGCAGATGACATCGCTGCTATTGCGGGAAGGGATTACCGGTTTGTTGCAACGTTTAGGGATTCGCGACCAGAATTAATATGAAAAGACTACGTAGCAAAATGACCACGGAAGAGCTGGCGGAGAATTTGGGTGTTGCCAGACAAACGGTAAATCGCTGGATACGGCAGCAGGGGTGGAAAACCGAAGGACTCAATGGTGTAAAAGGCGGTCGGGCGCGGCTCATTCACGTTGATGCACGCGTGAAGGAGCATATTATGAGCCTCCCGGCTATCCGTAACCGCCAGGCGGTTTATCATCTGGCTGAGGTGGCCTCATCCTACAATGAACAGCCTTCACGTCTGCGTCCGGGCATTATCGAAACGCTGGAGAGTATGACTGAGCTTGAACAGCAGCGTCTGGATACCTTACTGAAGCGCGAAGGCATACGCGGTTTTCTTGCTCGTCTGGGTATTGCCGAATAAAAGGCAAAAAAAACGGCAGGATACCCTGCCGTTTTTCTTATAGATGGCTTAATTACTGCTGATTTTCACGTTCTGCAATAAAATCCAGCGCCTTGTTGATGCGCGCCACGCTGCGTGACTTGCCGATGGCATGGACAGTCACGTCCAGCGCCGGAGACTGACCCGCGCCGGTCACCGCAACGCGCAGTGGCATACCGACTTTGCCCATGCCCACTTCCAGTTCGTCTGCGGTCGCCTGAATGGCGTGATGCACATTCTCAGCGGTCCACTCGGTGAGCGCAGCCAGCTTGTCACGCACCACTTCCAGCGGCTGACGCGCAACCGGGCGGAGGTGCTTCTTCGCGGCGTCGGCGTCGAACTCATCAAACTCTTCATAGAAGTAGCGGCAGCTTTCGGCAATTTCTTTCAGCGTTTTGCAGCGCTCGCCGAGCAGTTTTACCAGGTCCGCCAGCTCAGGGCCAGTGCGGGTATCAATGTTTGCCTGCTCAATGTGCCACTGCAGGTAAGTCGCCACATATTCCGGCGGCATGGTATTGATGTAGTGATGGTTGAGCCACAGCAGCTTGTCGGTGTTGAATGCGCTGGCAGATTTGCTCACAGAGCTCAGAGAGAACAGTTCGATCATCTCTTCGCGGCTGAAGATCTCCTGGTCGCCGTGAGCCCAGCCCAGACGCACCAGATAGTTCAGCAGCGCTTCCGGCAGATAGCCGTCGTCGCGATACTGCATGACGCTGACCGCACCGTGACGTTTAGACAGCTTTTTACCGTCGTCGCCGTTGATCATGGAGACGTGCGCATAGACCGGAACAGGTGCATTCAGCGCTTTCAGGATGTTGATCTGGCGTGGGGTATTGTTGATATGGTCTTCACCACGGATAACGTGGGTAATTTCCATATCCCAGTCATCAACCACGACGCAGAAGTTATAGGTTGGGGAACCGTCGGTACGGCGTATGATCAGATCGTCCAGCTCCTGGTTGCTGAATTCGATCGGGCCACGGATCTGGTCGTCGAAAATCACCGAGCCATCCTGCGGGTTAGCAAAACGCACCACGCATGGCTCATCAGCGGCATGCTCGCTGTGGTCGTGGCGGCAGCGGCCGTCATAGCGCGGTTTTTCACCGTTCGCCATCTGCTCTTCACGCAGCGCATCCAGACGCTCTTTGGAGCAGTAGCACTTATACGCCGTGCCCGCGACAAGCATCTCATCAATAACAGCGTTATAGCGGTCAAAACGTTTGGTCTGGAAATACGGGCCTTCGTCCCACTGCAGGTTCAGCCAGTTCATACCATCCATAATGGCTTCAATTGCTTCCGGCGTGGAGCGCTCAAGATCGGTATCTTCTATACGCAGCACGAACTCACCTTGGTTGTGGCGTGCAAAAAGCCAGGAATAGAGAGCAGTACGAGCACCACCGACGTGCAGATAGCCTGTCGGGCTCGGCGCGAAGCGAGTTTTGATTTTCATGAAATGGCCTTACGTTATAAAGATGCCGGCAATCGGCAAATCCCGGGGAAAAAAAGATGGGCAATATTCTATCACTGTGGGGGGATTCCTCAATGTCGATCCCTTTATCGTGGCGGAGTTTGCTGTTTTTGTTTAGAAATCATGCGCCACCGCCCGTTTTGCGATCGTTTTGTTTAATTTTACGACGAACGAATAAAAACTTTAGAAAATGCGTTGACTCATTTTCAACTCTCCCTATAATGCGACTCCACACAGCGGGGGTGATTAGCTCAGTTGGTAGAGCATCTCCTTTACACGGAGGGGGTCGGCGGTTCGAGCCCGTCATCACCCACCATCTACTTCGGTAGACTCGCAGTGTAGATAAGAATTGAGATTGGGCGATTAGCTCAGTTGGT
>NZ_JADCLF010000008.1:0-178404 GCF_014982345.1 Enterobacter cloacae complex sp. P1B | reverse complement strand
CGCTTTTTTGCTATCTGCGATATAAAAAATGTGAACCTGCCGCATTTTCCTCAAGCTAATCCCGTCGGTGCCGATACCTCAGTTTTATAGCGCGAGGAAAAAGTATGACGACCATTCAGGCTTCAACCCAACCCATTCAAACCAGCAGCGGCGGAAGCGGTGCTTCCGGCAGTAACGATATCGCAGCGCAAATCAGCCGCATTACCGATAAAATCAAAAAGCTGACCCAGCAGTTAAAAGAGCTGGCGAATAGCACCGGTAGTGCAGATGAGAAGAAGAAGCAGCAGGAACTGATTCAGACCCAGATCAAAGTGCTGCAGGCGCAGCTCGCCGCACTGCAGCGCCAGCAGGCCGAAGAAGCTCAGAAAAAACTGGGCAAAGTAGAAGGCGTGAATAGCCCGTCAGACACTAATCAAATTGATATCTACATCTAATCGTCTGATGCGTTAAACAGTGGATCGCGTATGCGGGCCTCGGTTAATCGTTGTGCCTGGATACGCACCACTTCCCAGATGGCCTGCGCCGCACCCGAGAGCGAACGATTTTTTCGCCGCACCAGCATCAGCTTTCGTTCGACAACGGGCGTCAGCCGCTTCACCGCCAGCTGGCTTCCCTGCGGCAGGGGAAGCGCCAGAGCGGGCAACACGCTGATGCCAATTCCGGCTTCCACCATCGGAAACAGCGTGGCCGGATGACCAATCTCCTGCACGATCGTTGCCTTAACGCCCTGATTCACCAGCGCGGAATCAATCAGCGGACGGCTGCCTGAGGCATAATCCTGTAAAACCAGGTTCGCCCCCTGCAGGGACTGCCAGCTGACCTCGAGCAACGCTGCCAGCGGGTCGTCGTCACGGCAGAGCAGCAAAAAAGGCTCAGAAAGAACGCTTTCGCATTCCAGATCGCTCACCTGGCCAGGATCGATCACAATACCAAAATCCACATCGCCCTGACGGATGCTCTCCAGCACCCACTGCTGCGGTCTGTCATGCAGGACAAAATCAATATCAGGATAGCGATGGTTTCCCTCGGCAATACATTGCGGGATAAGGTGCGCGGATATCGTCTGGCTGGCCGCAACCCGCACGGTGCCCGACAGCTGCTGCCCCAGCCTCCCCACGTCTCTGAGCGTGCTGTTCAGCTCATCAAGCAGCCGTTCAAGACGCAGGGCCAGCTGCTGCCCCGCTTCGGTCAGGACCACTTCGCGCGTGGTGCGATCAAGCAACCTAACGCCGGTCTGGTTTTCCAGTTCTTTCACGCTGTGGCTGACCGCCGACTGGCTCAGGCCGATCATTTCACCTGCCCGGCTAAAGCTGCGGGCATGGGCGACGGTGACGAAAATGCGAAGCTGGCGTAGGGAATAATTCATCTGTTTAATTCATGAATGGATGCAATAAATCAATTTTATTTCTCAAATGGAAAAAAGCACAATAGCGACATCTGTTTTCAGGAGTCATTATGAAACTATTTCGTATTCTTGATCCGTTTACGCTCACCCTGGTGGCCACCGTTTTACTGGCCTCGTTCTTCCCTGCTCGCGGTGGTTTCGTCCCTTTTTTTGAGGGACTGACGACAGCCGCCATCGCGCTGCTGTTCTTTATGCACGGCGCAAAGCTCTCCCGCGAAGCGATTATCGCTGGCGGTAGCCACTGGCGACTGCACCTCTGGGTGATGTGCAGCACGTTTATTCTGTTCCCGATCCTCGGGGTGCTGTTTGCCTGGTGGGCACCGGTTAACGTCGATCCGGCGCTCTACACCGGTTTCCTGTATCTCTGTATTCTTCCTGCCACCGTGCAGTCTGCCATTGCCTTTACCTCTCTTGCCGGAGGGAACGTGGCAGCCGCGGTCTGCTCCGCATCGGCATCCAGCCTGTTAGGGATTTTCGTCTCCCCGCTGCTGGTGGGCCTGCTGATGAACATGCACGGCGCGGAAGGTAACCTTGAACAGGTCGGCAAAATCTGCCTGCAGCTGCTGCTGCCGTTTGTCCTGGGCCATCTCTCGCGTCCGTGGACCGGGGCGTTCGTGGCGAAGCATAAGAAATGGATCTCCAAAACCGACCAGTCGTCGATTCTGCTGGTGGTCTATTCCGCCTTCAGCGAAGCGGTCGTAAACGGGATCTGGCATAAGGTGGGCGCAGGCTCGCTGCTGTTTATCGTGGTGGTCAGCCTCGTTCTGCTGGCAATTGTCATTGCGGTGAACGTTTTTGTGGCGCGCAAGTGCGGCTTCAGCAAAGCCGATGAGATCACCATCGTCTTCTGCGGCTCCAAAAAGAGCCTGGCGAACGGCATCCCGATGGCGAACATTCTGTTCCCCACCTCGGTGATCGGGATGATGGTGCTGCCGCTGATGATTTTCCATCAGATCCAGCTGATGGTCTGCGCGGTGCTGGCGCGTCGCTACAAGCGCCAGACGGAAAAGCTGGCGCAGGAAGAGACCCGCGCCGCGAAGGCTTAAGGACGCTTCAGGGGCTGCACCAGTTGGGTCAGCCCCTCGGTTTTGATCAGTAACGTGATAGCCATCAGCTCGCCCAGGCGCCCGGCGGGGAACTCGTCCTTGCGGGCGAACCACAGCAGGTACTCCTCCGGCAAATCGATCAGCCTGCGGCCCTTATATTTACCGAACGGCATTTCCGTATTGGCGATCTCAACGAGCTGCTCTTTCTCCACGTTACTCTCCTAACAGGCGCATCATTTCCGCTTCGTCGATAACCTCAATGCCGAGCTCCTGGGCTTTCGCCAGCTTCGAACCCGCAGCTTCGCCGGCAATCACCAGGTCGGTTTTCTTCGACACGCTGCCCGCCACTTTGGCCCCCAGCGCCACCAGACGCGCTTTTGCATCGTCGCGTGAAAGCTGGCTAAGGCTACCGGTTAGCACCACGGTTTTACCGGCAAATGGGCTATCAATTTCTTCGGCGTTGACCACCACCGGCGCGGGCCATTTAATGCCCTCTTCCAGCAGCTTGCCGATGACCTCGCGGTTGCTCTCTTCGGCAAAGAAGTTAAAGACGTGCGTGGCGACGACGATGCCGACGTCCGGCACTTTCTGCAGCTCGTCGATGCTTGCCTTTTCCAGCGCCTCCAGCGTACCAAAGTACGCGGCTAAACCTGCCGCCGTCGCTTCGCCGACTTCACGAATGCCCAGCGCGTACAGGAAGCGGGCGAAGGTCGTCTCTTTCGCAGCTTCCAGCGCGTTAACCACGTTCTGGGCTGACTTCGGCCCCATGCGATCCAGACCGGTCAGTTTGCCCGCCGTGAGCCTGAACAGATCCGCTGGCGTATGGACATACTCTTTCTCAACCAGCTGATCGATAATCTTGTCGCCCATGCCGTCAACGTCCATTGCGCGACGGGAAACAAAGTGCTTAAGCGACTCTTTACGCTGCGCGCCGCAGATCAGGCCGCCCGTACAGCGGGCCACCGCTTCGCCTTCCACACGCTCTACGTCAGAGCCGCATACCGGGCAGTGGGTCGGGAAAACGACCTCGCGCGTATCATCAGGACGCTCTGACTCAACAACGTTCACCACCTGCGGGATAACATCGCCCGCGCGGCGAATCACCACTTTGTCACCGATGCGCAGGCCGAGGCGTTCGATTTCATCGGCGTTGTGCAGCGTAGCGTTACTCACCAGCACGCCTGCGACCTGCACCGGCTCCAGTCGAGCGACCGGGGTAATAGCGCCCGTACGGCCCACCTGAAACTCCACGTCGCGGACAAAGGTCATCTGCTCCTGGGCAGGGAATTTAAACGCCACCGCCCAGCGCGGCGCACGCGCCACAAAGCCCAGCTGCTCCTGCAGCGCCAGCGAATTGACCTTGATGACAACGCCATCGATATCAAAGCCGAGCGTCGGACGGTCCTCTTCCACTTTGTGGTAGAACGCCAGCACCGCTTCCGGCGAGTCGCAGAGCTGAACGCGGTTGCTCACCGGCAGGCCCCAGGCTTTAAACTGCAGCAGACGCCCGAGGTGCGTGTCCGGTAACTCACCACCTTCCAGAATACCTACGCCGTAGCAGAAGAAAGTAAGCGGTCGCTTCGCGGTGATGCGCGGGTCAAGCTGGCGCAGAGAGCCCGCCGCCGCGTTACGCGGGTTAGCAAACACTTTCCCGCCGGTGCGACGCGCCTCTTCGTTAATTTTCTCGAATCCCGCCTGCGGCAGGAACACCTCGCCGCGCACTTCCAGACGCGCGGGAATGTTGTCTCCCTGCAGCTTCAGCGGGATCGCGCGGATGGTTCGCACGTTAGTGGTGATGTCTTCACCCGTCGTACCGTCGCCACGCGTGGCGGCGCGCACCAGCACGCCGTTTTCATAGAGAAGGCTGACCGCCAGGCCGTCGAGCTTCAGCTCGCAGCACCAGGTGAGGGAATCGCTGCTTTTCAGACGGTCCTGCACGCGCTTGTTAAACGCGAGGAAGCTCTCTTCATCAAAGACGTTGTCCAGCGACAGCATCGGCACTTCGTGACGCACCTGGCTGAAAGCCCCCAGCGGCTCGGCGCCGACGCGCTGGGTAGGAGAATCTGGCGTAATCAGTTCCGGGTGCTGCGCCTCCAGCTCGCGCAGCTCGCGCATCAGCCGGTCATACTCCGCATCAGGCACTTCCGGTGCGTCCATAACATGATAGAGATATTCATGATGGCGAAGCGTGGTTCGCAGTTCAGTGAGTTGTTGTTCGATTGAGTCCATATCGCACCATCAATGAGAAAAAACCCCCGACAGGCGGGGGTTGAGGAGGAGTTGAAGTAAACGCGACAATTACGCGTTGGCTTCCTTCACTTCGCGGATGCGGTCCTGATACTCGCGCAGCTTCTGCGGGGTCATCATTCGACGCTGATCGTCGAGCACCACACCACCCACTTCATCAGCGATGTGCTGAGCGGACTGCAGCATCAGCTTGAAGTTTTGCAGCTCGTCGCCGTAGGACGGCACCTGCATAAAGATAGTGACACCCGGCGTCACGAAATCACCGGTCATTTCCGGGTCAAAGGTGCCTGGGTTGACCATATTGGCCAAGCTAAACAGCGCCGGACCACTACCGTCAGGGCTCAGGTGGCGATGGAAAATATTCATATCGCCAAACTTGAAGCCTGCCTGTTGAATACTGTTGAGCAACACGTCACCGTTGAGATGGCTGCCGTGATGCGCGGCCACGTTCATGATGATCACCGCTTCTTTACGCTGCGGCTTTTCAACAACCGGTTCAGGCTCAGCGACCGGCTCTGGCTCAACGTGCGGAGCCGGAGCGGGCTGCGGCGCAGGCTGTACATGAACAGGCTGCTGCTGGGGCTGGTGCACAGGTTGCTGTTGCACGGACTGCTGCACAGGTTGCTGTTGAACCGGCTGTGGCGCAGCGGGCTGCTGTTGGACAGGCGGTTGCGGCGGCTGACGTACAGGTTCTTCCACTGGCTGCGGCGCCGGCTGGCGCGGCTGGGCAGAGGCATACGGCGGTTGATACTGGTGCTGCGGAGCGCGGGGGGCTTCATGCTCCCCATGAGCCGCGCCGGGCGCAGTATTGACCCGATGAACACGAACTTCACCCACGCCGTCGTCGTCGCTACCGGTGATGTCATCTTCAGTGTCATCATCATCACGACTGGACTTCATGCGCTTCAGTGGGCGATCGCGAAACATCGAGGAACGCTCTTTACGGCTGGTCCAGAAACCATGTACCAGTAAAGCGATTATGGCGATCGCGCCAACAATGATTAATATCAGACGCAAATCCTGCATCATTATATTCTCTGTTGTTCTAACACCTTGCCACCACGGCAAACATTTACTCACTAAGAGTATTTGCCGTTTACGTCAAGTGCAAGTGTGTGCAGAGCATTCGCAGCATAAAGATGAAGTAAATCGTGCTTTTTGCTGGTTTTTCGAACATTTCCGAACTGGTCATTGGTCCGCAAGTGGATAATATAGGCGGGCAATTCCACTGGTTGTGAAAAAAGGAGTACAGCCTGGTTATGGTTTCAACATCGTCTTCTCCCCCGCGCAGCGGCGTCTGGTATTTTTCTCAGGGCTGGAAGCTGGTCTCACTGCCAGGTATCCGTCGCTTCGTCATTCTGCCGCTGCTGATCAACATTATTCTGATGGGCGGCGCGTTCTGGTGGCTGTTCACAAAGCTCGAAAGCTGGATCCCGTCGCTGATGAGCTACGTGCCGGACTGGCTGCAGTGGCTTAACTACCTGCTCTGGCCGGTGGCGGTCATCTCCGTGCTGCTGGTATTCGGCTATTTATTCTCAACGATCGCGAACTGGATAGCCGCGCCGTTTAACGGCCTGCTGGCGGAACAGCTGGAGGCGCGGCTTACCGGCGCGACGCCACCGGACACGGGCGTGCTGGGGATCGTGAAAGATATCCCGCGCATTATGAAGCGCGAGTGGCAGAAGTTTGCCTGGTACCTCCCCCGCGCGGTTGTACTGCTTGCCCTCTACTTTGTCCCCGGCATTGGCCAGACGGTTGCGCCGGTGCTGTGGTTTCTGTTCAGCGCCTGGATGCTGGCCATCCAGTACTGCGACTATCCGTTCGATAACCACAAGGTGCCGTTTAAAGCGATGCGCACCGCTCTGCGCACCCGGAAGGTCGCCAATATGCAGTTCGGCGCGCTGACCAGCCTGTTCACCATGATTCCCTTCCTTAATTTGTTCATCATGCCGGTTGCGGTTTGCGGCGCGACGGCGATGTGGGTGGACTGTTATCGTGCTAAGCACGCGTTATGGAAATAATGCAAAAATGTGTAAAGCAGGGGTGGCTTATGCCGTCCCTTATTCCATACTGATCCCCATTATTTCCTTGCAGTATATAGATATGCGAATTCCTTACTTCCCCCTACCTGCTTAGCAGGTATGCTGGGTCGGTATCCCAATTTCATACAGTTAAGGACAGGCCATGAGTAAGATTTATGAAGACAACTCGCTGACTATCGGTCATACGCCCCTGGTTCGACTGAACCGTATCGGTAATGGACGCATTCTGGCGAAGGTCGAATCACGCAACCCGAGCTTCAGCGTAAAATGCCGCATCGGTGCAAACATGATTTGGGATGCTGAAAAACGCGGCGTGCTGAAGCCAGGCGTTGAGCTGGTGGAACCGACCAGCGGTAACACCGGTATCGCTCTGGCCTATGTTGCTGCCGCACGCGGCTACAAGCTGACCCTGACCATGCCGGAAACCATGAGCATCGAACGTCGCAAACTGCTCAAAGCGCTGGGGGCGAACCTGGTCCTGACCGAAGGCGCGAAGGGCATGAAAGGTGCCATTCAGAAAGCGGAAGAGATCGTGGCCAGCGATCCGGCGAAATATCTTCTGCTGCAGCAGTTCAGCAACCCGGCTAACCCTGAAATTCACGAGAAGACCACCGGCCCGGAAATCTGGGAAGATACTGACGGCCAGGTTGACGTATTTATCTCCGGCGTCGGCACCGGCGGCACGCTGACCGGCGTGTCTCGCTATATTAAAGGCACAAAAGGTAAAAAAGAGCTGATTACCGTTGCCGTTGAACCTACCGACTCCCCGGTTATCGCTCAGGCGCTGGCGGGCGAAGAGCTCAAGCCTGGCCCGCATAAAATTCAGGGCATCGGCGCGGGCTTCATTCCGGGTAACCTGGATCTGAAGCTGATCGATAAAGTCGTTGCCATCACGAACGAAGAGGCCATCTCTACCGCGCGTCGTCTGATGGATGAAGAAGGCATTCTGGCGGGTATCTCTTCCGGAGCGGCCGTTGCGGCAGCGCTCAAACTTCAGGAAGATGAAGCCTTTACCAATAAGAATATTGTGGTTATCCTTCCTTCCTCGGGTGAGCGTTACCTGAGCACCGCACTGTTTGCCGATCTGTTCACGGAAAAAGAGCTGCAACAGTAGTGCCAGTATGTTAATAACGCGTAAAAAAGCACCTTTTCGGGTGCTTTTTTGTGACCTGCTTCAGACTTTTGCCCCTCTTGGCATTGCTTCACCCCGATGTGTCTGGTATTTAAACCAGCAATTATTTTGAAGCGTGAAATTAATCAGTGAACGAAATACCCTTGCTGAATCGATTTTATGATTTGGTTCAAGTCTTCCTTTCGCTGCATAATGTTTAATGACGATTGAAACGTCAGCGCTAACAATACAGGCTAAAGTTAAGCCGCCAGGCTAGACTTTAGTTCCACAACACTAAACCTATAAGTTGGGGAAATACAATGTTCCAGCAAGAAGTTACCATTACCGCTCCGAACGGTCTGCACACCCGCCCTGCTGCTCAGTTTGTTAAAGAAGCGAAAGGCTTCACTTCTGAAATCACTGTAACTTCCAACGGCAAAAGCGCTAGCGCAAAAAGCCTGTTCAAACTGCAGACTCTGGGCCTGACTCAGGGCACCGTTGTTACCATCTCTGCTGAAGGTGAAGACGAGCAGAAAGCAGTTGAGCATCTGGTTAAACTGATGGCTGAGCTCGAGTAAGTTTCCGGGTTCTTTTAAATATCAGTCACAAGTAAGGTAGGGTTATGATTTCAGGCATTTTAGCATCCCCGGGTATCGCTTTCGGCAAAGCACTGCTGCTGAAAGAAGACGAGATCGTCATCGACCGGAAAAAAATTTCTGCCGACAAGGTTGATCAGGAAGTTGAACGTTTTCTGAGCGGTCGTGCCAAGGCATCTGCGCAACTGGAAGCGATCAAAACTAAAGCTGGCGAAACTTTCGGTGAAGAAAAAGAAGCCATCTTCGAAGGGCACATCATGCTGCTCGAAGATGAGGAGCTGGAGCAGGAAATCATAGCCCTGATTAAAGATAAAGGCATGACGGCCGACGCGGCTGCGCATGAAGTTATCGAAGGTCAGGCAACTGCCCTGGAAGAGCTGGATGATGAATACCTGAAAGAGCGTGCGGCTGACGTACGTGACATCGGTAAGCGCCTGCTGCGCAACATCCTGGGCCTGGCCATTATCGACCTGAGCGCGATTCAGGATGAAGTGATCCTGGTTGCCGCTGACCTCACCCCGTCTGAAACCGCACAGCTGAACCTGAAAAAGGTTCTCGGTTTCATCACCGACGCGGGTGGCCGTACCTCCCACACCTCAATCATGGCGCGTTCTCTGGAACTGCCTGCCATCGTGGGCACCGGTAGCGTCACCTCTCAGGTGAAAAACGGCGACTATCTGATTCTGGATGCCGTAAACAATCTGGTTTACGTCAACCCAACTAACGAAGAGATCGAAAAACTGCGCGCGGTTCAGGAGCAGGTTGCGACTGAAAAAGCGGAACTCGCTAAGCTGAAAGACCTGCCAGCCATCACCCTGGACGGCCATCAGGTAGAAGTGTGCGCAAACATCGGTACCGTACGCGACGTTGATGGCGCTGAGCGCAACGGTGCGGAAGGTGTTGGTCTCTATCGTACAGAATTCCTGTTCATGGACCGCGACGCGCTGCCAACGGAAGAAGAGCAGTTTGCTGCGTATAAAGCCGTCGCAGAAGCGTGTGGCTCACAGGCGGTTATCGTCCGTACCATGGACATCGGTGGCGACAAAGAGCTGCCGTACATGAACTTCCCGAAAGAAGAGAACCCGTTCCTGGGCTGGCGTGCCGTGCGTATCGCGATGGATCGTAAAGAGATCCTGCGTGACCAGGTTCGCGCTATCCTGCGTGCCTCCGCTTTCGGTAAGCTGCGCATCATGTTCCCGATGATCATCTCTGTTGAAGAAGTGCGTGCACTGAAGAAAGAGATCGAAATCTACAAACAGGAACTGCGCGACGAAGGTAAAGCATTTGACGAGTCAATTGAGATCGGCGTGATGGTGGAAACACCAGCGGCGGCGACCATTGCGCGTCATTTAGCCAAAGAAGTTGATTTCTTTAGTATCGGTACCAATGATTTAACGCAGTACACCCTGGCAGTTGACCGTGGTAATGATATGATTTCACATCTCTACCAGCCAATGTCACCGTCCGTACTGAACTTGATCAAGCAAGTTATTGATGCTTCTCATGCAGAAGGTAAATGGACTGGCATGTGTGGTGAGCTTGCAGGCGACGAACGTGCTACACTTCTGTTGCTGGGTATGGGTCTGGACGAATTCTCTATGAGCGCCATTTCCATCCCGCGCATTAAGAAGATTATCCGTAACACGAACTTCGAAGATGCGAAGGTGTTAGCAGAGCAGGCTCTTGCTCAACCGACAACGGACGAGTTAATGACGCTGGTTAACAAGTTCATTGAAGAAAAAACAATCTGCTAATCCACGAGATGCGGCCCAAATTACTGCTTAGGAGAAGATCATGGGTTTGTTCGATAAACTGAAATCTCTGGTTTCTGATGATAAGAAAGACTCCGGAACTATTGAGATTGTTGCTCCGCTCTCCGGCGAGATCGTCAACATCGAAGACGTGCCGGATGTAGTGTTTGCTGAGAAAATCGTTGGTGATGGCATTGCTATCAAACCAACTGGCAACAAAATGGTTGCTCCAGTTGACGGCACCATCGGTAAAATTTTTGAAACCAACCATGCGTTCTCTATCGAATCTGATAGCGGTATCGAACTGTTCGTTCACTTCGGTATCGACACCGTTGAACTGAAAGGCGAAGGCTTCAAGCGTATCGCGGAAGAAGGCCAGCGTGTTAAAGTTGGCGACCCGGTGATTGAATTCGATCTGCCACTGCTGGAAGAAAAAGCCAAGTCTACCCTGACGCCGGTTGTTATCTCCAACATGGACGAAATCAAAGAACTGATCAAACTGTCTGGCAGCGTCACCGTGGGCGAAACCCCGGTTATCCGCATCAAGAAGTAATTCTTGCCGCACAGAAAAATGGCGCCTTCGGGCGCCATTTTTGTTTATACAGGGAGGATAAGCTCGTCGTAGCCTTTCGACTGGGTATAAAGCATCACGTCAGTCACCCGATCGCCGGCCATGCGAATGGCGTCGGCAACGGTTTTCCCCTCAACAATTCCGCTCACCAGTTCTGAACAGAACAGATCCCCCGTCCCTTTCAGATCGGTTTCTACGCGCGGATGCGCGCTGACGGTCACGCCCTCACGCGTCACCAGCACCACGTGGATGTTTTGCGGGTCGTCGGCGACCGGCGCGCTGGTGATCGCCACCCATTTCAGAGTGTCAGAAAGCAATCCCTGCGCGGCGGCAATAGCGCTTTCCGGCGTCCGGCACGGCTTACCGCTTAACACTTCCAGCTCATAGACGTTTGGCGTAATCCCCTGCGCCAGCGGCAGCAGGTGTTCCCGGTAGGCTTCCGGGATATCCGGCTTCACGTACATTCCGCTGTCGATATCGCCGATAACCGGGTCGACCAGCACCAGCAGGTCAGGATGCTGCGCTTTGACCGCCCTCAGCCACTGCGCCAGCAGCGCGATCTGGCTGGCGCTGCCCATATAGCCGGTAGTGACCGCTTTAAGCTCGCGCAGGATCTCGCGCTCTTCCAGCGCCTTCAGGTAGCCGCTGAACCACTCGTCGGGGATCACCCCGCCGTAGAAGGTGTCGTAGTGCGGCGTGTTGCTAAACAGCACCGTCGGCACGGCGGTAACGTTCAGCCTGTGGGTACGAATGTTCGGCACAGCAATGCTGTTCCCCACGCTGCCGTAAACCACCTGCGACTGCACCGCGACAATGTCGGTTTGCTGCGCCCGGGTGTTATCCCGGAATAGAATCATCTCCATGACGCTTAAATCCCCGCCCCCTGCGAATAACTCTCTTCACCAAAGACGCCGGTAGACAAATAGCGATCGCCGCGATCGCAGATAATCGCCACCACGACCGCACCGGGATTTGCCTGCGCCACGCGCAACGCCCCCGCTACCGCGCCCCCCGAGCTGACCCCGCAGAAGATGCCTTCACGCACGGCCAGTTCACGCATGGTATTCTCCGCCTCGCGCTGATGAATATCCAGCACCCGATCCACCAGCTGCGCATTAAAAATGCCCGGCATATACTCCGCAGGCCAGCGGCGAATGCCCGGAATGCTGCTCCCCTCTTCCGGCTGCAGACCAACAATGGTGACCGGTTTCTCCTGCTCGCGCAAAAAACGGGACACGCCGGTAATGGTGCCGGTGGTGCCCATGCTGGAGACAAAATGGGTGATGCGCCCGCCGGTTTGCTGCCAGATTTCCGGCCCGGTGGTGGTGTAGTGCGCGTACGGGTTGTCCGGGTTATTGAACTGATCGAGCAGTTTACCTTCTCCGCGCTCGGCCATCGCTAACGCTAAGTCGCGCGCCCCTTCCATCCCCTGCTCTTTGGTTACCAGAATCAGCTCGGCCCCGTAGGCGCGCATCGCGGCGCGGCGCTCCTGGCTCATGTTGTCCGGCATCAGCAGCTTCATGCGGTAGCCTTTCAGCGCCGCAATCATTGCCAGCGCGATACCGGTGTTGCCGCTGGTGGCTTCAATCAGCACATCACCTGGCTTAATTTCACCGCGTTTCTCGGCCTGGACAATCATCGACAGCGCCGCACGGTCTTTCACCGACCCTGCCGGGTTGTTGCCTTCGAGTTTGACCCAGATTTCGCTGCCGTTGGCACATCCCATGCGCTGAAGCTTGACCAGAGGGGTGTTGCCGATGGTGTGTTCGAGTGTATTCACGATTTTTACTCAATAAAAAGCCCGGTAAGCATCACGCCACCGGGCGAAAAACATACTCAATAACCTATCAGGCTGACTCCGCCAGAGCAATATCCTCGCGCGTCTCAATCCGCTCCTTACCGTGATAGATGCGCGCATGCTGCAGCCCAACAAACAGGCGCTCTCCCCGGTGCGGCGGGACGTCGTCGCGCATGACCACGGTCAGCGGCTCGGTATACCAGCCCAGCGGCTGTACCACCAATTGGGTGTAGTGACCTTTAGGGCTAGCTTCCAGCACCTGCACCGGCAGCGGGGAATCCAGGCTGGTGCGGCGGCTGACGTCCACTTCCCACGGGCGCAGGAACAGATCGACCGGCCCCTGATGCGCGGAGGTGTAGCCCAGCGGCCAGCGGTGCGCGCCGACGTGGAACTGTCCACCGCGAATGGTGCCCTGCAGTCGGTTCACCTCGCCCATAAACTCCAGCACGAAGCGGGTCGCCGGCTCGCGCCAGAGCTGTTCCGGCTCGTCAACCTGCTCGATGTTGCCCTGGCTCATGACAACCACGCGGTCCGCGACTTCCATCGCCTCTTCCTGATCGTGGGTCACGAAGACGCTGGTGAATTTCAGCTCTTCATGCAGCTGGCGCAGCCAGCGACGCAGCTCTTTGCGCACCTGCGCATCCAGCGCGCCGAAGGGTTCATCCAGCAGCAGTATTTGCGGCTCAACGGCCAGCGCGCGCGCCAGCGCCACGCGCTGCTTCTGCCCGCCGGAAAGCTGCGCCGGGAAACGGTCCGCCAGATGCGCCAGCTGCACCATCTCCAGCAGTTTGGTTACTTTCGCCTTAATGGTTGCTGCATCCGGGCGTTCACGACGCGGCAGCACCGTCAGGCCAAAGGCGATATTGTCGAAAACGGTCATGTGGCGGAACAGCGCGTAATGCTGGAAGACAAAACCCACTTTACGATCGCGGGCGTGCAGGCGGCTCACGTCGGTGCCGTGGAAGCGGATGTGCCCGCTGGTCTGATGCTCAAGCCCGGCGATGATCCGCAGCAGCGTCGTTTTGCCCGAGCCAGACGGCCCCAGCAGCGCCACCATTTGTCCGGAAGGGATATCCAGCGAGATATCATTCAGCACCTGGGTGCGACCAAAAGACTTCTTAATATTGGCAATCTCAATGCTCATGATTTCCCTCCTGATGCTGACGTTTTTCCTGATTCTCTAAACGCCACTGCACCACACTCTTCAAAAACAGGGTCAAAATCGCCATCAGCGTCAGCAACGCTGCGGCAGTAAACGAGCCGATAGTGTTGTAGTCCTGCTGCAGGAGTTCAATCTGCAGCGGCAGCGACAGCGTTTCACCGCGAATCGAGCCGGAAACCACCGACACCGCACCAAACTCACCGATGGCGCGGGCGTTGGTCAGCACCACGCCGTAAAGCAGCGCCCAGCGGATATTCGGCAACGTCACGCGGCGGAACATCTGCCAGCCGGATGCGCCAAGCAGAACGGCCGCTTCGTCTTCATTGCTGCCCTGGCTTAACATCACCGGCACCAGCTCACGTACCACGAACGGACAGGTCACGAAGATGGTCACCAGCACCATGCCCGGCCAGGCGAACATGATCTGCAGGTTATGTTCATCCAGCCAGCCGCCCAGCGGGCCGTTGGAGCCGTAAAAGAGCAGGTAAACCAGACCGGCAACAACAGGCGACACGGCAAACGGAATATCCAGCAGGGTCAGCAGCAGCTGACGGCCCGGGAAGTTAAAGCGCGTCACCAGCCAGGCCAGCAGCGTACCGAAGACCAGGTTCACCGGCACGGTGATCAGGGCAATCAGCACCGTCAGCCAGATGGCGTGTAGCATGTCCGGGTTCGCCAGGTTCTCCAGCGCGGGCATCAGCCCCTTGCTGAACGCCTGGACGAAGATATAAATCGTCGGCACGACGAGAATGAGGGCGGAAACCAGCACGCCCACGCCAATCAGAAACCATTTACCCCAGTTGATGCGGGGCGCATCGTATCGCTTCAATTGCGTAACTTCCGCCATCAGTGACCTACCACACGTCGACCAAAGCGACTTTGCAGAGTGTTAATCGAGTACAACAGCAGCAGCGAGGCCGCCAGGATCACCGAGGCAATCGCGCTCGCCGCCGGATAATCAAACTCCTGCAGGCGGATGAAAATCATCAGCGAGGTGACTTCCGTTTTCCAGGCGATGTTCCCGGCGATAAAAATCACCGCGCCGAACTCACCCAGGCTGCGGGTAAACGACAGCGCGACGCCCGCCATCAGCGCCGGAGAGAGCTCCGGCAGAACCACTTTACGGAAGCTCTGCCAGCGCGTGGCGCCCAGCGTTTCCGCCGCTTCTTCGTATTCCGGACCCAGCTCTTCCAGTACCGGCTGCACGGTACGCACCACAAACGGGATGCTGGTAAAGGCCATCGCCACCGCGATCCCGAGCCAGGTATAGGTCACCTTGATGTCAAATTTCGCCAGCCACTCGCCGTACAGCCCGTTCACGGAGAAGAGCGACGCGAGGGTTAAGCCCGCAACCGCCGTCGGCAGCGCAAACGGCAGATCCATCAGGGCATCAAGCAGCGTACGGCCCGGGAAACGATAGCGGGTTAAGATCCACGCCATCAGCAGGCCAAACACGCCGTTAAAAATGGAGGCAACAAACGCCGACAGCAGCGTCACCTTATAGGCCGCCACCACCTGCGGGTTGGTGACCACGTCCCAGTACTGCGCCCAGCTCATCTGCGCAAGCTGCATCACCAGCGCGCTGAGCGGCAACAGCAGGATCAGGCAGACGAACAGCAGGCTGGTCCCGAGGCTTAAGGTAAAGCCCGGCAGCACGCGTTTAGTCGAGACTGCAAACATTACTTACGCCCCGCCGCCAGCAGTTTGTCTAACTCACCGCCGCTGGCAAAGTGCGTTTTCATCACCTCAGGCCAGGAGCCGAAATGATCTTCCACCCGGAACAGCGCGGTCTGCGGGAATTTATCTTTCAGCTTGTTCATCACGTCCGGATTGTTCACGCGGTAGTAGTAGTCGGTAATGATGGTCTGCGCCTGCGGGCTGTACAGGTAGTTGAGATAGGCTTTTGCCGCTTTCTCGGTGCCGTTCGCCTGCACGTTTTTATCCACCCACGCCACCGGGAACTCGGCCAGGATGTTGGTTTTCGGAATAACCACCTCGAAGCCCTGCGCTTCGTACTGCTTGCGAATATTGTTCACTTCGGATTCAAAGCTGATCAGCACGTCGCCCAGACCACGCTCGGCGAAGGTCGTGGTCGCGCCGCGGCCGCCGGTATCAAACACTTCGACGTTTTTCAGGAACTGGGTCATGAACTGCTCGGTCTTCGCTTTATCCTTACCGTCAGCCTTGTCTGCCGCGCCCCACGCGGCTAAATAGGTGTAGCGCGCGTTACCTGAAGTTTTTGGGTTCGGGAAAATCAGCTTCACGTCGGAACGCACCAGGTCGCTCCAGTCGTGGATGTTCTTCGGGTTGCCCTTACGCACCAGGAAGCCCATGGTGGAGTAGAACGGCGAGCTATTGTTCGGCAAGCGGCTCTGCCAGTCAGCAGGGATCAGCTTGCCCTTGTCGTGCAGGATCTGCACGTCAGTCACCTGGTTGTAGGTCACGACGTCTGCTTTCAGCCCCTGCAAAATCGCCAGCGCCTGCTTGGATGAACCGGCGTGGGACTGCTTGATGGTCAGCTTATCGCCATTGTTTTCTTTCGCCCACTGCTGCTCGAACGGTGGGTTAAGGGCGGCAAACAGCTCGCGGGAGACATCATACGAGCTGTTCAGCAGCTCGGTCGCCTGCGCCTGGGCCACCAGCAGTAAACCTGCCAGCGCCAGAGTTCCTTTTTTCAGTACAGTAACGGCCATTGCGCACCCTTATAAATGTGATGACTATCTTATAGTCATAATATTTATAACGGGGATGAAAGGAGTAACGGTTTTATATACCGTTTGGTGATTTACAAGCAGAAAAGGGAATAAGGGTGCGGGGAAAATTGCCGGGTGGCGCTAACGCTTACCCGGCCTACGTATGGAGAGCGTTTTACAGCGCCAGCAGGCGCTCAACGGACGGCGCAAAATAGTAGCCGCCGGTTACCGGGCGGGTGAAGCGCAGCATGGCGTCGCGCTTGCCGTCAGTGTCACCGAACATGCTCAGCAACTGCTGCTCAATATTGTGCAGCCGCGCGCAGTAGGCGCAGAAGTAGAGGCCGTGCGTGCCGCTTGCCGTGCCATACGGCAGGCTCTGACGAACAATTTTGAGCCCCTTGCCGTCTTCCTTAAGGTCAACGCGGGACAGGTGCGAGGTCACCGGGCGCGCATCGCCGTCGATCTCTTCGTTGGCTTCTTTGGTGCGGCCAATCATCATCTCCTGGTCGTGCACGCTCATGCGGTTAAGCTGCTTGAGGTTGTGCTCCCAGCGCTGGACGAACACGTAGCTGCCGCCCGCGTCCACGCCGTCTTTGATGACCGCCACGTCGCGACGAACCTCTTCACCCGCCGGGTTTTCGGTGCCGTCAACGAAGCCGCTCAGATCGCGCTCTTCCACCCAGCGGAAGCCGTGAACCTCTTCCTGCACGTCGATGCTGTCGCCAAACGCTTCAACCGCCGCCTGAGCAACGGAGAAGTTCACGTCGTGGCGCAGAGAGAGGATGTGGATCAGCACGTCGTATTGGGTGGCTGGCGCCAGGCCTTTGCCGTAAGGGATAAAGTCCTTCAGCTCTTCCGCGCCTTCGCCGCCGCTCAGCTGACGCCAGACGTTATTGCCGAAAGCGACAACGGCCCCCAGATGGGCGTCCGGGAATTTGGCCTGGAAGGTGGCCAGTTTATCAACGAAAACTTTGCTGGCCGCGCGCAGGGCATCCACGTCCCCTTTAACATTGGCTTCAATCCAAATCGCCGCGCGGCAATGTTCTGGCAAAATGCCACTCTGAACCTGAGACATCGCTCCTCCTGAAATAAAGATGCCACGTCAGCGTGGCATTGATGGCGGCTATTATACCCGGATTTCAGCGAGGCGGTTTGTTCAGGCGCAAATTACTGCTTCCAGAGTATTTTGCTCACTTTCCAGCTCTTCAGCGTGTCGTCAGAGGGCATCAATCCTTCCGGACCGCTCCAGGTTCCGGTGAAGACATAGCTGATGTGCTGGCTGCCTTCTGCCTTACATTCCACCGCCACGCCATCGTCTGAAGGGGCGCTGCTGCAGTTACCAAAGGCCTGTTTATAAAGATCGCTAAACGGGGTGCCCACCTTTACGCCGCTGGCGGTCGGAATATCTTCGTCCAGCACGGCAATGCGGTTCACCGTCCCTTTATCACCGTTAATCACCAGCGCCAGCTTGTCGCCCTTCAACGCTTCAAAGTAACGTACAATGTTACCATTCTCGGTTTTCATCCCGCTACGCAGGCGATAGTCACTGCTCAGGGCATCCTGAATGGCGTCCTGATCGAGCGCCGTTGACGCGGTAATTTTTCCCACGCCCTGCTCGGTCACTTCGGTGGAAGAGCCAAACCAGTTCCACGGATACGCGGCGGACCAGTTAATGGAGGAGAGCGTCGAACAGCCGGTTAACGCCAGCGGGAGAGCGCATAAAAGTAAACGCAGCGATTTCATTGAAACGTCCTTTCTAATTAAATCAACGCTTGTTGGAGTGCGGCATCGGCAAAAAGTGCCGCGCTAATCTGACTCTTGCGTAAAACAGGCGCGTAAGCGGGGATTCGTCAGCAGCCACATCAGCGCCACAATATCCGCCACCACCAGCGCGATGCCGATACCGGAAAGCGGTTCACCCAGCCACCAGAGCACGGGTTGCCAGAACAGCAGCGCAATCTGGGCGAGGATCAGCAGCCAGCGAAGCGCACGCCACAGACGCGGGATTACATGCCGTCGACCGCTGCACAAAAAAGCCACCACCGCCGGTACGCCCGGCAGTAAGCCGAGCCAGAAGGCATCGTGGTCGGGATAAAAGAGATTCAGCAGCGTATCGCCCTGCCCGCGCGACGCACCGGCCATCACAAACAGTACCCAGGTACGGGCCTGGAGGAGCAAAACGCACCAGAATAAAAACGGCAGCCTGACGCGGCCCTGCGCGTCATAGTCAGCCGGGTGGATCTCAGTACTCTTCATCTTCGATCAGGCGCTTACCCAGCGTCAGCACGTCGGCGTGCTCGTAGCCCAGACGCTCATACATGCCCAGCACCACGTCGTTATCTTCCCGCACCATGATCTGGATTTTCGGGCAGCCGCGGGCGATGAGTTTCTTTTCCAGACGATTGAGCAGCGCGTTGGCGATGCCACGCGCCCGGTATTCCGGGTGCACGCCCAGATAATAGGCCGAGCCGCGGTGGCCGTCGTAGCCGCCCATTACCGTCCCGACCACCTCGCCGTTCACTTCCGCGACCAGAAACAGGCTAACGTCGTGATTCACCTTACGTTCGATATCCATTTCCGGATCGTTCCACGGACGCAGCAGATCGCAGCGCTCCCAAAGGGTGATCACCTCTTCGAAATCTTCCTGGCGAAAAACGCGTATCTCCATGGTATTAACCGCCTTTTCGGGTTTAAAAACAGTGATTATGGCGTGAACGGGGCGTTTAGCCAATAACCGGGGAAAATCTCGCCAAAATTTGGCATAATGTCACTTTGTCACGTATTGAAATGAAAAGTAAAACAATTCTCAATAAGGACTGTCGTAACGGGAAACACGATACGATATAACACCAGGACCCCATTTTTCAGTATTCAGGCCGCATGAGCACATTCAAACCATTAAAAGCACTCACATCGCGTCGTCAGGTTCTCAAAGCGGGGCTGGCGGCCTTAACGTTAACGGGCATCGCTAAGCAGGCTCAGGCAAAAGACGAGAGCACGCTCAAAACCAGTAACGGACACAGCAAACCGAAAACCAAAAAGCCGGGCGCAAAGCGTCTGGTGATGCTCGATCCGGGCCACGGCGGTATTGATACCGGCGCCATCGGCAGAAACGGTTCGAAAGAAAAACACGTCGTGCTGGCAATTGCAAAAAATGTGCGATCGATTTTACGCAGCAACGGCATTGACGCCCGCCTGACGCGCACGGGCGACACGTTCATTCCGCTGTACGACCGCGTGGAAATTGCCCACAAGCACGGCGCCGACCTGTTTATGTCCATTCACGCGGATGGCTTCACAAACCCTTCCGCCGCGGGCGCGTCGGTGTTTGCCCTCTCCAACCGCGGCGCCAGTAGCGCTATGGCGAAATACCTTTCCGATCGCGAAAACCGGGCGGATGAAGTAGCCGGGAAGAAAGCCACGGATAAAGATCATCTGTTGCAGCAGGTGCTGTTCGATCTCGTGCAAACGGACACCATCAAAAACAGCCTGACGCTCGGCTCGCATATCCTCAAGCGGATTAAGCCGGTGCACCGTCTGCACAGTAAAAGCACCGAACAGGCGGCGTTTGTGGTGCTGAAGTCACCGTCTATCCCGTCCGTGCTGGTGGAAACGTCCTTTATTACCAATCCGGAAGAAGAGCGCCTGCTCGGCACCACGGCGTTTCGCCAGAAGATCGCCAACGCCATCGCCTCCGGCATTATCAGTTACTTCAACTGGTTCGATAACCAGAAAGCGCACTCCAGGAAACGCTGATGAAACCTAATGCACAGCTGGTCAAAACGTTCCTGCTGCAGCTGCAGGATGAGATTTGCCGGAAACTGGCCGCCGCAGACGGCGGTGAATTCCAGGAAGATAGCTGGCAGCGCGAAGCGGGCGGCGGCGGGCGCAGCCGCGTGCTGCGTAACGGCGGCATCTTCGAACAGGCGGGCGTGAATTTTTCCCACGTTCACGGCGACGCCATGCCCGCGTCCGCTACCGCGCACCGCCCTGAGCTGGCGGGCCGCAGCTTCGAAGCGATGGGCGTCTCGCTGGTGATCCACCCGCATAACCCGTTTGTTCCGACCAGCCACGCCAACGTCCGCTTTTTCATCGCGGAGAAGCCAGGAGCCGATCCGGTCTGGTGGTTTGGCGGCGGTTTCGACATGACGCCCTACTACGGCTTCGAAGAGGATGCCGTGCACTGGCACACCACCGCGCGGGACCTTTGCCTGCCGTTTGGCGAAGACGTTTACCCGAAATATAAAAAGTGGTGCGACGATTATTTTTACCTGAAGCACCGCGACGAGCAGCGCGGCATCGGCGGGCTGTTCTTTGACGATCTCAACACGCCGGATTTTGATACGGCATTTAGCTTTATGCGCGCGGTGGGTGAAGGGTTCACCGATGCGTACCTGCCGATTGTCGAACGCCGTAAAAACACCGACTACGGCGTGCGCGAGCGTGAGTTCCAGCTTTATCGTCGCGGGCGGTACGTAGAGTTCAACCTGGTGTGGGATCGCGGGACGCTGTTCGGCCTGCAGACCGGCGGACGCACGGAGTCGATTCTGATGTCGATGCCGCCGCTGGTGCGCTGGGAGTACAGCTACGAGCCAAAAGAAGGCAGCCCGGAGGCTGCCTTGAGTGAGTTCCTTAAAGTACGCGACTGGATTTAACTGCCGGATGGCGCTGCGCTTATCCGGCCTACTCAATCCCCAGGTCGGGTAAGCACTCGCGCCCTTACAGCGGCTGCGTCTGCGCCTCAACCACCGCCAGCGCCACCATGTTCACGATACGGCGCACGGAGGCAATCGGCGTTAACACGTGCACCGGTTTTGCCACGCCCATCAGCACCGGTCCTACGGTCACCCCTTCAGAGCTGGAGACGCGCAGCAGGTTGTAGCTGATACGCGCCGCTTCCACGTTCGGCATAATCAGAATGTTCGCCGATCCCTTCAGCGGGCTGTCCGGCATACGTTCGTTGCGGATGCTCTCCACCAGCGCGGCATCACCGTGCATTTCCCCGTCAATCATCAGCTCCGGCGCACGCTCGCGCACCAGTTCCAGAGTCTGGCGCATTTTGCACGCCGCCGCGGATTTGGACGAACCAAAGTTTGAGTGCGACAGCAGCGCCACCTTCGGCTCAATACCAAAGCGACGCACGGTCTCGGCGGCCATCACGGTGATCTCCGCCAGCTCGTCCGGGGTTGGATCGTCGTTAACGTAGGTATCGGCAATAAAGGTGTTGCCGCTCGGCAGCAGCAGCGCGTTCATCGCCCCGGCGGTATGGACGCCGTCGCGATAGCCGAAGATCTCCTGCACCACGCTGAAATGCTCGTGGTAATCGCCGATGGTGCCGCAGATCAGCGCATCCGCCTCGCCGCGATGGACCATGATCGCGCCGATGACCGTAGTATTGCTGATCACCGCCCGCTGCGCCTGCTCCTGGGTGATCCCGCGACGCTTCATGATCGCGTAATATTCGTTCCAGTACTCCTTGAAGCGCGGATCGGATTCGTTGTTAACAATCTCGAAGTCCACGCCCGGCTTAATCTGCAGGCCCAGCTTCTGAATGCGCATCTCGATCACGCTCGGACGACCAATCAGGATCGGCTTCGCCAGCCCTAAGGTGATCAGCTCCTGCGTGGCGTGCAGCACGCGCGCCTCTTCCCCTTCCGCCAGCACCACGCGCTTCGCGTCTGCGCGAGCCTGAGAGAAGATCGGCTTCATAAACAGGTTAGTTTTGTAGACGAACTCGGTGAGTTTATCGACGTACGCGTCAAAATCCTGAATCGGACGCGTCGCCACGCCGGAGTCCATCGCCGCTTTGGCAACGGCTGGCGCAATTTTGACAATCAGGCGCGGATCGAACGGTTTTGGAATGATGTAGTCCGGGCCAAAGCTCAGATCCTGATCCCCGTACGCGGAGGCGACCACTTCGCTCTGCTCAGCGTGCGCCAGCTCGGCGATGGCGTGAACGGCGGCAAGCTTCATCTCTTCGTTGATCGCCGTCGCGCCAACGTCCAGCGCCCCGCGGAAGATGAACGGGAAGCAGAGCACGTTGTTCACCTGGTTCGGGTAGTCCGAACGGCCGGTACAGATAATGGCGTCTTCGCGCACCGCTTTCGCCAGCGGCGGCAGGATTTCCGGTTCCGGGTTCGCCAGCGCCAGGATCATCGGCGCGCGCGCCATTTTCTGCACCATTTCCTGGGTCAGCACTTTCGGGCCTGAACAGCCGAGGAAGATATCCGCGCCGTCAATCACGTCCTCAAGCGTGCGCTTGCCGTCGTCTTCAACCGCGTAGGCCGCTTTGGTTTCCGCCATGTTCGGCTCGCGGTCTTTGTAGATAACGCCCTTAGAGTCGCAGACCACGATATTGTGTTTCTGCATGCCCAACGCCACCAGCAGGTTCATACAGGCGATGGCCGCCGCGCCCGCGCCGGAGACCACCATGCGCACGTCGGAGAGATTTTTCTCCACCACGCGCAGGCCGTTGAGAATGGCAGCGGTGCTGATAATCGCCGTGCCGTGCTGGTCGTCATGGAACACGGGAATATTCATACGCTCGCGCAACTTCTGCTCGATATAGAAACATTCCGGCGCTTTGATGTCTTCCAGGTTGATCCCGCCGAAGGTCGGCTCCAGCGCGGCCACCACGTTGATGAACTTATCGGGATCGAGTTCGTCCACTTCGATATCGAACACGTCGATACCGGCGAATTTCTTAAACAGTACGCCCTTCCCTTCCATCACCGGTTTACCGGCCAGGGCACCAATGTTGCCCAGGCCCAGCACCGCCGTACCGTTAGAGATAACGGCGACAAGGTTACCGCGCGCGGTGTATTTGTAGGCCGCCAGCGGATCTTTTTCGATCTCCAGACACGGCGCAGCCACGCCCGGCGAGTAGGCCAGCGCCAGATCGCGCTGGGTCGCCAGCGGCTTGGTTGGGGAGACCTGAATTTTACCGGGGGCAGGGAACTCGTGAAAATCGAGGGCACTCTGTTTTAACTGATCGTCCATCTTGTTATTCCTTTTACGTATCGGTCAGATAGTATCGCCGCTGAGCAGCGCATAAACTTTGAAGGCTGCCAAACTCTCGCCATCACACATTAAAAATTGTTATCAATTTATAACAGCCATGTTACCCGTCTCAAAAGCAATGCCTGCCCCGTCTGCTATGCTTTTTTGTTAAGTCCATCATGATTTTCTCAGAAGTGTGAACTAACGCACTCATCTAACTCTTTTATTTCCAAGGAGTAATTATTTATGAACCAGCTAGACGGCATCAAACAATTCACCACCGTGGTTGCAGACAGCGGCGATATCGAGTCGATTCGCCACTATCAGCCAGAGGACGCGACCACCAACCCTTCGCTGCTTCTGAAAGCGGCGGGGCTTGCCCATTTTAGCCATCTGATTGACGACGCGATTGCCTACGGTAAACAGCGCGGGAAAACGCAGGAGCAGCAGGTTGCTGAAGCCAGCGACAAGCTGGCGGTTAATTTTGGTGCGGAAATTCTGAAAAGCATTCCGGGGCGCGTGTCGACCGAAGTGGATGCCCGCCTCTCATTCGATCAGGAAAAGAGTATTAACAAAGCGCGCCGCCTGGTGGAGCTCTACCAGGAACAGGGGATCGATAAGTCACGCATTCTGATCAAGCTCGCGTCCACATGGGAAGGCATCCGCGCGGCAGAGGTTCTGGAAAAAGAGGGGATCCACTGCAACCTGACGCTGCTGTTCTCCTTTGCCCAGGCGCGCGCCTGTGCCGAAGCGGGCGTGTTCCTGATCTCGCCGTTTGTCGGGCGCATCTACGACTGGTATCAGGCGAAACAGCCGATGGACCCGTACGTGGTGGAAGAGGATCCGGGCGTGAAGTCGGTGCGTAATATCTACGATTATTACAAGCAACACCGCTACGAGACCATTGTGATGGGGGCCAGCTTCCGCCGCACCGAGCAGATCCTGGCGCTCGCAGGGTGTGACCGTCTGACCATCTCCCCTGACCTGCTGAAAAAGCTGCAGGAGAGCGACGAAACGGTGATCCGCAAGCTGGTGCCGACCTCTACCGTCCTGCCAAAACCGAAAGCCATGACCGAAGCGGAGTTCCGCTGGGAGCATAATCAGGACCCTATGGCCGTGGAAAAACTGGCGGACGGCATCCGCCAGTTCGCCGTCGACCAGCGAAAACTCGAAGATCTTCTCGCCGCCAAACTTTAACCTTGCCACGGAGTGAACTATGTCCCGTAAAGAGCTCGCCAACGCCATTCGCGCCCTCAGCATGGATGCCGTACAAAAAGCCAATTCCGGCCACCCTGGCGCCCCGATGGGGATGGCCGATATTGCCGAAGTGCTGTGGAACGACTTCCTGAAGCACAACCCCACTGACCCAACCTGGTACGACCGCGACCGTTTTATTCTCTCCAACGGTCACGCCTCGATGCTGCTCTACAGCCTGCTGCACCTTTCCGGCTATGACCTGCCGCTTGAGGAGTTAAAAAACTTCCGCCAGCTGCACTCCAAAACGCCGGGCCACCCGGAGATCGGCTATACGCCGGGCGTGGAAACGACCACCGGCCCGCTGGGCCAGGGGCTGGCGAATGCCGTCGGCCTGGCAATTGCCGAGCGTACGCTGGCCGCGCAGTTCAACCAGCCCGACCACGAGATTGTCGATCACTACACCTACGTGTTTATGGGCGACGGCTGCCTGATGGAGGGGATCTCCCACGAGGTCTGCTCGCTGGCGGGCACGCTGGGGCTTGGCAAGCTGATTGGCTTCTATGACCACAACGGCATCTCCATCGACGGGGAAACCGAGGGCTGGTTTACCGACGACACGGCAAAACGCTTTGAGGCCTATCACTGGCACGTGGTGCACGAGATTGACGGCCACGATCCGGAAGCGGTGAAAAAAGCGATTCAGGAAGCGCAGAGCGTGAAGGACAAACCGTCCCTGATTATCTGCCGTACCACCATTGGCTTCGGCTCGCCGAACAAAGCGGGCAAAGAAGAGGCGCACGGCGCGGCGCTGGGCGAAGAGGAAGTGGCGTTAACCCGCCAGAAACTGGGCTGGAAATATCCGCCGTTTGAGATCCCGAAAGAGATCTACAGAGCATGGGATGCGCGCGAAGCGGGTGAAAAAGCGCAGCAGGCCTGGAACGAAAAATTTGCCGCCTACAAAAAAGCGCACCCGGAGCTGGCCGCCGAGTTTTCCCGCCGCATGAGCGGCGGCCTGCCGGAAGACTGGGACGATAAAACCCAGGCGCTGATAGAAAATCTGCAGTCCAACCCGGCGAAAATCGCTACCCGTAAGGCGTCGCAAAATACCCTGAACGCGATTGGCCCTCTCCTGCCTGAGCTGCTCGGCGGCTCAGCGGATCTGGCACCAAGCAACCTCACCATCTGGTCCGGCTCTAAATCCCTGAAGGAAGACATTGCCGGGAACTACATCCACTACGGCGTGCGCGAGTTTGGGATGACCGCGATTGCTAACGGCATCGCCCATCACGGCGGCTTCGTGCCCTACACCGCCACCTTCCTGATGTTCGTCGAGTACGCCCGAAACGCGGCGCGTATGGCGGCGCTGATGAAGGCCCGGCAGATTATGGTCTACACCCATGACTCCATCGGGCTGGGTGAGGATGGTCCGACGCACCAGGCGGTAGAGCAGCTGGCGAGCCTGCGCTTAACGCCAAACTTCAGCACCTGGCGTCCGTGCGACCAGGTGGAAGCGGCGGTGGGCTGGAAGCTGGCCGTTGAGCGTCATAACGGGCCCACGGCGCTGATCCTGTCGCGCCAGAACCTGGCGCAGATCGAGCGCACGCCGGAGCAGGTAAAAAACATCGCCCGCGGCGGGTACATCCTGAAAGACAGCGGCGGCAAGCCGGACGTGATCCTGATTGCCACCGGTTCCGAGGTGGAAATCACGGTGAAAGCGGCGGAGAAGCTGACCGCCGAAGGTCACGCGGTGCGCGTGGTATCTCTGCCTTCTACGGATATTTTTGATGCGCAGGACGAGGCGTATAGGGAATCGGTGCTGCCTTCCAGCGTTGCGGCGCGCGTGGCGGTGGAAGCGGGTATTGCCGACTACTGGTATAAGTACGTGGGGCTGAAAGGGGCAATTGTGGGCATGCGGGGTTACGGTGAATCCGCTCCTGCCGACAAGCTGTTCCCGTATTTCGGCTTTACCGTTGAGAACGTGGTGGAGAAAGCGCTGAGCGTGTTGTAGTGCGACAGCGCCATCCGGCAAAACTAGCGAGTGATCCACAGCGTGGGCCAGGCGTCTGGCCCATTCCAGCTATCGCAGCTTGGCTCTTCCGCGTAGCGCACCAGGCGGAAGCGCTGGCCATCAAAACGCCAGCGCGTCTGGATCCCGCAGTCTCCAATACCGCGTCCCAGCGCCAGCGTCGTCAACTCGCGCGTTTTCTCATCAAAGCGGGCGTTCATCAGCTCCATGTCGCTGCTCTGGCTGGAGGGGGTGAACGGCAGACGTAACCTGACGCTACGGGCGGCGAACGGTTTTTTACGCGAGACCTGCCACGCCAGATCGACCGTGTTATAGGCCCCCGCTTCACAGCTGACGATCAACAGCGCTTTGTCATCCGTTAATGCAGTGACGCGTACTTCACGACGGTTAGGATCCAGCGAGCACTGGCTGTTGTTCATCCGCCACGTCCCATAATCCAGCAGATCGTTCAGCTCGCTATGCGTCAGCGGCGTCGGCGTCGGGTTCACCACGGTCACCTTTTTTAATGCCGGTGCAGGAGGCACGCTGAGCGGCGGGCTATCTCCTTTTTTAATCCATGCCGTTTCGCTGCCAACGCGCTTCTGCTGGGCGTCGATAAACAGCAGCGCCGCCTTCAGACCGACCAGCGAGATCGTCTGCTTCCCCCCGCGCAGGGTCAGCGCCTGCCCTTCCTGAATGGTTTTCAGAAACGTGGTGATGGTACCCGCATCGTCAGTTTTGAGATGCCAGGGGGTTAACTGCCAGTGCTGCGAATTGAGCTTTAACGGAACGTTGTCGAGCAGCAGGCGCGGGGCAATGTCAGGCTCTTTAACCGGCGGGGCCGAAAGCCCGCCGAGATCGATGCGCAGGCTGGCGTCCGTTTTCGCGCCTGCGCTACGGCTCAGCGTCATGACCAGACCGCGATGCTCGCCGGTATTCCGGGCAACACAAAAATTCTGGTTATTGCAGGTAACCTGCCAGTCTGAAAAAGACTGCTGCGCGGGCGCAGCCCACACCAGAGGTGCGGGTAGCACGCAGAAAAAGAAGAGAAGCAAAACGCAGTAGCGCATGAATGGCACAGCCCCGGAAACGAAAAGGTCAATCTGGGGCGTATCTTCGTGCCCAGGGCGAGCGGGCTCAATCGGATTTATCGGATAGATTTATCTGAAATACACGTTATCACGACATCGGTTTAGGGTTCATTAAGCCGCTGGTTTGCAGATACTGTAACAGGATCACCGCTTTACCGTCGCGGATCTCGCCGCTTTTCACCATCTCAACGGCCTGGGTGAAAGGCATTTCCAGCACTTCAATGTCTTCATCCTCCACGCCGCCGCCGCGATGCGTGCGCTGGGCATCGGTGTATTCCGCAATGAAGAAATGGACCAGCTCGGTCACCCCGCCGGGGGACATGAAAAGCTCAAAGACTTTTTGCACCTCGCCCACTTCAAAACCGGTCTCCTCAACGGCCTCCTTGCGGATGCAGACTTCCGGCTCATCGTCATCAAGCAGGCCGGCGCAGGTTTCAATCAGGCGCCCGTCCGCATTGCCGTTGACCCAGGTCGCGACCCGAAACTGGCGAATCAGCACTACGCTTTGCTTTTCACGGTTATACAGCAGAATGGTTGCGCCATTGCCCCGGTCGTAGACTTCGCGTTTGTGGCGAATCACGTCACCGTTCTTACGGGTTAAATCGTAAGTGATGTTACGCAGGACAAAGTAATTTTCAGAAAGGATTTTGTCTTTGATAACGGTAATGTTCAGGGACATACGGGCTCCACGGCTAAATGAGTCTGTTTATACTACCCCGTGAAGCCCGCTTTGTCGTCCGTCGGCTCAGGCGGCGCGTTACTTCTCGCCAAATTTCAGGTTAATGCCCAAAGCGGCTTTTGGATCAATAACCTTATCTTTAGTATGTATAAGCTATTTGCTCGCCACCGCGTTATCAGGCAATGTACAACTGCCCATGACCTGTGGCTGAGCCATTTTATGCAGAGATCCGTTCCGTGACCGTTAAACGCCCCGTTTCCGGAAGCCTTGCCTGGGCTTTCTTTTCGATCATTGCCCTGTCCGTGCTGACCAGCACCGTCGCGCTGCTGACGCTTGCCAGCAGCCAGCGTGACGCCGAAGCTATCAACATTGCGGGATCGCTGCGCATGCAGAGCTACCGCCTCGGCTACGAGATGCAGCGCAACAGCCCCTCCCTTATGGCGCATCGTGAGAACTGGCAGCGAACGTTAAGCGCGCCTTCCCTGGAGAAGCTGAACCGCTGGTACGTCCCGGACAACGTCAAGGCGCGCTATCAGCAGCTGCATGTGGCCTGGCTGGACATGGACAAGCACATCGCCCGCGGCGACAGCGCATGGTATGACGCTCACATTGAGGATTTTGTCGGCCGTATTGATGCCTTTGTGCTCGCCCTCCAGCACTACACCGAAAATAAAATCCAGACGGTGACGCTCCTCTCTCTGGCTGGCGCGCTCGGGATCCTGCTGCTGACGCTCTTTACCCTGCGGCGCATCCGTCGCCAGGTGGTGTTGCCGCTGAACAACCTGGTGGCCGCCAGCGAACGCATTGAGCGAGGGGAATTTACCACCCCGGCGCCGGACACCGCGCTCCCCAACGAGCTGGGCCAGCTCTCCCGCGCCTTCAACCATATGTCGGGCGAGCTACATACTCTCTATCGGTCGCTCGAAGCCTCCGTCGCGGAAAAGACGCGGCATTTGCATGAAGCCCACCAGCAGCTCGACATGCTGTTCAAATGCTCCCAGGCGCTGAATACCGGGCAGATAGACAGCCTGTGCTTCCGGCATATTTTGCAGATTGTGCATGAATACACGCAGATGAATTACCTGGAGCTACGCACCAGCGACGACTGGCGGCTGTGTGAAGGAACAGAGGTGAGCGGCATTTCTCTGCAAACCCTGCCGGTGCTGATGCAGGATACCCTCTACGGCGAGCTGCGCTGGCAAAGCGAGACGAGCAGCGTTCCTCTTCCGCTGATGAGAAGCGTGGCGACCATGCTCGGACGTGGGCTGTACTTTAACCAGGCGCAGAAGCATTACCAGCAGCTGCTGCTGATGGAGGAGCGCGCCACCATCGCCCGCGAGCTGCATGATTCGCTGGCGCAGGTACTCTCCTATCTGCGGATCCAGCTCACGCTGCTTAAACACGCCGTGCCGGCGGAAAATGCCACCGCGCAGACGATCATCACCGACTTCTCCCGCGAGCTGAACAACGCCTGGCAGCAGCTGCGCGAACTGCTGACCACCTTCCGCCTGACGCTAAACCATGCGAATTTACCCGCGGCGCTGCAGGAGTCCCTCGATGTCCTGCAGAGCCAGACGCAGGCGAAGCTGCACCTCGACTGCCGCCTCTCCACCCTGGCGCTTGACGCGCAGAAGCAGGTGCATTTGCTGCAGATCGTGCGGGAGGCCGTCCTGAATGCGATTAAGCACGCGCAGGCCAGCGAGATCACCGTCAGCTGCGTGACCGCCGTGGACGGCACGCACAGCGTCAGCATTCGCGACAACGGCATCGGGATTGGCGAGGCCAGCGAGCCGCCGGGACACTACGGGCTGAACATTATGCGAGAACGCGCGCAACGGCTCGGCGGAATGCTGCACTTCTCGCAGCCGCAAAACGGCGGCACGCAGGTCAGCGTGACGTTCCCCGCACCCGCGCCGTTAACCGGTAAATAACGGTAAAGGGGGAAGCGCCGGGAAAAGCGCATGATAATTTACATTATCTCCTTTATTTCTCCACGTTTGGCCTGGGCCTTACCGCTAAAGTGATGCGGGCAATAAACAATAATGACGTGCAGCAAAACGAGGTCACACTTTCATGGCGAATTTTTTCATCGATCGCCCCATTTTTGCCTGGGTGCTTGCCATCCTGTTGTGTCTGACAGGTGTCCTGGCGATTACTTCTCTTCCCGTTGAGCAATATCCCGATCTGGCACCGCCTAACGTGCGTGTCACAGCAAACTACCCCGGCGCGTCCGCACAAACGCTGGAAAATACCGTGACGCAGGTTATCGAGCAGAACATGACGGGTCTCGATAACCTGATGTACATGTCCTCCCAAAGCAGCGCCACGGGACAGGCGACTGTCACCCTGAGCTTTGAGGCGGGCACCGACCCGGACGAAGCGGTGCAGCAGGTACAAAACCAGCTGCAGTCGGCCATGCGTAAATTGCCCCAGGCCGTGCAGAACCAGGGCGTCACCGTGCGTAAAACCGGTGATACCAACATTCTGACCATCGCGTTTGTCTCCACCGATGGCTCAATGGATAAACAGGACATTGCGGACTACGTTGCCAGTAATATTCAGGACCCGCTCAGCCGTATTAACGGCGTGGGGGATATCGACGCCTATGGCTCACAGTACTCGATGCGTATCTGGCTGGATCCCAACAAGCTGAACAGCTATCAGATGACGGCAACCGACGTGACGGACGCCATCAAAGCCCAGAACGCCCAAATTGCCGTGGGGCAACTGGGAGGCACGCCTTCCGTCGATAAACAGGCCCTGAACGCCACCATTAATTCGCAATCTCTGCTTCAGACCCCGGACCAGTTCCGCAACATCACCCTGC
The DNA here is from genome assembly GCF_014982345.1 of Enterobacter cloacae complex sp. P1B. Taxonomy (NCBI): domain Bacteria; kingdom Pseudomonadati; phylum Pseudomonadota; class Gammaproteobacteria; order Enterobacterales; family Enterobacteriaceae; genus Enterobacter; species Enterobacter cloacae complex sp. P1B. The sequence continues at coordinate 147,184 of NZ_JADCLF010000008.1, read as the reverse complement.
GCGTGAATCAGGATGGCTCAGAAGTGCGTCTGGGCGACGTTGCTAAGGTGGAAATGGGTGCGGAGAAATACGATTACCTGAGCCGCTTTAACGGCAACCCGGCCTCTGGACTGGGAATTAAGCTGGCCTCCGGCGCAAACGAAATGGCGACGGCGAAGCTGGTATTGGACCGTCTGGATGAGCTGTCGCAGTATTTCCCGCACGGGCTGGAGTACAAAGTCGCCTATGAAACCACCTCCTTCGTTAAAGCCTCGATTGAGGACGTAGTCAAAACCCTGCTGGAAGCGATCGCCCTGGTGTTCCTGGTCATGTACCTGTTCCTGCAAAACTTCCGCGCCACGCTGATCCCCACCATTGCCGTCCCGGTGGTGCTGCTGGGCACCTTTGCGGTGCTTTACGCGTTCGGCTACAGCATCAACACCCTGACGATGTTTGCCATGGTGCTGGCGATTGGTCTGCTGGTTGACGATGCCATCGTGGTGGTCGAAAACGTCGAGCGCATCATGAGCGAAGAGGGGCTTTCCCCGCGCCAGGCGACGCGTAAATCGATGGGACAAATTCAGGGGGCGTTGGTCGGTATCGCGATGGTGCTGTCGGCGGTCTTTATCCCGATGGCCTTCTTTGGCGGTACAACCGGGGCGATTTACCGTCAGTTCTCAATCACCATCGTCTCGGCGATGGTGCTCTCCGTGCTGGTGGCGCTGATCCTCACCCCTGCGCTCTGCGCCACCCTTCTTAAGCCGCTGCACAAAGGGGAACATCACGGCCAGAAAGGGTTCTTCGGCTGGTTTAACCGCATGTTCAACCGCAACGCCGAGCGGTATGAATCTGCCGTCGGTAAAGTGCTACACCGCAGCCTGCGCTGGATGATGATTTACGTTGTGCTGCTGGGCGGCATGGTGTGGCTGTTCCTGCATCTTCCCACCTCGTTCCTGCCGCAGGAAGACCGGGGGATGTTCATCACCTCGGTGCAGCTCCCGAGCGGATCCACCCAGCAGCAGACGCTGAAGGTGGTTCAGAACGTTGAGCAGTACTTCTTCACCAAAGAGAAAAATAACGTTGTTTCGGTCTTCTCTACCGTCGGCTCCGGCCCGGGCGGGAACGGGCAGAACGTCGCCCGCATGTTTGTCCGCCTGAAAGACTGGGACGAACGCGACGCCAGAACAGGAACCTCGTTCGCCATCATTGAACGCGCAACCAAAGCGTTTGCCCGTATTAAAGAGGCGCGCGTCTTTGCCAGCAGCCCGCCCGCGATCAGCGGCCTGGGCAGTTCCGCCGGGTTTGATATGGAGCTGCAGGATCACGCCGGCGCGGGCCACTCGGCTCTGATGGCCGCGCGCGATAAGCTGCTAGAACTAGCAGGGAAAGATCCCGGCCTGACCCGCGTTCGTCACAACGGTCTTGACGACAGCCCGCAGCTTCAGGTGGATATCGACCAGCGTAAGGCGCAGGCGCTGGGCGTGTCGATCGACGATATCAACGACACCCTGCAAACCGCATGGGGCTCAAGCTACGTAAATGACTTTATGGATCGCGGCCGCGTGAAAAAAGTGTATGTCCAGGCAGCCGCGCCGTTCCGCATGTTGCCGGATGATATTAACCGCTGGTTTGTACGCAATAATTCTGGCGGGATGGTCCCCTTCTCCGCCTTTGCCACGTCGCGCTGGGAGAGCGGTTCGCCGCGCCTGGAGCGCTATAACGGCTATTCGGCAGTTGAAATCGTCGGGGAAGCCGCGCCGGGCGTCAGCACCGGTACCGCCATGGACACCATGGAAAAACTGGTGCAGCAGTTGCCTGCCGGTTTTGGTCTGGAATGGACGGCCATGTCTTACCAGGAACGCCTCTCCGGGGCGCAGGCCCCTGCTCTCTATGCGCTTTCTTTGCTGGTGGTCTTCCTCTGCCTTGCCGCGCTGTATGAGAGCTGGTCGGTTCCGTTCTCGGTCATGCTGGTGGTGCCGCTTGGGGTTATCGGTGCGCTGCTGGCGACCTGGATGCGCGGCCTGGAGAACGACGTTTACTTCCAGGTGGGGCTACTTACGGTGATCGGCTTGTCGGCGAAAAACGCCATTCTGATCGTTGAGTTTGCCAACGAGATGAATGCCAAAGGCCACGAGTTGATGGCCGCCACGCTGCACGCCTGCCGCCAGCGCCTACGTCCGATCCTGATGACCTCACTGGCGTTTATTTTTGGCGTACTGCCGATGGCAACCAGCACGGGTGCAGGCTCAAGCAGCCAGCATGCGGTGGGTACCGGCGTCATGGGGGGGATGATTTCGGCCACCATCCTGGCGATTTATTTTGTGCCGCTGTTCTTTGTGCTGGTGCGTCGTCGCTTCCCGCTCCGGGAGCGACAGGAATAACCCGCAGTCATAAAAAAGGCGGCTTAATCGGCCGCCTTTTTATTGTGTGATTAATTCACACTATGGTTATTTTACTTATTTTAGTGCTCTTGCAATTCTTACTGAATGTCATTTACGAAGCATGCCTTCGATAAAATCTTTCCAGTTCCCCAGTTCACGTTCAATCATAACAACCTCTCTTATTATTATGCGCATTCTACGAAAACGTATCATCATTGTGAAGACTGTTTAACCAATCGCTGTGATTGTACCCCGCCACCGTTGGGGATTTATGATAAATATGAATGGAGGAGTTTAAATTTTGTGTGACGGCCAGCAATATTTTGAAATAGCCCTACGAACGGGTGAGTTTTATTTTACGCGCTGAGTTTATTCAGAATTTAAACACGGTGGACATCTATGCTTAAATGGTGAAAGTATATTCAGCGTACAAGTGTGAGTTGAATTAAGAAGAAGTGTAAATCCAGAACATTCCTGAGTGTGTTATATTCCACCTAAAGATATATCTTCGAATTTACTGAACGTTTAATCGCCATAAGAGCAAAAGGATTCAACATGGTTGTGATGTACGGCATTAAAAATTGCGACACCATCAAAAAAGCACGCCGCTGGCTGGAAACTAATAACGTCGAGTACCGCTTCCACGATTATCGTGCCGACGGGCTTGATGCAGAATTTCTGCATACCGCCATTAACGAACTGGGATGGGAAGCGCTGCTGAACACCCGCGGCACCACCTGGCGTAAGCTGGACGAATCCGTGCGCGCCAGCATCGTTGACGCCGACAGCGCGGCAAAGTTGATGCTCGACATGCCGGCAATTATCAAACGCCCATTGCTCTGCAAGCCAGGTCAGCCTATGCTGCTGGGTTTCAGTGAAACCCTTTATTCTGACTTTTTCGTAGAGGTGTAGTGTATGTCATGCCCGGTCATTGAGCTGACTCAACAGCTTATTCGCCGTCCCTCCCTTAGCCCGGACGACGCAGGTTGTCAGGCATTAATGATTGAGCGCCTGCGCGCCATCGGTTTTACCGTTGAGCGCATGGATTTTGGCGACACCCAGAACTTCTGGGCATGGCGCGGCCAAGGCGAAACGCTGGCCTTTGCCGGGCACACTGACGTCGTTCCCGCGGGTGACGCTGATCGCTGGATTAATCCGCCGTTTGAGCCGACCATCCGCGATGGCATGCTCTTCGGCCGCGGCGCGGCAGACATGAAAGGCTCGCTGGCGGCGATGGTTGTGGCGGCAGAGCGCTTTGTGGCTCAGCATCCGAACCACAAAAACCGTCTCGCGTTCTTGATTACCTCCGATGAAGAAGCCAGCGCCCATAACGGTACCGTGAAGGTCGTTGAGGCGCTGATGGCGCGCAATGAACGTCTTGACTACTGTCTGGTCGGCGAGCCGTCCAGTACCGAAGTGGTGGGTGATGTCGTCAAAAATGGTCGCCGCGGCTCGCTGACCTGTAACCTGACCATACATGGGGTTCAGGGGCATGTGGCCTACCCGCATCTGGCCGATAACCCGGTCCACCGCGCCGCGCCAATGCTGAACGAACTGGTAGGCATCGAGTGGGATAAAGGCAACGAGTTCTTCCCGCCGACCAGCATGCAGATCGCCAACGTCAAGGCCGGAACCGGCAGCAACAACGTCATCCCGGGAGACTTCTTCGTCCAGTTCAACTTCCGCTTCAGTACCGAACTGACCGACGAGACGATCAAAGCGCGCGTTGTCGCTCTGCTGGAAAAATACAACCTGCGCTACACCGTTGACTGGTGGCTTTCCGGCCAGCCGTTCCTGACGCAGCGCGGCAAGCTGGTGGATGCGGTGGTGAACGCCATTGAGCACTATAATGAAATTAAGCCGCAGCTGCTGACGACGGGCGGCACCTCAGACGGACGCTTTATCGCCCGCATGGGTGCACAGGTTGTCGAACTGGGTCCGGTTAACGCGACGATTCACAAAATCAACGAGTGTGTGAACGCAGCCGATTTACAACTGCTGGCCCGCATGTATCAACGTATTATGGAGCAACTCGTCGCCTGATGAGCGCTCAGAGAGGAATAGCGAATGGATTGGCTTGCAAAGTACTGGTGGATTCTGGTGCTGGTGTTTCTGGTGGGTGTATTGCTTAACGTGATTAAAGACCTTAAGCGCGTTGACCACAAAAAGTTTCTCGCGAATAAGCCGGATCTCCCGCCGCACCGTGATTTTAACGACAAGTGGGACGATGACGACGACTGGCCGAAGAAGGACCAGAAGAAGTAATCGGTCTGTATCCCCTCTCCTGTGGAGAGGGGATAACCTCACATAAACTCAACAATATCATCATCATTCGGCTTACCGCCGCTGAGCGCTTCATCAAAGTAGTGCTTCGGCACGGTATAGCGCAGATGGTCGAGCGCAAACTGCATGCTGCGGTCGTCGATCGCGTGGCCCAGATCGTCAACAATATCCAGCGTCACATCCCCGCCCTCACGCACCAGCGCTTCCTGGGCAGCTACCGCATGCGAAAGCTCAATCACCCGATCTTCACCACCGTGAATGAGATGGATGGTGGTCTGCGTGGTCGCGCTTGTCGGTAGCGTTGCATAACGCCCGTTAAAGGCGATGACGCGTGAAGCCAGGCCGGGCTGCGCTTTTACGCTTTCCAGCGACATGATTGACCCCTGCGAGAAGCCAATCAGCGCCGTTGCGTCAGCGCCTACGCCGCTCTGCTGCTGCCAGTAGCGCACGATGTCGATAAACGTGGGCATGATCGCATCAATGCGCGCCTGACGGTTCTCCTCCGTCACGCCCTGAACCGGGAACCACTGCCGTCCGTCTGGACCGCACGGCTCCACGCCGCCGATGCTGACGATCAATGCTTCCGGAAAAACGGGCGCAAACCAGCGGCCAATCTGTCCCATATTGACGGCATTATCGCCCACGCCATGAAACAGGAGCAGTAACTGTTTAGCCGGTTTGTCAGGGCTTTGAACAACAAAATGGTCGTGTTTCATGGCGGTCTCCTTAATTGATGAGCAGGATTTTACGCCTCTGCGGGGTAATGACCATGCCACTTTACTGAAGAAGTCATTGAAAAAATTGCCATTGCAAAATGTCGGCTTTCAGCTGCTGGCAGCGGGAATAATCAAGGCTCTCAAGCGCTTGCGCGGTTTCACTCCGCAGTTTAGCCAGCAGCGCTTTTCGCCCCTTCTCCTCCGTCTTACCCTCTATTTTCCCGCGCAACGCCGGGAGCGGCATGTCTGTGGCTAACATCAGCCGCGTCAGGGCAGCAACCGAGGTTGAAAATGCCCGGTGCGCAAAGGCAAACCCCGCCAGCTCCAGCCAGTCGTCACTATTAAGGGTAGCTTCCCAGGCATCGGTCACCGGGATCTTTTCGCCGTTCCAGGCTGAAAGAACGCGCATATCACGACACAGGCGCTGGTGCTCCTGCGCGCACAGGCGGTGCCCGGCCTCGCTATGCGGCAGTAAGGCCATCGCCGTGTAGCACCCGCTGCTGGCTTCCCGATGGCTGCCCATTCGCACCAGCACAAAGCCGCACTGCCGCCAGAAACGCCACAGCTCGTCGGTATAGCCAAAGCTTACCGAGAGATAATCTTCACCGCTGACGCTGCGAATAAGCCGCTGGCCGATGCCTTCCCGTTGACGGTGGGGATGCACCGCAATGCGGCTAATCCGCCGCCCCTTCAGCGTCGCTGCGAGAGGCGACCCGCCGTGCGCCGCCAGTGACTGCGCCACAAGGTTCCCGCGAGGACGACGAAAGCCCGCCCACACCGCGCGGCTCAGTTCGGGGGGCAATCCCCCCTCTTCCACCAGCCAGAGCGCGCCCGACATATCCGCCCCCGCGTGTGCAACCGCAAAGTACTGTCCGGGGGCGTCCATCATCCGGCGTAAATCGAGCGGGGACGTCCGGTAGTGCGCGGCACACAGCAGTTCATACACGCTTGCCACGCGCGCCGGGTCGCTCTCCCACATCCGCGGCTCTAGCGACCGTAAACGCACGTCACCTTCCGGTTTACGGTCAATAAGCGCGTCGTCAAACAGCAGCGTATTCGCCACTATCCGCTCAAGCGGACACCCGGCCGCCCAGCGAATGGGGGTGGTTAAGGTATAGCGCCGCAGCCCGCTGAACCGGGCGCAGAACTTAAGCAGAAACCCCCTGCCCGTACCTTCATAACCCTGGACCGTGGTGGTCAGCAACACGCGGGGAAAGCGCGACACCAGCTTGTCCAGCAGCGGGCCGGGGATGGCTGCGGCTTCATCAACAATCAGCCAGTCGGCTTCTGTCGTGGAGGCCAGCAGCGCATCCGGGGCCATAAAGTGAAAACGCCCGCCAGCGAAGCGCGCAATGACATCCGTTGCCCCTTTGGCCGGTGCAGTGACCACCGCACTCCCCTGAATGCTGTTGAGCAGCATCCCCGCGAGGGCTGACTTTCCGCGCCCCCGCGGTGCCGTAACGGCAGCGACGCCCGCAGGCATGGTCAGAAGCGCGTCGAGGATCTCCGCCTGCTCGCGCTGCGGCTCGCCGCTGGCTGGCTGCCAGGCGGGCGAATCCGGCGCAGCGGGAAGAGAGAGAGGACGATGCTGTTGCCAGACGATCGCATCCGCATCGGCGGCAAGCGTCCGGCAAAAATGGTGAACGAAGCGCGGGGTGGCGATGGGTTCTGCGCTGTCGCTCCAGCGCACGGAATCGCCGTCGGGCCTGTCGGCCCAGTCAGCGAGAGGCGGCACCAGCAGCACCAGCAGGCTTCCGGCGCGCAGCGTCCCGCTGAGTGCGGCAAAGGCTGAGACATCAAACCCGGCACGCGCGTCAAAAACGGCGTGCAGGTATTCGCGCCCCAGCAGCCCGCTAACGGCTTTTGAGGGATTCTCATCCAGCCACAGCCAGTCTCCCGGCAAGGCATCACGCAGGCCAGCCGCCTGGCTCAACGTCCATTGTTCATCGCCAGTGAGCACCACCAGACGGCGGTGGCCGGTACGCTCAAGCTCGCGCGTCAGATGTTCAAACGACACCATCACATGGCTTTGCCGAAGGTATTACACTGGGCCGGATCGCCGCTGTCAAAGCCGCGCTTGAACCAGCTGTAGCGCTGCTGTGACGTACCGTGAGTGAAGCTGTCCGGCACGACATGACCCTGGCTCTGCTGCTGCAAACGGTCGTCGCCGATGGCCTCAGCCGCGTTTAATGCCTCTTCAAGATCCCCGGATTCCAGCACGCCCTGCTGCTGCATGCTGTGGCCCCAGACGCCCGCGAAGCAGTCCGCCTGCAGTTCCATTTTGACGGAAAGGCGGTTCACTTCGGCCTGAGACGCGTTCTGCTGAAGCTGGCGCACTTTGGGCTCAATCCCCAGCAGCTTTTGCACGTGATGGCCGACTTCATGCGCGATAACGTAGCCCTGAGCAAAATCACCGTCAGCGCCAAGCTTGCGTTTCATGTCATCGTAAAAAGAGAGATCGATATAGACGGTGCCGTCTGCCGGGCAGTAGAACGGCCCCATAACAGATTGCCCGGTACCGCATCCGGTGCGGGTTGCGCCCCGGTACATCACCAGCTTCGGCTGCTGGTAGGTGCGCCCCATCTTCTCGAACTGCTGACTCCAGGTGTCTTCAGTTGTGGCGAGAATAACGGAGGTAAATTTGGCCGCTTCATCTTCATTCGGGCTGATGGAGCGCTGAGAATGCTGTTGCTGCTGCAGCGGTTGACCGGTCATCAGACCGGTGAGGTCGACCCCGTAGTAACCTGCGACCAGCACCACAATCAGCAGGATGATACCGCCCTTGCCGCTGGGTAAGCGGAAGCCGGGCCCGCCCATTGAAGGACCGCCGCCACCATCACTGCGTCTGTCTTCTACATTGTCACTTTCACGACGCCCTTGCCAGCGCATAACCACCTCGAACTATTCCATTAATAATAGCTATGATCGTAGGCGGTTAACGGCAAGATTACCATAGGAAACAAAGGTAAGACGCCAAAGGATGCGAACATCCTTTGGCAACTGAGGAACTTAGTCGAGCTTAACGCCTAAACGGTGAGCTACCGCCTCGTAGGCTTCAATCAGGCCACCCAGGCTCTGACGGAAACGGTCTTTGTCCATTTTATCCAGGGTTTCTTTATCCCACAGGCGACTGCCGTCCGGGGAGAACTCGTCGCCCAGCACTACTTCACCTTTGAACAGACCAAACTCCAGCTTGAAGTCGACGAGGATCAGGCCCGCGTCATCAAACAGCTTTTTCAGCACGTCGTTGGCTTTGTAGGTCAGTTCCTGCATGCGCGCCAGGTTCTCTTTGCTCACCCAGCCGAAGGTTTCGCAGTAGGATTCGTTGACCATTGGGTCATGCATGGCATCGTTTTTCAGGAACAGGTCGAACAGCGGTGGATTCAGCTCGATACCTTCTTCAATGCCCAGACGCTTCACCAGGGAGCCTGCCGCACGGTTACGAATCACGCACTCAACCGGAACCATATCCAGTTTTTTCACCAGACATTCCGTATCGGACAGCAACGCTTCCATCTGGGTCGGGATACCCGCTTCGGCCAGTTTGGTCATAATGAAGTGGTTGAACTTGTTGTTCACCATGCCTTTACGATCGAACTGCTCAATGCGTGCGCCATCCCCTGCTGACGTATCATTGCGGAACTCGAGCACCAACAGATCCGGGTTCTCCGTGCTGTATACGGTCTTCGCTTTGCCACGATACAACTCAGCTTGCTTCTGCATCTTCATTACTCCTGGTGTGATAATTTGCGTTCAAAACGGGGTATATTATGCCACGCACACGTTTGCGTGGCACGAAAATAAAAAGGGCGGGATTAACCCGCCCTCGTATTTATTTGCTGAATGCTGCCTGGAAGACAGCGACCAGCGCATCGTTCTGCGCCTGGGTCAGCGTGTGACCTTTTGGATCAATAAACTGCAGGCTGCTGCGGTTATCGAGGTCACCTACCTGAATCTTGTAATCACCGGAGGCAAGCTGAGGATCTTTGGCGCCCAGTTCCTGCCACGCGCTGTCGGACAGCGGCTTATAGGTCGCCGTCATGCTGCCGGTTGAACGGGTGCTGTCGGTCACTTTCATGCCCACTTTTTCCAGCGTCGCTGGCAGGCGCTGCCAGGTCTGGTTAAACGGTGCACGCACCACCAGCATTGGCAGACCGGTGTCATCCGCGCCGCTCTGAACGTCGTACGTGACGCCGTTACGGTTTTGCGCGGCGTTCGCGGCATCGGTAGCGGTCTTATCCAGACCTGCGGCGATCACGTTCAGCATTTCAGTGCTGTAACGCTGCATAGAGGCGGCATCCGCAACTGGTTTACCCGCCTGCTCCAGGTTCAACAGCTTAACGTTAACCGCCTGCTGGTAACCCTGTGGTTTCACGGAGACCTGATAGCGTCCACGGTACTGCTGATCTTCATCAAGACGGTTCCACTCGATCCAGTCGGTGGTTAACGTCTGGCTGGCGTCATCTCGCTTATCAATGGTGTAATTCTTCGCCTGAATAACGCTGACGACCTGTGGCCACAGATTGCTTCCGCGCGCGCTTTCAACCAGCAGAGACGCCGTATCACCGGTGAACTGGGTACGCGCCCCGCTTACCAGCGCCAGAGGCTGTGCTGGCGGACGAATATCAAGCGCTTTACCAACCAGGCCGCTGCCGTTGGTCACGGGAATATTATAATCGCCGTTTTGAATCGGCAGGATCATACCAGCCGGTGCATGAAGTTCAGCAAGCGGGGTCGCATCCAGATAGGATTCATCACCGCTCACCTGGCGCTTGTAGCGCGAGTCTGAACTACAGGCAGCGAGCAGCATAACAAGCGAAACACTCGCAACCTTCGCCAGGCGCGACTTCTGTACTGAATAAGCCATCAAATCTCCCTAAACTTTACAGCAAACCGGCATGCTTCAGCGCTGCCCTGACGATGTCGCGACCGTGGTCGGTAATCGGTGTCATTGGCAAACGCAGCGTATCGGATGCTACAAGCCCCAACTCCTTACACGCCCATTTCACTGGGATCGGATTGGGTTCGACAAATAATTTATTGTGCAACGGCATCAGACGCTGATTAATGACACGCGCTTCATTATAGTGACCGGCTGCGGCCAGTTTGCACATTTCAGCCATATCGCGCGCCGCAACGTTCGCCGTTACGGAGATCACGCCATGACCACCAAGCTGCATAAAGTCCAGCGAGGTCGCATCATCACCACTCAACAGGATAAAGTCGTCTGAAACCAGCTCTTTGATCTGATGAACGCGGCTTAAGTTCCCTGTCGCCTCTTTAATACCGATAATATTTTTTACTTCCGAGAGACGACCAACGGTTTCCGGCAGCATATCGCAGCCGGTACGGGACGGCACATTATACAGAATTTGTGGCAAGTCAGTATGTTCAGCGATGGCTTTGAAGTGCTGGAACAAACCTTCCTGAGTAGGACGGTTGTAGTAAGGGGTGACCGTCAGACAGCCCACGATGCCGCTGTCGTTAAAACGTTTGGTCAGGCTGATCGCTTCTGCGGTCGCATTAGCACCTGTCCCCGCAATGACCGGAATACGTCCGTCAGCCAGTTCCAGGGTCAGCATAACCACATCGCCGTGCTCTTCGTGGCTCAGCGTTGCAGATTCACCGGTAGTCCCTACCGAAACGATCGCCGAGGTTCCATTGGCGACATGGTAATCAATCAGCTTTTTCATGCTGGACCGGCAGACATTACCTTTTTCATCCATCGGTGTAACAAGCGCGACAATACTTCCCGTGAACATGAGCCATCCTCTGTGCGAACAAGAGCCTCAATGGTACGTTTGGAACTGTAATAAAAGCAAGCGACCTGAGGCCCTCTGGCGGTTGTATGCACGTTTTTTTTATGCTTTCCTTAGGAAGACTTAACCATGCAAAGGAAGAACAGGTTTGACAACCTCATCACAACATTACCTGGTTATCACCGCGCTGGGTGCCGACAGGCCGGGTATCGTGAACACCATCACCCGTCACGTGAGCAGCTGCGGCTGTAACATCGAAGACAGCCGCCTGGCGATGCTCGGCGAAGAGTTCACGTTTATCATGCTGCTGTCCGGAACATGGAATGCCATTACCCTTATTGAATCCACCCTGCCGCTGAAAGGCGCGGAGCTGGATTTACTGATCGTCATGAAGCGCACCACCGCGCGCCCGCGTCCGGCCATGCCCGCGACCGTCTGGGTGCAGGTTGAAGTCCCTGATTCTCCGCATCTGATTGAGCGCTTTACCGCGCTGTTCGACAGCCATCAGATGAACATTGCGGAACTCGTCTCCCGCACGCAGCCGGGCGACGAAAGCACCGTTCCCACGCTCTTTATTCAAATTACCGCACACAGCCCTGCCTCGCAGGATGCGTCAAATATCGAGCAAGCGTTCAAAGCCCTCTGTACAGAATTAAACGCGCAGGGCAGTATAAGCGTCGTCAATTATTCGCAGCACGAACAGGATGGAGTTGAGTAATGAATCCACTGAAAGCCGGTGATATCGCACCGAAATTTAGCTTACCGGATCAAGACGGTGAGCAAGTAAATTTGACCGACTTCCAGGGACAGCGTGTTCTGGTCTATTTCTACCCGAAAGCCATGACCCCCGGCTGCACCGTACAGGCCTGCGGCTTACGCGACAACATGGACGAGTTGAAGAAAGTCGGCGTGGAAGTGCTGGGAATCAGCACGGATAAACCAGAAAAGCTGTCACGATTTGCGGAAAAAGAGCTGCTGAACTTCACGCTGCTTTCCGACGAAGACCACCAGGTCTGCGAGCAGTTCGGCGTTTGGGGTGAAAAGACCTTTATGGGTAAAACCTACGACGGCATTCACCGCATCAGCTTCCTGATTGACGCTGACGGTAAAGTTGAACATGTGTTTGACGACTTCAAAACCAGCAACCACCACGACGTGGTGTTGAACTGGCTGAAACAAAGCGCCTGATAAACAGCAAAACGGCAACCCAGGTTGCCGTTTTTAGTGTTTTCCCCCTCTCCCACAGGGAGAGGGTCGGGGTGAGGGCATCAGGCCGCACAAAATCTACTTCTCTTCCACCGCAGGCACATCCGGCCACGCGTGCACCACCGCTTTAATCAGCGTCGCCAGCGGAATGGCAAAGAACACGCCCCAGAATCCCCACAGCCCGCCGAAAATCACCACCGACAGGATAATCACCAGCGGATGCAGGTTCACGGCCTCGGAGAACAGCACCGGCACCAGCAGGTTACCGTCCAGCCCCTGAATGATCAGGTACACCGCGAAGCAGCTCCAGAACTCAGTACCCAGCCCAAACTGGAACAGCGCAACGCCCACCACCGGAATGGTTACCACAAACGCGCCGATATACGGGATCAGAACCGAAAATCCGACCAGCACCGCCAGCAACAGCGAGTAGTTCAGGCCGAAGATCAGGAAGCCAATCCAGGTCGCCACGCCCACCACGATCATCTCCAGCACCTTGCCGCGAATGTAGTTGGTGATCTGCTGGTTCATCTCCTGCCAGACCTGCCCGGCCAGCCCGCGATTGCGCGGCAGCACGCGGCGTACCGCGTTCAGCATCTGCTCTTTGTCCTTGACCAGGAAGAACACCATTAGCGGCACGAGCACAAGATAGACGGCCAGCGTCAGCAGACCCACCAGCGAGGCCAGAGAGTATTTCACCACCGAATCGCCCATCGTCATGATGCGGGCGCGCATGTTTTCGGCCATCGCATCTATGATCCCCGCATCCATCAGCGCGGGGTAACGACGCGGCAGCGTGGCGGCGAAATCAGACAGCTTGTTCAACATGCCGGGCATATCGCGGATCAGGTAGATCCCCTGCTGCCAGGCAACCGGCATCACCACAAATGCCATCAGTAGCAGAATGCCGACAAACAGCACCAGCACAATACTCGTTGCCCAGCGGCGCGAACAGCCGATATGTTCCAGGCGCGCCGTTGGCCACTCCAGCAGGTATGCGAGCACAATCGCCACCAGCAGAGGGGCGAGAAGGCCGCTGAAGAAGAACAGAATACCGAACCCGGCAACCAGAATAACCAGCAAAGCAATGGCTTCCGGGTCACTGAACCGACGCCGATACCACTGCATTAACATTTCGAGCATACAACCCTTCCCTGAATCGATTGGCGGGAGTGAGACGGTGAATTGTATCTAACTGTCACAAAAAAGACTTTCGCTTTTTGTATCCCTGTCACAATCCGCAAAAGCCTGATGAATGGGATTTTCTTCATGCGGTAACACGGCTACACTCGCAGGGCAGCAGAGATGAACGATATGCCGGTTCATCGGTCAAATTAGCACCTCCAACATACAGGACAGTGGTTATGTTCAGGCAGTTGAGAAAAACACTGGTTGCAACACTGATTGCCGCAGTGACGGTCGGTCAGGTGTTGCCCGCTTTCGCTGACTCGTCCGATTCATTGCCGGACATGGGCACCACGGCAGGAAGCACGCTCTCTATCGGGCAAGAGATGCAGATGGGTGATTACTATGTGCGCCAGCTGCGCGGTAGCGCCCCGCTGATCAACGACCCTTTGCTGGTGCAGTACATTAACGGGCTGGGGATGCGCCTGGTGGCGCACGCCGATTCGGTAAAAACGCCCTTCCACTTCTATTTGATTAATAACGACGAAATCAACGCCTTCGCCTTTTTCGGCGGAAACGTGGTGCTGCATTCGGCGTTATTCCGTTACTCAGACAACGAAAGCCAGCTGGCTTCGGTAATGGCGCACGAAATTTCGCACGTTACCCAGCGCCACCTCGCGCGTGCAATGGAAGACCAGAAACGTAACGCCCCGCTCACCTGGGTGGGTGCACTGGGCTCTATTCTGCTGGCGATGGCCAGCCCGCAGGCCGGGATGGCGGCCCTGACCGGTACGCTTGCGGGAACACGTCAGGGGATGATCAGCTTCACCCAGCAAAACGAGCAGGAAGCTGACCGCATCGGCATTCAGGTTTTACAGCGCTCCGGCTTTGACCCGCAGGCCATGCCGAGCTTCCTGGAAAAACTGCTCGACCAGGCACGGTATTCTTCCCGTCCGCCGGAAATTTTGCTCACCCACCCGCTGCCGGAAAGCCGTCTCTCGGATGCACGCAACCGTGCCAACCAGATGCGCCCGGTGGTCGTGCAGTCTTCGCAGGACTTCTACATGGCGAAAGTAAGAACGCTCGGCATGTACAACTCCGGACGTAACCAGCTCACCAGCGATCTGCTGGATACCCTGGCGAAAGGCAACGTGCGGGAAAAAAATGCCGCGCAGTATGGTCAGGCGCTACAGGCGATGGAAGCCAGTAAATACGACGAGGCGCGTAAAGCGCTGCAGCCGCTGCTAGCAGCCGACCCGAACAATCCGTGGTATCTCGATCTCTCGACGGATATCGATCTGGGGCAGAAGAAAGCCACTGATGCGATTAACCGCCTGAAAGGGGCGAAAGACATACGGACCAACCCGGTGCTGCAGCTTAACCTGGCGAACGCTTACTTGCAGGGCGGTCAGCCTGCGCAGGCCGTAACCATTCTGAACCGCTACACGTTTAACAATAAAGACGACCAGAACGGCTGGGAGCTGCTCGCTCAGGCGCAGGGGCAACTGGGTAACCGCGATCAGGAACTGGCGGCGCGTGCTGAAGGGCTGGCGCTGGCGGGCCGTCTCGATCAGGCTATTTCCCTGCTCAGCAGCGCCAGCTCGCAGGTGAAGCTCGGCAGCCTGCAGCAGGCCCGCTACGACGCGCGCATCGACCAGCTGCGCGGCCTGCAACAACGCTTTAAGCCGTACGAGAAGATGTAATAAAGGAGAAGTCATGACAGACGCGGTAAAAATTTACCATAACCCTCGCTGCTCCAAGAGCCGCGACACCCTCAGCCTGCTGAAATCTAACGGCATCGACCCGGAAGTGGTGCTGTATCTGGAGACGCCGCCGGACGCGCAGACGATCCGCGAGCTGCTGCACATGCTGGGGATGGGCAGCGCGCGCGAACTGATGCGTCAGAAAGAGGATCTGTATAAATCGCTTAATCTGGATGACAGCCGCCTCACCGAGGCTGAGCTGGTACAGGCGATGGTCGACAATCCAAAGCTGATTGAGCGCCCGATTGTGGTGGCGAATGGCAAGGCGCGGATTGGCCGTCCGCCGGAAGATGTGCTCGAAATTCTCTAGTCCTTACGCCGCAGCGCTTCCAGAAACGCCTGCGGCGTACTCTCTCCCAGCTTTTTCTGCGTTTTGCCCCGGTTATAAAACTCGCACAGCGCGATCAACACCTCTCCCGCCGGTTCATCATTCACGCGAGGAATAACATCGCCTAATGGCACCGCTACCTGAAGCGCGTTGTGTTTTTGGGGATGCGTTTTTACAGCCACATCTTTTGCAGCCTCCGTCAGCTCAAAACCAAAAGTCTCAATAGATTGTATATCAGCCGGACAGTCATCAAGCAGCGCCCGCGTCCAGGTATTGAGCAACTGGGGCGACAGTCCCGCATAGAGCCGGGCATAGCACCAGCCGCTCACCGGTTCGCGCGCCCAGAGCAGGTGTTGTTCACCCCCATCGTCCATGTGCAGGGATAAAGGCAGATGATGGAGCATCAGCGTATGCGGCCGCATGCCAGCCTTCAGCGCTGTTATTCCCTGCAACGGCCCCCCTTTTAGCTTCGCGGAGGCCGGTTTGAGATAGCGATTCAGCGTTGCCCTTGAAACGCGGATCCCCAGCACGTCGTTAACCATCTGCAGCAGTTCATCTAACGGCGCCCCTGAGATGTCGCGCAGCGCATTCACCAGCGCAATCTGTTCCTGTCTCAACGCTTTGTGTATCACTTTTGGCGTGGTGTGGTTATCCGAAACCTGGTCGCGGTTGCGCCAGCGCCTGACGGTCGTGACCGAGATCCCCAGCTCAACAGCAAGCTCTCTGTCGCTTTTATCTGACTGTTGCAGATAGCGGCGGATGCGCGGCGTGGTGGTCGCATTGGCATGCAGTTTAATTTCCATCGCAACAATTCCGTTAACTAATCATATGAGATTTATATAACACAGGCGATTGCTTTGTGACCGATTTCACCTTTCGCTCGCCGCGCTTCACTGATAATCCACAGACATAACATAAACAACACCCCTCAATCTTGTACGGAGTTCACAATGAACAATGTTCTGGGATTTCTTGAAGCAAAACTGATGCCCCTGGCGGCGAAAACGGCCCAGCAGCGTCATCTCGGGGCCATTCGCGGTGCCTACGTGTCATTCATGCCGTTTATTATCGTCGGCTCCATTCTGCTGGTTATCTCCTCCTTCCCTAACCAGGCCTATCAGCAGTTTATGTCTCAGGCCTTTGGTGAGAGCTGGAGCGCGATTATTGAAATTCCATTCAACGCGGTGTTCTCCACCATGTCGCTGTTCATCAGCTTTCTGGTCGCCTTCCGCCTGGCGGAACACTACGGCGAGGACCGCATCTCCTGCGGCATTCTGGCGCTTGTCGCGTTTCTGATCCTGACGCCGTTTATTAAGGTGGCGGAAAACGGCGGGATTACCGTGATGCCGGTGGAGTGGATTGGCAGCAAAGGATTGTTCGTGGCGATGATCGGCTCGCTGCTCTGGACGGAGCTGTTCTGCTGGCTGAAGCGCAAAAATCTGGTCATTAAAATGCCGGACGGCGTGCCTCCAGCGGTGCAGGAGTCGTTCGCGGCGCTGATCCCCGCCCTGCTGGTGATGATTCTGGTGCTGGGTATCCGCATCGTCTTCGAAAACACTCACTACAACACCATCCACCAGTTTATTTATGAAGTGGTTGCTACCCCGGTGCGCCACTACGGCACCTCCTATTTCGGTGCGCTGATGACCGTCTTCAGCATCACCATTCTCTGGTCAGTGGGCATTAACTCCGGCTCGATGATTAACGGCATCATTCGTCCGCTGTGGATGGAAAACCAGACCGACAACATCGCCGCGATTCAGGCGGGGACGACGCCGCCGCACATTATCACGGAACAGTTTTTTGACATGATCTGGATGGGCGGCGCGGGTGCTACGCTGTCGCTGGTGATTGCGATGCTGATTTTCGCCCGCAGTAAAAACATGCGCGAAGTGGCGCGCCTCGGCGCCGGGGCGTCGGTGTTTAACATCAACGAGCCGATTCTGTTTGGCCTGCCGGTGATCATGAACCCGATCATGCTTATTCCGTTCAACCTGGTGCCGCTGGTGCTGGTCACCGTGCAGTATGCGGCGATGAAGGTTGGCGCGGTCGCCGTCACCACCGGGGTGTTTATCCCCTGGACGCTGCCGCCGGTGATCAGCGGTTTTATCGTCACCGGACACCTGAGCGGCAGCGTGATGCAGCTGATCAACCTGCTGATTGGCGCCATGCTGTACCTGCCTTTCATGCGTATCGTGGACAAACAGTACCGCGCGGCGGAAATTGCCACCGTTACGCAAACCGACACCACCCTTGCAAAACAGGAGTAAAGCATGTGGGGAATTATCGCAACCTGGCGAATGGCGCTTGAAGGGGTAACGGAATCTGCGTCTGCCCTGGCGGCGGGAAAACCGGTCGCTACGGCGGTGGTTGATGCCGTCGCCGCCGTCGAAGACTTTCCGTTTTATAAATCCGTCGGCTACGGCGGACTGCCGACCGAAAACGGCGAAGTCGAGCTGGACGCGGCATTCATGGACGGCGACACGCTGGCGTTCGGTGCCGTGGGGAACCTGGTGGATATCGCCAACCCGGTGCGCGTGGCGCACGCGCTCAGCCGCCAGCGCTACAACAGCCTGCTGGTCGGCCAGGGCGCGCGTGAATGGGCGCTGAGTCAGGGCTTTGCCGACAAAAGCATGCTCACCGAACGGGCTATGCAGCACTACCGCAAACGCTGCCGCGAGACGCTGGATAAGGGCTTAAGCCCGTACGACGGACACGACACCGTCGGCATTATCGGCCTCGATAAGCAGGGGGCAATGAGCGTTGCCACCTCCACCAGCGGCCTGTTTATGAAAAAACGCGGCCGCATTGGGGACTCGCCGATTATCGGCTCCGGCTTTTACTGCGACAGCGAAACCGGCGCGGCCACCGCTACGGGCGTCGGTGAAGATCTAATGAAGGGCTGCACGAGCTACGAAATCGTTCGTCGCATGGCGCAGGGTATGACGCCGCAGCAGGCGGCAGACTCCGTGGTGTTCGAGCTGGAAGACAAGCTGATGTCGCGCTTCGGTCGCGTGGGCGATCTCTCCGTGGTGTGCATGAACAACAGGGGCGAATTTGGCGCCGCCACTAACATCAAAACCTTCTCGTTTGTGGTGGCGACGGCCCGTCAGCCCCTCACCGTTTTTCGTACCGAGCGCCTGCTGGAGAAAACGCACTATCACGCCGTGGACGAAGAGTGGATGCAGGCCTACGCCGCGCGGATCCGCGCACCGATTGAGGAGTCATGATGATCGCGTATCAGTTTATCACCGCGCTTTCTGACGCGAAGCCGCGAAGCCATTTAATCGCCCGCGTCTCCTGTGCACAGTTGCCGCAAACCGCGCTTGTTGCGGAAATGCGTGACTCTGACGGCATCGCGGACACCCGCTTTGGCTGCGCGCCCTTTGCGCGCATCACCCTGCTGCCGGATGCGCTCTGGCATGACGCGCTCACTGAAGGCCTGCTTGCCGCCCTGCGACCGCTGTTTGCCACTCCCGTCAGCGCAGATATCGTGCTGGACGCAACAAATATCGACGACGTCGTGCTGGCGCAGGTGCTGCGTTTTCTCTTTAATCAGGCGCACAGGCTGAGCGATTTACAGCTGAAAAAAACCAGTGAGTGCGTTCGTATTAAGCACATCACCGCCCTCTGCCTGCCGGAACAGCAGGCGAAGCTGGAAACAATTTTCCGCCAGCAGCAGGCCATCGCTCACGGCATGGTCGCAGCGCGTCGCCTGGCGGATATACCCTCCGATCGCTGTACGCCGCAGTTTATGGTCGAAGAGGCGCAAAAACTGTGTGCCGCCTACCCTGCCCTGCGCTGCGCTGCGAGGTGCTGAACGAAAAGGCTATTGTTGAGCAGGGTCTTGGGCTGCTGAACGCCGTCGGCAAAGGGGCGACCTGCCCGCCACGTCTGCTGGCTATTCATTACGACGGCGTTTCTGACGGCCCGGTGCGCTGCTACGTAGGTAAAGGCATTACCTTCGATACCGGCGGCCTGTGGCTGAAGGAAGGCGCAGGCATGTACACCATGAAATACGACATGTGCGGTGCGGCCAACGTGCTGGGGCTGATGCTGACCGTAGCAGAGCTGGCGCTGCCCGTACGCATCATGGGCGTGCTGGCGCTGGCGGAAAACGCCATCGGACCGGACGCCATGCAGCCCGGCTCGGTAGCAACGGCCTGCAACGGCATGACGGTTGAAATCAACAACACCGATGCCGAAGGCCGACTGGTGCTGGCGGACGCCATCGCCTGGGCCAGCCAGCGCCATCCGCAGGCGCGCTATATCATTGATATGGCGACCTTAACCGGTGCGGTGGTGAAAGCGCTGGGGTATGAGTTGAGTGGATTAATGACGCAGGACGAGCCGCTGCGCGCCGCGCTGACGCAGGCGGGTAAGCGGAGCGGTGACGAAGTGTGGTCCCTGCCGCTGGACGCGCGGCTGAAAAAGCAGACCGACAGCGCGATTGCCGATCTGTGCAACACGCCAACCAACAATGCGGCAATCAGCGCCTCTGCGGCGTGGCTGCTGCACCATTTTTGCCCGCAGACGATCCCGTGGGCGCATCTGGACATCAGCGGCACGGCGCTGTGGCGCGAGAATGGCAGGAGCGTGGCGTCGGGAAGGCCGATTCCGCTGCTGGTGGAGCACTTGCTGGGGGATCTTTAGCCAGGTGGCGCTGCGCTTACCGGGCCTACGGGCGCCATATGTAGGCCGGGTAAGGCGCAGCCGCCACCCGGCATAACTACAGCTTAAGAATATCTTTCACAAACGGAATGGTCAGCTTGCGCTGGGCGGTAATGGAGGCGCGATCGAGCTGATCGAGCGTATCAAACAGGGTGCGCATCTCACGGTCCAGACGCTTGAGCAGGAAACGGCCCACGTCTTCCGGCAGCTCAAAGCCGCGCTGCTTTGCTCGCAGCTGTAACGCCTGCAGCTTATCTTCATCTGATAGCGGCTGGAGCTTGTAGATTTGTCCCCAGTCCAGACGAGACGCCAGATCCGGCAGCCCAAGGTTAAGCTGGCGCGGCGGACGATCGCCGGTGATCAGCAGCCGGGTTTTGCCCGACTCCAGAATGCGGTTGTAGAGGTTAAAGATCGCCATTTCCCACGGCTCGTCCCCCGCCACGCATTCGATATTATCGATGCAGACCAGCGAGAGATGTTCCATGCCCTCAAGCACTTCAGGCACAAACCAGGTACGTTTATCCAGCGGCACGTAGCCGACCGCATCGCCGCGCGCCGAAAGCTCTGCGCAGGCGGCATGCAGCAGATGGCTGCGCCCCGCGCCTTCGCGTGACCAGATATAGATGTATCCGCTGTGATCCTGACGCAGCACGTTTTGCAGTGCAGCCAGTAAAGAGGGGTTATCACCCGGCCAGAAACTCGCAAAAGTTTCGTCGTCAGGGAGATAGAGTGGCAGAGAGAGCTGTGCCGGTCCGTTCAGAAATACCTCAACCAGAGATCTTACATAAAATCGGCGATGAGTTTAACACGGAACCCGCCAGGAGAGAACCGGGCGATCCTTCGCCCAGTTAATGGATCAGTGTGGGGCTTTTTCGCTTTCGTCAGCGTCCAGGACCACCTCTTCCGGGCGGATCACCGAGATCAGCTTGAAAATCAGGCTCAGGCCCACGCCCACGATGGTCGCCAGTGCCATGCCCTTCAGCTCGGCCGCACCGATGTGCACCTTCGCGCCGCTCACGCCGATGATCAGGATAACGGAGGTCAGAATCAGGTTTTGCGCCTTACTGTAATCCACTTTGGATTCAATCAGCACGCGAATACCGGAGGCACCGATCACGCCGTACAGCAGCAGAGAAACGCCGCCCATTACCGGCACAGGAATGATCTGGATCGCTGCCGCCAGCTTGCCCACGCAGGAGAGCAGAATGGCGATGATCGCCGCGCCGCCGATAACCCAGGTACTGTAGACGCGGGTAATCGCCATTACACCGATGTTTTCACCGTAGGTGGTGTTTGGCGTGGAACCGAAGAAACCGGAGATGATGGTGGAGAAACCGTTGGCAAACATGGAGCGGTGCAGACCCGGGTCGCGGATCAGGTCGCGCTTCACGATGTTCGCCGTCACCACCAGGTGGCCAACGTGCTCCGCAATTACCACCAGCGCGGCAGGCAGAATGGTGAAAATGGCGAACCATTCAAAGCGTGGGGTGTAGAAAGTTGGCAGCGCGAACCAGTGCGCCTCGGCAATCGGGGTGGTATCCACAACGCCCATGACGAAGGAGAGCGCGTAGCCCGCCAGCACGCCGATCAGGATCGGGATAATCGCCATAAAACCGCGGAACAGCACGGAGCCAAATACCGTCACGCCCAGCGTCACCAGCGAGATGATAATGGTTTTGGAGTCCGGTGACTGGCCGTCCGCAGGCAGCAGGCCGGCCATATTCGCCGCCACGCCCGCCAGCTCCAAGCCGATAACGGCAACGATGGCGCCCATCGCCGCAGGCGGGAACATCACGTCCAGCCAGCCGGTACCGGCTTTCTTCACAATGAAGGAAACCAGGCAGAACAGCACACCACACATGATAAAGCCGCCCAGCGCGACCTCATAACCCAGCGGCAGCAGCAACAGCACCGGCGAGATAAAAGCAAAGCTCGACCCCAGATACGCCGGGATTTTGCCTTTACAGAT
The DNA here is from genome assembly GCF_014982345.1 of Enterobacter cloacae complex sp. P1B. Lineage (NCBI taxonomy): Bacteria > Pseudomonadati > Pseudomonadota > Gammaproteobacteria > Enterobacterales > Enterobacteriaceae > Enterobacter > Enterobacter cloacae complex sp. P1B. The sequence continues at coordinate 125,004 of NZ_JADCLF010000008.1, read as the reverse complement.
AAAGAGGTACAGCAGCGTACCGATGCCGTTGAACAGCAGCACGGTAGCCGGGTTAATGTGAAACAGGATTGGCACCAGCACGGTTGCGCCAAACATAGCGAACAGGTGCTGCAAACTAAGCGGGATAGTCTGTAAAAGCGGCGGTCTTTCACTCACCCCGATAGCACGGCGCGTCATAGTGTTTTCCTCTGTGTAGTATTGTTGGTTTTTATTCAAAAAAAAGCCGACTATCAAAGTCGGCTTATTTATCGTTATTCGATTATTTCGTACCAAAGATCTTATCGCCGGCATCGCCGAGCCCCGGGATGATGTACCCGTGCTCGTTCAGCCCCTGGTCGATAGAGGCGGTGTACAGCTCAACGTCCGGGTGCGCTTTTTCCAGCGCCGCGATCCCTTCCGGAGCAGCAACCAGAACCAGCACCTTAATGCTGCTGCAGCCCGCTTTTTTCAGCAGATCGATGGTGGCGATCATTGAACCGCCGGTTGCCAGCATTGGGTCAACCACCAGCGCCATGCGCTCGTCGATGTTAGAGACCAGCTTCTGGAAGTAAGGTACCGGCTCCAACGTCTCTTCGTTACGGTAGATACCGACCACGCTGATGCGCGCGCTCGGTACGTGCTCCAGCACGCCTTCCATCATGCCAAGACCGGCACGCAGGATAGGCACTACGGTAATTTTCTTACCTTTGATCTGCTCAACCTGCACCGGACCGTTCCAGCCTTCGATGGTCACTTTTTCTGTTTCCAGATCGGAGGTTGCTTCGTAGGTCAGCAGGCTGCCCACTTCAGAAGCCAGTTCGCGAAAACGCTTCGTGCTGATGTCATGCTCACGCATCAGGCCCAACTTGTGTTTAACGAGTGGGTGTTTCACTTCCACAATCTTCATTCTCTTTCTCCTCTGAGGTGGCATCCGCAAAAAAATCGCGGGATTATACCGCTTTTTTCGGATTGCGCCATACCCAACTTGCTTGACGTATATCAATCAAAAACAAAAAAACCGGAGGCTGGGCTCCGGCTTGGGTGCGGGGTCTTGCCCGGTGGCGCTGCGCTTACGCGGGCCTACGTGTATTGTAGGTCGGGTAAGCGTTAGCGCCACCCGACAATTAGAGGTTATCGCCGTTGCTCGCAATCACCTGCTTATACCAGTCGAACGATTTCTTCTTGCTGCGGTTCAGGGTGCCGTTACCTTCGTTATCTTTATCGACAAAGATAAAGCCGTAGCGTTTTTTCATTTCGCCCGTTCCGGCAGACACCAGGTCGATACAGCCCCACGGGGTATAGCCCATCAGATCCACGCCGTCTTCCACCACCGCTTTTTTCATCTCGCGGATGTGTGCGGAAAGGTAATCGATGCGGTACTGGTCGTTCACCGTGCCGTCGCTCTCCTGCACGTCGATCGCGCCAAAGCCGTTCTCAACGATAAACAGCGGCAGCTGGTAGTGATCCCAGAACCAGTTCAGAGAGTAGCGCAGCCCGACCGGATCAATCTGCCAGCCCCAGTCGGATTTCTGCACGTACGGGTTGGAGACCAGGCTCTTGCTCTCGTCGTAGTCCAGCGCCGGGTTATCTGCCGTCGCTTTGGTGGCGAAAGACATGTAGTAGCTGAACCCGATGTAATCCACGCAGCCCTGCGTGAGCGCCGCCTTATCTTCTTCGGTGATATCCAGCGCGAAGCCGCGACGCTCGAAGTAGTTGAGCAGATGCTGCGGATATTTGCCGCGCACGTGAACGTCGGTAAACCAGTAGCGACGGTGCATGGCGTTCATCGCCATCATCATGTCGTCCGGCGCACAGGTCAGCGGGTAGATGGGGCACATGGCAATCATGCAGCCGATCTGCAGCGACGGGTTAATCTCGCGGCCCGCCTTCACCGCCAGGGCGCTGGCCACCAGTTCGTAGTGCGCCGCCTGGAACATCACCGGCTCGCGGTCTTCACCCGGCGCGTACTTCAGCCCGGAGTTGGTAAATGGCGCAAAGTCTTCGTGGAAGTTGGCCTGGTTGTTGATCTCGTTAAAGGTCATCCAGTACTTCACTTTATGCTGGTAGCGCTCAAAAACGACCTTCGCAAAGCGGACAAAGAAGTCGATCAGCTTACGATTGCGCCAGCCGCCGTATTCCGTCACCAGGTGGAACGGCATCTCGAAGTGGGAAAGCGTAATAACCGGTTCAATGCCGTACTTCAGGCATTCGTCGAACAGATCGTCATAGAATTTCAGGCCTGCCTCGTTCGGCTCCAGCTCGTCGCCTTTCGGGAAGATACGCGTCCAGGCGATGGAGGTACGAAAGCATTTGAACCCCATCTCGGCAAAGAGTTTGATGTCTTCTTTATAACGGTGGTAGAAGTCGATAGCCTCATGGTTAGGGTAGTTTTTCCCCTCCAGCACGCCGTTGGTGATTTCACGCGGCACGCCGTGGGCGCCCGCGGTCATGACGTCGGCAACGCTTACGCCCTTACCGCCCTCTTTCCAGCCGCCCTCAAGCTGGTGAGCTGCAACGGCCCCACCCCACAGAAAATCTGCTTTGAATCCTGACATTCGCTTTCCCTCATTCTGCGTTATTTTCTGCAAAAACAATTACAGAAACCGGTTTCAGTTCGATGATGTGCAAAGGGGATATTCGTTGCAAGCAGATCGCCGAAACCGGTTTCATTTTCGTGAACGGAGTCAAGTTTGGCTGCATTTACGGGCTATACAGAAAAAAAGATCCCCACGTCCAGAATAGGCTCGCAAACGTTTGCCTGGACTGTTAGAATTGCGCCGATTTTTCTTACTAGCTATGCAATCGCGTGGGGATTTAAGCCGTGACCAACAAAACTTCTCTCAGCTACAAAGATGCCGGTGTTGATATTGACGCAGGTAATGCGCTGGTTGACCGAATCAAAGGTGTGGTGAAGAAAACCCGCCGCCCGGAAGTGATGGGTGGTCTGGGTGGATTCGGCGCACTGTGCGCGCTGCCGCAAAAATATCGTGAACCTGTTCTGGTCTCGGGTACTGACGGCGTAGGCACCAAGCTGCGCCTGGCGATGGATTTAAAACGTCACGACACGATCGGTATCGATCTGGTTGCGATGTGTGTGAACGACCTGGTGGTTCAGGGCGCAGAGCCGCTGTTCTTCCTCGATTACTACGCGACCGGCAAACTGGATGTGGATACCGCAGCCAGCGTCATTAACGGTATCGCCGAAGGCTGTCTGCAGTCCGGATGTGCGCTGGTGGGCGGTGAAACCGCTGAAATGCCGGGCATGTACCACGGCGAAGATTATGACGTCGCGGGCTTCTGCGTCGGCGTAGTAGAAAAATCAGAAATTATCGACGGCAGCAAAGTGGCCGATGGCGATGTGCTGATCGCGCTGGCCTCCAGCGGCCCGCACTCTAACGGCTACTCTCTGGTGCGTAAAATCCTCGAAGTAAGCGGCTGCGATCCGCTGACCACCGAGCTGGACGGTAAACCGCTGGCCGACCACCTGCTGGCCCCAACCCGCATCTACGTGAAAAACGTGCTGGAGCTTATCGAGAACGTTGACGTTCACGCTATTGCTCACCTGACCGGCGGCGGCTTCTGGGAAAACATCCCGCGCGTGCTGCCGGACAACACCCAGGCGGTGATCGACGAATCCTCATGGCAGTGGCCAGCCGTCTTTAACTGGCTGCAGAATGCAGGCAACGTGAGCTCTCACGAAATGTACCGCACCTTTAACTGCGGCGTGGGCATGGTTATCGCCCTGCCGGCAAGCGAAGCGGATAAAGCGGTTAAGCTGCTGACCGAGAAAGGTGAAAACGCGTGGAAAATCGGTACGATTAAAGCCTCCGATTCCGAACAGCGTGTGGTCATTGAATGAAAAACATCGTGGTGCTCATTTCCGGCAACGGAAGCAATTTGCAGGCCATCATAGACGCCTGCAAACAGAAGAAAATCAATGGCACCATTCGGGCAGTTTTCAGCAACAAGGCCGACGCGTTCGGCCTTGAGCGCGCGCGGGAAGCGAACATTCCCGCTCACGCGCTGGAAGCCAGCCAGTTCGCCGGACGTGAAGCCTTTGACCGCGAGCTGGTGCAGGAGATTGACGCCTACGCGCCCGACCTCGTGGTGCTGGCGGGCTATATGCGTATTCTGAGCCCGGCCTTCGTCGAACACTACGCCGGTCGACTGCTGAATATTCACCCTTCCCTGTTGCCAAAATATCCCGGCCTGCATACCCATCGTCAGGTGCTGGAAAACGGTGACGAGGAGCACGGTACCTCCGTCCATTTCGTGACCGACGAGCTGGACGGTGGCCCGGTGATCCTGCAGGCGAAAGTCCCGGTCTTTGACGGCGACAACGAAGACGACGTGACCGAACGCGTGCAGACGCAGGAGCACGCCATTTATCCGCTGGTGGTAAGCTGGTTTGTCGACGGGCGTCTGGAGATGCGCGACGGCGCAGCCTGGCTGGACGGCGTGAAGTTGCCCCCGCAGGGTTATGCGGCCGAAGAGTAGTTTGCTATGTCGGGTGGCGCTTCGCTTACCCGATATTCCCTCCCCCAACCCGCTAAATTCCTCAACAAAAAAAATAACTGTCATACTTTTCTGGCACTGTTGGACATATCGTGGAAATGCTCGCCATAATAAGGACGAGACGGATTTACCACGTCCTGTGATTGAACTGGAGTGTGAGCTGTAATGGGTCAGGAAAAGTTATATATCGAGAAAGAGCTAAGCTGGTTAGCATTTAACGAACGTGTACTCCAGGAAGCGGCAGACAAAAGTAACCCGCTGATCGAACGCATGCGTTTTTTAGGCATTTATTCCAACAACCTGGATGAGTTCTACAAGGTTCGCTTTGCCGAGCTGAAAAGACGCATCATCATCAGCGAAGAACAGGGCTTAAACTCGCACTCGCGGCATCTGCTGGGCAAAATCCAGTCCCGCGTGCTGAAAGCCGATCAGGAATTTGACGGCCTGTATAACGAACTGCTGCTGGAGATGGCGCGCAATCAAATCTTCCTGATTAACGAACGTCAGCTTTCCGTTAACCAACAAAACTGGCTGCGCCACTACTTTAAACAGTACCTGCGCCAGCACATTACCCCGATTCTCATCAACCGTGAAACCGATCTGGTGCAATTCCTGAAGGATGACTACACCTACCTGGCGGTGGAAATTATTCGCGGTGAATCCATCCGTTATGCCCTGCTGGAGATCCCGTCCGACAAGGTCCCGCGCTTCGTGAACCTGCCGCCGGAAACGCCGCGCAGACGCAAGCCGATGATCCTGCTGGATAACATCCTGCGCTACTGCCTGGACGACATTTTCAAAGGCTTCTTCGATTACGATGCGTTAAACGCCTACTCGATGAAGATGACCCGTGACGCCGAATATGACCTGGTGCACGAGATGGAAGCCAGCCTGATGGAGCTGATGTCCTCCAGCCTGAAACAGCGCCTGACGGCCGAGCCGGTGCGCTTTGTCTATCAACGCGACATGCCGGACGCCATGGTGGAGATGCTGCGCGAGAAGCTAACCATTTCACGCTATGACTCCATCGTGCCGGGTGGCCGTTACCACAACTTTAAAGACTTCATTGGCTTCCCGAACGTTGGCAAAGCCAATCTGGTGAACAAACCGCTGCCGCGCCTGCGTCATATCTGGTTCGATAAATTCCGCAACGGATTCGACGCTATCCGCGAGCGCGATGTGCTGCTCTACTACCCGTACCACACCTTTGAACACGTGCTGGAGCTGCTGCGTCAGGCCTCGTTCGACCCGAACGTGCTGGCGATCAAAATCAACATCTACCGCGTGGCAAAAGATTCCCGCATCATCGACGCGATGATCCACGCGGCACACAACGGCAAAAAAGTCACCGTGGTGGTTGAGCTGCAGGCGCGCTTCGACGAAGAGGCGAACATTCACTGGGCGCGCCGCCTGACGGAAGCGGGCGTGCACGTGATCTTCTCCGCGCCGGGTCTGAAAATTCACGCCAAGCTGTTCCTGCTCTCTCGTAAAGAGGGTGATGACGTGGTGCGCTATGCCCACATCGGCACCGGGAACTTTAACGAAAAAACTGCGCGGATTTATACCGACTACTCGCTCTTAACCGCTGACGCCCGCATTACCAACGAAGTGCGCCGGGTCTTTAACTTTATCGAAAACCCGTACCGTCCGGTGAGCTTCGACTATCTGCTGGTCTCACCGCAGAACTCGCGCCGCCTGCTGTACGATATGATCGATAAAGAGATCGCCAATGCGCAGAAAGGCTTGTCGTCCGGCATCACGCTGAAGCTTAACAACCTGGTCGATAAAGGGCTGGTGGACAGGCTGTATGCGGCGTCCAGCTCCGGCGTGCCGGTTAACCTGCTGATCCGCGGCATGTGCTCGCTTATTCCGGAACTGGAAGGCATCAGCGACAATATTCGCGTTATCAGCATCGTTGACCGCTACCTGGAGCACGATAGGGTCTATATTTTCGATAATGCGGGCGATAAACAGGTCTATCTCTCTTCGGCAGACTGGATGACGCGCAATATTGACTATCGAATTGAAGTCGCGACGCCGCTGCTGGATCCGCGTCTGAAACAGCGTATCCTCGACATTATCGAGATCCTGTTCAGCGATACGGTGAAGGCGCGCTATATCGACAAAGAACTCAGTAACCGCTACGTACCGCGCGGCAACCGCCGTAAAGTGCGGTCACAGCTGGCGATTTACGACTATATCAAATCACTCGAGCAACCCGATTAACCTATGCCGATAAATGATAAGACCCCACGCCCGCAGGAATACGCCGCGGTCGATCTTGGCTCTAACAGTTTTCACATGGTCATCGCCCGTGAGGTGGATGGCGCGCTGCAGATCATCGGTCGTCTGAAGCAGCGCGTACACCTGGCGGATGGGCTTGATGAGCGCAGCATGCTCAGCGAAGAGGCGATGGAGCGTGGTTTAAACTGCCTGTCGCTGTTTGCCGAACGCCTGCAGGGCTTCTCGCCCTCCAGCGTTTGCATCGTGGGCACCCACACGCTGCGCCAGGCGCTGAACGCGCCGGAGTTCCTCAAGCGGGCCGAAAAAGTGATCCCCTACCCGATTGAGATCATCTCCGGTAACGAGGAGGCGCGTCTGATTTTCATGGGCGTTGAACATACCCAGCCGGAAAAAGGGCGCAAGCTGGTGATCGACATCGGCGGTGGTTCTACGGAGCTGGTGATCGGCGAAGACTTTGAGCCGCGCCTGGTGGAGAGCCGTCGCATGGGCTGCGTCAGCTTCGCGCAGATGTACTTCCCCGGCGGCACCATTACCCGTGAAAACTTCCAGCGGGCGAAAATGGCTGCGATCCAGAAGCTGGAGAATCTGGCCTGGCAGTACCGCATTCAGGGCTGGAACGTGGCGCTGGGCGCGTCGGGCACCATCAAGGCGGCGCATGAAGTGCTGCTGGCGATGGGTGAAAAAGACGGTTTTATCACGCCTGAACGCCTGACCCTGCTGGCCGAAGAGGTGCTGAAGCATAAAAGTTTTGACGCCCTAAGCCTGCCGGGGCTTTCCGACGAGCGTAAGGCAGTCTTCGTGCCGGGCCTGGCTATTCTCTGCGGCGTGTTTGACGCCCTGGCGATTAAAGAGCTGCGCCTTTCCGACGGCGCGCTGCGTGAGGGGGTGCTGTATGAGATGGAGGGCCGCTTCCGCCATCAGGACATTCGCAGCCGCACCGCGCAGAGCCTGGCCAACCAGTACAACATCGACCGCGAGCAGGCTAAGCGCGTGCTGGAAACCACGGTGCAGATGTACGAGCAGTGGCAGGAGCAGAACCCCAAGCTGGCGCACCCGCAGCTTGCCGCGCTGCTGAAATGGGCCGCGATGCTGCACGAGGTGGGGCTGAACATCAACCACAGCGGGATGCACCGCCATTCAGCGTATATTCTGCAAAACAGCGATCTGCCCGGCTTCAATCAGGAGCAGCAAACCATGATGGCGACCCTGGTGCGCTATCACCGTAAAGCCATCAAGCTCGACGATCTGCCGCGCTTCACGCTGTTTAAGAAAAAGCAGTTCCTGCCGCTTATTCAGCTGCTGCGCCTGGGCGTGCTGCTGAACAATCAGCGTCAGGCCACCACCACACCGCCGACGCTGAAGCTGAAAACCGACGATCACCACTGGACGCTGAGCTTCCCGCACGACTGGTTCAGCCAGAACGCGCTGGTCCTGCTGGACCTGGAAAAAGAGCAGCAGTACTGGGAAGCGGTCACCGGCTGGATGCTCAAAATCGAGGAAGATAGCGCCGACGTCGCCGCGTAACGGCTCAGGCGTCCGCCGTGGACGCCTCTGCTTCCAGCAGTGACTCAAGCGGTGCCGGTCTGCCAATCAGATAGCCCTGCACATAATCAATGCCTAGCGCGTGCACCGCGCTACGTATCTCTTCGGTCTCGACATATTCCGCCACCACCAGCATCTTCTTCATGCGAGCCAGATGACAGATAGAGGCCACAATCTGGTAATCCAGACTGTTGTTGACGATATTGCGGATGAAATCGCCGTCGATTTTGAGAATGTCCGCATCCACGCTTTTCAGCCGCGCATAGCTCGCATAGCCGGTACCAAAATCATCGATCGCAATGCGTACCCCCATTTTCTGCAGCTGCCGAAGGATGTGGAGCCCCTGCTCCGCGTTGCAGAAGGTGCTGCACTCTGTCACTTCAAAGATCAGCTGCCACGGCTCAATGGCATATTTCGCCAGCAGGCGACTCACCTCAAGCGGGAACTGCACCCGACACACCGTTGAAGGGGCCAGATTAATGGCAAAGCGCTGGCCGGGCAGCCGTTCGCGATGCGCGGCGAGGAAGCGCAGCGTATGCTCCAGCACCCACAAATCCACCCGCGAAGAGAGGCCAAACTCCTGGGCTATCGGCAGGAATTGTTCAGGGGAGATCAACAGCCCGTTTGCATCAGTCATCCGCAGCAAGACCTCATGATACCTATCGCCACGCAGGCCGCGTACGGGCTGAACGAGCAGCGTGAATGCGTTGTTATCCAGCGCACGCTGCAGGCGACTCATCACCACGACTTTATCCTTCAGGCTGCGCTGCAGATGGACGGCGCCGCGCTGCTGAAGATTTTCCGGGTGGTTAGAGGAGAGCGACAGATCGGCCACCACCCCCAGCTCACCCAGCACCAGATAGAGGTGGTTAACCGGCGAACGCACATAGCAGTAGCTCACCCCCACCTGCGGCTGCAGCGGCATGCCGTCCCAGACAAAGCGGAACTGCTTGATGTGCTCGTCCAGGGTTTCAATCCGCTGCTGGTGCGATTCGGCATTTAGGCGAACCGCCATGTCACAGCCCGTCAGGTGATAGACCTGCTCATTGGGCTGGAGCGTGCCGTTAACCCATTGCGCCAGCTGCTGTTTGTACTGAATGCGCAGTAACACGCCATAGTTACGGCCCAGAATTTCAAGCTCCGGAACGCGGAGTAAACAGAGCGCCGACCACGGGTTTTTTGCCAGATCTCGCGAAAGCGCCCGCAGGTTAGGCATATGCAGAACCGGGTCGAGCAGCGCCAGCCTGCGGGAGCGTTTGTTCACCGCCCGCTGCCGGGTCGCCAGCATCGACATGTAAATCACCACAAACGAGAAGACCAGATAGCTGGATGAGGTGATTGCCAGCTGAATGTCGTACCCCTGGTTCACGGGAATATAGCGGTAAAAATAGTGAATAGACACCAGCAGTATCGGGATCCAGATAAGCGAAATCAGCTTATAGCCAAAGCGCATCGCCCCCCAGAGCATCACCGGCATCAGCAGCGACAGGGTGTAGTTAGTGGTGAAAATCGAACTGTTTTCATTCATCGGCAGCAGCAGGAGCGAAAGCAGCCCGGCAAGCGCAATGGCCCAAATCAGAAACTCAGCGCGCGTCACCTTTTTGTCTATCTGGGTACGGATCTGCGAGATGAGGCTTTTGAGATAGCGCGGATGACGAATCAAGCGGATCAGCAGATAACTTAACGGCACGCCCGTCAGACCGCTGACCAGCAAGGCCTGATAGTTGATCAGCGTGCGAATGTTGAGGGGGTTAAGCCCTGCCAGGCTCTGGCGACTCTCATACACTCCCAAATACACCGCAAACTGGAACAACAGCAGAAACAGCGTCGCGGGGCAGAAGGCCTGCCAGAAGATGCGCTGCGCCATCAGCCGTACGTCACCGTACGCCGTCATATTGCGTCTGGGCGCAAACACCCGGTAGCCGCCCCAGCTAAGCACTATAGGGACAATAAAATGGAGCACGCCGGCGACGGTTTCAAACATCCCGACCGACGGGTAATAGCGGATAAACAGCGACAACACGATCCCGGGAAGGGCTTCCAGACCAAAAAACATCATCAGCGAAAGCAAAAACGAGAGCGGTAAATAATAAAGTGCCGCTATCCCGTCGCCCAGGTGCGTGAACGTATTCGCCACGCTCAGTACGGGAAGTAAAACCACCGGTAAAATAAGCGGCAATACCCACCAGCGGTGTTGATTCTTTTTCAGGAAAGCAAAAATGTTCATAGATGCCCGGTTAAACCCCTTTTTCTCCAGAAGGAAAATAATGACAGGCATCCAACCTGACCTGGCGCAGCCCGGCGACGTGCGGGGCGAACGGTATGGAGGAGGGATTTTAAATATCAGGGCCGGAAATCCGTTGACATAAATCAAATTATTTTACGCAAATAAGCTTTGCACAGCGTTTTTTTGAAATAATTTTCTTCATATTATCAATATGGTAAATGCAAATATTAATTTCAATAACAATAATTAATGTAAACGTTGACGGTTATTTACACATGACGGAATTGACCCTCTCTTTCCGCTGTGCCTTAATATCCCCGTCGCCCAGAAGGGCATGCCCAGGAAAAAGAAGAGTGAGTCAGGCCACGCGTATGCGCAAACGACACCGTTTTAACACCCGGATGACCCGCATTATACTGCTCATCAGCTTTCTGTTTTTCTTTGGCCGCTTCGTTTACTCTTCCATCGGCGCCTGGTATCACCATCAGGACAAAATCCAGTCGCAGCAGTCCAGCCTGAACGTCGACGCCGCTGACCGCTAGCCCTGCGATGGGTTTTGCACCAGCCGAATAATCCCCGCGATCCCTTTGCTGAGGATCTTGTCCTGCCGCATCACGATGGCGAGCTGTCGCTGCAGCACGGGCGTGAGCGACATGACGCAGAGCCCTTCACGGTCAGCATCATGCTCAACCGCCATTCGCGGAACGATACTGTAGCCGAGCCCCACCCGAACCATACGCTTAATCGCCTCAATGCTGCCAAGCTGCATCACCGGCGCGATCGCTAACCCATTGGCCGCAAACCAGCCATCAATGAGCGCCCGGGTACCGCTGCCAGACTCAAAGGCGATCAGCGGCTGGGCATGGAGCGCCTCCGGGGTTAACTCCCTGAAAGCATCCTGCTGTTCCCGCGACGCGATAAAAACAAACTCCTCGTCCATCACCGGCATAACGTCCAGCGCTCTGCCGCTTACCGGCAGCGTCACCAGCCCCATATCGAGACGGTTCTCTTCAATGGCCCTGACGATATCGAGGGTGTTGCCCGTTGTTACGCCCACCCGCAGGAGCGGATAGTCGCGGCGCAGCTGCGCCAGCAGGGGCGGCAGAAGGTGGATACAGGCCGTCGCCCCCGTGCCAAGAGTAATGGTCCCGCTGACATCGTGGCTGAACGCGCTCACGGACCGCAGGGTTTCGTCCACAACCTGCTGAATGCGCTCTCCGTGAACCAGCAGTGACTCTCCTGCCGCCGTGGCCTTAATGCCCCGCCCGGTACGCTCCACCAGCCGCGTTTGCAGAAACTGCTCCAGCTGACGTATTTGCAGACTAACGGCGGGCTGGGAAATGCCCAGCAGATCCGCCGCCGCCGAAAAGCTGCCGCGCTGGATCACCAGACGGAACGTCGCGAGATAGCCAAGGTTAAGCGTCGTCATCCAAAGTTTCTCTTATACAGCGCATAAGGTTGCAGGCCTGCCAGCACAATACCGCGCTCGCTATGCTCAGGACAACTGCATAACGGAATGAAAAACAATGGAAACACCTGCCCTGCCTCGTCGCCTTGCCCTTACTGCCGGATGTAATCAGCTTATCAACTGGGGGATCTCGTTTTATCTGCCCGGCACCTTTGCGCGGACCATTTCAGCCGACCGGGGATGGTCAGCGCCGCAGATTTACCTCGGCCTGACGCTGGCGATGCTGGTGATGGCCGCGGTCTCCCCTTTCGTCGCCCGTCTGCTGGCACGCTTTGGCGGACAGAAAGTGGTAATGAGCGGAACGCTGCTGATTGCCGCAAGCTGCGCCGGTATGGCGTATACCCGGACGCTGTCTGGCTGGTACGGCGCCTGGCTACTGTGCGGCATCGGGATGCGTCTGTCGCTGTATGACGCACTGTTCGCCGCGCTGGTTAATCTATATGGTCAGCAGGCACGCGGGACGATCTCACGTATTACGCTGATGGGCGGGCTGGCGTCTGCCGTCTTCTGGCCGCTGGGCGATGGCCTGCTTCACATCATGAGCTGGCAGGACGCGTTACGCATTTATGTCCTGCTTGGCCTGCTGAGCGCAGTGCTGATCCGCACGCTTCCCCAGCAGCGGCTGACGGAAAACACAAAGGCCATCGCGCCGCCCCTGCGCAACGAGCGGCGTAACGCCTGGCTTTATGCGGCCTTCATCGCCCTTATCACCTTTGTCTCTAACGGCACCTCCACCCATCTGCCGGAGTTTATTGCCCACTTTGGCCTGCCGGTCGCCATCGGCATGCTGTGGGGGATCGGCCAGACGGGCGCGCGCTCGCTGGAGGTGCTGGCAGGAGGCCGCTTAACCCCCTTCAAACTCACGCTCTTCACCGCCCTCGCCATGCCGCTCTGCTTTATTCTGGGGATGAGCAGCCCCCTCTTTGCGTGGTGTGCGGCCGGGTTTGTGCTGGGCTACGGCGCCATCAACGGGCTGGTCACCATAGTAAAAGCCACGCTGCCACTGGAGCTGTTTAGCACGGAAAGCTATGCCCGCCGCACGGGTATGCTGCTTATCCCGGGCCAGCTGATGGCCGCAGCCGCACCGTTTGCCTATGCGTGGCTGAACAAAACGCTGGGGATCGCGGGTGCAATGGGAGTGTCGACGGGGTTAACGCTGGTGATTGCCGGGCTGGCGATAGCGATCGTGCGCCATCCCGGTAAGCAAACTGTATCGCACTGTATCCCGCGCGACGCGCTGACAAACGGGTACAAAACGCCCCCTCCGGCAAATATCTCCGATACATAAAAATGGTTTTCTTTACCTGTCGTCATTCAGAACTGATGAGGAGAGAACCATGATTCGTCGTTACGCAATTTTACCCCTGCTCGTCCTGGCCTCTGTAACACATGCCCAGGCCACGCCGCTGAACAACCTGAGCGCCGCGGACGTTAACGGCCCCACCGCCGTTGCCCCGCTGGCGCAGCCGCAACCGCCTGCAAAACTGATCGTCGATCCGCCGCTTGCCGGGCCGCTGAGCAAAGGCGCGGTGTTTATTCAGTACCGGGCCGAAAACCTGCGCATCGAGCCGGTATTCGGCCCCGAGGCGCTCAAGGTGACCCCGCGTATCGGACACATTCACGTGGTGGTGGACGACGCGCCGTGGCACTGGGCTGACGCCAGCGGCGAGCCGGTGATCCTGGTGGGGCTGCCCGCCGGCAAGCACAAGGTAACGCTCATCCTGGCTGACCCGACGCACAAGCCGCTCGACCACAAAACCATTGAATTCACCGTCCCGCCCCACGCGGCGACCCACCATTTTTAAGGAGTCTGAACATGAAAGTACTGTCTGTACTGACGGCGGCCCTGCTGGCGCTTTCTGCCAGCGCCTTCGCGGAAAATAAAACCAGCGTCGTGCTGGTGCACGGCGCGTTTGCCGACGGCAGCAGCTGGAATAAGGTGATAACCCTTCTGCAGAAACAGCACGCAGAGGTCATTGCCGTCCAGCTCCCGCTCACCTCGCTTAATGATGATGTTGCCGCCACAAAACGGGCCATCGCCCGGGCGCACGGCGACGTGGTGCTGGTAGGCCACTCCTGGGGCGGCACCGTGATTAGCGAGGCGGGCAACGATGCACGGGTAAAATCGCTGGTCTATGTGGCGGCGTTCGCGCCGGATTCCGGCCAGTCGACGGCGGATCTGGCAGGTAGCTTCCCTCCGCCGCCGGGCAGCGCGGGCATCGCCAAAACGGCGGACGGCTATTTATACCTGCCGACAGAAGCCGTCAGGAAGGACTTCGCGCCTGACGTGAAGCCGGGTGAACAAAACGCTATCGCGGCTACGCAGGGGCCGATTAAAGCCGATGCGTTTGGTGAAAAGGTGACTCACGCGGCGTGGCATGATAAACCGAGCTGGTTTGTGGTCAGCAAGCATGACCGGATGATCAACCCCAACCTGGAACGTGCGATGGCGAAGGCGATACATGCGAAAACCACCGAGGTGGCCGCGAGCCACGTGTCGATGGTGAGTCAGCCGGAAGCCATCGCCCGGACGATTGAGCAGGCGAGGCGGACACACTGAGGACAATTCGCCCGGCGGCGCTACGCTTGCACGAACCCACGATTTCGTAGGCCGGGTAAGCGCAGCGCCACCCGACAAGAAAGGCCGTCTCAGCCCCCCCTCTCTGCGGGATAATCGCGATTAATCCACGCGTGGTCCTCTTCCCAGGTGAACATCCATTTGCGCACCGGACCGGCCATCACGTTGAGGTAGTAGCTGTCATACCCCGCTATCGTCGCCACCGGGTGATACCCCTTCGGCACCATCACCACGTCACGGTTGTAGACCGCCATACACTCATCCAGCGTTCTGTCTTCGGTGTAGACGCGCTGCATGCAGAACCCCTGCTCCGGGTTGAGGCGATGATAGTAGGTCTCCTCCAGGTAGGTCTCCTGCGGCGGGTTATCCGTGTCATGCTTGTGGCTCGGGTACGAGCTGGTACAGCCCTCGTTAGTCCAGACCTCCACCACCAGCAGGCTGTCGGCGGGCTTGTCTTCCGGCAGAATGTTGTGCACGTAGCGCTGGTTGTGCCCCTTGCCGCGCGCTTCAGCGTCGATATCCTGCGGGGCAATCAGCCGCGTCTGGTACGAGCCCTTGCCCGGCGCGGCGCAGACCGCCAGCTCCAGCGCCGTCAGCGCCTTCACCTGCACCGTCTCCTGCGGGGTGACGTATACCGCCCACGGTTTGATGCGCTCGAAGGGGCTCATCCGCTCGCCGATATCGTTAAACTGCGCGGAAGGCGTGGTGATAGAGGCGCGCCCGGCGACCAGCACCAGGCAGCGTTCTTCCCTGACGGCGGGCAGCGTCAGCGTCTGCCCCTCCTGCAGCTCATACGCCTCAAATCCGACGTACCCCCACCCTGCGCGTTCCGGGGTGACGGACTGAGTGCGCCCCTCCGCGTTCGGCTGCTGCCAGCGTGATAACAGACGTGACATGTCACCTCCTCAAATAAGCCCGGCGTCGCGCGCCAGGCGGCTCAGGTTGTTATACCCCAGACGAGCGTAGGTCAGCGGATGGGCAATCGCCGGATCCTGCTCGGCCTCCACCACCAGCCAGCCGCGATAGTCCTGCGCCTTCAGCAGACTCATGATCGGCGGGTAATCGACGCAGCCGTCGCCCGGCACGGTAAACACGCCGCTCAGCACCGCATCGAGGAAGCTGGTTTTGCGGTTTTTCACGTCCGCCAGCACGTCGGCGCGCACGTCTTTGCAGTGAACGTGGTTGATGCGCGACGCCCAGCGCTGCGCCACCGCCAGCGGATCGGCCCCGGCAAAGGTCAGGTGACCGGTGTCCAGCAACAGTCCCACCGCCTCTCCGGTGTGGGTCATCAGGTTGTCCACGTCGTCGGCGGACTCAATCACCGTGCCCATATGATGATGGTAAGCAATCTGGACTCCCTGCTGCTGGGTGTAGCGGGCAAATTCGGTGAGCTTCTCGCCGTACTCCTTCCAGCGCGCCTGAGGGAAGCGCGGACGCAGATGCACCGGGGTCTGCTGCTCGCCGTGAATGCAGCCGCTCACTTCCGCAAAGACCAGCACCTTCGCCCCCAGCTCGCGCAGCAGCGTCAGGTGCGGCTGCACGGCGGCGATCTCCGCCTCCACGCTGCGCTCCAGCAGGCGGCCGGAGTACCAGCCTGAGACGAGCTGCAGGTCGTGGCGCTGCAAAATCGGGCCAAGCAGGCGCGCTTCACGCGGGAATTTATTGCCCAGCTCAAAGCCGGCAAAACCGGCCTCTTTCCCTTCGCTCAGGCAGGTCTCCAGCGAGGTTTCCGCGCCGAGGGAAGGCAGATCGTCGTTCGTCCACGTCAGCGGGTTAATGCCTAATTGCACACTCATTGTTATCTCCATTATGCGTGTCCGCGCTCGCGCCACCAGGCGATAAGCTGCAGGTAGTTGTCCCGGATGCGCGCTACCAGCTGCGCATCGTCAATATCGTGCTTCAGCCACGCGCGGGAGGCGTCGCCAAACAGCGTGCGCCCCACGGCGAAGCCTTTAACCAGCGGCTGCCCCGCTGCGGCCTTGAAGCCCGCGCGCAGCTGTTCCGCCGGAGCGTCCAGACCGAGGATCACCACCCCGCGGCAGTGCGGATCCCGGCGTTCGATAATCTCGCCGAGCGCCGTCCAGACGTCGGCGGAAAGCGGCGGCAGCTTCCACCAGTCCGGGTAAATGCCCAGGTTGTAGAAGCGGGAGATGGCGCGCAGGTAGAGCTCGTCGCTGCGCGGCATGCTGGCGGGCAGGATCACCTCCAGCAGCAGCTCGTGCCCGGACCGGCAGCAGGCGTGGTACACCTCAGCGATTTTCTGCTCCTGCTCCAGACGCAGGCCGTGGGCGTCTTCCGGGTGGAAGAAGACCAGGCACTTCACCACGTGCTCCTGCGGCCAGCTGATAAGCTGGGTGCCGATGTTGCCGTGCTCCATCTCCAGCGGGCGGGAGCCCGGCAGCTCAATGGGGCGACCAATCCACCACCCTTCCCCGGTGATCGCGTTCAGCGCGTCCTGACCAAAGGTGCCGTCACACAGCAGGCCGGCTTTGCCCTCCAGCCCGGCGCGGCTCGCCGCCTCGCGGCTGGCCTGCAGGATCAGCTGCTTCAGCGCCGGAATGCGCTTAAGCGACGCACCGCACTGCATCGCCATATCCTCAAGCTGGCTGCGGTGATCGAAGGCCATCACGCACAGCTCCGGCCATTCGCGGCGGCGCGTGGTGACCCGGTGCAGATGATTAAGACGCGGGTCAAGATCCGGGCGCGGCACAACCGCAGCGCGGGAGAGATAGTCATCCAGCTCGATTTTGCTCGGCATCGCCGGGGCGCAGCCGTGGCGCGAGACCACCAGCGCGCCGCAGGCATTGGCGTAGCGGCACGCCTGCTCCCAGCCCTCGTCGTTCAGGTAGCCGCGCAGCAGGCCGGACATAAACGCGTCCCCCGCCCCGAGAACGTTCAGCACCTCCACGCGCACGCCTGTCACCGTCAGGCCGTCGTCCAGCCGGGGCGGAATGGCGTCGGTATAGACCGAGCAGCCCAGCGCGCCGCGCTTGCAGACCAGCGTTGCTTCACTGACGGCGCGCACCTGCCCCAGCGCCTGCAGGGTATCCGTGCTGCCGCCCGCAATGTGGAACTCCTCTTCGGTGCCGACAATGACGTCGAAGAGGTGCAATACCTCCTGCAGCTCGCGGGTGACCTGGTCGGCGGCGATAAAGCGCGTTTCGCCGTCGCCTAAGGAGGTGAGCCCCCACAGCACCGGACGGTAGTCGATGTCCAGCACCGTGCGCACGCCGTGACGGCGGGCATAGCCCAGTGCCGTCAGCACCGCCTCGCGGGTCTGCGGATGAGAAAGATGGGTCCCGGTGATGGCAAGACAACGTGCGGAGGCAATGTAGCTTTCATCCACATCGCTGGCGGTAATCGCCATATCCGCGCAGTTATCGCGATAAAAAATCAGAGGAAAGGTGTCCCGGTCTTTAATGCCGAGTAGCACCAGCGCCGTGAGGCGCTCTTTATCGGTAATCAGATGGCTGGTATCGCAGCCTACCTGGTTGAGCTCTTCGCGCAGGAAGCGGCCCATATGTTCATCGCCGACGCGCGCCAGCATAGACGAGCGCAGGCCCTGGCGCGCGGTGCCGTACGCCACGTTGCCGGAGGATCCGCCAAGGTATTTGGCGAAGCTCGACACGTCCTCCAGGCGGGCACCAATCTGCTGACTATAGAGGTCTACCGCCACGCGGCCCATGCATATCACATCAAACTGCTTTTCCACGTTGATACCTCATCAGACAATGTCGTTCACGTTCAGCCAGCGGCCCTGCAGGTGCGAGAGCGCAATCGCGTCCAGCACGCGCGACACCTTCCAGCCCTCTTCGAAGTCCGGCCACATCGGCGCGTCGGCGGCAATCCCGTCCACCAGGTCGCGCACCTCCACCGTTTTTTGATCGTTAAAGCCAATTCCGTGGCCTGCGCCCATGCAGAACGCGGCGTAGTCCGGGTGCGCCGGGCCGACGAGCAGCGTGCGGAACCCCTGACGGTTCACCGGATCGTCATGCAGATAGAGCTTTAGCTCCGCCATGCGCTCCTGGGTGAAGCTGATGGCGCCCTTCGTCCCGGTGATCACGTACGAGAGCCCCATCTTGCGGCCGCAGGCGACGCGGGAGGTTTCAATGACACCCTGCGCCCCGCCCGCGAAGCGCACCATCGCGTGGGCCTGATCCTCGTTTTCCACCGCAATCATCTCTGACGATCCGGCCTTCGCCGGGCGCGCCGGGACCACGATCTTCAGATCGCCGCAGACCTGCTCGATATCGCCCACCAGGTACTGAGCCATATTGACGATATGCGCCGCGAGGTCGCCCAGCGCGCCCAGCCCGGCGGTCTCTTTAAAGCAGTGCCAGTGGATGGGCGACAGCGGGTCGGCCATATAGTCTTCGTTGTGGGTGCCGTAGAAGTGGATCACATCGCCTATCTCGCCGCGGGCGATAATCTCCTTCGCCAGCTGCGCCGTCGGGTTCTTCATGTAGTTGAACCCCACCAGCGTTTTCACCCCGGCCCGCTTCGCGGCGTCGACCATCTCGCGCGCATCGTGGGCGTTGAGCGCCAGAGGCTTCTCCGAGTAGACGTGCTTGCCGTGGCGGATCGCCTCCAGCGCCATCTCTTTATGCAGGTGGTTAGGTGAGCAAATATCCACCACGTCAATGGCCGGGTCGGCCACCAGCGCCCGCCAGTCTCCCGTTGAACGGTTAAAGCCAAACGCCCGGGCGCGCTCTGCCGCCAGCTCCGGCGTGACTTCCGCCACCATCTCGCGCACCAGCCTGCCGCGCAGGTTGAACACCGTCGGGGCCTGGGCATAAGCGATAGCGTGCGCCTTGCCGATATACCCGGTGCCAATCAATCCAATACGAACCTCTTTCATCACGATCCTCACAGTGCGCCGCGACGGCTCTTGGCGTAGGTATCAAACGCCACCGCCAGAACGATAATTAACCCGGTGATAATTTGCTGGTAGTAAGCCGAGACGTTCATCAGCACCAGGCCGTTAATCAGAATGCCCATAATGATGGAGCCGATAATGGTGCCGCCGATGCGCCCGTAGCCGCCCATCAGCGACGTGCCGCCAATCACCACTGAGGCGATAACGCGCAGCTCAAAGGAGATCCCGGCCACCGCCTCGGCGCTCCCCAGACGCGCGCTCAGGATGAAGCCCGCCAGCCCGGCCAGACAGCCAATCAGCACGTAGACGCTGACGAGCACGCGCTTGACGTTAACCCCCGCCAGGCGCGCCGCCTCCGGGTTGCCGCCGATGGCGTAGACGAAGCGGCCCCAGCGGGTTTTATGCAGCGCCAGATAGCCGCCGACGGCGACGATGGCGAAGATCCAGATCGGAATGGAGATGCCGAGCAGCTCGCCGCGTCCCCACCAGCGGTAGCCAGGGTCGAAACCAGCGATCGGTGCGCCGTCGTTAATCACCAGGGTCAGGCCGCGCCAGATGGTCATCCCGCCGAGGGTGACGATAAACGGCGGCAGACGCAGGCGGGTGACGCCCAGACCGTGCAGGAAGCCAATCGCCGTACCCATCGCCAGACAAATCCCCAGCCCGATCAGCCAGCTCATGCCGCCCCAGGCGTTCGGGTCGACGGTGGTGAAGTTATCGCCCTTAATGACGTACGCCGCGGTCATGGCGCACACCGCCAGAATGGAGCCCACGGAGAGGTCGATCCCGGCGGTCAGAATGACGAAGGTCATCCCCACGGCCATGATCCCGTAGATTGAGACTTCGGTCAGGATGTTGAAAATATTGCGTTCAGAGAAAAAGTTGCTGTTCTGCGACTGGAAGAAGATCAGCAGCAGAATCATGAAAATCAACACCCCGAAGCGCTCGAAGAAGGCGATGGGATCGATGCGTCCGGCGCGTTTGACCGGGGCCTGCGTTTTAGAAATCATCTGCGTCATGAGAAACTCCGTTATGCCGCGTTCAGGGCGTTGTGGTTGATGGCCATCATCGTCATCAGCCGTTCTTCGTTAGCGTCGTCACCGTGGATCTCGCCGGTCACCCGGCCTTCGCTGAGGGTGATGATCCGGTCAGACACCGCCATCACTTCAGGCAGATCGGAGGAGATCACGATCACCGCCACGCCCTTTTTCGCCATGTCAAACAGCACCTGGTGCACTTCCGATTTGGTCCCCACGTCAATGCCGCGCGTCGGCTCATCGACGATCAGCACCCGCGGGTTGAGCGCCATGCAGCGCGCGAGGATCACCTTCTGCTGGTTACCGCCGGAGAGCTTGCGCACCTCCTGCGCGCTGTTGACCATTTTGATCTGCAGGGCCTGCCGGTAGGACTCAATCAGATCGTCCTCTTTACGGGTGTTCACAAACCAGCGCCACTGCAGCAGCGAGGAGAGGCACGAGAGCGACAGGTTGTCGCGAATCGACAGCCCGAGCACCGCCCCCTCTTTTTTACGGTCTTCGGGCACCAGCGCCACGCCCTGGTCGAGGGCATACAGCGGGTCGCGCGGCTGGTACGGCACGCCGTCCAGCTCAAAGCTCCCGGAGGTAAAGGCGTCTGCGCCAAACAGGCAGCGGGCCACCTCGGTGCGTCCCGCGCCCACCAGCCCGGCAATCCCTAAGACCTCCCCGGCATGGACGTGGAAGCTGATGTCGTGCAGGGCGATGCCGTGCGGATCCAGCGGCGGCTTTTCGCGGCTCAGCCCCTTCACCGCCAGGCGGACGGGTTTGTCTTGATGATGGGTTTCGCTGGCGGGGCGACGGTTAAAGGCCACGTCGCGCCCGACCATCAGGCGGATCAGCTGTTCGACGTTGGTCTCCGCCACCGCGCCGGTGCCGGTGAAGCGGCCGTCCTGAAATACGGTGAAGCGATCGCAGAGCTGGAAAACTTCGTGCAGGCGGTGGGTAACGTAAATAATGCTCACGCCGCGGTTTTTAAGCTCCCGCACCACGCGGTGCAGGCTTTCCACCTCGCTGTCGCTCAGCGCGGCGGAAGGTTCATCCATGATGATCAGGCGAGCGTTGAGGGTCAGCGCCCGGGCGATCTCCACCATCTGCTGCTGGGCCACGCTCAGACGGGCGACCGGCGTGGTCGGCGCAACGTTTAGCTGCAGGTAATCGAGAATGACCTGCGCCTCCTGATTTACCGCCCTTTCGTCGACGATCAGGTTCCGTTTACGCGGCTCGCGCCCGAGAAACATGTTTTCCGCGACGGTCATGTTGGGCAGCAGGTTGAATTCCTGATAGATGGTGATAATGCCCTTGTTCTGCCGTTCCACCGGGGAGTCGTCCACCGGCAGCATTTCGCCGTTGAACCAGATATCCCCGCGGGTTTGCGGCTGCGCGCCCGCAAGCGCCTTCAGCAGCGTGGATTTTCCCGCTCCGTTTTCCCCCAGCAGGGCGTGGATCTCCCCCGCGCCGACGGTCAGCTGGGCGCTGCTTAGCGCCCAGACGCCGGAAAAGCTTTTTGCCAGGTCGGTCACTTTCAGTAAGGGTTGCGACATCGGTCTGCTCCTCCTCATGTTGAGCCGCCAGAGGCGGCTCGGGACATATCAGTTACCGGCCTCACCGATACGCTCAGCCTGCTGCAGGTTCTCTTTGGTGATAAGCGTTGGCGGGTAGTCGGCCCCGGTGATGGCTTTCTTCTCGCGCACGTTGGCCACCAGCTGGCTCATCGCCGTCTGCACCGCAAAGCCCGGACGCTGATCCGCCGTTACCGCCAGCCAGCCATCGCGCACACGGGCCAGCGCTTCCGGCACCGCATCAAAGCCGGTCACGAGGATTTCACCCGGCTTCACGCCCTGACTCTGCAGGGCTTCAATCGCGCCCAGCGCCATATCGTCGTTGGCGGAGAGGATCACCTGCGGGCGTTTCGGTAGCGAAGGCAGAACGCTTTCGACGATGCGCATCCCTTCAGAACGCATCCAGTTGCCGGTCTGATCGGCGACGATCTTGTACTTATCCCCGCCCGCCTTCAGGCTATCGCGGATCCCTTTGGTGCGTTCAATATTGGAAGAGGAACCCGGCTGGCCGGTGAGCAGGATGATCTCTGCCCCGTCGGGGAATTTGGTTTTGACGAAGTCGCCAATCGCCTGGCCGCCTTTGTAGTTGTTGGCGCCAAAGTGGGGCACTTTCTTCTGGCTGTCGACGGAGCGGTCAAGGGTGACCACCGGCAGCTTCGCATCCTGAATTTCATCCACCGCGCTGGAGACCGCGTTCACGTCGTTCGGGGAGACGATAAAGCCCTGCGCCCCGCGGGTGATGGCGTTTTCCAGATCAGCCACCTGCTTGGGTGAACTGCCCTGCCCGTCCAGTACCTGAAGCTTCACGCCCATCTCTTTCGCGGCTTTCACCGCCGTACGCTGCATGTGAACCTCAAACGGCATGGCCAGGTTTGGCGTACTGAAAACAATCTGCTCGTTTTCGGCGAGGGCGGCCCCGGACGTCATGGCGATGAGGGCGGCTAAGATCAGTTTTTTCATTATTATGTCTCTCTGTGTAGGGTTGTTGTGTTTAGAGGACGATCTCGCGCTGGCTACGCAGCGACTCCAGCGCTTTATCCGCGAGGTACAGCGCACGTTCACCATCATCGCCGCTGCAGTCAGGCATCGCTTCGCCGCGCAGGACCGCAACAAAGTGTTCCCATTCCGCGGCGTAAGCGGATTTGTAGCGCTGCAGGAAGAAGTGTTCCGGCAGCGCGCTGGTGCAGCCCTCTTTGCCGTAGTGCTGCACCTGGTTTTCCAGAATATTGCCGGCGCACAGCAGCCCTTCGGAGCCGTGCAGCTCCAGGCGCTGGTCGTAACCGTAAGAGGAGCGGCGGCTGTTGACGATGGTCGCCATCGCGCCGGAGGCATATTTCAGAACGATAAACGCGGTATCGATATCCCCCGCCTCGCCAATCGCCGGATCCACCAGGTTACTGCCCTGGGCATACACCGACACCGGCTCTTCGCCCATGATGAAACGGGCCATGTCGAAGTCGTGAATGGTCATATCGCGGAACATGCCGCCGGAGACGCGCACGTACTCCGCGGGCGGCGGAGACGGGTCGCGGGAGATGATCAGCAACGATTCCGGCTTGCCGATGCGCCCGGCCTGGGCATCGGTTTTCACGCGGCGGAACTGCGGGTCAAAGCGGCGGTTAAAGCCGATGAACAGCGGCACGTCGTACTCTTTAACCACTTTCAGGCAGTCGCGCACGCGGGCGAGGTCGAGGTGTACCGGCTTTTCGCAGAAGATAGCCTTGCCGTGGCGGGCGGCCATTTCAATCAGATCCGCGTGGGTGTCGGTGGCGGAGGCGATCAGCACGGCGTGAACGTTAGGGTCGGTCATCGCCTCATCCACGCTCTGCTGGCGGGCCTGATAGTGTGCGGCGAGACGGGTGGCAAATTCCTGATTCGGGTCAACCACGGACCAGAGCGTGGTCGCGCCGTGGCTGGCGATGTTAGCTGCATGTACCTGGCCAATTCGGCCAGCGCCCAGTAAAGCAATGTTAAACATAACGGCTCCCGGTGTTGGTGAATGCTGTAAACTAACGACCCTATAAATAAAACATTTATTTCATTTTTATAAATAGTGAAAATTATGTTTTTGAGTGCGGGTTAACACTTTTGAGATGTATGAGATAATTTTTGTTATCAATCTCACAACATGAAAGAAGGTACTGCTCACCCCTCACCCCGGCCCTCTCCCCAAAGGAGCGAGGGAGAAAAGAGTGCACCACCCCATCCCCTCTCCACTTTTGGGAGAGGGTTAGGGTGAGGGGAAAATGAAATGAAAATTTCGTTAAGACAGGAAAACTCAATACTGACGGGCTTTTTTCACCTGCGCCTGCGTTTGCTCCGCGGCCTCACGCACGGCAGACGACTCTGCCACCTGCGCGTCACCGGTTCGCCACCACGAGGCGTAGTCATGGGTCATGGTCTTCGGCAATACCTTGATGTCCAGCAGCGTCGGGCCCGGATGGGCGCGTGACGCCTCAAGCGCCGCCAGCAGGCTCTGCTCGTCGTTCACCCGCCACGCGCGGCAACCGTAGCTTTCCGCGTTTTGCGCAAAATCGACTTTCACCAGCGGCCCGTCAAGCCGCCCGGTTTCCGGGTTGCGATGGCGATTTTCCGTGCCGAAGCTGCCCATCCCGTGACCCATCTGCAGGTTGTTAATGCAGCCGAAGCTGGCGTTATCAAACAGCAGAACGGTGACCTTAATGCCCTCCTGTACGGCGGTTTGCAGCTCGGAGTGCAGCATCATGTAGGAGCCATCCCCCACCATGGCGTAAACCGGCTGCCCGGGGCGGGCGAGCTTCGCGCCGATGGCCGCCGCAATCTCGTAGCCCATGCAGGAGTAGCCGTACTCCAGGTGATAGCTGTCCGGCGTTTTGACCTGCCAGAGGCGCTGTAAATCTCCCGGCAGCGAACCGGCCGCGCCCACCACGATGGCGTTATCTTCCACATGCTGATTGATCAGCCCCAGCACCCGCGTCTGGGTCAGGCGGGTGTTGAGCGTCTCGCCGTATTCCGCCAGCTGCGCGTCCAAATGCCCCGCCACTTCGGGCGCGTCGTCCGGATGCCACTGGCGATCCCACAGGCGGCGGCACTCATCGCGCCACGCGGATTTCGCCTGGGCGATCGCCTCTCCCCAGCCGCTGCGGTAATCGCCGAGCTCGTGGGTTAAGGCCTGGAGCCCGGTTTGGGCATCGGCAATCAGCGCGGTGGCGTCCAGCTTCAGGGCGTCAAACTCGGCCACGTTCAGCAGCAGGAATTCGACGTCCGGGTGGGAAAAGAGCGCCTTGGAGCCGGTGGTAAAGTCGGTCAGGCGCGTGCCGACGCCAATCACTAAGTCAGCCTGTGGCGCGAGCTGGTTGGCGGCCATTCCGCCCGTCACTCCTACGCCGCCGAGGTTAAGTGGGTGGTCACTTACCAGCGCCCCCTTCCCGGCCTGCGTTTCGGCAAACGGCAGCTGCAGCGTCTCGACAAATTCGCGAAACGCCTCATGCGCGCCGGAGTAACGCACGCCGCCGCCGCACACCACCAGCGGACGGCGCTTGCGGGCGATCAGCGTCCGCGCCTGCGCCAGTCGCTGCGGATCGGGCGGACGGCGTTCGATGTGGTGCACCCGACGCGCGAAGAAGCTTAGCGGGTAGTCCCACGCTTCCCCTTGCACGTCCTGCGGCAGACAGAGGGTCACCGCTCCGGTATCTGCGGGGTCAGTAAGCGTTCGCATCGCGCTTAGCATGGCGCTCATGAGCTGCTCGGGGCGGTTGATGCGGTCCCAGTAGCGGGAAACCGGACGGAAGCAGTCGTTGGTGCTGATGCTGAGATCGTGATACTGCTCGATCTGCTGCAGCACCGGGTCCGGCTGGCGGCTGGCGTAGATATCGCCCGGCAGCAGTAAAAGCGGGATGCGGTTCGCCGTGGCGGTGGCCGCTGCCGTGACCATATTGGCGGCGCCCGGCCCGACCGAGGAGGTGACGGCAAAAATGCGCTGGCGGCGGTGCTGTTTGGCGAATCCCGTCGCCATGTGGGCAATGCCCTGCTCGTTGCACCCCTGCATGATTTTCAGATGACCGGGATCCTGCTCCAGCGCCTGGCCAATACCCAGCACGTTGCCGTGCCCAAAGATCGTCGCCACGCCCTCCACGAAGGGCGTTTCGTTGCCGTCAACGCTGACGTACTGTTGATTCAGGAACCGGACCAGCGCCTGGGCCATGGTCATACGTTCGGTTTGCATAATGCCTCCTGTCAGCCCAGCGTCGGCATGGAGAACGCAGCGCCTGTCTCCTGCTGCATTTCCGGCCAGCGCGCGGTGATGGTTTTCATTCGGGTGTAGAAACGCACGCCGTCGTTGCCGTGTACGTTGAGCGCGCCAAAGATGGAACGCTTCCAGCCACCGAAACTGTGGAATGCCATCGGCACCGGGATCGGCACGTTGACCCCCACCATGCCCGCCTGCACCTCTTCGCAGAAGCGGCGCGCGCAGCCGCCGTCACGGGTGAAGATCGCCGAGCCATTACCATATTCATGGCGGTTAATGAGGTCCACCGCGCTGGCGTAATCTGCTACGCGCACCACAGAAAGCACCGGGCCAAAAATCTCTTCTTTATAGATGGTCATCTCCGGTGTGACGTTATCGAACAGCGTCGGCCCGACGAAGTAGCCCTGCTCGTGGCCCTTCACGCTGAAGCCGCGCCCGTCCACGCGCAATTTCGCCCCCTGCGCTTCCCCGCTGTCGATATAGCCCAGCACCTTGCTGCGGTGCGCGGAGGAGATAAGCGGCCCCATTTCGTTTTCCGGCGTCTGGTCCAGCCCCGGCCCGACGCGTAGCGCTTCAATCTGTTTTTCCAGCCGGGTGCAGAGGTCATCGGCGGTTTTATCCCCCACCGCCAGCACCACCGAGAGCGCCATGCAGCGTTCCCCCGCCGCGCCGTACGCCGCGCCCATGATGGCGTTGGTCGCCATCTCCATGTCGGCATCCGGCATTAAAATGCAGTGGTTTTTCGCGCCGCCCAGCGCCTGACAGCGCTTACCGTGGGAGGAGGCGGTCTGGTAAATGTATTCGGCAATCGGCGTGGAGCCGACAAAGCTCACCGCCTGCACGCGCGGGTCGGTCAGGAGCACGTCAACGGACTCTTTATCCCCCTGCACCACGTTGAAGACGCCGTCCGGCAGGCCTGCCTCTTTTAGCAGCTGTGCCAGCGCGAGCGCGAGAGAAGGGGCTTTTTCCGACGGCTTCAGCACGAAGGTATTCCCGGTCGCCAGCGCAATGGGGAACATCCACATCGGCACCATCGCCGGGAAGTTAAACGGCGTGATCCCGGCGCAGACGCCGAGCGGCTGCATCAGCGAGTGGCTGTCGACGCCGGTACCGACGTTCGCAGAGTGTTCACCCTTTTGCAGATGCGGGATACCGCAGGCAAATTCCACCACTTCCAGGCCGCGGGTCAGTTCGCCCACCGCGTCGGAGAAGACCTTGCCGTGCTCTTCGCTGATGATGCGGGCCAGGCGCGTCATGTTCTCTTCCAGCAGCGCCTTGAAGCGGAACATCACGCGCGCGCGCTTAAGCGGAGCCTGGCGCGCCCACGCGGGAAACGCCTGCTGCGCGGCGGCAATCGCCTGCTCCGTTTCCTGTGCCGTACTCATCACCACCTGGCGGATCTGCTCGCCGGTGGCCGGGTTGAAGATCGCCTGAACGCGCTGGCCTGAACCGGTGACACATTCGCCGTGAATAAAATTCGCTACCGTCTCCATCCTTAACCTCTCGCTGTTGATACGTGACTGTTACCTGAACGCTGTGTACTGGACACTATATATGAAACAAATATTCCATTTTAAGTTGAAATAAAATAAATGATGATTATTGTGATCAAGGATGGATTTTTATGTTAACAGCCAGCAACACTGGCGCTGCGTGCGCTATTAAGGGATTTCGGGCGAGGAAATAACTGAAGCTTCTGTTTCATTTTTGCTGCCAGATGGATGGCCGACATTTAAAAGACGCGGTTTTGCGTTTAGAATCATCAGACTGTATTTGGGGGATAACATGACGACAGCAACCAGCCTGAACGAACTGCAGCAGCAAATCCGCGATCGTTACGATAGCCTGAGCAAGAGGCTGCAGCAGGTCTCCCGCTACGTGCTGGATAACACCAACAGCGTGGCCTTTGATACGGTTGCCGTCATTGCCGAGCGCGCCGACGTGCCGCCTTCGACGCTGATCCGCTTTGCTAACGCCTTTGACTTCACCGGTTTCAACGAAATGAAACAGCTGTTTCGCATGAACCTGGTGGAGGAGACTGCCAGCTACAGCGACCGCGCGCGGCTGTTCCGCGAAATGGAGAGCGAGGCCGTGCCGGAAACGCCGCTCGATATTCTGCAGGAGTTCGCCCGCTCGAACGCGCAGGCGCTGCAGCAGCTGGCCGCCCGCGCCGAGCCGGAAATGCTGGAGCGCGCGGTACAGCTGCTGGCCGACGCCGACACTATCTACATCGCCGGACTGCGCCGCTCGTTTAGCGTCGCTGCCTACCTCACCTACGCCCTGAGCCACCTGGAGTGCCGCCCTATCCTGCTCGACGGCATGGGCGGGATGCTGCGCGAGCAAATCAGCCGCATTAAGGCGCGCGACATCGTGGTGTCGATCAGCTTCTCGCCGTACGCGGAAGAGACGGTGATGGTCAGCGAAACCGCCGCCAGCGTCGGCGCCCGGCAGATCGTGATTACGGACAGTCAGATAAGCCCGCTGGCAACGTTCAGCGATCTCTGCTTTGTGGTGAAGGAGGCGCAGGTGGACGCGTTTCGGTCTCAGTCGGCAACGCTGTGCCTGGTGCAGTCGCTGGTGGTGGCGCTGGCGTATAGGTTGGGGAGTGGAGAGAAATAGTCTGCATTGCCTTAGCCGGCCGGAAACGACACAGCCGTCATCCGGCATTTCGGTCAGTTCTTTTAT
The DNA here is from genome assembly GCF_014982345.1 of Enterobacter cloacae complex sp. P1B. NCBI lineage: Bacteria > Pseudomonadati > Pseudomonadota > Gammaproteobacteria > Enterobacterales > Enterobacteriaceae > Enterobacter > Enterobacter cloacae complex sp. P1B. The sequence continues at coordinate 96,066 of NZ_JADCLF010000008.1, read as the reverse complement.
TCAAAGGACTATCTGAGCCTTTTATTGAAGGCATTTATAGAAGAAAAATCAATCAGTTTACTTTCTCGAAGGTTGCGAGATTGCGGTTTGATAGATGGTGATTTGAGAGAATAATATGTCAAACAACAGGAATATCCTGCAGACATAACTCAACTAACAATTCAACAACTAAATATAATAGTTTGGCGTATTTATGTTTAAACTCTACGCTGAAATTTCTTCATTTCATTGGGACTTATGTATTGGTCTGAGATGAGCATAACTCCTAAGTCCACGAGGACAAATTCAGTGTTCCCCTACACTAACGCTTACAAGACTACGCGAAATGCATACTCTTCTGGCTAATTCATTTATTGCAGTGATGTAAATATATCCTGCAGCGGTAACCATGCAGGGTTCAGAATAATCAGTCTCATAACGATCGCTATTGGATATTTAAAATTCTAATCCTCTAAACAATTTCCTTGATGCAGAAATGTTCAACAAAGTATAATCCTAGGACGTGGAATAATAGATGATATGTTATGGATACGATGAATATTGGACTAACTGAAATTTTATCATTTGCCGCATTAATTGTATCGGCATTAAGTATGTTATATGCAAAAAAGCAAAGTGATTTTGCGAAGAAAGATCATTTCAATGACTATCGTTCTCATTTATCTCAATCTCATTTAAAATATAGAAGTGCACTAACTGAAACACAAAAAAAACATAAAAATGATCTTATTAAATTAAGTAGACTAGCTGGGGAAACATTAATAAGAATAGTAAACCACTTCGATCAATATGATACCAATCAGCATGCAGAGAGATATCTACGACATTTACTGCATGAAAGTTCAGAAATGGTTTTCCGTACATTCCAAGGGCAACTCGCCTGGCAAACCTCAGAAAACATATCACATAGATTTTACCAAATATCCTTCCTTGAGGATAACCTTAATCCTATTAAAAATATATTTGGAGATCGTTCTTTCAGGAAGAAAATTCATTCAAAGTATGATTTAGATCCAAATGCATATCTAGAGGCGGATTTATTGAATGATACTTATTTTTGCAATCTGGTTTTAGAGATGAAAGCAAGAGTTGATCAATCTAAACTGCAAGAACTGATGAGCAACGTTCAAAAAGAAATGATTAACTTTAATATGTTGCACAACAATCTAAAAGCCGATCTCTCCATAAGTGCTAATTATCTTGACGATTTAATCCTTCAGGGAAATAAAGAGCACTTCCCACTGAGAGAATCTCCACAACTTTATTCTGAAATAAAAAGAACAAAAACACAATTGAAAACATTAGGCTATATAAATATACCTGAGGACTTGGATAAATCTTTTAGTGGGAGGAATTATTTCTCAATATCCAAAAGTATTTATTTATGTGCTCTCCTTCATGCAATACAATGCTTACATTCATGGGGCTGGGATTATGAACAATAAGGTATTATAAATTCAATTAGGATATTTAAATCTTTAACTTTTAAAAAGAACACCAATAGATAAAATTTATTGGTGTTCTTTTATTAAGTCAGGCAATGAAAAAATTTACTCCATCATTCCCACTCAATCGTAGCCGGTGGCTTACCGCTGATGTCATAGACCACGCGGGAAATACCGTTCACTTCGTTGATGATGCGGTTAGACACGCGGCCTAAGAAGTCATACGGCAGGTGCGCCCAGTGCGCGGTCATGAAGTCGATGGTTTCCACCGCACGCAGGGAAACAACCCAGTCGTACTTACGGCCATCGCCCATTACCCCGACGGAGCGAACCGGCAGGAACACGGTGAACGCCTGGCTCACTTTGTTGTACAGGTCAGCTTTGTGCAGCTCTTCGATGAAGATCGCGTCCGCGCGACGCAGCAGGTCGCAGTACTCTTTCTTCACTTCGCCCAGCACGCGCACGCCCAGACCCGGACCCGGGAATGGATGACGGTAGAGCATGTCGTACGGCAGACCCAGTTCCAGACCGATCTTACGCACTTCGTCTTTGAACAGCTCGCGCAGCGGTTCAACCAGACCCATCTTCATCTCTTTCGGCAGGCCGCCCACGTTGTGGTGAGATTTGATGACGTGCGCTTTACCGGTTGCGGATGCCGCAGACTCGATCACGTCAGGGTAGATAGTACCCTGCGCCAGCCACTTCACGTCTTCCAGCTTCAGCGCTTCTTCGTCGAACACTTCCACGAACACGCGGCCGATGATCTTACGTTTCGCTTCCGGATCGTTCTCGCCTTTCAGCGCGTCCAGGAAGCGCTGCTCGCCTTCCACGTGAACGATGTTCAGACCGAAGTGGTCGCCGAACATGTCCATGACCTGCTTCGCTTCGTTCAGACGCAACAGACCGTTGTCCACGAAGACGCAGGTCAGGTTTTTGCCGATGGCACGGTGCAGCAGCATCGCGGTGACGGAGGAGTCCACGCCGCCGGAGAGGCCGAGGATCACTTTGTCATCGCCAACCTGCTGGCGGATACGCTCAACGGCGTCGTCGATGATTTTTGCCGGGGTCCACAGGGCTTCACACTGGCAGATGTCACGCACGAAGCGCTCCAGCATGCGCATACCCTGACGGGTGTGGGTCACTTCCGGGTGGAACTGCACGCCGTAGAAGCGTTTTTCTTCGTTCGCCATGATGGCGAACGGGCAGCTTTCGGTGCTGGCAACGGTCACGAAGTCGGACGGGATGGCGGTGACTTTGTCGCCGTGGCTCATCCACACGTCCAGCAGCGGCTTGCCGTCTGCGGTCAGGGAGTCTTCGATACCGCGCACCAGCGCGCTGTCGGTGACGACTTCAACCTGCGCGTAGCCGAACTCGCGCTCGTTAGAGCCTTCTACGTGGCCGCCCAGCTGCATCGCCATGGTCTGCATGCCGTAGCAGACGCCGAATACCGGTACGCCCGCTTCGAACACGTACTGCGGCGCGCGCGGGCTGTTCTCTTCGGTGGTGCTTTCAGGGCCGCCGGACAGGATGATGCCGCTTGGATTGAATTCGCGAATCTGTGCTTCCGTGACATCCCACGCCCACAGCTCACAGTAAACGCCCAGTTCACGCACGCGGCGCGCGACCAGCTGAGTGTACTGAGAACCGAAGTCCAGGATGAGAATGCGATGTTTATGAATGTTTTCCGTCATTGACGCTAATTCCGAGGCAAGTGAAACAAAACAAAGCGCCCGGCAGAAGCCGGGCGCGGAAACTTATCAGGAGCCCAGACGGTAGTTCGGGGACTCTTTGGTGATAGTCACGTCGTGAACGTGGCTCTCCTGGATACCCGCACCGCTGATGCGTACGAATTCCGCTTTGGTACGCAGCAGGTCAATGGTACCACAGCCGGTCAGACCCATACAGGAACGCAGGCCGCCCATCTGCTGGTGAATGATCTCTTTCAGACGGCCTTTATAGGCCACGCGGCCTTCGATACCTTCCGGTACCAGTTTGTCAGCAGCGTTATCGGTCTGGAAGTAACGGTCAGAGGAACCTTTGGACATCGCGCCCAGGGAGCCCATCCCACGGTAAGATTTGTAAGAACGGCCCTGGTAGAGTTCGATTTCGCCCGGGGATTCTTCGGTACCAGCGAGCATGGAGCCTACCATTACGGCAGCAGCGCCCGCGGCGATGGCTTTCGCGATATCGCCAGAGAAGCGGATACCGCCGTCAGCGATAACCGGAATACCGGTGCCTTCCAGCGCTTCAACCGCGTCAGAAACCGCGGTGATCTGTGGAACGCCTACGCCGGTCACGATACGGGTGGTACAGATGGAGCCAGGGCCGATACCCACTTTCACCGCGCTGCAGCCGGCGTCAGCCAGCGCGCGAGCGCCTGCGCCCGTCGCCACGTTGCCGCCAATGATCTGCAGGTCAGGGTATTTTGCACGGGTGTCGCGAATACGCTGCAGCACGCCTTCGGAGTGGCCGTGAGAGGAGTCAATCAGCAGGACGTCAACGCCCGCCGCCACCAGCGCGTCAACGCGCTCTTCGTTACCTGCACCCGCGCCTACGGCAGCGCCGACGCGCAGGCGGCCATGCTCGTCTTTACAGGCGTTCGGTTTACGTTCTGCTTTCTGGAAATCTTTAACGGTGATCATGCCGCGCAGGTGGAAGTTCGCATCCACAACCAGCGCTTTCTCAACGCGTTTTTCGTGCATTTTCGCCAGCACCACGTCGCGAGTTTCGCCTTCGCGGACGGTCACCAGACGCTCTTTTGGCGTCATGTAGACGCTGACAGGCTGGTTCAGGTCAGTCACGAAGCGCACGTCACGACCGGTGATGATGCCCACCAGTTCATTGTCTTCGGTCACTACCGGGTAGCCGGCAAAGCCGTTACGTTCGGTCAGGGCTTTCACTTCGTGCAGGGTAGTGGTTGGCAGAACGGTCTGAGGATCGGACACGATGCCGGACTCATGCTTCTTCACGCGGCGAACTTCTTCCGCCTGACGCTCGATAGACATGTTTTTGTGGATAAAGCCAATGCCGCCTTCCTGTGCCAGGGCGATAGCCAGGCGCGCTTCAGTCACGGTGTCCATTGCCGCGGAGAGCATAGGAATGTTCAGACGAATGGTTTTCGTCAACTGCGTGCTGAGGTCGGCAGTATTCGGCAGAACGGTGGAATGAGCGGGAACGAGGAGGACGTCGTCAAACGTCAGTGCTTCTTTAGCGATACGTAGCATGGGCAATATCTCTGACCTGGGTGGTTAAATATTGCCGTGGCATTATACAGAGCGTAACCGATTGCATCTACACTTTTTTGAAAAAATGCTTGCTAATGCCTCTCAGCAGGTTACTATCGACTGAATAACTTGCTGATTTAGAATTTGATCCCGCTCACATGTTATCCTCTCAATCCCCCTCAATTTATACTGTCAGCCGCCTTAATCAGACGGTGCGTTTGCTGCTTGAGCAGGAAATGGGGCAGGTCTGGATCAGCGGTGAAATCTCAAACTTCACGCAACCGTCTTCCGGACACTGGTACTTTACCTTAAAAGACGATACCGCCCAGGTGCGCTGCGCGATGTTCCGCAACAGCAACCGTCGCGTGACGTTCCGTCCGCAGCACGGCCAGCAGGTTCTGGTTCGCGCCAATATCACCCTGTATGAGCCGCGCGGCGATTATCAAATCATCGTTGAAAGCATGCAGCCCGCGGGCGAAGGCCTGCTGCAGCAAAAGTATGAACAGTTAAAGGCGAAGCTCTCCGAAGAGGGACTTTTCGACCAACAGTTCAAAAAGCCGCTGCCCTCACCTGCCCACTGCGTGGGTGTCATCACCTCGAAAACCGGTGCCGCCCTGCACGACATTTTGCACGTACTGAAGCGTCGCGATCCTTCCCTGCCCGTCATTATCTACCCGACCGCCGTTCAGGGTGACGATGCGCCAGGCCAGATTGTACGCGCCATTGAACTGGCAAATGCGCGTAAGGAGTGTGACGTGTTGATCGTCGGGCGCGGCGGTGGCTCGCTGGAAGACCTGTGGAGCTTTAACGACGAGCGCGTGGCGCGGGCAATCTTTGCAAGCGAGATCCCCGTGGTGAGCGCCGTCGGGCATGAAACGGACGTGACAATCGCGGATTTTGTTGCGGATCTGCGTGCGCCTACGCCGTCCGCGGCGGCGGAAGTGGTGAGCCGTAACCAGCTGGAGCTGCTGCGTCAGCTTCAGAACGGCCAGCAGCGTCTTGAGATAGCGATGGACTACTTCCTTGCCAACCGTACCCGCCGCTTTACCCAGCTTCATCACCGTCTTCAGCAGCAGCACCCGCAGCTTCGTCTGGCGCGTCAGCAGACCGTGCTGGAACGCCTGCGTCAGCGCATGAACTTTGCGCTTGATAATCAGCTTAAGCGCGCGGTGACGCGCCAGCAGCGTGTGACCCAGCGCCTGAACCAGCAGAATCCGCAACCGAAAATCTATCGTGCGCAAACGCGCATTCAGCAGCTGGAATATCGTCTGGCGGAGACTCTCCGGGCGCGCCTGAGCACCACACGTGAGCGTTTTGGCAACGCGGTGACCCATCTGGAAGCCGTCAGCCCCCTCTCCACGCTGGCGCGCGGCTATAGCGTAACGACGGCAGCGGACGGCAAAGTGCTGAAGCAAACCAAACAGGTGAACACCGGTGACGTTCTTACCACCCGCCTGTCTGACGGCTGGGTGGAAAGCGAAGTGAAATCAATTAAACCGGTGAAAAAGACGCGTCAGCGCAAAACCGGATAATTCTTCGCCGGTTACTTACTATACTGCTGCTATTCCCTTTTTTAATAAGGAGAGCAGCATGTCCCATCTTCGTAGCGTTATTCCCCCTTATATTCTTCGTCGTATTATCGAAAGCGGTTCCGAACCGCAGCAGCGCTATGCCCGTCAGACCTTAACCCACGTCCAGACGCTGATGGCGCATATGCCGGGCAAACCCGCCGCGCCGCACGTGAATAAAGCCGGTCAGCTTGAGCGCGATATCTACGATGCGAAACAGACCCAAGAGCTGCCGGGTACCCAGGTGCGTTACGAGGGCCAGCCGTCGAATGGCGATGTGGCCGTGGACGAGGCGTACGATTATTTGGGTATTACCCATGATTTCTTCTGGAAAGAATATCAGCGCGATTCGCTCGATAATAAGGGGCTGATTTTGACCGGCACCGTTCACTATGGCCGGGAATATCAGAACGCCTTCTGGAACGGTCAGCAGATGGTGTTTGGCGACGGTGACGGGGAGATCTTTAACCGCTTTACGATTGCCATCGACGTGGTGGCGCACGAGCTGAGCCACGGCGTCACCGAGACCGAAGCCGGGCTAATCTATTTCGAACAGTCGGGCGCGCTGAATGAGTCCCTGTCAGACGTGTTTGGTTCGCTGGTGAAACAGTACCATCTCAAGCAAACCGCCGATAAAGCAGACTGGTTGATTGGTGAAGGGCTGCTGGCCGCGGGCATTAACGGCAAAGGGCTGCGCTCCATGTCTGAACCCGGCACCGCCTACGACGATCCCCTGCTCGGCAAAGACCCGCAGCCCGCGCACATGAAAGATTTCATCAAAACGCGCGAGGATAACGGCGGCGTCCATCTTAACTCCGGCATCCCCAACCGGGCATTTTACCTGGCCGCGACGGCGATCGGCGGTTACGCCTGGGAAAAAGCCGGTTATGCATGGTACGACACGGTTTGCGATCGCAATCTGGCGCAGGATGCGGATTTTGATGCCTTTGCAAAACTGACGATAGCGCACGGAGAGAAACGCTCCGGTAGCGACGTTGGGGCGGCGATAAAACAGGCCTGGGAACAGGTGGGAGTGCTGTAAATGCAGGTTCCGGAACTGACGGATGACGCCGTGGTTGAGCTGGCCCGGGAAGGCGGCGTCGCTTTTATTCCTAAGCTGAGCGGCCAGCGTACCATCGCGCTCTCCTCGCTTAATGAGGCCCAGCGCCAGCGCCTGGTGAGCATCCTTGAGCAGGCCTTTCCACGCGGTCAGCCGCCGGGTCAGACGTCGTCACCCGGCAGCGGTGACCAGCGCTATTTCCGTATCCAGATTATCTGGACCGGCCAAAATCAGGCGCACTACGCCGATATCATCGTGCTGGTACCCGAGCAGGAAGCGCCCGAGTCGCTGGTCGAGTTGTGGAAAAAAGGCGAAGACTGCGTGTGCGATTAATCTTCGGCCGGAACAAACTCCACGCGCTTTTTAGAAATTAAGCCGTGGCCGTTCTGGCAGAAATAGTCCACCGCCCCGCAGGCCTTTAAGACCTGGAGTGGCTGATGGCACTCCGGGCAGCGGGCTTCGAGCGCAATATCTTTATTACAGCTGTCGCAGTGCGCCGCCCCGTTCAGGGGTTCAAGCTGTGCCTGGCAATCCGGGCAGGTAATGGTCATGGTGTCTCCTTCAGGGCGTTCAGGTCTGCGATAATTTTACCACGTCTTCAGTGCGGGCCACGCAACTGTTGCTGCAAGGTCAGCAGCAGCGCCACCTCATCGATCCTGCGGCGCGTTGTGCGGCTCACCTCCTGCGGATCGCGCTCAAACAGACTGTTTGCGCCAAGAATATGACCGGCAAGACAGCGTTCGTAGATCGTGCCGGGGATATGCCAGCGCTGAGTATTCTTACCTTTAACTAGCTCCAGCACATCTTCCGCGCCGCGTCGGTCGTAGTTGATAATGCGGCCGTCGCGTAAATAGAGACGCAGGCCCTTTTGCCCGCCCGCGGGTCCCGCGTATTTATTAAGCCAGATATCCACCGGCACGCCGCTGATGGTTCCCTGCAAGTGCGCCTCGCCTTCCGCGGTGGTCAGGTCACCCTTTGCGATATCGTGGCCCAGGCGGTCTTTAGCCGTTACCACCTGCAGCGTCATATCGTCCTGACCGCCCAGATAGCGCAGCGTTTCACGCAGCATCGCCAGCACGTGCGTTCCGATATCCAGAATCACGCCGTCCGGGTGGCGAAGCGTTCTGGTATCCGGTTCTCCGGTCGCGAAATTGAGCGCGATGGGTTCCCCTGCGGCGTTATATCCGCTCGGCTCCTGCAAAAAACCTTCGATTCTGGCAATGTCAGATACATGGCCGACCAGCGACCGCTTCACCGTTTCGATGCGCGCCATCCAGTGGTCGAGCGCCAGCACGCGGGACGCCACGCCGGGCGTTGCCAGCAGCGCGTTGAGTTTTTCGATTTGAGGAAGCGTGGCGACAATCGGTTTTTCAATCACAATCCGCGGAACCGGCGAGGCAATCGCCAGCTCAAGGGCCTCAAGGTGGTGCAGCGATGCGGTGGTAATAAAAAGGGTATCCAGCGGGGTGGCTAAAAGCGCCGCAAGCGAGACGCAGCGCGTAACGCCTTCAGGGTACTTTGCGGGGAGAACATCAAAGCCGAAACAACGAACAGCGCCATCGAACAGATTACGTAGTGCGGGCAGATACGCTGTTTCCACTACCGCACCAAGACCAACAAATCCTAACTGCATGGTTTCACCTCAGGAAGTACAGTGCCGGGGCATAACGCCTGCCCCGGCACACTGAGGTTTATGAGGCGCTAGCTGCCGGTTTAGTTTGTGCATTTTCCAGCATGCGGCGCACCGGAACAATGAGGACGATCAGCACTGCGGCACAAATCAGCAGCGCGATGGAGCAGCGCGCGAAGAGATCCGGCAGCATATCCAGCTGGTCGGCCTTCACGTGACCGCCAATCAGGCCCGCCGCCAGGTTACCCAGCGCGCTGGCGCAGAACCACAGCCCCATCATCTGGCCGCGCATTCTCTCCGGCGCCAGCAGGGTCATGGTCGCCAGACCGATCGGGCTCAGGCACAGCTCACCCAGCGTCAGCATCAAGATACTGCCCACCAGCCAGAACGGCGATACGCCCGCCCCGCCGTTGCTCAGCACGTTCTGTGCCGCCAGCATCATCAGGCCAAAGCCCGCTGCCGCACACAGAATACCGATAACAAACTTGGTGATGCTGCTCGGGCGAATGTTCATGCTCGCGAGCTTTGGCCATGCCCAGCTGAACACCGGGGCCAGCAGGATGATGAACAGGGCGTTGATCGACTGGAACCATACCGCCGGAATTTCAAAATCACCGATCATGCGGTTAGTGTAGTCGTTGGCAAACAGGTTGAACGAGGTTGGCTTCTGCTCAAACGCGGACCAGAAGAACGCGGCGGAGACCAGCAGAATAAAGCAGACCAGCAGCCTGGCGCGCTCTTTACGGTTCAGGCCCGCGAAGATGAACAGGTAGATGAAGTAGAGGGCAACGGACGCCGCAATTACGTAGACCAGCACGCTGGCTACCGCGACCGGGTTAATGACAATCACGCCCTGCGCGATCAGCGTCACGAGCGTTGCCACGCCTGCCGCCAGCGCCAGCAGCCAGACGCCCACGCCGTTGCGCTTCACCACCGGGCTGTTCCATGTGGAGTCCAGACCGACTTCGCTGTCGTAGCGCTTCATCGCCGGAACCGCAAACACGCGGAAGATAATCAGCGCCACCAGCATCCCGATGCCGCCAATACCAAAGCCCCAGTGCCAGCCGTGGGTTTTTATCAGCCAGCCGGAAATCAGCGGGGCGATGAACGAGCCCATATTAATGCCCATGTAGAACAGCGAGAAACCGCCGTCACGACGTGCATCGCCTTTTTTATACAGGGTGCCGACCATTACCGAGATACAGGTTTTGAACAGGCCAGAGCCGAGCACGATGAACATCAGGCCGATAAAGAACAGGTTGTTGCCCATGATGGCCGACAGCGCAATCGACAGGTGGCCGAGCGCGATCAGAATCGAACCGTACCAGACGGCTCTCTGCTGGCCGAGCCAGTTATCCGCCAGCCAGCCGCCCGGCAGCGCGGCCAGGTACATGGTGCCGGCAAAAATACCGACAATCGCCGAGGCGTTTTCGCGCGCCAGCCCCATCCCGCCGTCATAGACGGTGGCGGCCATAAAAAGGATCAGCAGCGGGCGAATGCCGTAGAACGAGAAACGCTCCCACATCTCGGTAAAGAACAGCGAACCGAGCGGATAAGGATGGCCGAAGAAGGTTCGGCTCTCTTTTTGATTAACAGAGGATTGCATAATTCTCCCGAAAGGTATGTGTCGTGCTTGTAAACACCAGCAGGTACGCCGGCCAGTTACGTATCTGACCGATTTTTTACATGCGGCGAAAAGTTAGTTAACCATTTGATAACCAGTCGCTAGTTTTGTCTAGTACCGGACCAGGGACTTTAAGATGAAAATTCGACGATTGTCTACTTTTCTGGATTTAAAGATGGTTGGGAGTGAATAGTGATTGACTTCACACAGTGTTAGTCATTGCTGTGAAAGCGCGAAAAAAAACAGCGGCAGGCAAGGGTTTTAATGGGTTCAGCTAAGGATATTTGCTTTTGTAGTATGAATAGCAAACAAACCATTAATTTATTGTAATAAAAGAATTTTTCACACATGGAAATTTCTTTGTGTACACCCATTTGCCCACGCAAAACAAAAGTGCCTATCTCTTTTGTACAATCAACGAGCATTACCCAATCCTACGCATAACCGTAGTTCGTGCGGTCCGGATACATTCCCACCAGCAGTCTAAAATTCTCGAAGATACTTTCAAACGGTGAAAAGCATGTTCTGTTGGTTCTCTTCCCTCTCGTTCTTCCCTTTCCGTATAACTGACTTGACGTTTTCGCTTTACCAGAAACTTTGTAGCTTCAACCTCAAATGCACAAAATCAAACGCACATAAAAAAGCCCCTTCCGAGGCTTGATGCTCAAGATTCTTTAAAGCCAGGTTTACCATTGGCTTTACGCCACTGCTTGACCTCTTTGACAATTCCTTCAGGACTATTATCCTGTCCATCCTGTGGGTAATAAATCAGATCAGAGCCATCAGGATGCTCGCTTACTTTTTCAAACTCCAAAAGATTATTAATATCATCTTCTTCGGTTTCTCCGTCAGCCATGCATATTTTGCGAACTAAATCTAAAAATTCTTGTTCTGTATAATCACAAAAGCTTTTCTTCTCACTCATCTTTTTTCCTACTTTTCCAGGTGCAGTTCTATATGACGCTTAGGTGTTGTGATGCTCATATTGTCGACATTATAAACCTCTCCACCCTGTGCTATGGGCCTTACATGGTGTATTTCAAATTTACCTCGCCTCCCTACCCAACCACTCCTACAGGGCACTGGCGCTTTCCCTTTTTGTAAATTGGCTAAATTATGGGTATTAAATTGTCTGGACAATTCAGGATCTCGTGCCACCTCCTGCCAGAAAGCCTCTCTGAAGCGGTCAAAATTGGTAAATGACCTTCCACGCAGTCTGTCAGCTATCTGCTCTGGAATTGGAGAACCATCCCCCTTATCAGCATCAGACAGCCATACGCCACTTACTTTTTTCCCTTTGCCCGTGACTTGTCCGGGATTGTGCCTCAGATAAATATAAATCGGCGGCAGGTCAGGGAACGGCAGGATCAGAATGTAATCCGCGAAACGCTTTTCCTCTGGCGCCGGGCTGGTGGTCGCCGTTATGCCTGTGTTATCCGGCAGCGGGTCAACAACAACCGGGTTCGGCAGCACCGGACGCGCCTGGTTGCCGGTATTCCAGGGTTTATTCTCGTCTGTCCGGTCAGGCGTCCACACAATGGTGATGTGCGGTTCTTCTTCCGTGGTGAAGGTGTACGCCTGCGCGCTGCTGTCATACTCCATTTTTCTGACGCGAACACTGTCCCGGCCGGGTGGCGTATGCCAGCCACGCGGGACCGCGTTCCCGCTGCTGTCGTTCTCCCACGTATAGCGCACCCGGCTCGGGGCTTCACGCATCTGCTCCAGGCGCATACGGTCGATAAAATCCTGTTCGCCGTCGTTCAGCCTTCCGGGCATCATTCCCACCAGCAGCCCGGCCACGGATGCACCCGCTCCGGCGGCGGCTGTCTCACCCAGCCCGGCGGCACCACGTACCGCCCAGGTGCCGTAGGTCAGCGCCCTGCCGCTTATCAGCTCCAGCAGGCTTGCGCCTGCCGTGGCCGTCTGTGCACGTGAAGCTGCAGCTGCGGCAGCAACGGCGGCCTGATAATCCATCTCCTCATGGTTGCCGTTCCACCAGCGATACAGGGCGCTGCGCTTTTTCGGTTTGGGGATATCGTCTGGCTTTTTCTTTTTTGCGGTCCGGGCGTGCTGCGGGGTGTCTGAATCGGTTGCAGGGTCGCTGGCGGGCATGGCCTGAAAAAAAGCCATATCAGCAAAATTGGTATGAGGCTCGCGCTGGTCACCGGCATCATTACACCCCTCACCGCGCAGGCAGGATTTTGCGAATACCCGGTTACGTTCCCTTTCCTCCGCCCTGCGTTTTTCTTCGGCTTGCTTTTCTGCAACCAGCCTGGCAGCGTGTTCTTCCCTGGCAACCTCAACCGGGTCCCGTCCCCGTCCCAGCCACTGACCTGCCGGAGCAATCACCCGGTTCGAACCCGGAGGGCAATCACAGTGTACTTTTGAACCGTGAACGGCTGCGGGCACCCCGTGAAATGTCACGCGTTCTTCACCTGATACTATGACGCCCTGTTTCCCGCATTTGGGACAGGGTGTGGTTTTATCACCTACCCTGAGTATTCTGCGGCCAAATTCGGTGCTGTCCGTTATAGACGCAATACACCTGGCACCGGTAGTCGTTTTATCATTCTCAAGCGCCTGCCCCCGACCATAATTATCGGTACGGTATCCCATGCGTTACGCTCCGGTAACTGTCAGAAAATCCGCCCCGGATGCGATCCCATTACGCGTTACCAGATAAGTGTGCCTTTGCAGGATACTGATAATTTCATCGCCGTTATTAAGCACGCTCCCATCCAGCGCAACGCCAGCCCCCTTGCAAAAGCTGGCCTTTCCGGCACTGGTGGTTATGGCGGCTGTGCTGCCGTCAGGATAGGCTACGATTTCCCCGCGGCGGGTTATGCTCCCTTCCATTGCTATGCGCCAGATATCATTTGCGGGATGCTTCCGTACCAAAACCCTTCCCTCTGCAAGTATCGCGCGTGCTTCATCGTCCATTGCGATAATTTCTTCCGCTGTAAATAGCGACTTTTCCTGCTGGGCTTTTATTTCTGGCGTTAATTCATTGGTGCATTGCTGATCCATATAAACGCCCTTAATTCCAGTTAATTAAAAAACTAAATAATTCTACTACGGATAAGGGTTTATCATTTTCGAACAGCATTTTTGGTTCATATCGAATATTCAAATAAATCACTGATAAAAATAATTGCTGTGAATATTAATATGTAATTTCCAGCGGTGTCTGAATGACGCTTTACGCTATTAAGTATCATCTGGCAGTCTTTGCGGTGTACCGCTGCCACAGCGCGCCTCCACCGCTTCTTTCGTTATGACCGTGCTAAAAATAGATCCTGTTTTAATTATGAAAAAAAACCCGCATGGTTAGCGGGTTTTGATAATGCATCAAACTTTGTGAGGCTTGATGAAGGTTATTTGCTTTTCTTAATGTGCTTAATCAAACGCTTACGCTTACGCATCTGGTTCGGCGTCAGGGTGTTGCGCTTGTTGGCGAACGGGTTTTCCCCTTCCTTAAACTGGATACGAATAGGCGTGCCCATCACGTCCAGCGATTTACGGAAGTAGTTCATCAGGTAGCGCTTGTAGGAATCCGGCAGGTCTTTCACCTGGTTGCCGTGAATCACCACGATTGGCGGGTTATAGCCACCGGCGTGGGCATATTTCAGCTTCACGCGACGACCGCGCACCAGCGGCGGTTGGTGATCTTCTGCAGCCATATTCATGATACGGGTCAGCATGGCGGTGCTCTGACGACGGGTGGAGCTGTCGTAGGCTTCACGCACGGATTCGAACAGGTTACCGACGCCGCTGCCGTGCAGCGCTGAGATAAAGTGCACGCGGGCAAAGTCGATAAAGCCCAGACGGAAGTCCAGGGTCTCTTTCACCTGCTCGCGCACTTCATTGCTCAGGCCATCCCACTTGTTGACGACGATGACCAGTGAGCGCCCACTATTGAGGATAAAGCCGAGCAGAGAGAGATCCTGATCGGAGATACCTTCGCGCGCGTCGATGACCAGCAGCACCACGTTGGCATCTTCAATCGCCTGCAGGGTTTTGATAACGGAGAATTTTTCCACCACGTCGGTGATTTTTCCGCGCTTACGTACACCGGCGGTGTCGATGAGGACATACTCACGTTCATCACGCTGCATTGGGATGTAGATGCTGTCACGCGTAGTGCCCGGCATGTCGTAAACCACCACGCGCTCTTCACCCAGAATACGGTTAGTAAGCGTAGACTTACCTACGTTTGGACGACCGACGATAGCCAGCTTGATCGGCAGATCCTGCGGGTTGAAGTCATCCTCAGGCTCTTCTTCTTCGCCCTCTTCACCGTCTTCGAACTGCGCCCAGTATGCGGCGTCTTCGTCCACCTCTTCCGGCGGGTTCACTTCGTCCACCCACGGCAGCAGAACGGTTTCCAGCAGGCTGGTCACACCGCGACCATGCGATGCCGCAATCGGGTGGATATCCCCCATGCCCAGAGACCAGAAGTCCGCGATAGCCTGATCGGCATCGATGCCGTCAGTTTTGTTCGCCACCAGGAAAGTTGGCTTTTCGCGAGAACGCAGGTGCTTAGCGATTGCGGAGTCCGCCGGCATCAGGCCAGCGCGCGCATCCACCATGAACAGTACGACATCCGCTTCTTCAATCGCCAGCAAGGACTGTTCCGCCATGCGGGTTTCAACGCCGTCTTCTGTGCCATCAATACCGCCGGTATCAATACAGATGAACTCGCGTCCTTCCACCTCTGCACGACCGTACTTACGGTCACGCGTCAGCCCCGGGAAATCCGCAACCAGCGCATCACGGGTGCGTGTTAAACGGTTAAAAAGAGTGGATTTTCCAACGTTAGGGCGCCCGACAAGCGCGACCACAGGTACCATGTTTGAAGCCTCATAAAATTCAAATAAACGTCGCATTCGCGGCGTTTTTAAAAATGTCAAAACGGCTCCTGAGTGAACAGGAGCCGTTTAGTATACTACAACCGCCGGGTAATTAACGCGTGATCGCGTACAGCGTGCCGTCTTTTGCCTGAATCAGCAGTTTGCCGTCAGCCACAACCGGGTCGGTCAGGAAGCCTGAACCGTCCACTTTCTGCTGCGCCACGAAGCGGCCATTCTCTGGATCAACCCAGTGCATATAGCCTTCGCTGTCGCCAACCACCAGGCTACCGTTGTACAGCACTGGCGCGGTCAGCAGACGGTGCAGCAGATCGCTTTGCGTCCACAGCGTCACGCCGCCTTCGGTGCTCAGCGCCAGCAGGCGATCGTTCTGGTCAACCATATAGATGCGGTTACCGTCAACGATGAAATCATTCACAGAGCCCAGCTCACGTTTCCACATGATCTGGCCGCTGCGCAGGTCCAGCGCGGTCAGGTTGCCGTTATAGGCCAGGGCGTAAACCACACCGTCAACGATAACCGGGGTAGTGTCTACGTCGCTCAGGCGGTCGATTTCCGTTGAGCCAGTGGCCTGCGAGATACGCTGCTGCCAGATCATCTGGCCCTGCTGCATCAGCACGGCACTCACGCGACCGTTGTCACCGCCCACAATGGCAGCACCAAATGCGGTTGCAGGTGCGGATTCACCGCGCAGTGAGAGCGCAGGCATATCTAGGTTAACGGTCCATTTCACCAGACCGTCCGCTTCGTTCAGCGCCTGCAGCTGGCCGTTGCTGGTATGGATCAGCACCAGCCCGTCGCTCACGACCGGACGTGACAAGGATTCACCGGCTACAGCGGTCTGCCATGCAACAGAACCATCGCTGGCATTCAGCGCGTAAACCTGCGCTTTTTCGCTGCCCACGTAGACATGCCCACCGGAAACGGTCAGGCCGCCAGACAGCAGTGCAGGTTTACGGGAGAACCAGCCGTCTTTTTCCGCCAGGTTAACGGACCACACTTCTTTCCCGTCATCGGCGTTCACCGCTTTCACGGTACCTTTGCGGTCAGCGGCATAGACAACGCTGTCTGCATACGCAGGATGAAGGTTGGAATAGAAATCACCAATCCCACTGCCCACGGAGACATCCCACGCGGTGGATGGGGTAAACTGGTTTTCAACCGTCGGCAGTGGGGACATTTTCACAACGTCTTCTTCGCCACTGAACAGTGAACAACCACTTAATAACGTAACAGAAAGCAGTCCTGGCAGAAGTAATTTACGCAATTGCATCGGGTCCCTCTCAGACGGACAAATTATTTATTTTCATCTGCATCATTTCGCTCAGCGCAGGTGACGCTTTGCTCTCTACGCCAGCTTGCCACGCTTTACGCGCGCCCGCTTTGTCACCTTTGCTCAGCAGTGCTTCACCGCGCAGATCGGCAACGATGGCAGCAAAACCTTCGCCTTTGATGGTATCGAGCGTTTTCAGCGCGTCGTCAGCTTTTTTCTGCTGAACCTGAATACGTGCCAGGCGCAAATTGATCACCGCTTTCAGGTTTTCATCGCTGGCAGCAGCAAGGCCCTGAGACAGCTGAGCAGCGGCTTTATCCAGTTCGTTTTTATCAACGTACTGCTGAGCCACTTCCAGCGCTGCCAGTGCACCGTAGGTGTTTTTGTTGTCAGCGGCAAATTTCTCTGCCGCAGCCAGCGTTTGCGGCTGGTCGGCACGAATCGCGCTAACGGTATTTTCATAGGACAGGGACGCGCCGCGCGCGGAATCCGCCTGATGGTTGTTCCAGTAACGCCAGCCCACCAGCGCACCCACACCTAAAATAACCCCAACAACCAGCGCTTTGCCGTTTTCAGCAAAGAAGCGTTTAATCGCGTCGACCTGATCGTGTTCGTTCTCGTACATTTCCACGCCGTCTTTCTCCTTAGCCCAATAGAGTGCGCAAGTGCGCCGCAACGCCGTCCTGCGTTACCGTTGTCTGCTCACCAGAGCGCAGGTCTTTTACTACCACTTCGCCGTTAGCCACTTCGGACTCGCCCAGCACCAGTGCAATACTTGCGCCCCACTTATCGGCACGAGCAAACTGTTTTTTGAAGTTGCCGCCGCCATGGTTGGTCATCAGCTTAACGCCCGGCAGCGCATCGCGCACGCGTTCGGCAAGCTGCATCGCCGCAGACTGCGTTTCCGCGCCTGAAGCCACCAGGTATATATCGACAACGGAATCTGCTTTAAATTCCGGATTAACTGCCTGCACCAGCAAAACAAGTCGCTCAAGACCCATCGCGAAGCCAACCGCAGGCGCGGCACGGCCACCCAGTTGCTCAACCAGACCGTCATAACGGCCGCCGGCACACACGGTGCCCTGAGAACCGAGGCTGGTGGTTACCCACTCAAACACGGTGCGGTTGTAGTAGTCCAGACCGCGCACCAGACGCTGGTTCACGGTGTAGGCAATGCCCGCCGCTTCGAGCAGCTTGCACAGGCCGGTAAAGTGTTCGCGAGACTCGTCGTCCAGGTAGTCACCCAGCGCAGGGGCATCGTTCAGCAGCGCCTGAACATCAGGGTTTTTGGAATCCAGCACGCGCAGCGGGTTGCTGTACATGCGACGTTTGCAGTCTTCGTCCAGCTTCTCTTTATGCTGCTCCAGGAACGCCACCAGCGCATCGCGGTAGTTAGCGCGCGCTTCCAGAGAACCGATTGAGTTCAGTTCCAGCGAAACGTGCTCAGAGATACCGAGGGCGCGCCACCAGCGAGCGGTCAGCATAATCAGTTCGGCATCGATGTCCGGGCCCTGCAGGCCAAAAACTTCCACACCCAGCTGGTTAAACTGGCGATAACGACCTTTCTGCGGACGTTCGTGGCGGAACATCGGGCCGATATACCACAGGCGCTGCTCCTGATTGTACAGAAGACCATGTTCGATGCCGGCGCGTACGCAGCCCGCCGTACCTTCCGGACGCAGGGTCAGGCTGTCGCCGTTGCGGTCCTCAAAGGTGTACATCTCTTTTTCAACCACGTCGGTCACTTCACCGATCGCGCGTTTGAATAACGGGGTCTGCTCTACAATCGGCAAACGGATTTCGCTGTAACCGTAGCTGCCGAGCACCTGCTTCAGCGTGCCTTCAATGCGCTGCCAGATGGCGGTTTCGCCAGGCAGGTAATCGTTCATGCCGCGGATGGCTTGAATGTTTTTTGCCACGTTTATTCTCTTTCTATATACAAAAAAAACCCAAAGAATGGGTTCAATCATACATGGGAAGCGGCACGCTTCCCATCACGTTATTTTTCAACCTGCTGAACGCTGATACGCTGTGTCTCGTCCATCATCGCGGCTTTGGCGCGGATGCGGGCTTCAAGCTGGTCAATCATGTCGCTATTATCCAGACGATCTTTACGAACGCCATCTTCATAGAGACCACTTTTCTTGTTACCGCCGGTTACGCCCAGGGTTGAGACCAGCGCTTCACCCGGACCATTCACGACACAGCCGATGATGGAGACGTCCATCGGGGTGATGATGTCTTCCAGACGCTGCTCCAGGGCATTCACCGTGCCGATCACGTCAAATTCCTGACGCGAACAGGTTGGGCAGGCAATGAAGTTGATCCCACGCGAGCGGATACGCAGCGATTTCAGAATATCGAAACCGACCTTGATCTCTTCTACCGGATCCGCCGCCAGCGAGACGCGCAGGGTGTCGCCGATCCCTTCGGAGAGCAGCAGGCCCAGGCCGATCGCAGACTTCACCGAACCGCTACGCAGGCCGCCCGCTTCGGTGATCCCGAGATGCAGAGGCTGGTCGATCTGTTTTGCCAGCAGGCGATACGATTCAACGGCCAGGAAAACGTCAGAGGCTTTTACGCTGACCTTGAACTGATCGAAGTTAAGACGATCCAGATGATCGACGTGACGCATGGCGGATTCGAGCAGCGCCTGCGGCGTTGGCTCGCCATACTTTTCCTGCAGATCTTTTTCCAGAGAGCCGGCGTTCACGCCGATACGGATTGGAATGTTTTTGTCGCGGGCGCAGTCAACCACCATGCGAATGCGTTCTTCATTGCCGATGTTGCCCGGGTTAATACGCAGGCAATCAACGCCGTATTCAGCAACTTTCAGCGCGATACGGTAGTCGAAGTGGATATCTGCAACCAGCGGCACGCTGACCTGCTGTTTGATCAGCTTGAACGCCTCAGCGGCATCCATCGTGGGCACTGAGACGCGGACAATGTCCGCGCCTACACGCTCTAATGCTTTGATTTGGTTGACCGTTGCTTCCACATCCGTGGTGCGCGTATTGGTCATCGACTGGACGGCGATAGGTGCCCCATCGCCGACTGGCACATTCCCAACGTAAATCCGTTTCGATTTTCTACGTTGAATCGGAGCCTGGTTATGCATGAAAAATCTCCCGCGTTGCCCGTCTGTTACTGTGCTGCTGATTGTTCGGCATTAACGGTAAGACGTGCAACCTGGTTAGTTCTGATAAAGCGGCTCAGGTCGACAGGTTTTCCTTGATACTGGATCTGTACCGCTGCCGGAGCGCCGATTTTAAGTTTGTAAGGTGCCTGACCCGTTAGGTTTAACGTGCCATCTTTCCGCTGCAGGCCGCTGAACAGTTTTTTACCTGTCGCGTCAGTCACTTCCAGCCAACAGTCAGCCGTAAAGTTCATCACCAGCGCGTTTGGATCGGCGGCTGGCGCGGCGGTTGCCGCCGGGTCGGTCGGCAGGGACGCCGCGGCGTTGTTCGCCGGCTGAGTCGCTGCAGGGGCGTTCGCCGCAGTATCGACATTTGCCTGAGAAGGGGCGACGACCGCGTTTTGATCCTGAGCCTGAGGCGCAGCGGTGTTCGCCGTTGCGGCCGGAGCCTGTGCTGCATCGGTTGCCGGAGCCGTTGTTTGCGGCTCGCTTGAGGCCGCCGCACCGTCGGTGTTCAGCGGAACGCTCTGGGCACCACCATTGCTCGCCTGATTGAGTTCAGCGGAGGATTGATCGGCCATAGTGGTGATCTCTTCCTGCTGCGCCTTGTGGTTTTGCCACCACCATGCGCCAGTCAGGCCGACAACAACAAACAGCACCAGCCAGGTAAAGCTCATCAGCCAGCCATCACGTTTTTTACGACGTTTCCCCAGGGAGAAAGTTTGCATCGGGGCAACTTTTGCTGCACGAACCGGTGCCTGCTTCTCCATCATTGGCAGTAATTCGTTTTCGGGGATGTGCACCAGTTTTGCGTAAGAGCGGATATAGCCGCGCAGAAATGTTGAAGCCAGATCGGCAGGCGCCTTATCTTCTTCAATATCGCGAACCGTGGAAACTTTCAGGCACAAGCGTTCTGCAACAGCTTGCTGGCTGAGTCCGAGTTGTTCACGGGCGTTGCGAAGACGAACGCCAGTGGAGAGTGCTTCATGTTGGTCGTGAGTGGCTTCAGTATTCATTCGCTACAACTACTGGTACGTGAAAAAAAGGGTTCAGGTGCCGGTGAGTCACAATGCCGCCCGCACCGCGAAACTTCAGGTCAGTTAACCTTGAACAGACAGTATAAGACTGTCAGCCGGTAGATGACAGTGCAGCTCTGCCCGCGTGGCTAAACTGTTGTTACGTCGTTACATACTGCCCGAAACTCATATGAAACGCACCGTAATTATTAATCAAACGTCACGAATCTGACTGATTATTCAGTCAGATTATGCATCACAGCGTAGATAATGCGCCGTGATGCATAATAATCAAACAGCTTTAACCGCAATGGTCTCGCCCTGCATGCGTTTACGCAGGGTACGTTTGGTACGGTCAATGACGTCACCGGCCAACTGTCCGCATGCAGCATCAATATCATCACCGCGGGTTTTACGCACGATGGTGGTGAAACCATACTCCATCAGCACCTTGGAGAAACGGTCGATACGGCTGTTCGAGCTACGGCCATACGGCGCGCCCGGGAACGGGTTCCATGGGATTAGGTTGATTTTGCATGGCGTATCCTTCAGCAGTTCAGCCAGCTGATGAGCGTGCTCAGTACCGTCGTTGACGTGGTCCAGCATCACGTACTCGATGGTGACGCGGCCCTGGTTTGCGTTGGATTTCTCCAGGTAGCGACGCACGGCAGCGAGGAAGGTTTCGATATTGTACTTTTTGTTAATCGGTACAATTTCGTCACGAATTTCATCGTTTGGCGCGTGCAGGGAGATAGCCAGCGCAACGTCAATCATGTCGCCGAGCTTATCCAGCGCAGGCACAACGCCTGAGGTAGACAGCGTCACGCGGCGCTTGGACAGGCCAAAACCGAAGTCATCCAGCATGATTTCCATCGCCGGCACCACGTTGGTCAGGTTCAGCAGCGGTTCGCCCATTCCCATCATTACCACGTTGGTGATAGGACGCGTGCCGGTCACTTTTGCTGCACCCACGATTTTCGCGGCGCGCCAGACCTGACCGATGATTTCAGACACGCGAAGGTTACGGTTAAAACCTTGCTGAGCCGTAGAGCAGAATTTGCACTCCAGCGCACAGCCCACCTGAGAAGAGACGCACAGCGTGGCACGATCGTCTTCCGGGATGTAGACGGTTTCAACGCGCTGATCGCCTACGGCAATCGCCCATTTGATGGTGCCGTCTGCCGAGCGCTGCTCTTCCACCACTTCCGGCGCGCGGATTTCAGCCACTTCTTTGAGCTTGTTGCGCAGCACTTTGTTGATGTCGGTCATCTCATCAAAGTTGTCGCTGCAGTAGTGGTACATCCATTTCATTACCTGATCGGCACGAAACGGCTTCTCACCCATATCTTTAAAGAACTCGCGCATCTGCTGACGGTTCAGGTCCAGCAGGTTAATTTTTCCATTTTTATTGGGAACCGCAGGAATGGCGACTTCGGAGGTATTCACTAGTTCAGACATAATTTTTTTCCGGCCTCGTTGTTACACGTTGTGGCCCGTGGAGGGTTGAATAGAAACGCCCCGGAAAGCGGTCTGCTCGTCCGGGGCGTTGCATTGTACAAAGTCTGGCGCAGGGATGCCACGTTTGCACGCGGCATTTACGAAATTATTAGCGAGTGCGCGGGCACACTTCGCCTTCAGCGAAGAAGAACGCGATTTCGCGCGCGGCAGACTCAACGGAGTCGGAACCGTGGGTGCCGTTCTCGGTGAAGCTGTCCGCGTAGTCAGCGCGCAGGGTACCTGCCAGCGCGTTGTCCGGGTTGGTTGCACCCAGCAGATCGCGGTGACGCTGTACTGCGTTTTCGCCTTCCAGCACGGAGACCACGATTGGACCGGAGGTCATGAACTCCACCAGGCCGTCAAAGAATGGACGACCTTCGTGCTCAGCGTAGAAACCGCGAGCCTGCTCAACGGTCAGGTGCAGCATTTTGGTGCCAACGATCTTAAACCCTGCTGATTCAAAGCGAGCGAAGATGCTGCCAATAACGTTTTTTGCCACCGCGTTTGGTTTGATGATGGAAAAAGTACGTTCAATAGCCATTGATAACCTCTGTAAAATGTTCTGTTGTTTTGCATACCTGAGTATGGTGTGGCGCGGATTATAAAGAGCAATAGCGCCATTGCCTATGGTTCTGCATAACATTTTTTTAAAATGAGACGAAGATTAGCAACAGGCAGGATTTCGCATACCGTGTTGATGGCGTAAACAGAGCGGGCACTGCTTTTCATCAGGCGTAAATGACCAGAACTGGCGCTGGCACGTCAGGCAAACTGCTTTATATGCGGGAGTGGCCACGTTTTTTGCCGGTCCATCTGTTTCTGCGACGTTTATCGCCTCGTGCTGACATACTGCCTCACAGCCACCGCAGCCGGTACAGCGCCCGGTCTCCACCACCAGCGCGGCGTTCTCAAACCGAATCGCGTTTTCCGGGCAGCTTCGCCAGCACGCACCGCACAGCACGCACTTATTAATATCGAGTGCGATATCTGACTCGCTAAACGTCGAGAATGCCCTGCGCAGCTCCCGCGGCCCCGGGGAAACGCGACAGGCTTTTACATCCTCGCGGGGAACGTGCATCAGCGCACGGCGAGCGATATTCACCTCGCCGATCGGTATGAGCTTAAACCCCCACTCCGCTTCACCACGGCGACGAAGCGCAAGATTAAGCCGGGCAAGCGCCAGCAGCCAGTCAGGGTATTGCTCTGCGTCGATACTGATAAAACGAACCTGGCGTTGCGCGTGCCACAGCAGCAGTTCATTCATCCCAGGTGCGCGTTCAGTAAAAGGCCCAACAAGGGTATCTCCACGCAGAAATCGCTTTCGCGGCGCGATGCCGGTAATGGCCCCGGAGGGGCAGACGAACAGGCAGTCACCGCATTCAATACAGCGATTTTCATCAACCGAGACGCCGGTTTCCGTAAAAGAAAAAGCCTGCGCTGGACAAACGTCCGCGCAGGCGCAGCAGGAAGCGTGGCGAAAACGGCGACGGACGCACGCATGCGTCACGTCCATCGCCGGGGCAAACGTCAATCTGCCCATCAGCCAATACTGAAGAAAACGAAGCGCAGCATCAACTCACCCACAATCAGCAAGGCGCTGCCCAGCAGCAGCGTGCCGCGCGCCGCTTTCAGGCCGCCCGCAGCAAAGCAGAACATACCTGCAACGGACACGCACCAGCTCAGCAGATGTACCGCGCGCAGCTGTTCGAGCATCCGTAGCGGTGCGTGAGGGAACGTCACCACGGTATTGTCCATGACAGTGATGTCTGCCAGCCAGACGGGCTGCATCACCAGACGCACAAGCACCACCAGCGTGATAATGACAACCGCCGCACGCAGGGTAGTCTGGGAACGCATCCCAACTGCCATGCAGGCTGAACCGATGATACCCACCGAGCCGATAAACAGTACCAGCGTGTTAATGTGCTGCCAGGTCACCACGGACGCGTGCATGTAGATTTGTGCCATGCAGAACACGTCCACCAGCCCGACAAGACCCGCCACGGCCAAAAGCAGCTTCCAGCCTGGCTTATTGGAAAACATCAGCAGCACGGCGAGGCCAAGCGCCGCCAGGTAAAGGCTGGCAAAGATAATCTCACGGCTCAGCCACGAGCTGGAGACGTGGCGTAGCGCGTTCAGGGCGTTGAGCGGATAGCCCATATGCAGCGCTGAGGCGAGCAGCCCCAGGCTCGCCAGCACAAACGCCCCAGCGGCAGGCAGCAGCGCGCTACGCGGTGTAGTATGCGCTCCCCCGAACGCCAGCCAGAGCGTCACGCCAACCGATCCCTGCAGGAACAGCGTAAAAATCAGCAGCGGTAACTCATGCATGACGTTTCCCCTCTTTCTCTGCGCCCTGATGCGCTTTGATCACCAGGTTTGGTTTTGTAATCGAGGAATCAGGCAAGCCCCTCACATCGCATACAGCACCATATTTCGCCCGAAGTTCATCAATAGGCCCAAATTTGATCGCCTCAAGCGGACAGGTTGCCACGCAGACGGGCTGCTCGCCCTTCGCCTGCAGATCCACGCAAAAATCGCATTTGGACATCTGCCCGGTCTGCTCGTTGAGCTGTGGCGCGCCGTAAGGGCAAGACCACGCGCAGTAGCCGCAGCCAACGCACTTGTCCGTATCGACGCGCACGATGCCGTCGCCCGGACGCTTGTGCATTGCGGTGGTCGGACAGTTTTTGGTGCAGATCGGGTCCGCACAGTGGTTACAGGAAATAGAGAGCGTGTAGGCAAAAACATTGTTGCTAACGCCGCCCTGCCCGGTTGGGATGAAATTCCCGCCGTTGACTTCGTATACGCGACGGAAACGACGTCCGACCTCAAGGTTGTTTTTGTCTTTGCATGCCACCTGGCATGCCTTGCAGCCCGAGCAGCGGGAAGAGTCAATATAGAAACCCAGCTGTTTATCGCTCACCGGCGCGTAGTGTTTAAACTGACTCATGCTTTAGCTACCTCCACCAGCATGGTTTGATGGGAATTCCCTTTCGCAAGCGCGGTAATACGGGCAGAGCTGAGCACGTTCGCGCAGCCGCCTTTATCGACGCCCTGTTCGTCCGGCTGCCACCAGGCGCCTGCCTGCATGGCAACAACGGCCGGAATGATGCGCGGCGTGACTTCAGCCGGAATTTCACAAATGCCGCGCGCGTTATGAATGCGCACGGTATCCCCCTGGGAAATGCCGCGCTTTTGCGCGTCCTGCGGGTTGATCCACAGCTTTTGCTGCTGCGCCTCAATCAGCCACGGGTTGGCGTACTGGGTTGAGTTAGCACGGTTTTTCCCTTTCCAGGTGATCAGCTGCAGCGGGAAGGTTTTCGCCAGTTCGTCTTCCGGCCCTTCGTGGGCGGGCACGTAGTGCGACAGCGCCGGAATCTCCGGGTGCTGCATGTCGTACAGACGCTTCGAGAAGATCTCAATTTTCCCTGAGGGCGTCGGGAACGGATGATTTTGCGGATCGCGAATATTGTCTTCAAAAGCGACGAACGGCGCGCTTTTGAAAAGATGCTGGCGCGTCTTTTGTAACGTCGCGAAGTCCGGCAGGTTTTCATCTGGCATGGAGAGCCGCGTCTGCTCCCAGATGTGCTCAATCCACGCTTTTTCGTCACGGCCCTCGCTGAATGCAGGTTCGACGCCAAGCTTAGCAGCAACTTCCCGCAGCCAGTCGTAGTCTGAACGGCGTTCGAATTCAGGTTCAATCAGCTTTTCCGACAGGATCAGATAGCTTGCCGTGCCCCAGGTTTCGCCGATATTCCAGCGTTCCATAAAGCTGGTTTCCGGCAGGAGAAGATCGGCGTATCGGGCGCTCGGCGTCATAAACAGATCGCTTGCCACGATAAACTCGATTTTCGACTCGTCTTCCAGCACGCGCGTCGCCTGATGCAGATCCGGGTTCTGGTTAGCCAGATAATTTCCCGCCAGCGAGAAGAGGATGCGGATATTGCTGTCCAGCTTCTCTGCATCCTTCAGGCCGTCTTCCGCCGTTACCTTAGAAGCATCATCGGCGGCCTGCACCCAGTTCATCACCGATATTTTGGCTTTTACCGGGTTATCCGGCATCTCCGGCCCGGCAGCAAATTTACGATTAGCGCAGCCGCCATAGCCTGCCGCCCAGCCGCCCTTCACCCCAACGTTACCCGTCAGCGTTGCCAGTAACGTCGAGCCGCGCGCGGTGCGCTCGCCGCAGTTATGGCGCTGCGGTCCCCAGCCCTGGATCAGCGCGGCGGGTTTGGTGGTTGCGTAGTCGCGCGCCAGCTGACGAATGGTCTGCGCAGGCACGTGCGTGATTTTCTCTGCCCACTCGGGCGTTTTCGCCACACCATCTTTTGCGCCGCTCAGATAAGCCATCAGGGATTCATTGGCCGGAACGCCTTCCGGCATGGATGCTTCGTCAAAGCCCAGGGTATAGCGCTGGATGAAGTCGCGATCGTGCAGGTTCTCCGTGACAATCGTGTACATCATCGCGTCCATCAGGGCGTTGTCTGTTGTGGGAAGCAGCGGGATCCACTGGTCGGCAAGAGAGGAAACCGTATCGGAATAGCGCGGATCGACAACGATAAAGCGCGTGCCGTTTTGCTTCATCTTCTGATAGAAGTAGTTGCTGTGACCAAAGATCGTTTCCGTCGGGTTATGTCCCCAGAGAATGACCAGTTTGGTGTCCAGCAGCGTGTCCAGAGAGCTGCCGCTGGCGGCGGTGCCGTAGGTATACGGCGTGGCTGCCGCCGTGTTGCCCATACTGACCGAGTGATAGCTTTCGAGATAGCCGCCGGTTAAGTTGAGCAGACGACGAACCATTTTATCGCCGGAAAACGTTCCGCCGGATACCGCAGTGCCCACATGCACATAGCGTGAGGCAGCGCCGTATTTTTGTGTAATCGTTTTTAATTGATTCGCAATAAGCGTGGTGGCTTCATCCCAGGTAATACGCTCGAATTTTCCTTCGCCACGTTTACCCACGCGTTTCATTGGATATTTAAGCCGATCGGGATGATAAACAAATTTCCGATAAGCGCGGCCACGAACGCAGGCGCGCATAACAGGCATTTGAGGATCCAGTTCATTATCCGGACGCGTTGAAATTCTTGTGACTACGCCCTCACTGACGTGAGCGCGAATATCACATTTACCGCCGCAGTCAAACGTGCTGCAGGTTTGCACCACTTTTTCTTCAGGCGTCGCGTGTGTTGCCGCCGTACTCTGTGCCTGTGCTTTACCTGTTGTCGCTACAAAAGGAAGGGCGGCGAGCGCCGACCCTGCCTGAATAAAATGACGCCGGGATAGCGCGGGAATAAGCCCCTCTCCCTGATTTTTATTTTTCTTCATTGCTCGTTCCTTAAAATAAAAACGCATTCTCGTTTTTTTTCAGGAACGAATATTGATAATTATCAAACTAACTCTTCGGGGGTAACACTTAACGGTCTAATTCAAAATTCACCGTCGCCGTTTGTCCTGAGTCATCCATTACAAGTAATTGATATTCGCCAGGCAAATATAATTTTAATGAATGAGTATTATTGCGGCCTTCTAACGGTTCTCCATTTAAAAACCACCAGCGCCCACCTTCTCCTCCAGTCGTAATAACAGATAGCGTCACGTTCCCTTCACCAGGGAGTCGCTTAATAACAGCCCCCTCTCTGATACCCGAAATCATAAGCGGTGCCGCATTGTTATTATCCAGCGGCGGGCAGAGCGTCGATCTCGCAGGAAGACGCACAGCCCTTTTTTCCGCTGCGGGCAGCCACGGCTCCAGCGGCAGCGGCCAGACGTCGAGAACTTTTTCTGTGGCATCAGGGCAATCTGCCGCCACACGCTTGCCCGTTTTATCCAGCCAGACCGGGAAACGAATGCCGCGAATGCCTTCCTGTTCCGGCAGCAGCAGCGTGGGTGGTTCACTCCCTTCGAGCAGCCAGGTCGAAAGACGACGCCGACAGTTTTCACTGCCTTCCGGCAGCGACTGGCCGCCCGGCCAGCAGATCACGCTCCGCCCAACGCTTTCCGGGCGCGGATCGCGCGGCAGGCGGGCCTCGTCTATTGTCGAGCGTGACTGAAGCAGGTTATTCACCTGGTTTAATAGCGGAACCGCGCTGGCAAAACCAAACTGCCCCGCTACCGGCGTGCCGTCAGGTCGCCCTGTCCAGATACCTATTACATACCGGGCATTCAGACCGATGGCCCAGGCATCGCGGTAGCCATAGCTGGTGCCCGTTTTCCACGCCAGCGGCGCAATTTGCGGCAGCGCACTGTCCGGCAGCGGCTGCGCTTCATTCGCCAGAATACGGCGAATAATCCACGCCGAACCTGGCGATAACAGCGGGCGTTCAGTTAGCGGGTCGCCCGGCTGTAAGCGCAGCCGGCCCGCCTTGCCATGCCTTGCAAAGGCGCTGTACGCGGCGGCGATATCCGCCAGCCTCGCACCTGCGCCACCCAGGATCAGCGACAGATTCGGCTGCGCTCCGGCAGGCAGGATCAGCGGCAGGCCTGCGTTACTCAGCATCCCGGCAAACCGTTTGGGACCGTAGGCTTCCAGCACCTGGACGGCTGGCAGGTTGAGCGAGCGCACCAGCGCTTCACTCATGCTGACCGGCCCGTGGAACCCGCTGTCAAAATTTCCCGGGCGATAATCACCGGTTTTTCTGGGCACGTCCTGAAGCAGCGAGGCGGGATGGATCAGGCCATCATCCAGCGCCATACCGTAGATAAACGGTTTCAATACCGATCCCGGGGATCGGATCGCGTTAACCATATCCACATGGCTGAAACGCGTGTCATCGTTGATATCCACCGAGCCGACCCAGCCGCGCACCTTCATGTCGGTATGATCGACCACGATCATCGCCAGCGAACTGCGTGCCGGCAGGCGGGATTTCCAGTTCATCGCCAGCTCTTCCAGCTGCCGTTGCAGTCCGGCATCCAGCGTAGTGACAATCTTTGTGTCGCGGCTTTTGCCGAGCATCATGCGTGCAAAGAGCGGCGCCAGCTGCGGCATCTGCCGGGGAGCCAGCCATACCGGCTCTTCACGGGACTCTTTCACCTGCTTTGCTGACCAGACGCCCTGAATCATCATGCGATCGAGCACTTTGTTGCGTGCCGCTTCGGCCCGCTCGGGCCAGCGATCCGGGCGCAGACGGCTGGGTGCCTGCGGCAGTACCGCCAGCAACGCCGCGTCGGAGTAGCTCAGCTGCGACGGGGGTTTCCCAAGGTAGGTCCAGCTTGCTGCTCCCACGCCCTGCAGCGTGCCGCCAAACGGAGCACGATTGAGATAGAGCGTAAGAATGTCACGCTTAGAGAGGTGCCATTCCAGCTGCATCGCCCGCCAGAGCTGACGAATTTTGCCGCCAAAGGTGCGCGGATGCGGATCCAGCAGGCGTGCCACCTGCATGGTAAGCGTGCTTCCTCCCGAAACCACTCTTCCGGAGCTGAGATCCTGCCAGGCGGCGCGCAGGACAGAGAGCGGGTTTACGCCCGGATGCTCCCAGAACCAGCGATCTTCGTACTGGATCAGAGCCTCAAGATAACGGGGAGAAACCTCTTCAATGGTCACCGGGTAGCGCCAGATGCCTTCGCTGTCGGCAAAACGCCAGAGCGGCGCGCCCTTCTCGTCCACCACAACTCGTGCGGGGTTAACCTCTTTCAGAGGCAGCGGCCACAGGCGGTCGGCGGCGACAATCAGCCCCCCTAAAACGAGAAGCGCTCCCGCCAGCCAAAGCCAGCGGGAGCGTGTCAGACGCGCTATCAACATATCACGGAACAACAATCAGCGGGCCGCTGGCCGCACCCGTTGCCCGCCACTGCGGAAAGTACATAGACTCCACCATCGGAACCGGTACCTGGTAGGTGCCCGGCGTTACGGCACGGGCCAGATAAACCAGCGTAACCGGCTGACCTCTGTTTACCGGCACGGCGGCCACAAAACGGTCGTCGCGGAACTCCATGTGCTGAATGTCCGCCTGCTGCATCTGGCTGAGCAGGTTCTGCACTTCGCTGCCGCTGTCCTGCAGGCTTGCGCTGCTGCTCGCCAGGTTCTGGTTTTCCAGCTCCAGACCAGCAGGGAGGAGATCCACAACCAGCGCATCCGGAACGTTCTGGCTGGCTTTCACTTCAAGCCAGACCAGCACCAGTTCACCGCTCTTCAGCGAAGAGAGCGATTTGCTGCTGCCATCGGTTGCCAGGATATGACGTTCAACCTGCAGCACGTTGGAACTCGGCTGAGGCGCATATTCCGGATAGCCGGTGCTGTCCAGACGTACCCACAGCGGTGCCGTGCCGGTATTGGTTACCTGAAGCGCACCAAGCTGGTCGCCGCTTACGTTTTGTACCTGCGCCTTATCGCCGCCTGATGCGGTATCAGACAACGTGGTTTTCGCCTGCCATGCGCCTGACAGGGTTTGCAGCGAACGTCCGGCCAGGAACAGCGCATTGCTCTCCTGGGTGGATAGCCAGCGCTGGCTGAATGCCTGCTCAGAAAGAGCATTCAGCAGCGTATTTTGCGCATCCGGCAGCAATTTATACTCCTCCAGAAGGGAGAGCATCAGCGCGTTATCGCGAAGCGGGCTGCCGTAATCGGCCATCCATGTTTTTCTGTCGTTACGCGGTGTTTTGAGCGCCAGATCCAGCGCCTGCTGGCTGCGCGGCGCATCGCCCATCAGTTTGAGCGCCATGCCCAGCTGCATCAGCGGCAGGCCGGAAGCCGCCTGCCCGTGGCGCTCCCAGATTTCACGCAGCGCGCCCAGCGGGGCTTTTTGCTGACGCGCCAGCACCAGCGAGGCATACGCCTGCACGGCAAATTTGCTGGCCTGGGTGTCGTCGCTGTAGCGGATAGACATCATGCCCGGATCCTGCAGGTAGCGCAGCAGACGGTTGTTGGCGTTGTTCACCGCATCGGCAGGTACGCTATAACCCTGCTCGCCCGCGCGCACCAGGAAGTCAGTCACATAGGCGGTCAGCCAGTACTCTTCAGGGCCATTTTTATCCCACAAGGCAAAACCGCCATCATCACGCTGCATCTGCAGCAGACGGGAGATCCCAATATCAATGGCAGCACGGCGCTGGTCATCGGTATCTCCTTTTATACCAAGCGCGGTAAGCTGCGCGGCGTTGGTATAGAGTGACGGGAACAGGCCGCTGGTGGTCTGCTCCAGGCAGCCATACGGATACGCCTGCAGTTCACGAATATAGCGCGCCAGGTTGAGCGGTGGTTTGCCGCTCAGCAGCAGTTGCCCCTGCAGGGTGGCAGGAGAGAAACCGTTGCTGTGCTGCGCCGGTGCGTTCCAGGACTCGCCGGGGTTCAGCATGGCACCGGTATTGACCGTCTGCGCCGGGAATGCCGGACGTACGCCAATTTTCCAGCTCTTCTGCTGCGGGGCAAAGGTTTCGCCCGGAAGCTCCAGGCCGGTAACCTGCGCCGTCACCTCACCGTCGCCATAACCCTCCAGCGCACGCACCGGAATAAACAGGGTACTGCGCGCGCCCGGCGGCAACTGAACCGGCTGCGGCTGTGCACCTTCCAGCGACACTTTTCCTGTCGCGCTCAGAGCGACGTTCAGCGATTGCGGTTTGTCGGTCAGGTTAGTGAGATCCAACGTCAGCCGTGAGGTATCTCCACTTGCCAGGAAGCGCGGAGTATTAAGCTCGGTAATAACCGGCGCGGCCACCACAACCTTGCTTTCGCTGCTGCCGAAATCATCTTCCGTCCACGCCTGCGCCATCAGACGCAGTTCGCCGTTGAAATCACCAATCGGCAGCGTAACGGTGCCTTCTCCGTTGGCATCCAGCGTAACCGGCTGAGCCTGCTGGGCAATAATGGTGACGTGGTTCACCGGCGGTTTACCGCCGCGCTTGAGTTCATCGCCGTCACCACCGAAACGCAGCGCGGCCATGCGGCCCTGCCCTTCAATGACCTGGCCGTAGATATCATAGATATCGGCGCCGTAACGCTTCTGGCCGAAGAAGGCCTGCCATGGATCTGGCGTAACGTAATCGGTAATGTTCAGCACGCCGCTGTCCACCGCCGAGACCAGCACGTTCACTTTCTGCGGAACCGCCCCCTCTTTTACGCTGGCTTTCACTTTCACAGAGAGCGTCTGGTTTGGACGCATTTTCTGCGGGTTATCCAGCGCAATGTTCAGGCGGCGATTTTCGTCGCCCATCGGCAGATGCAGCAGACCAACCGCGCGCTTCGGCGTGGCGGATTTGGATTTATCGCCAGGACGCACCACCAGCGTACTGAGATAGAGATCGTGACGTTTCCAGGCTTTATCCACCGGAATGGAAAGATCGAGCCCGTTTGCCGGTACGTCGATCTCTTTCCACCACAGCGGCCCTTCGCTGGACTCGATCATCGCATAGCCCTTGCCTGCGGCTGGCGCTGCTATGTGCAGCTGGATGGTATCGCCTGGCTGATAGGCCGGTTTATCCAGTTTCAGGGTCACGCGGTCAGGGCGCACCGCACCCGTGCCGTCGCTGTTATCCTGCCAGCTGTAACCTGCCCAGAAGCGCACGCTGCTGACCACATCATCAGGCGCTTTCACTTCCAGACGGTATGAGCCCCACTCCACCGGGAAGGTGACTTTGCCGGTTTCATCGGCCTTAAGGCTAAGCTCCTGCTCGCCCTCAATCAGCTCTTTTTGATCAAACTGAGACTGCCAGCCTTCGCTCTCGGACCAGTTCCAGAAATAGTCACGGCGTTCACGGATCAGGCGTACCTGTAAGCCGGATACCGCTTTTTTCGCGCCGCTGGCATCGGCATAGACGATGTCAAAGCTGGCGTTGCCGTTCTCGTCGACGATCGGTTGGTTGACGGTGGTATCGGTACGGTAGTCGTAGACCGCCTTACTGGCGAACTGCGGACGGATACCCGGCAGTTGCGCCGCCGGCCAGATAGCCTGCTCCGCGCGGCGCGTCACCGGACGGCCGCCTGATTCCAGCAGGCTCGCCTGCAGGATCAGCTGCAGAGGAGAGTGTACCTCTTTCCACTGGCTTTCGATGGTGACCTGCCCGTGCCCCTGCTCATCCAGCGTAAGCTGCACTTCATCCAGACTGCGGCTCAGGTTTTCTTCCGCAATATCACCAAACTGGAAGCCGGGCAGCGCAGCAACGGCCTCACGCAGCGGACGCAGGAAAAGCTGGCCCTGAAGAGAATTGCCGTTGGCCGGAGCGCCATACAGGTAATAGCCCACGATGTTGAAGTCCACCTCATCCTGTGGGGAAACCGGTGCTTTTTGTCCCGTCAGATTGAGCGCCATACGCTCGGGCATAAAATCTTCGACGTGGAAATCCCACAGGCGCTGCTGGTTATCGCCCGTATTGGCGCGAATATGCCACATGCCGGTCTGCGCGCCGCTATCCAGCGGGTAGTT
This sequence comes from Enterobacter cloacae complex sp. P1B, assembly GCF_014982345.1. Lineage (NCBI taxonomy): Bacteria > Pseudomonadati > Pseudomonadota > Gammaproteobacteria > Enterobacterales > Enterobacteriaceae > Enterobacter > Enterobacter cloacae complex sp. P1B. The sequence goes on along the minus strand of NZ_JADCLF010000008.1, from coordinate 62,368 downwards.
GAAGCGGTAGAGGCCGTTCTCAGGCTGAACAACGATCGTGCGTGCCACCTGGCCGTCCGGGCGCAGCACGTCAAGCTTCACGGGCTGATCTGGAAGCGGTTTTCCGTCGCTGTCGCGCAGCAGGCCGTTAAGGATCACCGTTTCACCCGGACGATAAAGATCGCGTGGGCCAAACATAAAGAATTGCTTGCTGAAGCCGGGGCTACCGGCGATGTCGAACTCTGCCAGGTCGAGCGCTGGCAGCTTGAGATCGAGCAGCGTTGTCTGGCCGTCTTTGCTGGCGAGGATCAGCGCGGCTTCTTTGTCTGTTTCAAGCTTCGCATGGCCGTCGGCGTCGCTGCTGGCTTCGGCGAGCGTCTGACCTTTGTCATTCAGCAGCGTGACGGTGACGCCGGACTGCGCCGCACCGTTTTCCAGGCTCTGGGTGAAAATGTCCAGCCGGTTATGATAGCGGTGAGCAGACAAACCGATATCGCTCAGGGTAAAGAGCGTTGCGGCATTGCTGTAGTTGTAGTGCCCTGCCTGGTTCATGACGGCGATATAAACGCCGGACTGCTGAAGCGGCTTGATATCTTTAAGCGGCAGGAGCAGTTTTTCACGCGTGTTGCGCGCCGGGTTGAGGTCAAAACGACCGGTATAGACCAGTTCCGCCATCTTCAGCAGATTGTCAGATTCCCAGTTGGTCAGCGAGTTGCGGTACTCCCACTGGCTGACAAACGAGGCCAGCGATTCCGGTTTCACGCGGTAGAAATTGACGTCCACATTGTTGACGTTAAGCGCCATCACCGGCAGCCCTTCCACCACCTTGCCCGGCAGCAGCGAGCCGCGGCTGGCAAAACCGACCGTCGGCTCTATATCTCGCGTGGTCAGAGCTTTTTCATAATCAATGCCAAAAGTCGCTTTGTTCAGCGCCACCAGCCCACGATCCACGGTGATAACCAGGTTTCGGTTAGGCTCCAGATGGCGCAGGCGAAGCTCTTTCAGGTTAGGCGCAAGTTCCCACGCCCCGTCAACTTTGCCGCTTTTCTTATCCACAACATGCACTGTTTTCGCGAAATCCTGTTCCGGATCCAGCGGGACAGAGAAGGTCAGCACCAGCGTAGCGGCGCCGTCCAGTTGCACTTCAGACGCATCAAGCAGAGTCAGCGCTTTTCCCTGACTCTGGGCGGCCATTTTAGCCAGCTTTTCAGCGTCGGGCTTTTCCGCGGCTTTCGGTGTTGATGCGGTGGATGCTGCGGGAGCCGCAGCCTGAGGTTTATCGTCGCTGTTATCACAGCCGACAAGCGTAAAGGTGGTGAGCAGCGCGAGAGAGATCGCGGCTAAGCGAAACGGTTTCATCCTGTGTCCCTGGCCTGAGGGGGCCTGTTGGTCGTCGTCCGGATAAGTATTATCCGCAAGTTTCGTTAATACAAAAAGTCCAATTTAAGAATCTGGAAAGCGCCTCGCAGAATGGCATCACGCCGCTACACCGGGATGGAACCGCGATCACAGCGCATAACGTCACATGTTACCTTTTACGTCATTTGTTTTTAAAACAAGAAGATAGCTGGATATGTTCGCTCAGAGCCTGCTAGTTTTATGACCATGACGCACCCCGAGTGCGCGGTTCAAAAAGAGAGAAAGCCATGAAACGAGCCGTGAACGCCCTACAAAATTTCGGAAAATCATTATACGGACCGGTACTTATCTTACCGATTGTCGGTCTGTTTATCGCCTTTGGCAATGTGCTGGGCAACGGTAACCTGGCCGAATACCTGCCGTTCCTTGGTCATCCGCTTATCCAGAGTATCGGCCAGCTGATCGCCAAATCTGCCGTGTCGGTGCTGGTCAACCTGGCGCTGGTGTTTGCCGTCGGGATCCCGACTGGTCTGGCGACGCGCGATAAAGGCTACGCGGCGCTGATTGGGCTGGTGACTTTCGTGGTGTTTATCAACGCCATGAACGTGACGCTGCAGCTGCAGGGCGAGCTGGCCCCTGCTGAGCAGATGAAAGCCGCCGGGCAAAGCATGGTGCTGGGCGTCCAGGTGCTGGAGATGGGCGTTTTCGCCGGGATCCTGACCGGGGCACTCTCCGGTTATCTGTACAACAAATACTCCGTCGTACAGTTTAACGGCGCGATGGCGATTTACTCCGGCCACTGTTTTGTCGCCATTGTCATGTTGCCCGTCTCTATGCTGCTCGGCGTGGTAATGAGCGAACTCTGGCCGTTTGCCCAGCACGGCATTAGCACCCTGGCGCTGGCAATTAAAGGCTCTGGCCCGTTCGGGGTGGCGATCTACGGTTTCCTTGAGCGCATTCTGGTGCCGACCGGCCTGCACCATCTGGTTTATACGCCGTTCCTGTATACCGAACTGGGGGGCACGCAGGAGGTGTGCGGCACGGCTTATCAGGGGGCGCGCAATATCTACTTCGCCGAGATGGCCTGCCCGGACGTGAAGCAGCTCAGCAGCACGGTAGTGTGGGACGCGCGCGGCATCAGCAAGATGTTCGGCCTGCCCGCCGCGGCGCTGGCGATGTACATGACCGCGAAGCCGGAGCGTAAAGCCGTTGCGAAAGCCATTCTGATCCCGGCGGCGCTAACCTCGCTGCTGGTCGGCGTGACCGAACCGATTGAATTCTCCTTCCTGTTCGTCGCCCCGCTACTGTTCGTGGTGCATGCGGTCCTGACCGGTATTGGCATGATGCTGTTCTCGCTGCTGGGCGTTCATGCCATCGGTGCCAACGGGATTATCGATTTCATTCTCTACAACCTGCCGCTCGGCACCGAGAAATCCAACTGGCCGATGTACATCGTGGTTGGGCTGATCATGTTTGCCCTCTACTTCGTGGTGTTCCGCTTCCTGATCCTGCGTTTCAACATGAAAACGCCGGGCCGTGAGGATGAAGATCAGGAGACACGCCTCTACAGCAAGCAGGAGTACCAGGCGAAAGGCAATAACGACGGGCTGGGCGAGTCCATCGTGGTGGGCCTGGGCGGCCGGGAAAATATTGAGGTTGTGGATAACTGCTACACCCGCTTACGCGTCACGGTGAAGGATGTTGCCATCATCGACGAGCCGCGCCTGAAGGCGACCGGCGCGAAAGGGGTTATCAAACAAGGTAACAACGTTCAGGTGGTCTACGGGCTGCACGTCAAAAAAATGCGAGAAGCCGTTGAGACGTTTCTCTGAAAGGAGCTAAAGATGTTTACACCCCCATTCATTCTGTCGATTGCCGGCGGCGGCAGCACTTACACGCCGGGTATTGTGAAAAGCCTGATGGTGCGCCTGCAGGATTTCCCGCTGGCCGAAATCCGCCTCTATGACATCGACGAGGCGCGTCAGAACACCATTGCGCCGGTGGTTGAGAAAGTGATTCGCGACCACAGTCAGAGCATCAAATTTACCGTCACCAGTGACCCGGAAGTGGCCTTCAGCGGCGCGCATTTCGTTTTCGCCCAGATGCGCGTCGGCCAGTACAAAATGCGTGAGCAGGATGAGAAGATCCCGCTGCGTCACGGCGTGGTCGGCCAGGAGACCTGCGGCCCCGGCGGGCTGGCCTACGGACTGCGCACGATCCTGCCGATGGTCGAGCTTATCGATCTGGTGGATCGCTACGCGCATGCGAAAGCCTGGATCGTGAACTACTCCAACCCGGCGGCGATCGTCGCGGAGGGCGTGCGACGCCTGCGACCAAATGCTCGCGTGCTGAACATCTGCGATATGCCGGTCGCGGCGATGCGTAATATGGGGGCCATTCTGGGTGTCGATCGTCGCAAACTGGAGGTGGACTACTTTGGCCTGAACCACTTCGGCTGGTTTACCCGCGTGCTGGTGGACGGCGAGGACAAATTACCGGAGCTGCGTAAACATATCGCGAAGTTTGGCCTGCTGACGGAAGATGCCGCAAAAACCGATCCGCAGCACTCGGATCCTTCGTGGGTTAAAACCTGGCGCAACATCAAGCCGATTATGGATAACTTCCCGGAGTACCTGCCGAACCCGTACCTGCAGTACTACCTGATGCCGAACCAGATTGTGGAGCAACAGAACCCCGACTATACCCGCGCCAATGAAGTGATGAACGGGCGTGAGAAAAAACTTTTTGCTGCTGCTGAAGAGTACAAGCGCACCGGGATTTTACCGGATGCCTTCCACGTGGGCGTTCACGGCGAGTTTATCGTCGATGTCGCCTGCTCGCTGGCCTTTAACCTGCGCCAACGCCATCTGGTAATGGTGGAGAACCGCGGGGCGATTACTAATCTGCCATACGATGCGGTGGTGGAAGTACCCGCCTACATCACCTCCGAAGGGCCGGAGCCTGTGCGCGTGGGGCTGGTACCGCTGTTCCACCAGACCCTGCTGCAACAGCAGCTGGCATCTGAACAACTGCTGGTAGAGGCGACCATCGAAGGCAGCTATGAGAAAGCGCTTCAGGCGTTCACCCTCAACCGCACCGTGCCCACCATGGAGCACGCAAAAGCGATTCTGGATGAGATGATAGAAGCCAACCGCGACTACTGGCCTGCGCTGCAAAAAGCCTGGCAGGACGGCGAAACGGTGAAAAAATAGGGGCTTGCTCGCGAGTTGAACGTGGTTTGCTTGTCGGTGTCAGAAAAAACACCGACAATCCTTTTTTACGGAAAAGAATGGAGGCAACCCATGTCCACCTCATATTTTGTCGCCGCCGACTGGCTGATTGAGCACGGCGACGATCCGGAAGTCCAGATTATTGACGCGCGTATGGCCCCGCCGGGGCAAGAGCATCGTGACGTTCCCGGTGAATACCGCGCCGGGCATCTGCCTGGCGCGGTATTTTTTGATATCGAAGCCCTCTCCGATCATACATCACCCCTGCCGCACATGCTGCCGCGCCCGGAAGCGTTTTCCGTGGCGATGCGCGAGCTGGGCGTCAGCAAAGACAAACATCTTGTTGTTTACGATGAAGGCAATCTGTTCTCCGCGCCGCGCGCATGGTGGATGCTGAAACAGTTTGGCGTGGAAAAAGTCTCGATTCTGGCGGGCGGTCTGGCGGGCTGGAAGCGTGGCGAGCTGCCGCTCCAGCAGGGCGACGTGACGCTGCCGGAAGGCGAGTTCGACGCGACGTTCGACGCTAACGTGGTGAAGCGCCTGACCGACGTACTGGTCGCGAGCCATGAAAAGACGGCGCAAATCGTCGATGCGCGCCCTGCACCACGCTTTAACGCTGAAGCGGATGAACCACGTCCGGGGCTGAGACGAGGCCATATTCCAGGTGCGCTGAACGTGCCGTGGGGCGACCTGGTGTTTGAGGGCGAGCTGAAAACTACCGACGAGCTGCGTGCCATTTTTGACCGCGCGGGCGTGGATTTACATCGCCCGATTATTGCCAGCTGCGGCTCCGGCGTGACGGCCTGCGTGGTGATCCTGGCGCTCGCCACCCTCGGCGTCAACGACGTTACGCTCTACGACGGCGCCTGGAGCGAATGGGGGGCGCGTGACGATCTGCCAGTTGAACCGGCGAAATAATGGATAACCGCCTGGCCACGCTGTTAACGCGCGGGGCGTCCCTGACCCGCGCGGAGTATCGCGTCCTCGCCCACCTGACGGAGCATCCGCTGCTGGTGGGCAACATTACGGTGCGCGAGCTGGCGCAGGCGACGTTTGTTTCTACCGCCACCATTATGCGGCTGTGTCAGAAGCTAGGGTTTAGCGGCTTTAGCGAGTTTATCTGGCACTGCAAGCAGCTGCTCTCCGACACGCCGCATATTGCCGCTCAGGCGCAATCTCTTCCTGAGCTCCCGGCGCTGTTTAATCAGTTTATCGCTAACTATCAGCACACCTTCCAGTGGATCACGCAGGAGAAGCGCCAGCAGTTCGCCGACCTGCTGCGGCAGAAAGAAAGCTTTTTCCTCTACGGGGCCGGGTTTTCCTATCTCTTTGCCGAATACCTGACCAAGAAGCTGCAGGTGCTGGGCAAAACGGCGTTCATCTCCGGGCCGGGGGACAGCCGAAACATTTTTCTCAGCAACGCCGCGCGTTATCAGGTATTTATTGCCGTCTCCCGCAGCGGCGAAACGGAACAGGTGCTGGATAAGGCGCGGATTGCCAAAAACGTCGGCATGACGGTCGTCGCCTTTACCCGCGCCTCGGCCAATACGCTGGCGGGCATGGCGGACGTGCACTTTGCACTGTATGACGAAGCGGTGCACTTCGCCGCCGAAGCCGCGGGCGTGACGTCGTTTGAGTCGAATCTGGTGCTGCTGATGGATTTACTGCTGCTGGAGGCAACGGGGTGACATTCACCCCGCCGTAATCAGATGATGCGGTTGGTCTTGAGATCGCGCAGGAAGCCGCCCCAGCGACGCTCGTAGAACGGCGTGATATGCTCGGTGATGAAGTGGCTGATGCCCTTCTCACCTTTCGTCACCTGACAGATATCGATCGGCTCATCGCCCGGCAGCGTGTCGGTGGCCACGCTTCCCGCCGCCTGAATGATGTCGTCGATATCGCCGTCGGCTTCAATCCCAATCAGCAGAACAGGCTTTTCGTTAGCGCTCTCTTTGATAGAGCAGAGGAACGCGCGCCTGACGGGCTTGAGCGTTTTGAACAGCGTCGTCAGCGAATCGATCATCTGCGCAGGCGGCTCGGCCACCTCAGACAGCAGCAGCGTTTCGCCCCCTTCCAGCACCTCCTGGGTGCTAAGCGGGTTACCCTCTTCACCAATCAGGTGGCTGATCTCACGCGGGGTGAACTCTTTCCCGGTTGGCAGCTTAGCGTTAAGGAACAGCGTCTGGCCCAGCGTCATTTCGAACAGCGTGCGCACCGGCATTACCACGAACGCCTGTTCATCTTCTACCGCTTCCTGCAACGCTTCCAATGAAGTGAAGAACGGGATCACCGACGTGCCGTCATCTTTCTCCCAGTGCAGCAGATCCAGCGCGCTGTCTTCCACTACCTGCTCACCTTCCGCCGCGGTGCCCGGCACCCAGACGGTGGATTCCAGTAGCGTGCGGAAAAATGCCGGACGATGGGCGGGCTCGGTCGCCGCCTGTTCCAGCAGGGTTTCTAATTCGTTTTTGGTATCTGACATAGTTTGGCTACTTCAATAAACGCCGGGTGGCGCTTTGCTTACCCGGCCTACAAAACCACAGGCCCGTGCAAGCGCAGCGCCGCCGGGCAAAAAAGATCACTCAGCCGTCAGCAGGTTCGCCACGGTACGCACGCCCAGACCGGTCGCCCCCGCGGACCACTGCTCAACTGCCGCTTTACGGTAGGTTGCGGAGCAGTCGATGTGCAGCCAGCCTTCGTGATAGTTCTCAACGAAGTGCGACAGGAAGCCTGCTGCGGTACTTGCCCCCGCCGGGTACGCCGCGCTCGCGGTGTTATTCAGCTCGGCAAAGTTAGACGGCAGCTGGCTGCGGTGGAACTCGGCCAGCGGCAGACGCCAGAACGGTTCGTTTTCCGCAGCCGCGCTTGCCAGCAGGCGAGCGGCCAGCTTGTCGTCAAAGCTGAACAGCGCGTGGTAGTCGTTGCCCAGGGCGGTTTTCGCCGCGCCGGTCAGGGTCGCCATGTCGATAATCAGCTCTGGCTTCTGGGCAGAGGCGTCGATCAGGCCATCGGCCAGCACCAGACGGCCTTCGGCATCGGTGTTCATCACTTCGACATTTTTACCGTTGCGGTAGCGAATGATGTCGCCCAGCTTGAAGGCGTTGCCGCTCACCATGTTGTCCGCGCAGCACAGGTAGAGCTTCACGCGCTTGTTAAGACCGCGGGTGATGGCGAATGCCAGCGCGCCGGTGATGGTTGCCGCGCCGCCCATGTCGGACTTCATGGAATCCATGAACGCGCTCTGCTTCAGGCTGTAGCCGCCGGTGTCGAAGGTGATACCTTTACCGACCAGGCAGGCAAAGACAGGCGCGTCTTTATCGCCGGTTGGGTTGTAATCCAGCGCCAGCAGGACCGGAGGACGTTCGGAGCCGCGGCCCACGGTATGAATGCCCATGTAGTTCTGCTCGCGGAGATCTTCACCTTTGGTGATGCGGTAGGACATCTTATCCCCCGCCACGCCGCACAGCAGGTCAACCGCACGCTGCGCCAGTTGCTCAGGGCCTAACTCCTCCGCCGGGGCGTTGATGGTGTCGCGCACCCAGTCGATAATTTTCAGGCGGCTTTCCAGCTCTTTCTGACCGGCTTCGTCGAGGTTCGCCCACTCAATTTTACGGGTGCCTTTCGGGCCTTTGTAGCCCGCCCAGAACGCCCAGCTGCGGTCAGTATCCCAACCTTCGCCTTCCAGCGAGACATGCTTAATGCCCAGGCCGTCAATTTTACGCGCGGCGCGCTGGATCAGACCTAAATCATCTTTGCCCGTCAGGTGCAGGGTGATACCGTCGTTGTTGATGCTGTAGCTGGCTTTCTCGCCCCAGCGCGCGTCGGCGGGCTGCGTAGAGAGCGTAATCTTCATCGCTTCGGTCATTTTATTTATCCTTATTAGCAAACGGGCCGCCTGAAGGCAGCCCGTTAAGTGATTTACTCTGCTTCATCTAACCAGACTAACAGAATCGCCTCCAGAATTTTTTCATTGGATGCGTTTGGATCGTCGTCGAAATCCTCTAAATCGCAGATCCACTGGTGCATGTCGGTGAATCGTACGGTTTTGGGATCGAGATCCGGGTTCGCGTCGTAGAGCGCTTCGCCGATTTCACGGCTGTCTGTCCACTTCAGTCCCATATTAATGCTCGCGTGCGTGGTTGATGGTGTAGCGTGGGAATTCCACGACCAGATCTTCATCGGTCACCGCGGCCTGGCAGCTCAGGCGGCTGTCTGGCTCCAGACCCCATGCTTTATCCAGCATGTCGTCTTCGTCTTCGGTGCTCTCGGCGAGGGAGTCAAAACCTTCACGCACGATGCAGTGGCAGGTGGTGCAGGCACAGGATTTTTCACAGGCGTGTTCCACTTCGATACCTGCACGCAGGGCAACATCGAGAATGGTTTCACCGGTCTTCGCTTCCAGAACAGCGCCATCCGGACAGAGGTCCGCATGAGGCAAAATAACAATCTTTGGCATATTAAACCTCGTCCACGGACTGGCCTTTCAGCGCGACGCGGACAGATTTGTCCATGCGGCGAGCAGCGAAGTCCTGGGTTTGTTTATCAACGTTTTTAATGGCTTCTTCTATTGCGTCAGCGTCATTGCCTTCGGCGACTGCGCGTAAGCGCGCGGCAGCCTCGTCAATCACCTGACGCTCGGCGGCGCTTAACAGCGCGGCATCGGCAGCGAGCGCCCCGTTCAGACTTTCCAGCACACGTGCGGCTTCAACTTTCTGTTCAGCCAGCATACGCGCCTTCACATCCTGCTCGGCGTAGCTCATTGAATCCTGGATCATGGAGGCGATTTCGCCATCGGTCAGGCCGTAGGACGGCTTCACCTGGATGGACGACTCCACGCCGGTCGATTTTTCCATCGCCGTGACGCTCAGCAGGCCGTCCGCATCTACCTGGAAGGTCACGCGAATATGCGCCCCGCCAGCTGGCAGCACCGGGATGCCGCGCAGCGCAAAGCGCGCCAGAGAGCGGCAGTCCTGCACCAGTTCGCGCTCGCCCTGCATCACGTGGATGGACATCGCGGTCTGGCCGTCTTTGAAGGTGGTGAACTCCTGCGCACGCGCCACCGGAATGGTGGTGTTACGCGGGATCACTTTCTCCACCAGGCCGCCCATGGTTTCTAAACCGAGAGACAGCGGGATGACATCCAGCAGCAGCATTTCACTGTCCGGCTTGTTGCCAACCAGAATATCGGCCTGGATAGCGGCGCCGACGGCAACCACTTTGTCCGGGTCGATGGAGGTCAGCGGCGTGCGGCCAAAGAACTCGCCCACCCGCTCGCGCACCAGCGGCACGCGCGTTGAGCCGCCCACCATGACCACTTCCAGCACCTCGTCAGCCTCCACGCCCGCATCCTTTAATGCGCGACGGCAGGCCAGCAGGGTGCGTTTAACCAGAGGCGCAATCAGCTCGCTGAACTGGTCGCGGGTGATTTCACCCTGCCAGCCTGCGACATTAACGCTGACCGACTGCGCATCGCTCAGCGCAATTTTGGCGTCGATGGCTGCATCCAGCAGTTCGCGCTGAACGCGCGCATCGCTGCGATCGCTGATGCCCGCCTGCTCGCGGATGTAGTCCGCCAGCAGATGGTCGAAATCATCGCCGCCGAGCGCGGAATCCCCGCCGGTCGCCAGCACTTCAAACACGCCGCGGCTCAGGCGCAGGATAGAAATATCAAAGGTGCCGCCGCCCAGATCGTAGACCGCAATTACCCCTTCCTGACCGGAGTCGAGGCCGTAGGCAATCGCCGCCGCCGTCGGTTCGTTCAGCAGGCGCAGCACGTGCAGGCCCGCCAGACGCGCGGCGTCTTTGGTGCCCTGTCGCTGTGCGTCGTCAAAATAGGCCGGAACGGTGATCACTACGCCGTCCAGATCGCCGCCAAGCGTCGCCGTCGCGCGCGCCGCCAGCGCTTTGAGGATATCAGCAGACACGCGAATTGGGTTCAGCAAACCGGCCGCCGTGGCAATCATCGGCAGACCGTTTTCACTGGCCTGCAGCTGATACGGCAGGTGCGGGTAGCGGGTCTGGATATCAGCCAGCGAGCGGCCCATCATGCGCTTTACGGAGCTGATGGTGTTGGCCGGATCGCGCGCGGCGTTGGCGCGGGCGTCATAGCCGACCGCGTGACCCTGCTGCTGGTAGTGGACCACGGAAGGCAGCAGATGGCGGCCCTGCTCGTCGGCCAGCGTTTCCGCCTGGCCGCTGCGCACGGTCGCCACGAGGGAATTGGTGGTGCCCAGGTCAATACCGACCGCCAGACGACGCTGGTGCGGTGCGGCGCTTAAGCCAGGCTCACTAATTTGTAATAAGGCCATAATTGCTTCCGAAATTAAAAATCGAGCAGCTTTTCTTCGAGTTGTTCAGCGCTGCTTCGCAGTTTATCGAGAAAACGGAGTTTGCGCACAGTGTCTGCCGCCACGTCCCAGGTCTCGTTGTTCAGTTGCTCCACCATCTGCTGATGGCGGGTATCGAACATGCCCTTCACGCGCGTGATAAAACGTTCCAGACGCGCTTCGTCTTTGGCCTGTTCAATCTCATCCAGCTCTTCGCGCAGCTCCAGCTGTTCCATCAGAAACGCGGTGTCGCGCACGGTGTGCTGTTCGCTCGCCAGATCAAAGCCGTGGAGCAAGAGCAGATATTCTGCACGCGCCAGCGGATGGCGCAGCGTCTGCCAGGCCTGGTTGATGGTCGCGGAGTGCGATACCGCAGCCAGCTGCTCTGCCTGCGTCCCGCTGGCGAATTTATCCGGATGATACTGACGCTGCAGATCCTGAAAACGGACCGTCAGCGCCTGAAGATCGATCGGGTATTGAGCGGGTAGTCCGAAGAGAGTGAAGTAATCCATAACAATCTCAGGGGTAGCCTGTTAGAACAAACCCCACGCGCAGCAAAGCCACGGTGGGGTTTCGGATGACGCGCGGTTAAACGTGGAAGCTTTCGCCGCAACCACACTCGTCTTTGACGTTCGGGTTCGTGAATTTGAACCCTTCGTTCAGGCCTTCTTTTACGAAGTCCAGCTGAGTGCCGTTGAGAAATTGCAGGCTTTTGCCATCGACCACCACCTTCACGCCCTTGTCTTCAAACACGGTGTCATCAGACGCCGGCTCGTCAACAAACTCCAGTACGTAAGCCATACCAGAACAGCCGGAGGTACGTACGCCCAGTCGCAGGCCAAAGCCTTTACCACGGTTCGCCAGAAAAGAGCTTACTCGCGCGGCAGCGCTGTCGCTAAGGGTAATCGACATACTCAAACCTCAATTATTTTGCTTCACGTTTGCTTTTGTAATCCGCAATGGCGGCTTTGATCGCGTCTTCTGCCAGAATTGAACAGTGAATTTTCACCGGCGGCAGTTCGAGTTCTTCAGCAATATCCGTGTTCTTGATTGCCTGTGCTTCGTCCAGAGACTTGCCCTTCACCCACTCGGTGACCAGGGAGCTGGACGCAATTGCAGAACCGCAGCCGTAGGTCTTGAAGCGCGCGTCTTCAATGATACCTTCATTGTTGACTTTAATCTGCAACTTCATCACGTCGCCACACGCTGGCGCGCCAACCATGCCGCTACCGACAGATTCATCGCTGTTGTCAAAAGAGCCAACGTTGCGCGGGTTCTCGTAATGATCGATAACTTTTTCGCTGTATGCCATGATTGAATTCTCCTTATATACCGATTAGTGATGTGACCATTCAATGCTGTTCAGATCCACGCCCTGCTTGAACATTTCCCACAGTGGAGAAAGGTCGCGCAGACGGCCAATGGAGTTACGAACCAGCTTGATGGTGTAGTCAATCTCTTCTTCGGTAGTGAAACGACCTAAAGAGAAACGGATAGAGCTGTGTGCCAGCTCGTCAGTCATACCCAGCGCGCGCAGCACGTAGGATGGCTCCAGGCTTGCAGACGTACAGGCAGAACCGGAAGAAACGGCCAGGTCTTTCAGCGCCATGATCAGCGATTCGCCTTCAACATAGTTGAAGCTGACGTTGAGGATGTTCGGCGCGCCCTGCTCGAGATCGCCGTTCAGATACACTTCTTCCATATCTTTCACGCCGTCCCACAGACGGTTACGCAGCGTGCGCAGGCGTGCCATCTCGGTTTCCATCTCTTCTTTCGCAATGCGGTACGCTTCGCCCATGCCCACGATCTGGTGAACAGGCAGCGTACCGGAACGCATGCCGCGCTCGTGACCGCCGCCGTGCATCTGTGCTTCGATGCGGATGCGTGGCTTACGACGAACGTACAGCGCGCCGATCCCTTTCGGGCCATAGATTTTGTGGCCGGAGAAGGACATCAGGTCTACTTTCAGCTGGCTCAGGTCGATAGGCAGTTTGCCCACGCTCTGGGTCGCATCAACGTGATAGATGATACCGCGCGCGCGGCACATTTCGCCGATGGTCGCGATGTCTTGTACCACGCCGATTTCGTTGTTAACGTGCATGATGGAGACCAGGATGGTGTCGTCACGCATCGCCGCTTCGAGCTCTTTCAGGTCAATAATACCGTTGCTCTGCGGCGCCAGATAGGTCACTTCGAAACCTTCACGCTCCAGCTGGCGGCAGGTGTCCAGCACGGCTTTGTGTTCGGTTTTGCTGGTGATGATGTGCTTGCCTTTTTTCTGATAAAAGTTGGCTGCACCTTTGATCGCCAGGTTGTCGGATTCGGTCGCACCGGAGGTGAAAACAATCTCACGCGGGTCGGCACCCACCAGGTCAGCAATCTGATTACGGGCGATATCCACCGCCTCTTCAGCATGCCAGCCAAAACGGTGTGAACGGGAAGCTGGGTTACCAAAGTTTCCGTCCAGGGTCAGACACTGCATCATTTTCTCGGCAACACGCGGGTCCACCGGCGTGGTTGCGGAGTAGTCGAGATAAATCGGTAATTTCATTGCTCTATAAACTCCGTACATCGCTTCAATGCAAGGAATCAGGCAACCGGCTGGATGTACGACCGAGTACGCGGGGTGTGACCACCCCGGCCTGATTCTGAAATACTTATCGTTTTATTACGCGCGTAATTTGACGTCGATAGCGTCCTGCGCGCGGGTGCTGCGTTGTGAATCATGGCTGTGCTGACGGCCTGATACGTCCAGAACTTCCTGGTTATTGACCAGTTCACCGAGGGTGATGTTGTTCAGGAAGCCGGTCAGACGGTCGCTCAGATCGCGCCACAGCGCGTGGGTCAGGCACTTATCGCCGCCCTGGCAGCCGCCTTTACCCTGGCAACGGGTTGCGTCAACGGATTCATCCACCGCGCTAATCACTTCGCCAACCGCAATACTGCCCGCGTCTTTACCCAGCAGATAACCGCCGCCCGGGCCACGAACGCTGGACACCAGTCCATTTTTACGCAGTCTGGAGAACAGCTGTTCCAGGTAAGAGAGGGAGATCCCTTGTCGTTCAGAAATATCAGCCAACGGAACCGGGCCCGCTTCGGAGTTGAGCGCAACGTCCAGCATCGCGGTCACGGCATAACGCCCTTTAGATGTCAGTCTCATGTCTTACTTAACCTCAAACTCGCCCCTGCCCGGGGTTTTTTATAGTAAAATGGGGGTATTGCATAGCAGGGCCAAGTCTGACATTCCTGACTAAAATGGTCAACTATTTACTTGACTGTTTTAGTCAGGTATTTAACCTTCTGTGCCTTCATAATATAGGTGCGGCCTGATGCCCTCACCCCAACCCTCTCCCACGGGGAGAGGGGGAAATCGGCACTACTCTTTATTCTTCTGCTCAATCGACGCCAGAATTCCGCGCAGGATGTTCAGCTCCTGGCTTTCCGGACGCGCGCGGGTAAACATGCGGCGCAGCTTATTCATCACCTGGCCAGGGTGGCCTTCACGGATGAAGCCGGTAGCGAGCAGCGTCTGCTCCAGGTGACCGTAGAAACGCTCAAGGTCGTCCACCAGCGGGTAGGCCGTCTCTTCTTTCGGTTCTGCCTGCTTCTCCTGCGTCGCCAGCCACGCCATACGCACCTCGTAGGCGATAACCTGCACCGCCATTGCCAGGTTCAGCGAGCTGTATTCCGGGTTGGCGGCAATTGCCACGTGGTAGTGGCACTTCTGCAGTTCGTCGTTGGTCAGGCCAACGCGCTCGCGGCCAAACACCAGCGCAACCGGTGCCTGCTCTGCTTCTGAGACGCTTTTCAGGCCGCATTCACGCGGATCCAGCATCGGCCACGGCAGCGTGCGTGAGCGCGCGCTGGTGCCGACAACGAGGCTGCAGCCGGCCAGCGCTTCGTCGAGGGTATCAACGATCTGCGCATTACCGATTACGTCGCTGGCCCCGGCCGCCAGGGCGATAGCCTGAGAGTCTGGTTTCACCAGCGGATTAACCAGCCACAGGTTCGTTAAGCCCATCGTTTTCATAGCGCGGGCCACAGAGCCCATGTTGCCGGTGTGCGATGTTTCGACCAGCACGATTCGAATGTTTTGCAGCATAATTTTTAGATGTCTGGGTTCAGTGTCTGAAGAATATTCGGGCATATTATCATAAACGGGAGACATAATCCGATCCCGCTGCTATACTCTGCGCCGATTTTCCTGTTCTTTAACATCCAGTGAGAGAGACCGATGCATCCGATGCTGACCATCGCCGTGCGCGCAGCGCGCAAGGCGGGTAATGTAATTGCCAAACACTACGAAACGCCAGACTCCGTAGAAACCAGCCAGAAAGGCAGCAATGATTTCGTGACTAACGTCGATAAAGCCGCAGAAGCGATTATTATCGAAACGATCCGCAAATCTTACCCGCAGCACACCATCATCACCGAAGAAAGCGGTGAACATGAAGGTACCGATCAGGATGTTCAATGGGTTATCGATCCACTGGATGGCACCACCAACTTCGTTAAACGCCTGCCACACTTCTCTGTGTCAATCGCAGTTCGCATTAAAGGCCGTACTGAAGTCGCCGTTGTTTACGATCCAATGCGTAACGAACTGTTCACCGCGACCCGCGGCCAGGGCGCACAGCTGAACGGCTACCGTCTGCGCTGCAGCAACGCACGCGATCTGGACGGCACCATCCTGGCGACCGGCTTCCCGTTCAAGGCGAAGCAGCACGCAACTACCTATATGAATATCCTGGGCAAGCTGTTCACCGAATGCGCGGACTTCCGTCGCACCGGCTCTGCTGCGCTGGATCTGGCCTATGTGGCAACCGGCCGCGTTGACGGTTACTTCGAACTGTCACTGAAGCCGTGGGACTTCGCTGCAGGCGAGCTGATCGCACGTGAAGCAGGCGCGATTGTTTGCGACTTCACCGGCGGCCACAACTACATGACCACCGGCAACATCGTTGCGGGTAACCCACGCGTTGTTAAAGCCATGCTGGCCAACATGCGTGACGAGCTGAGCGATGCGCTGAAGCGTTAATCTCCTCATCTCAGCCCTCTCCCCAAAGGGGAGAGGGTGCTAAACGGCGCCGCGCTCATCCACATCGTCACCGCCGCCACCAGCAGAATCACTCCCCCCGCCAGCGCGAGCGTTGTCCATCCTACCTGTCGCCACAGTACCGGCGTTTTATTGCCGCTGAGTTTTACCGCAAGCTGACGGAAGCTGTGAACCAGCAACGCCAAAGACGAAATGGTGAGAGAGGTTCCTGCCGCCATCGCCAGCGCCGAGAGCATGCCCCAGCCGAACACGCCAATCACTTTACTGAACAGCAGCACCATGATTGCCCCCGAGCACGGGCGCATCCCCATAGAGAGAACTATCATCAGCCGCGCGCGCCAGTCGTCACCGCTCTGTAATTGTTCCTGCGTCGGCAGATGCTGATGCCCGCAGCCGCAGTGCTCATCATGCACATGGTGCGGCGTAAAGGTTTTGAATTTGGGCTTTTGCAGCAGCGCGCGCAGCTTTTTCAGTGCCCGCCAGCAGAGGATCAGCCCCAGCACGCCGACCAGCGCATAGCTGCCCTTCTCCAGCCAGAAGCTGCTCAGGTGCAACTGGCGCGCGGGAAGCTGTAATAGCGAAAGCACAACCACCACCAGCGCAATCGCCACGCCCCCCTGAAGCAGCGAAGAGACCAGCGTCAGGCCAATGCTTGATTTCAGCTTCGACGGATGGGTAGCAAGCCAGGTGGTGATGACGATTTTGCCGTGCCCCGGCCCCAGCGCGTGCAGCACGCCATAGATAAAGCTGAACGCCAGCAGAGAACCGCCCGCTTTGGTCGGGTTCTCCGCCACCGCCTTCAGCAGCCCGCTCATCTGCTGATTGACCTCACGCTGCCAGATGATGCTTTTCATCATCACCTGCGGCCAGGCCTGCCACAGCCAGAGCGAACCGCAAACGGCGAGCAGTAGAAAAAGCGCCAGCGGCCAGAGGTGCAGCCAGCGGCGCGGCTTTCGTACCGGAGAGGAGATCACTGACATTGTAACGTTACCTTCTGTGCAAACTGTTTACCCAGTTCCATGTCCTCCGGTGGGGCATCCTCTTTATCAAGAGAGACAGCAAAATTCAGCGTCTCTTCGCTGGGCTTCGGGGTGTGAACCGTAATGTTGCAGGTTTTTTGCAACGACGCAGGAAGCTGCACGTCGCTGTCCTCGGCGTAGCTCATATCGACGTAGTACGTTGGGTCAAAGGTAGAAAACGTATAGGTTTGTCCTGCCAGCGGCTGCGGATGCGCCAGTGGAAGCACGAACGTCAGCACCGCCTGATGTCCGTCGCGGGACATGCCGTATTCTGTCGGGCGATTGAGGAACTTCACCTTTTGTCCGTTATGCCAGAACTCGGTGAAGTAGTGTTGCCCGAGCACGTTGGCCATCACTTCTGCCGCCAGCTTTTTCCAGATTTCGTCGCCGGGCTTCGCGTTACCCGCATCATAAAGCAGATCCGCCGAGGTGATTTCATCCATCGTCCAGCGCATTTTCAGGCCGCTCAGCTGCGTGCCGTCGGTGACCAGCTCGGTTTTCAGGCTGATAAAACTGTGAGGATGTGCGCTGGCGGTAAAGGTGATAACCGCCAAAAATAACGCCATCGCATTTTGTTTAACTGTCTGCATCAATTCCTCACGTCAAAAATTCTGTGATGTTCCCCAGCAATCCTGAGTGAAAGGCCTGCCGGCACGCTTTTCAGCGCCCATCCTTTAGCTATTCTTATCAAACATTCACACTGGATACCCGACAGATGATGACGACGCTTGAAATTCCATCTGTGCTTTCCAGTTCGCAGCGCCGCTGCCAGGTGCTTTTGATGCTTTACCTGCCCGATGCTGCCGTCACCGCACAGAGCATAATCGCTGCCAACGGCGTGGACGAGGTCATGGCACGGCAAGATATAGCCGAGACGCGCGATGAAATCCAGCGCTATCACCGGCTGGATATCGTCACGCACCATGACGGTAGCTACCGAATTGAAGGCACTGCCCTGAATCAGCGTTTATGTCTGCTGCACTGGCTGCGCAGGGCGCTCCGCCTTTGTCCGCAGTTTGTCTCGCACCAGTTTACCCCAGCCTTAAAAACCGCGCTTAAACAGCACGGCATCGCGCGGCCGCTCTACGACGATGCTAATCTGCGGGCGCTGATCGGCTTCTGCTCACGCAAGCTGCAGCGTCAGTTTGAATGCCGGGACGTCCAGTTCTTACAGCTCTACTTGCAATACTGCCTCATCCAGCACCACTTAGGGAATACGCCGCAGTTTTCCCACGCGCAGCGCAGCTGGACCCAGTCGCGGGGAGAGTATTTTACGGCGCAGGAAATTGTTCGTCACTGGAAGCGGCGCGTGCCGCAGGGCGCGCACGTGGATGAGCAGCTGTTTCTGGCGCTGCTGTTTATGATGCTCCGCACGCCCGATCCAGTGCTCGATAAACACCAGCAGGATCAGCGCCTCCGCCGCGCCATTGTGCGCATGGTGGCCCGTTTCCGCTCCCAGACCGGGATGAACTTCAGCGATGAGCAGGGGCTGACCGATCAGCTGTATATCCATCTGGCTCAGGCGCTGGACCGCTCGCTGTTTGAGATCGGCATCGACAATAGCCTGCCTGAGGAAATTCACCGTCTCTATCCCCGGCTGTTACGCACCACGAAAGAGGCACTCTTTGAGCTGGAAGCCGAATTTGGGCTGCGGTTCTCCGATGAAGAGATGGCGCTGGTAGCGGTTATTTTCGGCGCCTGGCTGATGCAGGAGACCGATCTGCATGAAAAACAGGTAGTGCTGCTGACCGGGGAGGATAAATCCTGTGAGGAGGTGATTGAACAGCAGCTGCGCGAATTAACCCTGCTGCCGCTCAACATTCGCTATCTGACGCTGCAGGCGTTCCAGAAAGAGGGGGCACCGCGCGAAGCCGCGCTGGTTATCACCCCCTATCCTACCGTGCTGCCGCTGTTCTCGCCGCCGCTGATCCACGCGGTTGAATCACTTAACGCGCAGCAGCAGGAACATATTCGCGCCATGCTGGAATCGTAGCTACGCCCGTGCGGCCACTTTCGGTCGAACAAACATCGCCGGGAGCGCCACCAGCGCCATGACCCAGAACACGCCGTGTCCCAGATGCTGATACAGAAAGCCCGCAAAGACCGTCATCACCGCAATGCTGCCGCCCATCGCCACCGCAGAGTAGACCGCCTGCAGACGGATCACGTCCCCGCCCTCGCGCGCCGCGATATAGCGCATCGCCGCCAGGTGGCACACGGTGAAGGTGCCACAGTGAAGGATCTGCGCCATAATCAGCCACGGCAGTTCGGTCGTCCAGCCCATAATCCCCCAGCGCGCCACGCCGCAGACCGCGGAAAGCAGCAGCAGATCGCGCGCGCCGAAGCGGCGGAACAGCTTTTTGCTCAGGGCGAAAATAATGACTTCTGCCACCACCCCCAGCGACCACAGGTAACCGACCGCAGAGGCCGAGTAGCCCGCCCCCTGCCAGTAGATGGCGCTGAAGCCATAGTACGCCGCATGCGCCCCCTGAAGCAGACAGACGCACGCCAGAAAACGCCAGCTCTGGGCCACCAGGCTCCGCCAGGCGGGCCAGCCGGCGCTCTCCTGATGGCGACTCTCCCCTTGCGGCATCACCGACGGGCGCAGCAGCATGCCCAGCAGCATCGAGGCAATACCGATACTCAGCAGCGCCAGAATCGCGCGGTAGTCGTAAAGGCTGACCAGTTTCCCCACCAACGCCGAGCCGATCACGAAGGCAATCGATCCCCAGAGGCGCACGCGACCATAGTCCATGGTGATCTGCTTTTGCCAGGTGTTCGCCAGCGCATCCGTCAGGGGTACCAGCGGGGAGAAGAACAGATTAAAGCCAACCATCACTACCATCAGCCAGGCAAACTGGTGGCTGACCCAGAAGCAGGCCGCGAAGACCAGCGTCAGCAGGGCCAGAATGCGCACCGCTTTAATCAGTAAGGAGGGATCGCTGACGCGGGGGGCAATCAGCAGGCTTCCGAGGAAACGCGCCACCAGCCCCGCGCCCAGCAGGATGCCAATGGTTTCTGGCGTCAAACCAATTCCCTTGAGCCAGACGCTCCAGAAAGGCAGAAAAATACCGTAGCTAAAGAAGTAGGTGAAGTAGCTGAGCGCCAGCCAGCGCGTGGAATGCAAGACCATGAATCCCTCCCGAAATGGAGGCGATAGTCTGGCGTTTATCCTGCACTTTAGCAAGTCGTTAGCGCGCTATAAATTAACGATAAATTAACCTCCTGGACAGCCGGTCAGCGTATGGCGTGAGCGGCAAAATTGTATTACGTTTAAAAGACATCGCCTGAAGAGGTCGTTTGCCATGAACAGCTTACGTTATTTCGATTTCGGCTCCTCACGCTCCTTCCTGCTATTGATTGCCCGTATTGCCATCGTTGTCCTGTTTATTATTTTTGGCTATCCCAAGCTGACGGGGTTTAGCGGCACCGTTCAGTATATGACGTCGCTCGGCGCCCCCATGCCGATGCTGGCGGCCATTATCGCCGTAGTAATGGAGGTTCCCGCCGCGATCCTGATCGTGCTCGGCTTTTTCACCCGCCCCCTCGCGGTGCTCTTTGTCTTCTATACGCTGGGCACGGCGATTATTGGTCACCACTACTGGGATATGACCGGAGATGCGGTTGTGCCGAATATGATTAATTTCTACAAGAACGTCAGTATTGCTGGCGCGTTTATTTTGCTGGCGATTGTGGGACCGGGGGCCATTTCCCTGGACCGGCGTTAAGCCATAAAAAAAGGCCGCAAGCGCGGCCTTTTTTATTTCTGCAAAGCAGAGGAATTATGCGTATACCGGGAAGCGTGCGCAGATATCCAGAACTTTACCTTTGACGCGCTCGATAACCGCTTCGTCATTGATGTTGTCCAGAACGTCACACATCCAGCCAGCCAGCTCTTTCACTTCCGCTTCTTTAAAGCCGCGACGCGTCACGGCCGGAGAACCGATACGGATACCGGAGGTCACGAACGGGCTCTTCGGATCGTTTGGCACGCTGTTTTTGTTCACGGTGATGTTGGCGCGGCCCAGGGCAGCGTCAGCTTCTTTACCGGTCAGGTTCTTATCAACCAGGTCCAGCAGGAACAGGTGGTTTTCAGTCCCGCCGGATACCACTTTGTAGCCACGGTTCAGGAACACTTCCACCATCGCTTTGGCGTTCTTAGCAACCTGCTGCTGATACACCTTGAACTCTGGCTCCATCGCTTCTTTCAGCGCGACCGCTTTTGCGGCGATAACGTGCATCAGCGGGCCGCCCTGCGCGCTTGGGAACACGGCAGAGTTCAGTTTTTTGTACAGCTCTTCGTCACCGCCTTTCGCCAGGATCAGGCCACCGCGTGGACCCGCCAGGGTTTTGTGAGTAGTGGTGGTCACAACGTGAGCGTGAGGAACCGGGTTCGGGTAAACGCCTGCGGCAATAAGGCCCGCAACGTGCGCCATGTCAACGAACAGGTACGCGCCGATGCTGTCTGCGATTTCACGCATTTTTGCCCAGTCAACGATACCGGAGTAAGCAGAGAAGCCACCGATGATCATCTTCGGCTTGTGCTCTTTGGCCTGCTTAGCCATGTCTTCGTAGTCAATTTTACCGGACTCATCAATACCGTAAGGAATGATGTTGTACAGTTTGCCGGAGAAGTTAACCGGGGAGCCGTGAGTCAGGTGGCCGCCCTGCGCCAGGTTCATACCCAGAACGGTATCGCCCGGCTGCAGCAGCGCGGTGTAAACAGCGAAGTTAGCCTGAGAGCCGGAGTGCGGCTGAACGTTCGCGTAGTCAGCGCCGAAGAGTGCTTTCGCACGGTCGATAGCCAGCTGCTCAACGATATCAACGTACTCGCAACCGCCGTAGTAGCGCTTGCCCGGGTAACCTTCAGCGTATTTGTTGGTCAGCTGAGAGCCCTGCGCCTGCATTACGCGCGGGCTGGTGTAGTTTTCGGAGGCGATCAGTTCGATGTGCTCTTCCTGACGTACTTTTTCCTGCTCCATAGCCTGCCACAGTTCGGCATCATAATCGGCAATGTTCATTTCACGCTTTAACATCCGCATCTCCTGACTCAGCTAACAAGTAAATTTTGGCCTGAAAAGGCAGTCCTGTTGGACGACGGGCAACAGTATAACTGAATAGTTCTGTGATAACAGGTCTTGACAAACGATTTTACGCAAACGTTTTCCTTCACGCCACGCAAGGGTTTGAGGAATAAAGATCTCACTATTTCCAGCGGATTTCTTTTCAGGTTTGTGATGCGTATTTTTCATCTTGCAAAGAACCATTTACAAAGCATGGGTATTTTTTATAAGATGCATTTAAAATACATCATTAGGTTATATCAGAAGGAAGCTGCCATGCTCGACGCTCAAACCATCGCTACCGTTAAAGCCACCATTCCCCTGCTGGTGGAAACCGGCCCTAAACTTACCGCCCATTTCTACGATCGCATGTTCACGCACAATCCGGAGCTCAAAGAGATTTTCAATATGAGCAACCAGCGTAACGGCGATCAGCGTGAAGCGCTTTTCAACGCCATCGCGGCCTACGCCAGCAACATCGAAAACCTGGAGGCGTTGCTGCCCGCGGTGGAAAAAATCGCCCAGAAGCACACAAGCTTCCAGATCCAACCCGAGCAGTACAACATCGTCGGCACTCACCTGCTGGCAACGCTGGACGAAATGTTCAGCCCGGGCCAGGAGGTGCTGGACGCCTGGGGTAAAGCCTACGGCGTGCTGGCAAACGTGTTTATCAACCGTGAAGCGCAGATCTACAGCGAAAACGCCAGCAAGAACGGTGGCTGGGAAGGAACGCGCGCCTTCCGTATCGTCGAGAAAACGCCGCGCAGCGCGCTTATCACCAGTTTTGAATTTGAGCCGGTTGACGGCCAGCCGGTGGCCGATTACCAGCCGGGCCAGTATCTGGGCGTATGGCTGAAGCCTGAAGGCTTCCCGCATCAGGAGATCCGCCAGTACTCTCTGACCCGCAAACCAAACGGCAAAGGCTACCGCATTGCGGTGAAGCGCGAGGACGGCGGTCAGGTATCCAACTGGCTGCATAACGAAGCGAGCGTGGGCGACGTGATCCATCTGGCCGCGCCGGCGGGCGACTTCTTTATGGCCATTGAAAACAATATCCCGGTCACGCTGATCTCCGCGGGCGTGGGCCAAACGCCAATGCTGGCGATGCTGGATACGCTGGCGAAAGCAAACCACAGCGCGCAGGTTAACTGGTTCCACGCAGCGGAGAACGGCGACGTCCACGCCTTTGCGGATGAAGTGAAAGCGCTGGGAGCGACCCTGCCGCGTTTCACCGCGCATACCTGGTATCGCCTGCCGACGGAGGCAGACCGCACTGCCGCACGCTTTGACAGCGAAGGACTGATGAATTTAAGCCAGATGGAAGGGGCGTTTAGCGCGCCGGAAATGCAGTTCTACGTCTGTGGACCCGTGGCGTTTATGCAGTATGCCGCGAAGCAGCTGGTTGAGCTGGGCGTGAATAAAGACAACATTCATTACGAATGTTTCGGGCCGCATAAGGTGCTGTAACGCAAAAAGCCCCTCGTTCGAGGGGCTTTTTTTCGCCGGGTGGCGAATGGTTAAATCGCGGCGTCGTCTTCTTCGCCGGTACGGATACGGATCACGCGCGCCACATCAAAGACGAAGATTTTCCCGTCGCCAATTTTGCCCGTCTGCGCCGTGCGGATAATGGTATCCACGCAGGTATCGACGATATCGTCGCTGACCACGATTTCAATTTTCACTTTCGGCAGAAAGTCGACCATGTACTCTGCGCCACGATAAAGCTCGGTGTGGCCCTTCTGACGACCAAAACCTTTCACTTCCGTCACGGTCATCCCGGTGATGCCTACTTCCGCCAGCGCTTCACGTACATCATCCAGTTTGAAAGGTTTAATAATCGCATCAATCTTTTTCATGGTGGGTCCTTAAACTCTTGCCTGTAAGCTGCCTCGTAATCGATTGCTCACAGTACCATACGGCATTACTCTTTAAAATCGTTTGCTTCCAGCTCGTGGCGTGAGAGCAGCTTATAGAACTCGGTGCGGTTGCGTCCGGCCATCCGCGCCGCGTGGGTCACGTTGCCTTTGGTGATCTGCAGCAGCTTGCGCAGATAGTTCAGCTCGAACTGGTTACGCGCTTCCGCAAACGTCGGCAAGGCCGTGTTCTCCCCTTCCAGCGCCTGTTCCACCAGCGCGTCGCTGATAACGGGCGAGGACGTTAGCGCCACGCACTGCTCAATCACGTTCACCAACTGGCGCACGTTACCCGGCCAACTGGCGGCCATCAGCCGTTTCATCGCATCAGTCGAAAAGGCGCGCACGAACGGTTTATGCCGATCTGCCGCCTGGCGCAGGAGGTGATTCGCCAGCAGCGGAATATCTTCCGCACGCTCCGCCAGCGCCGGGATCTTCAGGTTCACCACGTTCAGACGGTAGTAGAGATCTTCACGGAACTCGTTGCGGGCCATCACTTTGGGCAAGTCGCGGTGGGTAGCGGAAATGATTCGCACGTTAATATCAATATCGCGGTTGCTACCCAACGGGCGCACTTTGCGCTCCTGAAGTACGCGCAACAGTTTGACCTGCAGCGGCGCAGGCATGTCGCCAATTTCGTCGAGGAACAGCGTGCCGCCTTCCGCGGCCTGGAAGAGCCCTTCCCGGCTGCTTACCGCGCCGGTAAATGCGCCGCGGGCATGGCCAAAAAGTTCAGACTCAAGAAGCTGCTCTGGGAGGGCACCGCAGTTAATGGCGATAAAGGCATTTTTACTGCGCGGGCTGGCGTTGTGGATCGCCTGCGCCAGGATCTCTTTCCCGGTTCCGCTCTGGCCGTTAATCAACACGCTGACGTCTGACTGTGCGACCATTCGCGCCTGCTCAAGCAGACGCAGCATTATCGGGCTGCGGGTGACGATAGATTCACGCCATGCGTCGTCTCCGGAGGGCGCGGCGTGCTCCAGCGCGCTGTCGATAGCTTTGTAGAGCGCGTCTTTATCTACCGGCTTGGTGAGGAAGCTGAACACGCCCTGCTGGGTTGCGGCGACGGCATCCGGGATTGACCCGTGCGCCGTCAGGATAATGACCGGCATGCCAGGCTGCTGCTTCTGGATTTCGGCGAACAGCTGCATGCCATCCATTTCGTCCATCCGCAGGTCGCTGATCACCAGGTCAATCTTTTCGCGGCTGAGGACTTTAAGCCCCTCCTGCCCGCTTTCCGCGGTCACCACGGTGTAGCCTTCACTGACCAGACGCATCCCCAGCAGCTTTAACAGGCCGGGATCGTCATCCACCAGTAAAAGATGGGCTGGTTTACGGCTCGTCATGCTTCACATCCTCTTGTTTCGGCATATCGCTGTCCGGTGCAGCAGATGAACTACCAGGCTGATATTTACGCGACGAGAGCTGTCTTTCGATATCGGTCAGGTTTTCCAGCTTTCGCGTCGTGGTATCCAGCTGAGTACGTAAATGCTGTTGCTGTTGGCGCAGCGTATCCAGCTCGCTGTCGGTTGACTGCTGTAGCTTGCTGTAGCGGGAGCGCTCTTCAGACAGCTGCAGCTGTAACGTCTGCCCATCCCGCCAGAGCTGGTATACCGGGCGCACCTGTGCGGGAAGATTGATCACAAACGTGTCCAGGCGGGTCACGTTGGCCCGACGTTCAACGGGGGTAATTTTCGCATCGGCCAGTAAAATCCCACGCTTGAACGCGTCCTGCCAGGTGTCTTCATCCAGCATCGCCGCCTTCATGCGGGCGTCTACCGGCGCAAGCCGCTGGGCGCAATCTATTCCGCGCAGCCAGAACAGCGGGTTATTTTCGACATCATGCCCTGACAGATTCCAGATATCCTCACAGCGGGTAGAGAGGAAATCCGCCAGCTGGTTATCGGGCCATTTGTCTTCCTGTTTACCGCTTATCGCACTTTGCGGCGCATGGGAAACGCACCCCGCCAGAACTAAACAGGGCAGACTCAGGCGACCCGCTTTGCTGGAAAACACCGCGCGTATGGCGCGGAAAAAGACGTGTGACATACTCACCAGATATAGATTCATTTTATTAATTTTTCCGGCTCAGGGGCAGTTCAATACGGAAGCAAACATCTGAACGTTCGTCCGTGGCAATGTTTAGCTCACCCTGCATGCGTCGTATGCAGTCCCGGGCAATGCTTAATCCCAGACCGCTTCCTTTTACCGCGCCTTTCCGCTGATGACTCCCCTGGAAAAAGGGTTCGAAGATCATAGTTTTTTCGTCATCGGGGATCGGGGTGCCGGTGTTTGCGACGTCAATAAACACCCGGGAGCCCTTCGTATAACTTCGGATATAAATGTTACCGGATTCAGTACCATAGTGCACCGCATTGGAGTAAAGATTATCCAGAACGCTCATTAATAGCATGGGTTCAGCCAGGCAGGTCTGCGCATTCAGCTCCACCCCGGTATGCATCATTTTAGCTCTTGCCGGCAAGCTATGGGCGGAGATCACCATATCCACCAGTGGCTCAATCTCCACCTCTTCCAGTACCACCGTCCCGTCAGCCAGCTTGCGGTTATAATCCAGAAGCTGCTCGATCAGCTTTTGCAAATTGCGGCTGCTGGCGTCCAGAATTTCGACAATCTCTTTCTGCTCCGGCGTAAGTGGCCCTGCCACCTCGTCCGCCAGCAGCTCCGTTCCTTCACGCATGCTGGCCAGCGGGGTTTTCAGCTCATGGGAAATATGGCGAAGGAACTGATGACGCTGGGATTCCAGCCACGCCAGGCGCTCGGATAGCCAGATAATGCGCTGACCGACGGATCGCAGCTCGCGCGGGCCTTTAAAGGCAACCGTATCCCCGAGCGATTTCCCCTCCCCCAGGCGGTTGATCATACGCTGAATACCCTTTACCGGGCCGATGATCATGCGGGTAAAGAGCAGCACCAGCCCGAGGCTCACCAGGAACAGCACCAGCGCCTGCCAGCCAAAGAACTGGCCGCGCTCGGCAATCTCCTGCTGCAGCTGCTGGCCGCGAGAGAAAATGACCGTGCGCGTTGACTGCACCATTTCGGTATTGGCGGCGGCGAATGCCTCAAGGCGCGCGGCGGCAGCCGCATCCGGGCCGCTGTTCTGGCACTGCAGCTGCGCGAGATCGTTCAGATCCTGACGTAACGCCTGATACAGCCTGTCGTCCGGCAGCACGCCCGCGTGGGCATCCAGCATTTCGCTGTAGCGCTTGCGCTGGCTCTGGTAGACCTTCTCCAGCGTCCGATCGTCGAGCACGCAGTACTGACGATAGCTACGCTCCATCTCCAGCGCGGCGTTGGTCATCGCTTCACTGCGTCTGGCATCGATAAGCGTGGTGCGGTTCGTCAGCGCCGCCTGGGCACTCAGCGCGTTGAGGCTCTGCCATGCCTGCCAGGCGAGGATCAGCAGCGGCAGCAGGATCAGCAGAAAGGCCATCATCACGAGCTGTCGCAGGGAGCGGGGAAAAACGGGCCAGCGTTTCAACGCATTACTCTCTTCATGGGGGTTTACGGAGAGCGTAACTGAGTCTGCCCTTCAGATACAACAAAGCCGGGTAAAAACCCGGCTTTGTTATGGAATAAGGCGGTGCCTAACTCGACGTTTCGCCCTGGCCTGATAAAGCATCGCTATGATCAGTAGTTGGACGGCAGGCACCTTTTTGTGCGTCATTCGAAGTTTATGTAGCACGTCCCGAAGGGGCTGACATAAGAAGGTGAATGAGCCACTGGTTAATATTATGCAACACCCATGCCAGAATGCAAAACAAAATATTAACACATTGAAATATATATCTTTTATTCGTTTAATCTATTTGTTGTGCGCTGAATGATTTCCAGGCTAAGTGTCGCTATTAAGCAACACCTTAACGGGAACCTTTCCTGCCATATATAAATCAATGAGTTAAATGTCTCCATTTGGAGACACCCCTATACCATCTTTGTCGCAATTTTGCGACACGCATAAAAAAACCCGGTGGCGCTACGCTCACCGGGCCTACAAAGTACCTGCTTTACATCTTAACCCAGCTGTTTACGCGCGTTGCGGAAGATACGCATCCACGGGCTGTCCTCGCCCCAGTTTTCCGGGTGCCAGGAGTTGCTCACGGTACGGAACACGCGTTCAGGGTGCGGCATCATGATGGTCGCGCGACCGCTTTCGCTGGTCACCGCCGTAATACCATTGACGGAGCCGTTCGGGTTCGCCGGATAGGTTTCCGTGACCTTGCCGAAGTTATCGACAAAGCGCAGCGCCACCAGGCCTTTGTTCTCGAGCTGCGCCAGATGGGCCGCATCGCGCACTTCTACCTGACCTTCGCCGTGGGAAACGGCGATTGGCATCTGAGAGCCAACCATCCCCTGCAGCAGCAGAGACGGGCTCTGAGTCACTTCAACCAGACTGAAGCGCGCTTCGAAGCGGTCGGACTGGTTGCGCACAAAGCGTGGCCAGGCTTCGCTGCCCGGGATCAGCTCGCGCAGGTTAGACATCATCTGGCAGCCGTTGCACACGCCCAGCGCCAGGGTTTGCGGACGATGGAAGAAGGTCTCGAACTCGTCGCGCACGCGGCTGTTAAACAGAATGGACTTCGCCCAGCCTTCGCCTGCGCCCAGCACGTCGCCGTAGGAGAAACCGCCGCACGCCACCAGCGCATGGAAATCTTCCAGACCGATACGCCCGGCCAGCAGGTCGCTCATGTGGACATCGATAGCGTCAAAGCCCGCGCGGTGGAAGGCCGCAGCCATCTCAACGTGGGAGTTAACGCCCTGCTCGCGCAGCACGGCCACTTTCGGGCGCGCGCCGGTCGCAATGTACGGCGCAGCGATATCTTCGTTGATGTCGAAGGAAAGCTTCACGTTCAGGCCAGGATCCTGGTCATTCGCTTTCGCGTTATGCTCCTGATCGGCGCATTCCGGGTTATCGCGCAGGCGCTGCATCTGCCAGGTGGTTTCTGCCCACCACATGCGCAGCGTGGTGCGGCTTTCGCTGAACACGGCGTGACCGTCGGCCTCAATGACGAAGCGGTCGCCCTGAACGGCTTTCCCCAGATAGTGGACGCAGTCTGCCAGACCGTGCTTCGCCAGAATCGCTTCCACCGCCTCGCGGTCTGCGGCGCGAACCTGAATCACCGCACCCAGTTCTTCGTTAAACAGCGCCGCCAGGCGGTCTTCGCCAAGCGTTGCAATGTTCGCTTCCACGCCGCAGTGGCCGGTGAAGGCCATCTCTGCCAGGGTCACCAGCAGGCCGCCGTCGGAACGGTCGTGGTAGGCCAGCAGCTTGCGCTGTGCCACCAGCGCCTGAATTGCGTCGTAGAAGCCTTTTAGCTGCGCCACGTCGCGCACGTCGGCTGGCTTGTCGCCAAGTTGACGGTAAACCTGCGCCAGTGCGGTGGCGCCCAGCGCGTTGTGGCCTTTACCCAGGTCAATCAACAGCAGGGCGTTATCTTCGGTCGCCAGCTGCGGCGTAACGGTATGGCGCACGTCTTCCACGCGGGCAAACGCGGTGATCACCAGCGACAGCGGAGACGTCATCTCGCGCTGCTCGTTACCCTCCTGCCAGCGGGTTTTCATCGACATGGAGTCTTTACCCACCGGAATGGTCAGGCCGAGGGCTGGACACAGCTCCTCACCCACCGCTTTCACGGCTTCATACAGGCCCGCGTCTTCCCCCGGGTGACCGGCTGCCGCCATCCAGTTCGCGGAAAGTTTGATACGTTTGATGTCGCCAATCTGCGTCGCCGCGATGTTGGTCAGCGCTTCACCAACCGCCAGTCGTGCAGAGGCGGCGAAGTCCAGCAGCGCCACCGGGGTGCGTTCGCCCAGCGCCATCGCTTCACCGTAGTAGCTGTCGAGGCTCGCGGTGGTCACGGCGCAGTTCGCCACCGGGATCTGCCACGGGCCAACCATCTGATCGCGGGATACCATACCGGTCACGGTACGATCGCCGATGGTGACCAGGAAGGTTTTCTCAGCAACAGCAGGCAGGTGCAGCACGCGATTAACGGCTTCTGCCACGGTGATGCCCTGGCGATCCAGCGCTTTGCCCGCCGCTTTACGGGTCTGCACATCGCGGGTCATCTTCGGCGTTTTGCCGAGCAGCACGTCCAGCGGCAGATCGATAGGCTGGTTGTCGAAATGGGTGTCGCTCAGAGTCAGGTGCTGCTCTTCGGTCGCTTCACCGATGACGGCATACGGCGCGCGTTCGCGGCGGCACAGCTCGTCAAACAGCGGCAGCTGGTCGGCCGCAACCGCCAGCACATAGCGCTCCTGGGATTCGTTACACCAGATTTCGAGCGGGCTCATGCCCGGCTCATCGCTCAGGATATCGCGCAGGTTGAAACGGCCACCGCGACCGCCGTCGCTCACCAGCTCCGGCATAGCGTTGGACAGGCCGCCCGCGCCCACGTCGTGGATGAACAAAATCGGGTTAGCATCGCCCAGCTGCCAGCAGCGGTCGATCACTTCCTGGCAGCGACGCTCCATCTCAGGGTTGTCACGCTGCACGGATGCGAAGTCGAGATCCGCATCAGACTGGCCGGAGGCCATAGAGGAGGCCGCACCGCCGCCCAGACCGATGTTCATCGCCGGGCCGCCCAGCACGATCAGCTTCGCGCCGACGACGATCTCGCCTTTCTGCACGTGATCGGCACGGATGTTGCCGATCCCGCCCGCCAGCATGATCGGTTTGTGGTAGCCACGCAGCTCTTCGCCGTTGTGGCTGTCCACCTTCTCTTCGTAGGTACGGAAGTAACCGTTCAGCGCCGGACGTCCAAATTCGTTGTTAAACGCCGCGCCGCCCAGCGGGCCTTCGGTCATGATATCCAGCGCGGTCACGATGCGCTCTGGCTTGCCGAAATCTTCTTCCCATGGCTGTTCAAAGCCAGGGATGCGCAGGTTAGAAACGGAAAAGCCGACCAGACCCGCTTTTGGTTTCGCCCCACGACCGGTCGCCCCTTCGTCACGGATTTCGCCGCCGGAGCCGGTCGCCGCACCCGGCCACGGAGAAATGGCCGTCGGGTGGTTGTGGGTTTCCACTTTCATCAGAATATGCGCAGGCTCCTGATGGAAGTCATAGCGCCCTGCTTCGCGATCGGCGAAGAAGCGGCCCACCTCGGAACCTTCCATCACCGCGGCGTTGTCTTTATAGGCAGACAGCACGTGATCAGGGGTTTGTTCCATGGTGTTTTTGATCATTTTGAACAGCGACTTCGGCTGCTGTTCGCCGTCGATAATCCAGTCGGCGTTGAAAATCTTATGGCGGCAGTGCTCAGAGTTGGCCTGCGCGAACATGTAGAGTTCGATGTCGTTCGGGTTGCGGTTGAGCTTAACGAACGCGTCCTGCAGGTAGTCAATTTCGTCTTCTGCCAGCGCCAGGCCGAGACGCAGGTTGGCGTCAATCAGCGCCTGGCGGCCCTGCCCCAGCAGGTCCACGCTCTGTACCGGCGCAGGCTGATGATGGGAGAAAAGCTTCTGTGCGTCATCAAGAGAGGCAAACACGCTCTCCATCATGCGGTCGTGCAATTCAGCCGCAACCGCCTGCCACTGCGCGTCGCTCAGGGTAGAGGCTTCGACGTAGTACGCTACGCCGCGCTCCAGACGGTTAATCTGGCTCAGGCCGCAGTTGTGGGCAATGTCGGTGGCTTTGGAAGACCAGGGGGAGATGGTGCCCGGACGCGGCGTCGCAAGGATCAGTTTGCCGGTTGGCGTATGGCTGCTCAGATTTGGGCCATACTTGAGCAGGCGTTCCAGCTGTACGCGCTCCTCTGCATTCAGGGGGGCATTCAGGTCAGCAAAATGGACATACTCAGCGTAAATATTGCTTACCGGAAGGTCGGCCGCCTGAAAACGTGCCAGCAGTTTGGTAATACGGAAGGCAGACAGTGCAGGCGAACCACGCAGAATTTCCATCATAAGTCTCTCGTCTTCGAAGCGCCGGGGCGCTTACAGTGTGCGCAAGGGGGGAAAACGGGCGTCATTATAGAGAATCCTGAGCGCCGACGAAACCGTTTGCGTCGAAATAAAATCGACTTCAGCGTTTAACAATAGATGTGACCTGTCTCTCTAATTGGTTGCCAAGTGGCGCAAGTTTACGCAAAATGCCGCTCATTCAATGACAAACCTTATGATTAACATGGCTACAGCAGACTGAGGCAACCGGCGTCGCAGAGAATTAACTAATTGAAAAAATTAAAGATTAATTATCTGCTCATCGGCATTGTAACGTTGCTGCTGGCAGTGGCCCTCTGGCCTTCCATCCCCTGGTTCGGCAAAGCCGAAAATCGTATCGCCGCCATTCAGGAGCGGGGGGAACTGCGCGTCAGTACCCTCAACTCTCCGCTGATTTACAGCGACATCAACGGCAAAATTATTGGTCTGGATTATGAGCTGGCGCAGCAGTTTGCCGATTATCTGGGCGTGAAGCTTAAAATTACCGTCCGCCAGAACATCAACCAGCTGTTTGACGACCTGGACAACAACAACGCCGATATCCTCGCTGCCGGGCTGGTCTATAACAGCGAGCGCAGCAAGAACTACCAGCCGGGCCCGACCTACTACTCCGTTTCCCAGCAGCTGGTTTATCGCGTCGGGAGCCTGCGCCCGCGTACGCTTGCCTCGATCAACGCGCAACAGCTGACGATTGCTCCCGGCCACGTAGTGATTGACGACCTGCGTGAGTTAAAGGAGAAAAAATACCCGGATCTGAGCTGGACGGTTGACCCTAAACTCGGCACGACGGAGCTGCTGGAGCAGGTCAAAGATCAGAAACTGCCCTACACCATCGCCGATTCGGTGGCGATCAGCCTGTTCCAGCGGGTGCATCCTGAAATCGCCGTGGCGCTGGACGTGACGGACGAACAGCCGGTGACCTGGTTTACCCATCTGGATGATGACCAGACCCTCTCGGCGGCCATGCTGGATTTTTATAACACCATCAATGAAGACGGCACGCTGGCGCGACTTGAGGAGAAGTACCTCGGCCACGGGGATGACTTTGACTACGTTGACACCCGCAGCTTCCTGCGCGCGGTTGACAGCGTCCTGCCTGACCTGCAGCCGCTTTTCGAAAAATATGCCCAGGAGATTGACTGGAAACTGCTGGCGGCTATCTCGTACCAGGAGTCCCACTGGGACACTCAGGCCACGTCGCCAACGGGCGTACGCGGACTGATGATGTTAACCAAAAATACCGCGCTGAGCCTGGGCGTTAACGACCGTACCGATGCGGAACAGAGCATCAGCGGCGGGGCGCGCTACCTGCAGGATATGATGGCTAAAGTCCCGGAAACCGTGCCGGAAGAGGAACGGATCTGGTTTGCGCTGGCGGCCTACAACATGGGCTACGCGCACATGCTTGACGCGCGGGCTCTGACGGCGAAAACGAAGGGAAACCCGGACAGCTGGTCAGACGTAAAACAGCGCCTGCCGCTGCTGAGCCAGAAGCCATGGTACAACAAGCTGACGTATGGCTACGCGCGCGGACATGAAGCCTACGCCTACGTGGAAAATATACGTAAGTATCAGATTAGCCTGGTCGGCTATCTGCTGGAGAAAGAGAAAGAGGCAACAGAGGCAAAACAGCTGGCGGAAAGTTATCCGGTTGTGGCGCCGGACGAGCTTAATCATCCGACAACTTCAATTCTGCCTTTTGTTGCTTTTTCTGCTGACGGCGCATTCGAAAGAAATCGCTTAATAGCCCCGAACACTCTGGTGCAAGTACCCCACCGATAGTCTGCACCTGATGATTCATTCCGGGATGACCCAGCACGTCCATCAGTGAACCGGCCGCACCGGTTTTTTCATCCCGCGCTCCAAACACCAGGGTACCGATTCGGCTGTGCACCATCGCCCCGGAGCACATCACGCAGGGTTCAAGGGTGACGTACAGGGTGGTATCAAGCAGACGATAGTTTTGCAGCACCAGCCCGCCCTGACGAAGCGCCATAATTTCGGCGTGCGCGGTAGGATCGTGGCGGCCAATAGGACGGTTCCACCCTTCCCCAATCACCCGGTTGTTATGAACCAGCACCGCGCCCACGGGCACTTCGCCCTCGTCCCAGGCTCGTTGAGCCAGCGCCAGCGCGTGGCGCATCCAGTATTCATGATTGTGTTCTGAGGTGGACAAGGGCTGATACTCCAGTCGAAAAGCGGGCGGCATTATACACAGCCCTTACAGATAAGACTATTCGAGTTGCTGAAGTTCACCGAGGGGAGTAACGCGCCAGCGGTGCTGGCAAAAATAGAGCAGCGGGTTGTCCTGCTTGCTGTCGCTGTAGCCGCTGTAAAGACGCAGCGGCGTGCCGATGCGTTTTTCCAGCTGGACCACTTTTTCATGCCCCAGACAGCGCATCGTCAGGACCCAGCCGCCGTAGCCGCGGGAAATTTGCGTGGCGATAAGATTTACGCGCGGCAGCCAGGGGGTATCAAAGTAGACCTGCTCCACCAGCGTCTGCGGGGAGCCGGTAATCAGCCAGATATCGGCATCGTTGGCGTCAAGATAGCTGGTCAGGCGCGCCTGCACCACGGGAAACGCGGCAACGTGGCCGCGGAACCAGAGAGCGAACTCCTTTTCGAGCTGTTTGAGCCGCGCTTCGCTGTGGCCAAACGTACATCCCCACAGCAGCAGGCTCATCGGCCAGCGCGCCGCCCGGCCTTTTACCAGCAGCGCGATGCCAATGAGGGGTAAGAGCGGTAAGACGAGCAGCGCGTTCAGAGGCTGACGCCGCAGCAGGTAGCGCATAAACGTACCAAACATATCCTGCTGATGCAGCGTTCCATCCAGATCGAAAAAGACAACGCGACGCTCGTGATTGGCCAAACCTTACTCCTCTGGGTCGTTGAATCCTAACAGCCAGGTAAACAGGAACCCGGCGATCACCGCTACTAAATAGCCTAACAGATAGAGCATGACTTTTCCGGTCACGATGGTTAATGCCAGCGGTAAACCGGAGAGACCAAAGGTGATAACGGTGGCGACTTTCCAGTAGCTGATGAGAGCCCCGCCTACCGCGCCCCCCAGACAGGCCGCAAGGAACGGTTTACCCAGCGGCAGCGTGACGCCGAATATCAGCGGCTCGCCAATGCCGAGCAGCCCGACCGGCAGCGCCCCTTTAATCACTTTTTTCAGGCGCGCGTTGCGGGTTTTCATCAGGACGGCAATCGCTGCCCCCACCTGCCCGACGCCCGCCATCGAGAGAATAGGCAGCAGCGCGTTATAACCGTGCGCCTGCACCAGCTCGACGTGGATCGGCACCAGCCCCTGATGCAGGCCGGTCAGCACCAGCGGCAGGAAGGTACCTGACAGCACCGCCCCCACCAGCAGGCCGCCGCGGTCGATAGCCAGAGACGCGCCGTGGGCGATGGCATCAGAGATCCACCCGCCTAGTGGCTGAAGAACCACAATCGCGACGCTACCGGTAATTAACGTGGTCAGCAGCGGGTTGAGGATAAGCTCAATCGAGCCAGGCAGAACCGCGCGTAGCTTTTTCTCGATCCAGCACATAAGAATAACCACCAGCAGCACGGCAATCACCCCGCCGCGACCAGGCTGGAGCGCCTCGCCAAACAGCGTGATTTGCGCCAGCTGCGGGCTGGACAAGATCCCTGCCATTACGCCGCCCATGGCCAGCGAGCCGCCAAACACCTTCGCGGTATTGACCCCGACCAGGATGTTCATAATGGCAAACACCGCGCTGCCGAAGATCCCGAGAATGCCCAGCAGGTTCGGATACTGCGTGGCAAAATCCCCGACGATATCTGGCCGCTTAAGGATGTTGATGATCCCGGTGATCAAGCCGGAAGCTATAAACGCCGGGATCAGCGGGATAAAGACGTTTGCCAGCTGTCGCAGCGCATCGCTCATAGGAGCTTTGTATTTGGCCTTCGCCTGCGCTTTGGTGCGTTCAGCGTCGTCAACCGTCACGCTTGCACCGCCGACCATCAGCGCGCGCATGGCGTCGACAACCTGCGCCGCCTTGCCCGGCCCGACGATCAGCTGGTGTTGCTGCCCCTGTTTCACGTAGCCACTGACGCCGGACAGCTTCTTCAGGCCCGGCACGTCAAGCTGGTCGTCGTTATGCACCTCGACGCGCACGCGCGTCATGCAGTTTTCCAGACGCTGAATATTTTGTTCCCCGCCTATCCCCTGCAGGATATCGCTGGCGAGCGCTGCTGTTTTGTCCATAAACGCCTCTGCTAGTTTTCTAAAGCCGCCCGTAAGAAGCCGTTGTGCGCGTCGAGTTTGGCTCGCGCGGCCGCCGCGTCCAGCCCGCTTAAGATCATTAAAATGGCCGGTTTAACGTCGTGATCGGTCTGCCTGAGCACCGCTTCTGCCTCTTCACGGCCCGCGCCTGTCGCCTCCATCACCATGCGGCAGGCTCTGTCCACCAGCTTGACGTTGGTGGCCTGCATATCGACCATCAGGTTCTGGTAGACCTTGCCGAACTTCACCATCGCACCGGTGGAGATCATATTGAGCACCAGCTTTTGCGCGGTCCCGGATTTCAGGCGCGTGGAGCCGGTGAGCGCTTCCGGCCCAACGACCGGAGAGATGGCGATAGCGGCCACCTGCGCAATCGGCGAGCCGGGGTTGCAGGAGATGGCGACCGTCGTGCAGCCGGTCCGGTTGGCGTATTCCAGGCCGCCAATGACGTACGGCGTGCGCCCGGATGCCGCCAGGCCGACCACCAGATCGTTCGCCGTCAGGTTCAGATCCTTCAGGTCATCCTCACCCAGCTGTTTATTGTCCTCCGCCCCTTCAACGGCCTTCAGCAGCGCGCCGGGACCACCAGCAATCAGGCCAACCACCAGGCCGTGCGGAACGCCAAAGGTGGGCGGACATTCCGAGGCATCAAGCACCCCGAGACGCCCGCTGGTACCGGCCCCCATATAGATAATGCGACCACCGGCCTTAAGAGCTTCCGCCGCCGCATCGACCGCTTTCGCCACCTCTGGCAATGTCTCTTTCACTGCCTGCGCGACCAGCGTATCCTGTTGATTAAAGCGGTTAACCAGCTCCAGGGTGGAGAGCGCATCCAGATCCATGGTTTGCGGGTTACGCGTTTCAGAAACAAGTGAGCCAAGATTCATTTTTTGTACCTCAAGAATTTTTAATTCATAATAATCACACTATAATGGAATATAAAATTCATTCAGGCGAGCAGAATTCGTTTTTGCGCAGACAATCACATTTCCGCCGGGAGTACTCATGAACTGTTTAATTCGCATTCGCCAGCGCTACGCCGGCTTTGCTCAAAGCGACAAAAAGCTGGCGGATTTTCTGCTTTCTCAGCCCGATCGCGCCCGCCACCTCAGCTCACAGCAGCTGGCAAGCGAAGCTGGAGTGAGCCAGTCAAGCGTGGTGAAATTTGCCCAGAAGATCGGGTTTAAGGGTTTTCCCGCTCTTAAGCTGGCAATCAGCGAAGCGCTGGTGAGTAACCCGAATCCGCAGTCCATGCCGGTGCATAACCAGATCCGCGGCGATGACCCGATGCGTCTGGTTGGGGAAAAGCTGATCAAGGAGAACGTGGCGGCCATGCACGCCACGCTGGACGTGAATACCGAAGAGAAATTACTGGAAAGCGTGGCGATGCTGCGGGCGGCGCGGCGAATTATTTTAACCGGTATTGGCGCGTCCGGTCTGGTGGCCCGTAATTTTGGCTGGAAGCTGACTAAAATCGGTTTTAACGCAATCGTCGAGCAGGATATGCACGCCCTGCTGGCGACCGTGCAGGCGATGGATCCTGACGATCTGCTGCTGGCCATCTCCTACTCCGGCGAGCGCCGCGAGATCAACATGGCGACCGACGAAGCCCTGCGCGTCGGCGGCAAAATTCTGGCGATCACCGGCTTTACGCCTAATGCGCTGCAGCAGCGGGCAACGCGCTGTTTGTATACCATTGCCGAAGAGCAGGCCACGCGCAGCGCGGCAATTTCGTCCACCAGCGCACAAATGATGCTGACGGACCTGCTGTTTATGGCGCTGGTACAGCAGGATCTGGAGCGCGCGCCCGAGCGCATTCGTCACAGCGAAGAACTGGTAAAGAAACTGGTTTGACGCGTATAATGCCCGCCCAGTTTGTGTTGTTTCTGAGAATTTCCTGATGGCGCTGTTAATTACCAAAAAATGCATCAATTGCGATATGTGCGAACCCGAATGCCCGAACCAGGCGATTTCGATGGGCGACAGCATTTACGAGATTAACAGCGACCGCTGTACGGAATGCGTCGGCCACTATGAGACGCCGACCTGCCAGAAGGTGTGCCCGATCCCCAACACAATTCTGAAGGATCCGACACACGTCGAGAGCGAAGAGCAGCTGTGGGATAAATTTGTCCTGATGCACCACGCGGACAAAATTTAGCTTTCGATAATCACCGTCGCGCTGGCATAGTGACGTTCATCTGCGATCGTCACGTGCATATGATTCACCCCTAGCTTCTCCGCCAGCTTTTGCGCTTCACCCCACAGACGCAGGCTCGGTTTGCCCAGCTCATCATTAAAAACTTCGAACTGGTTAAATGCCAGGCCGTTACGAATGCCGGTCCCGAAGGCTTTGGCTGCCGCCTCTTTTACCGCAAAGCGCTTTGCCAGAAAACGCACCGGCTGCTGGTGCGCTTCCCAGATGGCCCATTCGTTATCGCTCAGCACGCGCCTTGCCAGGCGATCGCCGCTCCGGGCGATCACCGCTTCAATGCGGGCTATTTCGACGATATCGGTGCCTAAGCCCAAAATGGCCATTACTGACGCGCTTCCAGCATCAGGCGTTTCATCTCTGAAACCGCCTCTTTCAGGCCGCTCATCACCGCGCGGCCAATAATGGCGTGGCCGATGTTCAGCTCGTGCATTTCCGGCAGGGCGGCAATGGCCTTCACGTTGTGGTAGGTCAGGCCGTGACCGGCATTAACCTTCAGTCCCAGGCTCGCGGCGTAGGTGGCCGCTTTGGCGATACGCTCCAGCTCTTTGGCCTGCTCGGCATCGTTTTTAGCATCGGCATAGCAGCCGGTGTGAATTTCGATATACGGCGCGCCCACGTCGGCTGCCGCTTTAATCTGCGCGAAATCGGCGTCGATAAACAGAGAAACCAGGATACCGGCATCCGCCAGGCGCTTGCAGGCATCGCGCATTTTGTCCTGCTGCGCCGCCACGTCCAGCCCGCCTTCGGTGGTCACTTCCTGGCGTTTTTCCGGCACCAGGCAGCAGAAGTGCGGTTTGGTCTCGCAGGCAATGGTCAGCATCTCTTCGGTGACCGCCATCTCCAGATTCATACGGGTGTCCAGCGTCTGACGAAGAATGCGCACGTCGCGGTCGGTAATGTGGCGGCGGTCTTCACGCAGGTGAACGGTAATGCCGTCGGCACCAGCCTGTTCAGCGATAAACGCCGCCTGAACCGGATCGGGATACGCCGTGCCGCGCGCGTTGCGCAGGGTGGCGATGTGGTCGATGTTGACGCCTAACAGTAATTCAGCCATGACAATCCTCGGTTTTCTTTCTGATGCTGTGGTCTAACGTTTGGGCATAAACTGCCTGAATAATTCGCGGCTCTTTAAGGGCTTGCCGCCAAGATACGGCTTGAGGGCAATCCGGGTAAAGCGTTTTGCTGCGCGCAGGGTGTCGGCGTCCGGAAACTCGCGTTCATAAAGTGCTCTGAGCTGGCGTCCGGTAAAAGTACTGTTATCAACGACGACGCTGGCAATAAAGCCTTTTTCTTCGCGGTAGCGGTAGGTCATGGTGTCTTCCACCTCATCACCGCTGCCTGCGCAGTGCAGAAAATCCACGCCGTACCCGAGGTGGCCCAGCAGCGCCAGTTCGAAACGACGCAGGGCGGGTTCGGGCGTGCCGGTCGCACCCGCCAGTGCCTGGATACAGTGCAGATAATCGAAGAAAAGTTCCGAGAAGCGAGTCTCATGTTCAAGGACGCGGGAGATGAGCTCGTTGACATACAGACCGCTGTAGAGCGTGATGCCAGAAAGGGGAAGCGCCAGAGAGACGGCTTCAGCGCTGCGCAAGGTTTTGACTTCCCCTCGCCCGCCAAAGCGAACCAGCAGCGGCGTAAAAGGCTGTAGGGCCCCCTTCAGATTAGAACGTTTGGAACGTGCGCCTTTCGCAACAAGGCGCACGCGGCCCGACTCTTCCGTGAAGACGTCCAGCATCAGGCTGGTTTCGCTCCAGGGACGACTATGGAGAACGAAGGCGCGCTGCCAACCTTCCATTATACTCGTCGTCTTGAGTTACTGATCTTCGCCGTAACCGAGGCTGCGCAGAGCACGCTCATCATCGGCCCAGCCAGATTTCACCTTCACCCACAGTTCCAGATGAACTGGCGCTTCGAACATCTCCTGCATGTCTTTACGGGCTTCGATACCGATGGTTTTGATCTTGGCGCCTTTGTTGCCGATCACCATCTTCTTCTGCCCTTCGCGCTCGACGAGGATCAGGCCGTTAATGTCGTAGCCACCGCGCTCGTTGCTCTGGAAACGCTCGATCTCCACCGTCACAGAGTACGGCAGCTCGGCGCCCAGGAAACGCATCAGCTTTTCACGGATGATTTCAGACGCCATAAAGCGCTGAGAGCGATCGGTGATGTAGTCTTCCGGGAAGTGGTGAATCGCTTCCGGTAGATGCTTACGTACGATGCCCGCGATGGTATCAACGTTCAGGCCGGTCTCAGCAGACAGCGGAACGATATCGAGGAAGTTCATCTGGCTGCCCAGCCACTGCAGGTGCGGCAGCAGGTCAGCTTTTTCCTGCACGTTGTCAACTTTGTTGACCGCGAGGATCACCGGCGTTTTGCCGTCACGCAGCTTGTTCAGTACCATTTCGTCGTCCGGCGTCCAGCGGGTGCCTTCCACTACGAAAATCACCAGCTCTACGTCGCCGATGGAGCTGCTCGCCGCCTTGTTCATCAGACGGTTAATGGCGCGCTTCTCTTCCATGTGCAGGCCAGGGGTATCGACGTAGATTGCCTGATACGCGCCTTCAGTATGGATGCCGACGATGCGGTGACGCGTGGTCTGCGCCTTACGCGAGGTGATGGAAATCTTCTGCCCAAGCAGATTATTCAGCAGGGTGGATTTGCCGACGTTCGGACGTCCGACGATGGCAATAAATCCGCAATAGGTTTTTTCTTCGCTCATTCCAGCTCCAGCATTTTTAACGCCTGTTCGGCGGCAGCCTGTTCAGCCTTACGGCGGCTCGAACCTGTGCCCACCACCGGTTCACTCAGGCCACTGACCTGGCAATGGATGGTAAATTCCTGATCGTGCGCTTCGCCACGCACCTGCACCACCAGATAGGATGGCAGCGGCAGATGACGGCCCTGCAAATATTCCTGCAGGCGCGTTTTCGGATCTTTTTGTTTATCGCCCGGGCTAATTTCGTCCAGACGGGTCTGATACCAGTTAAGGATCAGCTTTTCTACGGTCTGGATATCGCTGTCCAGGAACACGCCACCAATTAATGCTTCGACCGTATCGGCAAGAATAGATTCACGACGGAAGCCGCCGCTTTTCAGTTCACCCGGCCCAAGACGCAGACATTCGCCCAGTTCAAATTCGCGCGCGATTTCAGCGAGGGTGTTGCCGCGCACCAGCGTGGCGCGCATGCGGCTCATATCACCTTCGTCCACGCGCGGGAAACGATGATAAAGCGCATTCGCAATCACGAAACTTAAAATAGAGTCACCCAGAAACTCGAGACGCTCATTATGTTTGCTGCTGGCACTGCGATGGGTTAATGCCTGTTGCAACAACTCCTGATGATGAAAAGTGTAGCCCAGCTTCCGTTGAAGCCGATTAATTACGATGGGGTTCATGCGATACCAATAAATGAATGCGTCAAAAATGCAGCACACGAAACCGACCTGAGAAAACCAACGCGGTTTCGTGTGCCGTGGCACCCTTGCAGGGCCAACCTTAAACTTCGGGGGAATATTCTATACACAACGACAGGGGATGTCGTTAGTTCAAAGAGATTTATCGAGGAAATAATTCACGTAGCCGCGAAATAACGCGGCTACGTGTTCTTTTCCTGAGAATTAATGGATTCCGCCAATACGATTCAGGCGCACCCCGGTCGGCCACTCGCCTTCCTGCTTCTCAAAACTCATCCAGATCGCGGTTGCTTTACCCACCAGATTCGCTTCCGGCACAAAGCCCCAGTAACGGCTGTCCGCGGAGTTATCGCGGTTATCGCCCATCATGAAGTAGTGTCCCGGCGGTACGATCCAGCTGGCCAGCTGCTGACCCGGCTGTTTGTAATACATCCCCACCTGGTCCTGCGCGATTGGCACGGTCAGAATGCGGTGAGTGACATCGCCCAGCGTCTCTTTGCGCTCAACCAGACGAATGCCGTTCTCTTTGGTTTCACCTTTTGGCACCTGGAAGAACCCGCTGGTCGCTTCACCGCCGTTACGACGGGCGAAAGTCTGCACGAAATCACTTGGCTCAACGTTTGAGTAGGTGATTGGCAGCGCGTTTTCACACGCGGTACCGGAGCTGCAGCCCGGCTGAACGGTGACTTCCTTCGCAACCGGATCGTAGGTCACTTTATCACCCGGCAGACCCACCGCGCGCTTAATGTAATCCAGACGCGGATCGTCCGGATATTTAAACACCACGATGTCGCCACGTTTCGGATGCCCCGTTTCGATCAGCGTTTTCTGGTAAATCGGATCTTTAATGCCGTAGGCAAACTTCTCAACCAGAATAAAATCACCGATCAGCAGCGTTGGCATCATTGATCCCGATGGGATCTGGAACGGCTCATAAATAAACGAACGTACCACCAGCACAATCGCCAGCACCGGGAACACCGACGCGCCCGTTTCCAGCCAGCCCGGTTTCGGGCCAACTTTCTTCAGGGTTTTCGCGTCAAGCGCATCGCCAGTCGCTGCCTGCGCGGCAGCCTGACGTTCACGGCGTTTTGGGGCGAAGATAAACTTATCCAGGCACCACAGCAGGCCTGTCACCAGCGTAGCGATGACCAGGATCAGGGCAAACATGTTCGCCATGCCAACTCCTTAAAGGTTATTTGCCGTCTTTACCGACATGAAGAATGGCAAGGAATGCTTCCTGCGGCAGCTCAACGTTACCGACCTGCTTCATACGCTTCTTACCTTCTTTCTGCTTCTGCAGCAGCTTTTTCTTACGGCTAACGTCACCGCCATAGCACTTCGCCAGAACGTTTTTACGCAGCTGCTTCACGGTTGAGCGGGCAATGATGTGGTTACCGATGGCCGCCTGAATCGCAATGTCAAACTGCTGACGCGGGATCAGATCTTTCATCTTCTCAACCAGCTCGCGGCCACGGTACGGCGCATTGTCGTTGTGGGTGATCAGCGCCAGCGCATCCACACGCTCGCCGTTGATCAGCACGTCCACGCGCACCATGTTGGAGGCCTGGAAACGCTTGAAGTTGTAATCCAGTGACGCATAGCCACGGGAGGTAGACTTCAGACGGTCGAAGAAGTCGAGTACCACTTCCGCCATAGGAATTTCATAGGTCAGCGCCACCTGGTTACCGTGGTAAACCATGTTGGTCTGCACGCCACGCTTCTCAATACAGAGCGTAATAACGTTCCCCAGGAACTCCTGCGGCAGCAGCATGTGACATTCTGCAATAGGCTCGCGCAGCTCGTGAATGTTGTTCAGCGGCGGCAGCTTGGACGGGCTGTCGACGTAGATCACTTCTTTCGAGGTGGTTTCTACTTCGTAGACTACCGTTGGTGCGGTGGTGATCAGATCCAGATCGTATTCACGCTCCAGACGTTCCTGAATGATCTCCATGTGCAGCAGGCCGAGGAAGCCGCAGCGGAAGCCGAAGCCCAGCGCCGTTGAGCTTTCTGGCTCGTAGAACAGGGAAGCATCGTTCAGGCTCAGCTTGCCGAGCGCATCGCGGAAGTTTTCATAGTCGTCAGAGCTGACCGGGAACAGACCCGCGTAAACCTGCGGTTTCACCTTTTTGAAGCCAGGCAGCGCTTTGTCTGCCGGGTTACGCGCGCCGGTCAGGGTATCGCCCACTGGCGCGCCGAGGATGTCTTTAATCGCGCAGACCAGCCAGCCCACCTCGCCGCATTTCAGCTCGGTACGGTCAACCTGTTTTGGCGTGAAGATACCCAGACGGTCTGCGTTGTAGACCTGTCCGGTACTCATAACCTTGATTTTGTCGCCTTTACGCATGGTGCCGTTTTTGATACGCACCAGTGAGACCACGCCCAGGTAGTTATCGAACCAGGAGTCGATGATCAGCGCCTGCAATGGACCATCCGGGTCGCCTTCCGGGGCCGGAATATCACGTACCAGGCGTTCCAGCACGTCGGTCACACCCACACCGGTTTTCGCGGAGCAGCGTACGGCGTCGGTCGCGTCAATGCCGACAATGTCTTCAATCTCTTCCGCCACGCGCTCAGGATCGGCGGCTGGCAGGTCGATTTTGTTCAGAACCGGCACAACCTCGAGATCCATTTCCATCGCGGTGTAGCAGTTCGCCAGGGTCTGGGCTTCAACGCCCTGCCCGGCATCGACCACCAGCAGCGCACCTTCACAGGCCGCCAGCGAGCGTGATACTTCATAGGAGAAGTCAACGTGGCCTGGGGTGTCGATAAAGTTCAGTTGATAGGTTTCGCCATCAGAAGCTTTATAGTCGAGCGTCACGCTCTGCGCTTTGATGGTGATACCGCGTTCGCGTTCCAGGTCCATGGAGTCCAGTACCTGGGCTGCCATTTCACGATCAGACAGGCCACCGCAAATCTGGATAATACGGTCAGACAGCGTCGACTTACCGTGGTCAATGTGAGCAATGATCGAAAAGTTACGTATGTTCTTCATATAGTTAAATAATTATGCCTTACGAATTCCTGGAGGCCGCTGTTCTTAGCCTGACGTTTTTCAGTGCGAAAACGCAGCATTCTACACTACATACCCGCAACCTGGAAATGCACTTAGAGCCAAGCATAGCGCGAAGAAATGGCGTTTTCTTTTTTGAGATGTAAATAATGATAAAGCCCGGTGGATCACCGGGCCTCAGAAGAGAGCGTC
Organism: Enterobacter cloacae complex sp. P1B; assembly: GCF_014982345.1. NCBI lineage: Bacteria > Pseudomonadati > Pseudomonadota > Gammaproteobacteria > Enterobacterales > Enterobacteriaceae > Enterobacter > Enterobacter cloacae complex sp. P1B. The sequence continues at coordinate 17,381 of NZ_JADCLF010000008.1, read as the reverse complement.
TCGACGCGAAGTTGGTCAGGCGCCAGCGCAACGCTCAGAATAACGGGCTGCCACTCATCGCGCGCGGCGAGCTTCGGTGAGATGCCTTTGGCAAGCCAGAATCCCCCTACGCCACCCAAAGCTGCGCCGCACATGGCGGCCACGTCGGTACCAAACAGCATCTGAAAAAGGCCGCCCATGACAAACAGCCCCACCAGCGGGGAGAGATAGACCAGCATCGCGGAACTCAGCAGACTGCCTTCCGTAATGCCCAGTTCCACCTTCTGACCCGCCACCAGCGGCTGTTCGCTCGCCACGGAGATTGTATGCGATGTCTGTGGCCCTAACTTATTCAGCACGCGACTGCCACAACCGGCTCGGGATGCGCAGCTATTGCATGAGGCTTTAACATCACAGCTGACCAGCGCAATACCATTCTGCCACGAGACGACGGTCGCCCACTCTTTAATCATTGTGCGGCCCTGAATTTAATGCTGTCTGAAATGCGCTTCGCCGTCTGCGGAGGTAATTCCCCCACAATCGTGATTTCTGCGTTATCGCGAACCGTGGTGCTGACCGTACGACGCCCGGTACGAAGCATTTGTTCAGCGCTGTTTGCCGTTGCGCGGTTGATATTCACCGAGAAGCTGAACAAGCCATCGGAATAGAGGCGTGATTCAACCGGCGTATCAATGGTGGGCAACTGACGACGGCTGCTGGACACTTCGCTAAAGCCTTGCGGTATCCAGGAAGGAACCCAGTTGAAATTAGCGGAGTCCCCTGCAGGAACAGAAAGCAGCGGCGGCAGGCTGGCCTTCGCCAGATTCTGCATGCTGTTACCAACCTGATTGTTCACGCTAAAGGAGATGACGCGGAACTGTTCAAGCGTCTCGCCGTCGCGGTCGAGCAGGTCCACGCGCATCGGCAGCTTGGTTTCCGCATCAATCCAGACGATATAGCTGTAGCGCGTACCATCGCGCGCAACCACGCGGATCACTTCACACAGCCTGTCTGCAATACGGGTACGCCCTACCGAAATAAAATCATAGTAAGGGGCAAGTCGTTTGAAGTCGGTATAGATAAGCGACGGTAGAGAATCAACGATATAGTCGCCATTCAGCGTGAAAGGCTCCAGACCGGGCTCGAAATAGCTGATTTCGTTGCCACGCTGGACAACTTCCCGACGCGGGCCATCCATCTGTAAAAGCTGGGCGAGCGGCTGGTTATCAAGACGGGCATGGCGATAGCGTAACGACTCGACGCCCTGCTTGTTAATGCTGATAAATGCCAACTCGTAATTGAGTGACTGGCTGGCCAGATTCATTTGCTGCAACAACGCCCCGGATGAAACATCAGCCGAGGCGTTAGCAGAGAAGAACAGGCTACCCGCCATCAGAGACATGGCGAACCAAAGTTGCTTCATTACTGCGATTGCGTTCCTAAAGTTTGGTTTCCGGGCACCTGCACAGCAGCTTGCTGAGTTTGGGCCTGCTCAAACTGAAGCTGTTCAGAGTGCAGACGACGCTGCAACTCATAATCCTGCAACATCGCATTAATGCGACGGCGCTGCTCCTGAACCTGCTGTTGCTGACCGCCGCTGGCGGAGGCATCAGCCGGTACGCCCAGACTTACCGGGCTGGCTTTGCCCATCATCGGCAGTGTGTTAAACACTGGCGCTTCTGGCTGCTGATTAGTTTCAGACTGAGTATTATAGTGCTGGACGCCAACGATAACTGCAAGAGATACGCATGCAGCCACCCCCATTTGGGTGAGCTGGCTGGCCCACGGACGCACTTTTTGCCAGAACGGCATTTTCTGCCACTGGTGCGGTGCGGGTTGCGCTTCAGGAATCAGCGGAGTGGTCTGATGAACAGGCTCATTCTCGATGGCCGCCATCACGCGGGCTGAGATATCGAAATGGAGAACCTCTCCGGTATCACCGCGCAGCGTGTCACGGATGAGATGGTAACTCTCCCAGGTCTCTTGCATTTCGGGAGAATGAGACAGCTCGTTGAGCAGCTCACTATCCAGCGTCTCACCATCCATTAAAGCGGAAAGTTTTTCTTTCTGCATGCCTAATACCTTTTCCAGTATCCCGCTATCGTCAACGCCTGATAAGCGGTTGAACTTTATTATCAATAGCTTCTCGCGCACGGAAAATTCGTGAACGAACCGTGCCGACCGGACAATCCATGATAGCGGCTATCTCTTCATAGCTCAGACCATCAAGCTCCCGTAACGTAATTGCCATGCGTAAATCTTCCGGGAGTGACTCGATCGTGCGAAAAACAATTTGTCTCAGTTCTTCTGACAACATTAAGTTCTCAGGGTTCGAAATTTCTTTCAGCGCACCGCCACTTTCGAAGTTTTCGGCGTCGATAGCGTCTACATCACTGGACGGCGGACGACGACCCTGAGCAACCAGGTAATTCTTTGCCGTATTGACAGCAATACGGTACAGCCAGGTATAAAAAGCACTATCTCCCCGGAAAGATTCCAGCGCGCGATAGGCCTTAATAAAAGACTCTTGCACCACATCAGGTACATCACCTGACGGTACATAGCGGGAAACCAGACTCGCCACCTTATGCTGGTAGCGCACCACCAGTAGGTTAAAGGCTTTCTGATCTCCCTTCTGGACCCGTTCAACCAGGACCTGGTCCGTTAACTGCTCGCTCATCCGAGGTAATGTCTCCCCAAACCTAAATTCCACGCGTTATCGAAACGCCACTCTATAACTACCGCACTTTGAGCAAGCACCAGGTTAGAGTGTCTGATCTTCAATAAGTTCCGTAACGCCTTTGTTTTTGTTCATCGCGCCGCAGACCGTTCATTTTCTCTCATTATAAGTCTGTTCACGATACGCACCACTTTCTGACAAGAAACATCTTTTTCCCGCCAGAAGAGTAACGCAACACAGGCTTTATTTCACCACAAAATCTGACGCTAACGATCTGCTTCGCAAAATAATTTCATTTATTTACCCTTCGTTTACCCCTGCCTCTGCGTTTAGTCATTGCAACTTCCATTAAAAAAAACGTGCGATATCTCGCATTCAGGTGCTATTCTGCCCCAACACTGTTTAGTAAATTAAACAACAATCATGAACACAACACCTGAACTTCATTGTGATGTACTGATCATCGGCAGCGGCGCTGCCGGTCTCTCTCTGGCGCTGCGTCTGGCTGAACATCAGAACGTTATCGTTCTGAGCAAAGGCCCGATAAGTGAAGGCTCCACATTTTATGCTCAGGGCGGCATTGCCGCGGTATTTGACGAGACCGACAGCATTGCGTCACATGTGGAAGATACGCTGATTGCCGGGGCCGGGATCGTGGATGCGCACGCGGCAGAGTTTGTCGCCAGCAATGCCCGCCATTGCGTTCAGTGGCTTATCGATCAGGGTGTTTTATTCGATACTCAGGTTCAGCCCAACGGTGAAGAGAGCTACCACTTAACGCGTGAAGGCGGTCATAGCCACCGCCGCATCCTGCACGCCGCGGATGCTACCGGAAAAGAAGTGGAAACCACGCTGGTCAGCAAAGCGCTGAACCATCCTAACATCCGGGTCCTTGAGCGGAGCAACGCGGTTGATCTGATCATTTCCGACAAGATAGGCCTGCCTGGCACGCGTCGCGTGGTGGGAGCGTGGGTCTGGAACCGTAATAAAGAGAAGGTGGAAACCTGTCAGGCGAAGGCTGTGGTGTTGGCTACAGGTGGCGCCTCTAAGGTGTATCAGTACACCACGAATCCGGATATCGCTTCCGGGGACGGTATCGCCATGGCCTGGCGCGCCGGCTGCCGCGTGGCGAATCTCGAATTTAATCAGTTTCACCCCACCGCCCTGTTCCACCCTCAGGCGCGAAATTTCCTACTGACGGAAGCCCTGCGCGGCGAAGGGGCTTATCTGAAACGCCCTGACGGTACCCGCTTTATGCCGGACTTTGACGCCCGCGGTGAACTGGCGCCGCGTGATATTGTTGCCCGCGCCATCGACCACGAAATGAAGCGCCTTGGCGTGGACTGCATGTATCTCGATATCAGCCATAAGCCGGCAGAATTCATTCGCCAGCATTTCCCGATGATTTACGAAAAGCTGCTCAATCTTGGCATTGATTTAACACGCGATCCGGTGCCCATTGTGCCAGCCGCCCACTATACCTGCGGCGGCGTGATGGTTGACGATCACGGACGCACTGATGTAGACGGTCTGTATGCTATTGGTGAGGTCAGCTATACCGGGCTACACGGCGCGAACCGTATGGCGTCTAACTCGCTGCTTGAATGTCTGGTGTACGGCTGGTCAGCGGCGGAGGACATCACGAAGCGCATGCCTTACGCCCGTGAAACAGAGCGTTTACCGGCCTGGGATGAAAGCCGCGTGGAGAACCCGGACGAGCTGGTAGTGATCCAGCACAACTGGCACGAGCTACGGTTGTTTATGTGGGATTACGTTGGGATTGTGCGCACCACGAAACGTCTGGAACGCGCGTTGCGCCGCATTACGATGCTGCAGCAGGAAATTGATGAATATTATGCCCATTTCCGCGTCTCCAATAATCTGCTGGAGCTGCGCAATCTGGTGCAGGTTGCCGAGCTGATTGTTCGCTGCGCGATGATGCGTAAAGAGAGCCGCGGTTTGCACTACATACTCGACTACCCGGATCGGCTTGCTGAGTCCGGCCCGTCGATACTCGCCCCGCAGGTTTACATAAACAAATAAAACGCTTGGGTCAGAGCCGTGTAATCTTCGGAATAACGCTGGTCTGGCCCACGGATCACCATACGGTCATTAAAGCACTCACCCTCTTTTGGCGAAAGCGCCAGCAGCACGCGGTGCGGCAATCGGCCTTCCGTATCAGAGATGTCAGTTCGCAAACGTAACGTCCAGCCGATCTCCTGCGCGGTAGCGATAAACGTGTTGCCCGTACTTTCTGGCAGCACCACGCAGAAAAAGCCCTCTTCTGAGATAAGTTCAGCCGCGTTGACGAGCAGCGCTTTGTGATCGAGTGAACCGGTATAGCGCGCCTGTTCACGCTCCGGTGTACCGCACTCCACGCCGGGCTCGTAGTAAGGGGGGTTGCTGACGATAAGATCGTAACGCGCCGTCTGCTCTGGCGCCCAGGCCAGCACGTCCGCGCACTTAACGGTTATCCGGTCAGCCCAGGGGGACTCGGCCGCGTTTTCACCCGCCTGCCCTGCGGCCTGCGCATCCAGCTCAATGGCATCAATAGTGACATGTTCTTCAGTACGCTGCGCCAGCATCAAGGCCACCAGCCCGCTGCCGGTACCGATATCAAGAATACGCTTAACACCTGCGACAGGTGCCCATGCTCCCAGTAAAATGCCGTCTGTACCGACTTTCATGGCACAGCGATCGTGAGCGACAAAAAATTGTTTAAACGTAAAACCATCGCGGCGCAGCTGCGCTTTGAGTTGAGACATGTCAGGGCAACCTTCTAAGTGAAACTGGAGTAGCATAGGGGAAAGCGAAGTGGCCGCAAAGCGATATCCATACAAACAGATGAAGATTACAGCCGTAACGTCTATAATCAGCGCCCCACACAGAGGTAGAACATGACTGTAACGACTTTTTCCGAACTTGAACTCGATGAAAGCCTGCTCAATGCTCTTGAGAGCAAAGGCTTTACACGCCCGACCGCCATTCAGGCAGCGGCCATTCCGCCTGCGCTTGAGGGCCGCGATGTGCTCGGTTCTGCGCCAACCGGCACGGGGAAGACAGCAGCCTATTTGCTGCCTGTGTTGCAGCACCTGCTCGACTTTCCACGTAAAAAATCTGGCCCGCCGCGTATTTTGATCCTGACGCCTACGCGCGAGCTGGCCATGCAGGTTGCCGATCACGCGCGTGAACTCGCGGCGAATACGCATCTGGATATCGCCACCATCACCGGCGGCGTTGCGTATATGAACCACGCCGAAGTGTTCAGCGAAAACCAGGACATCGTCGTCGCGACGACGGGCCGCCTGCTGCAGTATATTAAAGAAGAGAACTTCGACTGCCGCGCGGTAGAAACGCTGATCCTCGACGAAGCGGACCGCATGCTGGACATGGGCTTTGCGCAGGATATCGAGCATATTGCAGGTGAAACGCGCTGGCGTAACCAGACGATGCTGTTCTCTGCCACCCTTGAAGGGGATGCGATTAAAGACTTCGCAGAGCGTCTGCTGGAAGATCCGGTGGAAGTCTCTGCGACGCCATCCACGCGAGAGCGTAAAAAGATCCACCAGTGGTATTACCGTGCGGACAACCTTGAGCATAAGGTTGAGCTGCTCAAGCACCTGCTGACGCAGGAAGACGCCACCCGCACTATCGTGTTTGTGCGTAAGCGCGAGCGCGTGCACGAGCTGGCTGAAATGCTGCGCAACGCCGGGATCAACAACTGCTATCTTGAAGGTGAGATGGCGCAGATCAAGCGTACCGAAGGCATTAAGCGCCTGACCGATGGCCGCGTTAACGTGCTGGTCGCAACAGACGTTGCCGCCCGCGGGATCGACATCCCTGACGTGAGCCACGTCATTAACTTCGATATGCCGCGCAGCGGAGATACCTACCTGCACCGCATTGGCCGTACCGGTCGCGCGGGCCGCAAAGGGATTGCAATTTCACTGGTTGAAGCGCATGACTACCTGCTGCTGCAGAAAATTGGCCGCTATGTTGACGAGCCGCTGAAAGCGCGCGTTATTGATGGCTTGCGCCCAACCACACGTGCGCCGAGTGAAAAAATGACGGGTAAACCGTCCAAGAAAGCGCTCGCGAAACGTGCTGAGAGAAAAGAGAAAGAAAAAGAGAAGCCGCGCGTGAAGCAGCGCCACCGCGATACCAAAAACATTGGTAAGCGTCGTAAGCCAAGCGCTGCCGCGCAGGAAACGAAGACTGAAGAGTAAGAAAAAGCCGGGGTAATCCCCGGCTTTTTTGTTCCCCCCCGTGGCTGAAGCCTTACAGGCTTTCAGTAAACGTACGGGCGATAACGTCGCGCTGCTGTTCTGGAGTCAGTGAGTTAAAGCGAACCGCATAACCAGACACGCGGATAGTCAACTGTGGGTATTTTTCCGGGTGCTCAACGGCATCCATCAGCGTTTCGCGGCGCAGCACGTTAACGTTCAGGTGCTGACCCCCTTCAACGCGCACTTCCGGCTGCACTTCCATTGGGATTTCACGGTATTCGATTTCGCCCAGTTTATTCACCGGTACGATTTCATCTTCAGCAAAACCCGCTTTCGCAACCACACAGCGCGCTTCATTTTTCTCGCTGTCCAGCAGCCAGAAAGAGTTGAGCAGATCGTCATTTGCCGCTTTGGTAATCTGGATACCTGTAATCATGTGTTGCCTCCCTTAGGCTACATTAACTGATGCTGGCCTTACGCGGCCAATTGGTAAAACCATTGTTTCTTGTGTGTATATATATCATTCACACCACGGCGATTTATTGATTTAAATCAACAAAAACACCAACCACATAAAGAGTGTGGTTTGAATTTATTGCTTTAGATCAATTTCATACCCCCATCAACTCAACTTAACCTGCATCATTTCAAAATAAATTTAACGACTTAGCACGCATTTCAGCGCGTAATTTTGCTCATAAGCGTTAAACAGGTAAGCTAGTGACAGATTGAGATTCGCAGGAGAGCGACATGACGACACCTTTAACCTGGCATGACGTGCTGGCAGAAGAAAAGCAGCAGCCTTATTTTATCAATACGCTCAGTACCGTTGCCGCTGAGCGTCAGTCCGGGCAAACGATTTATCCGCCGCAAAAAGATGTATTCAACGCGTTTCGCTATACCGAGTTGAGCGATGTGAAAGTCGTCATTCTGGGCCAGGATCCCTATCACGGCCCTGGGCAGGCGCACGGGCTGGCATTTTCCGTACGCCCAGGCGTGGCGATCCCCCCTTCTCTGCTCAACATGTATAAAGAGCTTGAGGGAACCGTGCCCGGGTTTACCCGCCCCAACCACGGTTATCTGGAAAGCTGGGCGCGCCAGGGCGTGCTGTTATTGAACACGGTGCTCACCGTACGGGCGGGCCAGGCGCACTCGCACGCCAGCCTTGGGTGGGAAACCTTTACCGATAAAGTTATCAGCCTTATCAACGAGCATCGTGAAGGGGTCGTGTTTTTACTCTGGGGTTCTCACGCGCAGAAGAAAGGGGCAATTATCGATCGTCAGCGTCATCACGTGTTGAAGGCACCGCACCCGTCACCGCTTTCTGCCCATCGCGGTTTCTTTGGCAGTAATCATTTTGTTCTGGCAAATGAATGGCTGGAAAAACGTGGCGAAACGCCAATTGACTGGATGCCTGTGTTACCGGCAGAGAGCGAGTAGGGTTTGAATGTGCCGGGTCAGGCCCGGCACATAAGAGGCTTATGCCTTATTCTGACGCCACCACTCGGCCAGCAGCACGCCGGTCGCAACGGATACGTTCAGACTTTCCACATTGCCCGTCCCGTCGATGGAGACGCTCAGATCCGAGCTGGAGAGCGCCGCATCAGACAGACCATCGCGTTCCTGACCCAACACCAGCACCATCTTGCGCGGCAGCGTCGCTTTAAACAGCGGCGTACCGGCATGGCTGGATGTGGTCACGATGGAATAGCCCGCTTTACGGAACTGCTCGAGGGCATCCAGAACGCTGTCGCCGGTGATCGGCTGTACGTGCTCGGCTCCGCCTTCCGCAGTACGGATCGCGGCGCCGGATTCCAGCAGCGCGGCATCCTGCAGCAGCACGCCCTTCACGCCAAAATGCGCGCAGCTGCGCATCATTGCGCCCAGGTTGTGCGGGTTGCCCACGTCTTCCAGCGCCAGCACGCAGTCATCGGCATCTGCCTGGCTGACCCACTGCTGAACTGTCGTGCCGTTACGTTTTTTAATCAGGAAGCAGACGCCGCCGTGGTGCTCGGTACCGGACGCTTTTGTCAGTTCAGCATCATCAACCACGTGGTAGGCTTTGCGGTTCGCCGCCATCCAGCGCAGCGCTTCTTTAAAGCGCGGGGTCACGCTCTGGATAAACCAGGCGCGGACGATACACTCAGGACGGCTCTGGAACAGCGCCTGGCAGGCGTTCTCGCCATATACACGGGTCTCTTCCGCGCGCTGACGACGCAGCACTTCCGGGTCGATAAAGCTTTTACCGCTGATACCGCCGTGATCGGCTTTTTCCGGCGTCTCATCGCCTGGGGCGCGAGAAACGGTGCGCCACGGAGAGGCGTTATCACGTGAGAAGTCATCACGCGGACGGTCATCGCGCTTGCGATCGTCACGCTTGCGGTCATCACGTTTGCGGTCATCACCGCGGTTATTTCTGTCATCGCGGGCGGGGCGACGGCCACCGTCTGCACGAGAGGACGCTGGACGCCCGCCACCTTTTCCGGTACGCGGATTTTGGGTGCGTTTATCAGAGTCATCATCACTGCGGACATACATCACTTTGACCTTGCCGCTTTTGTTTTTCATTTCGTCGTTCATGCTTTTCTCCACCAGCGCTGCGCGAAGCGCGCAGATTACCCGATGTGCCAGCGCATAGCCATAATTTCGTACAAAAGCCTGTGACTATTGTTCCCATTGAATAAAACGCATTGTCGTTTCATACAGGCTCACTGATAATATGTAACATATCAGAAACATTATCGGCGTTCTGCCGCTGTCCCACGGCTCTATCAGAGGTTAGTTATGAATACCGTATGTGCCAACTGTCAGGCTTTAAACCGCATTCCGGACGATCGGATGGATGACGGTGCGAAATGCGGACGTTGTGGCCATGAATTGTTTGATGGCGATGTCATTAACGCGACGGGTGCTACGCTGGACAAACTCCTCAAGGACGATCTCCCGGTGGTGGTCGATTTCTGGGCGCCATGGTGCGGTCCGTGCCGCAGCTTCGCGCCAATCTTCGAAGATGTGGCCGAAGAGCGCAGCGGAAAAATGCGGTTCGTTAAGGTTAATACCGAGGCCGAACGCGAGTTAAGCGCACGTTTTCGTATTCGCAGTATCCCGACCATCATGATTTTCAAAAATGGTGAAGTGATCGATATGCTCAACGGTGCGGTTCCAAAAGCACCTTTTGATAGCTGGTTAAACGAATCGCTGTAACATTCCCGGGGCACACCTTGTGCCCCGTTCCCGCCTCTGCGAAAATAGGGTTTTTCCTCCATTTCGCCCATGACTGATAACGCTGTCCTTAAATTACGCGCCGAACGCCTTGCGCGCGCGACTCGCCCCTTTCTTGCTCGTGGCAATCGCATACGTCGCTGTCAGCGCTGCCTGCTGCCGCTGAAGGTGTGTCTGTGCGAGACGCTGGCCCCAAGTACTGCGGAGAGCCGCTTTTGTCTGGTCATGTTCGATACCGAGCCGATGAAGCCCAGTAATACGGGGCGTCTTATTGCCGATATTCTGCCGGATACCGCTGCGTTTCAGTGGTCGCGCACTGAGCCACCTCAGGCTCTGCTCGACCTGGTGGCAAGCCCGGACTACCAGCCGATGGTGGTTTTCCCGGCATCTTATGCGGGAGAACAGCGTCAGGTCCTTACCGCGCCGCCATCAGGCAAACCACCGCTGTTTATTATGCTGGACGGTACCTGGACCGAAGCGCGGAAAATGTTTCGCAAAAGCCCTTACCTCGACGCTCTGCCGGTTATTTCTGTCGATCTTTCCCGCGTCTCGGCCTACCGCCTGCGCCAAGCGCATGCTGACGGGCAATACTGCACTGCCGAAGTCGCCATTGCGCTACTGGATTTAGCAGGAGATACCGCTGCAGCTGGCGCTCTGGGCAACCATTTCTCATGCTTCCGGGAGCGCTATCTGGCGGGAAAAACCGTTCATAAGGGCAGCATCACAGCAACGGAGACAGAAAGCGTTTAAAATCATCAGGTCGCTTGCATTCACAGGAGGCCTGCATGAGCCAGAGAGGGTTAGAAGCGCTACTCCGTCCTAAATCCATTGCCGTCATCGGCGCATCAATGAAACCGGATCGTGCAGGCTATCTGATGATGCGCAACCTGCTAGCCGGAGGATTTAACGGTCCCGTTATGCCCGTCACGCCGTCTTATAAGGCCGTTCAGGGCGTACTTGCCTGGCCGGACGTGGAGAGCCTGCCTTTCGTACCGGATCTCGCCGTTCTGTGTACAAACGCCAAACGCAATCCGGAACTGCTGGAGTCACTCGGCAAGAAAGGGTGTAAAACCTGCATTATTCTCTCGTCTCCGCCTGAACAGCAGCCCGAACTGCTGGCCTGCGCCAGCCGCTATCAGATGCGCATTCTCGGGCCGAACAGCCTGGGTCTGCTCGCGCCCTGGCAGGGGCTGAACGCCAGCTTCTCCCCGGTGCCGATCCGTAAAGGCAAGCTGGCGTTTATCTCGCAGTCGGCTGCGGTCTCAAACACCATCCTTGACTGGGCGCAGCAGCGTGAAATGGGATTCTCCTACTTCATTGCTCTGGGCGACAGCCTGGATATTGACGTTGACGAACTGCTGGATTTCCTGGCGCGAGACAGCAAAACCAGCGCAATTCTCCTTTATCTTGAGCACCTGAGCGACGCCCGTCGTTTTGTTTCCGCTTCGCGTAGCGCATCGCGCAATAAACCGATCCTCGTTATCAAAAGCGGTCGCAGCCCTGCAGCGCAGCGTCTGCTGCAGTCTCATTCCGGTATGGATCCGGCCTGGGATGCTGCCATTCAGCGCGCGGGGTTGCTGCGGGTGCAGGATACACACGAGCTTTTTTCCGCCGTTGAGACGTTGAGCCACATGCGTCCGCTGCGCGGCGAGAAGTTAATGATTGTCAGCAATGGCGCGGCCCCTGCCGCGCTGGCGCTGGATGAGCTTTGGCTGCGTAACGGCAAGCTGGCCACGCTGGGTGAAGAGACGCTGCAACGCCTCAGAGAGGTGCTTCCGGCAAGCGTGACGCCCGGCAATCCGCTTGATTTGCGCGATGACGCCAGCAGCGATCGCTATATCAGGGCAATCTCCATTTTGCTGGACAGCCAGGATTTCGATGCGCTGATGATTATCCACTCCCCCAGCGCGGCCGCGCCGGGCAGTGAAAGCGCGCGGGCGCTGATTGAGGCGGTACGAAATCATCCGCGCGGCAAATATGTCACCCTGCTGACCAACTGGTGCGGTGAGTTTTCCTCTCAGGAGGCGCGACGCTTGTTCAGTGAAGCCGGACTGCCAACCTACCGCACGCCGGAAGGCACCATCACGGCATTTATGCATATGGTGGAATATCGCCGCAACCAGAAACAGCTGCGTGAGACACCGGCTTTGCCCGGAAACCTGACGGCGAACACCGTCGACGTTCATCGGCTGTTACAGCAGGCCATTGAAGAAGGCGCGACCTCGCTTGATACGCATGAAGTGCAGCCCATACTGGGCAGCTACGGGATGCAAACTCTGCCAACCTGGATCGCCAGCGACAGCGCTGAGGCCGTACATATAGCCGAACAGATTGGCTACCCGGTCGCCCTTAAGCTTCGTTCCCCCGATATCCCGCATAAGTCGGACGTTCAGGGGGTCATGTTGTACCTGCGTACGGCAACGGAGGTGCAGCAGGCAGCCGATGCCATTTTCGATCGCGTCAAAATGGCCTGGCCGCAGGCTCGGATCCACGGACTGCTGGTGCAAAGCATGGCTCACCGCGCGGGTGCCCAGGAACTGCGGGTGGTGGTTGAACACGATCCTGTCTTCGGCCCGCTCATTATGTTGGGGGAAGGCGGCGTTGAGTGGCGTCCAGAGGAACAGGCCGCGGTGGCGCTACCGCCGCTGAACATGAATCTGGCGCGCTATCTGATCATTCAGGCGATTAAAAGCAAAAAGATCCGGGGCCGCAGCGCCCTGCGTCCGCTCGATATTGCCGGGTTAAGTCAGTTCCTGGTGCAGGTGTCTAACCTGGTCGTAGATTGTGCGGAGATCCAGCGGCTGGATATCCATCCGCTGCTCGCCTCCGGCACTGAATTTACGGCGCTGGACGTAACGCTGGATATCGCGCCATTTGAAGGGGACAGAGAGAGCCGCCTGGCGATCCGTCCGTATCCTCTGCAGCTGGAGGAGTGGGTCGAGATGAAGAATGGGGAACGCGCCCTGTTCCGCCCTATTCTGCCGGAAGATGAACCGCAGCTGCGTGCCTTTATTTCTCAGGTTACGAAAGAAGATCTCTATTATCGCTACTTTAGCGAAATCAACGAATTTACCCACGATGATTTAGCCAATATGACCCAGATCGACTACGATCGAGAGATGGCGTTTGTCGCCGTTCGACGTTCCGATCGGGGCGATGAGATCCTCGGCGTGACGCGCGCAATTTCCGATCCGGATAACATTGACGCGGAATTTGCTGTGCTGGTGCGCTCCGATCTTAAAGGCCTGGGTCTGGGCAGACGACTGCTGGAAAAACTCATCAGTTATACGCGAGATCACGGATTGTTACGCCTGAATGGCATTACTATGCCGAACAATCGCGGTATGGTGACCCTGGCGCGAAAACTCGGATTTGACGTTGATATTCAGCTGGACGAAGGTATTGTCGCCTTATCCCTCGGCCTGACACCGGCAGACAAACCCGAGTAAGCTACTGGAAATGTTACCCACTTTGGACGGGACTGGTGGTATCATTGTCCGCTTATGTTGTTTGCATGGTACAGACAACCCTTCAATGAACAGAGAAGAAACGCACTGTGATGTTGTCAAAATTTAAGCGTAATAAACATCAACAACACCTTGCTCAACTACCGAAGATTTCTCAGTCAGTTGATGATGTAGAGTTCTTTTACGCTCCCGCTCATTTTCGGGAGACGCTTCTGGAAAAGATTGCCAGTGCCACGCGACGCATTTGCATTGTGGCCCTGTATCTTGAACAAGATGAAGGCGGGCGCGCGATCCTGAACGCGCTCTATGAAGCCAAGCGTCAGCGTCCGGAACTGGATGTTCGCGTGCTGGTTGACTGGCATCGCGCCCAGCGTGGCCGTATTGGCGCGGCCGCTTCAAACACCAATGCAGACTGGTATTGCCGCACGGCGCAGGAAAATCCTGGCGTCGATGTACCTGTTTATGGCGTCCCGGTGAATACCCGAGAAGCGCTCGGCGTCCTTCATTTTAAAGGGTTCATCATCGATGACAGCGTGCTTTACAGCGGCGCAAGCCTCAATGATGTCTACCTTCATCAGCTCGATAAATATCGCTATGACCGCTACCATCTGATCCGTAATCCTCAGATGGCCGATATCATGTTTAACTGGGTTGATAAAAACCTGGTACATGGCCGTGGCGTTAATCGCCTTGACGATCCCGAGCGCCCTAAGAGCCCGGAAATCAAAAACGATGTTCGCGCCTTCCGCCAGGAGCTGCGCGATGCTGTTTACCATTTTCAGGGCGACGCTAACAACGAAGAGTTATCCGTTACCCCGCTGGTTGGGCTTGGCAAATCAAGCCTGCTGAATAAAACGATTTTCCATCTGATGCCGTGCGCGGAGCAAAAGCTCACCATCTGTACGCCGTACTTTAACCTTCCTGCCGTGCTGGTGCGTAATATCATTCAGCTGCTGCGCGATGGTAAAAAAGTGGAAATTATCGTTGGGGATAAAACGGCGAACGACTTCTTCATACCTGAAGATCAGCCGTTCAAAATCATCGGTGCGCTGCCTTATCTTTATGAAATTAACCTGCGCCGCTTCCTGAGCCGTTTACAGTATTACGTAAACACTGACCAGCTGGTTGTGCGTCTGTGGAAAGATGAAGACAACAGTTACCATCTGAAAGGTATGTGGGTCGACGATGAGTGGATGCTGCTGACCGGTAACAACCTGAACCCGCGCGCGTGGAGACTGGATCTGGAAAACGCGATCCTGATCCATGACCCGCAGCATGAGTTAGCCGCACAGCGTGAGCGTGAACTGGAGTTGATTCGCACGCACACCACGGTGGTTAATCATTACCGCGAGCTGCAGAGCATTGCCGATTATCCTGTGAAAGTTCGCAAGCTGATTCGCCGCTTGCGTCGTATCCGTATTGACCGACTTATCAGCCGAATTCTGTAATGTCCAGGCCCTGTTACCCGCAGGGCTTTTTTATGGAGCCCGTTGATGCGTATTCCTCTGTTACTGAGCGCTTTCTTTCTGACTGGCTGCAGTCATATGGCCAATGATAGCTGGTCCGGTCAGGACAAAGCACAACACTTCCTCGCTTCCGCTATGCTGTCTGCAGCCGGTAATGAGTACGCGCAGCATCAGGGATACAGCCGGGACCGTAGCGCGGCGATAGGGTTGATGTTCTCAGTGGG
Organism: Enterobacter cloacae complex sp. P1B; assembly: GCF_014982345.1. Classification (NCBI taxonomy): domain Bacteria; kingdom Pseudomonadati; phylum Pseudomonadota; class Gammaproteobacteria; order Enterobacterales; family Enterobacteriaceae; genus Enterobacter; species Enterobacter cloacae complex sp. P1B. The sequence continues at coordinate 2,117 of NZ_JADCLF010000008.1, read as the reverse complement.
CCTTGGGGCATCAAAAGAACTATGGGATAGCCGCCCCTCAGGGAGCGGCTGGAGCTGGAAAGATTTCGCCTGGGATGTCGCCGGCGCAACGACCGGCTACGCCGTCTGGCAGATGGCTCATTATTAAAGGCGGATACCTTTTCCTTTGCGATGCAGCATCAGCGAGACAATAAACGCCAGCGCTCCCATTACGGTGACATACCAGAAGAAGGTCGTTTCACTGCCCCACGACTTAAGCGATAGCGCGACATACTCTGCCGAACCGCCAAACAGGGCATTCGCGACCGCATAAGAGAGGCCAACACCCAGCGCCCTCACCTGTGCGGGAAACATTTCCGCTTTCAAAATGCCGCTGATTGCCGTGTAAAAACTGATAATAATGAGTGCCACCATGATCAGCGCGAAAGCGGCATACGGCGACGTTGTCTGCTGTAGCGCAGTCAAAAGCGGAACGGTACCCAGGGTGAGCATGCCGCCAAAGATCAGCATGGAGGTGCGGCGACCTATTTTGTCCGACAGCGCGCCGACAATCGGCTGGATAAGCATAAAGACGAGTAACGCCACCGTCATGACGACGCTCGCAACGTTTGCATGCATGCCCGTGGTGTTAACCAGATATTTTTGCATGTAGGTGGTAAAGGTATAGAAACTTAGCGAGCCCGCGGCGGTAAAACCTAACACCATCAAAAATGCTTTGCGGTTTCGCCAGAGCCCCTTCATCGAGCCCGCCTCTTTCAGCGCCCTGACCTCCTGTTGAGAGGTTTCATCAAGCTGACGGCGTAGCCACAGGGCGACAACCGCCAGGGCAGCGCCCATAGCAAACGGGATGCGCCAGCCCCAGGCGTGCAAATCTTCATCGCTAAGGATTTGTTGCAGGATCACCACAACCAGTAACGCCAGCAGCTGTCCGCCAATGAGGGTCACATACTGGAATGATGCATAGAAACCTTTTCGGCCTTCAACCGCCACTTCGCTCATGTATGTCGCACTGGTGCCGTATTCCCCACCGACCGACAGCCCCTGGAACAGACGTGCCAGCAGCAGCAACGCGGGTGCCCATGTTCCGATAGTGTCATATCCGGGCAGGCAGGCAATCACCAGCGAGCCGACGCACATCATGCATACGGAGATGAGCATGGAGGTCTTGCGCCCTTTTCTGTCTGCGATCCTGCCGAACAGCCATCCACCGATAGGGCGCATCAGGAACCCGGCGGCAAAAACGCCTGCGGTTTGCAGAAGCTGAGTGGTGGTATTCCCGGACGGGAAAAAGATATGCGCAAAGTAGAGTGAACAGAATGAATAGACGTAAAAGTCAAACCACTCTACGAGGTTCCCCGAGGAGGCCCCAACGATTGCCCAAACCCGACGACGGGTATCCTTACCTGCCAAATTGGTGTTATCCGTATCTGCACTGGCTACGGTTTCTGTCATTTTAAAATCCCCTGTCTCACATTGCGGGCCATTGCCCACAAACAGTAAAACCGGATTTAAAACGAATCGTTAGGTAAATAAAATGTTTCCAATATGTTTCATTACGTTTTGTGAACTCGATCAGGTATCGAATTATTAGCGGGCGTAGCAATTATCCCCACTTCTGCTGATGCGCCTTTTTTCGCTGCAAATAATCTTCATCTGCACGAATTTTATCCCACCACTTTTTGAAGACCGCGGCGGCTTCGGCTTTTACGGGATCGCAATCCAGCGGTTTGACCTGGCGCTTCTCATCGTACTTTTTACCGCCTTTATGATTGGCGTATCGCCTGGCGCGCGTATAGCCCATCTGAATGAATTTACGCGCCATATCCATACCCACAAAGTCGTTTTGCTGACGATATTCTTCAAACAGGGCGTAAATTTCTTTTGCCGATCGCGCTGCAACTTCAGCATCTTTGTATCGCCAGTGCGGAAGGATCTCGCTTTTGTAAGGTTCCACCATGAGCACACCCTGCTCTCCCCGCCCCACCTGATACAACTCTGCATGGTCACGGAAATTAATGTTGGCAAAATCTTTTTGGTAATCAAAGGGACGTGTCAAAGCGGCACCATTGTTAAAATCGTTTTAACAATTGTAGGCACGGTCAGGCGGTGCCGCCATCCGGCATTTTCCGGCGCACAAA